>RECQ01000016.1 GCA_007693965.1 Phycisphaeraceae bacterium | reverse complement strand
GGTGAGCGGTGAGCGGTGAGCGGTGAGCGGTGAGCGGTGAGCGGTGAGCATTTTCATTCGTACATGAAACCCGCGAGCCGGGGCGTCCCGCCCCGAGTGAATCAACACCACACACGCAGCGCCTCCAAGCTCGGGCTTGGAAATCTGCATCGCGCGCTCGAGGTCGAATGTTCGTTGTACATCAACTTCGAGCACCAAGGTTTGCTCGGGGCGGGACGCCCCGGCTCGCTTGTTCTCCTTCAAGACCGTGTGCGCCATTGTGACGCTCCCGCATCCACAGCGACAAACCGGGGCGCCCGCCCCCTGAAAATGCCTCCTTCCCATCCATCGGTTGAACTTCGCTGTGCGGATCGAATCGAACCCCCGGCTTTCGCTTGGATCCGGTCGTCAGCGAGGCTATCTTTGCAACCGAAACACGGCCGGGGTCGGCGATGCTCAGGCCGCAAACCAAATCTTCCGGGAGGATCCGATCATGAAAACCCGCCGCTCCCTCGCGTTGGTGTCCATCTTCTGCATCGGCGCCGGCGCCCTGACCATCGTCGGCTCCGGCTGCTCCGGCTCTCGCGTGCAGGTGGGGATCGGCCGGCCGATCGACCCGCCCAAGGACGGCGAAGAAGCGCACGGCGGCGGCCTCACCGTCCAGGGCTCGCACAACACGGGCGCCCGGAGCGGCTCCGGATCCGCCACCAACCGGCAATCGAGCGGCTCGCGCCAGCCCACGATCCGCTCCGGCCGCGGCGGCGCCGGGCGTCCCCGATGAACGCGCCGCCGCTTCGACGCATCCTCGAAACCGCCCTCTACATCGAAGACCTCGACGCCGCCGAGACTTTCTATCGCGATGCGCTGGGGCTCGAAGTGATCATGCGCACCGATGGGCGGGATGTCTTCTTCCGCTGCGGCGATTCGATGCTGCTGATCTTCAACCCGCACGTCAGCGCCGTGCCCGAGCACAGAGTTCCCACGCACGGGGCCCACGGACCGGGGCACATGGCCTTCGGCGCCGACGCTGCTGGTCTGGAGGCATGGCGCGCCAGGCTTCAGGAACACGGCATACCGATCGAACGCGACATCGAGTGGCCGAACGGCGCACGCTCGATCTACTTCCGCGATCCCGGCGACAACAGCATCGAGATCGCGACGCCGTCGTTGTGGAATCTCGCCTGATTGCGCACGAATTGGGATCACGATATTCTCGCGAGTAAATCCGCGATTTTTTCGCCGATCGGCGCGCCGATTGCGCGTGCCGCAAACAATCTTCAAGCCGTGGGGTGAATACGCCGATTCGCGAAGTGCGGGCTTTGTTTTCGGAGTCCCGTCGCCTAGTGTGCGCTGAGAAACCAACGACGCCGTCACGCCCGCGACTCTTGCGGGCGAGGATGTCGCAGGCCGTCGAGCGCGTGGCTCGTCGAGATTGCGGCTCAACACACAGCGAATCTCGGAAAGGAAGACCCATGCTCACCGTGACCGAAGCCGCCAAGGCCCATATCGCTGACCTGCTCCAGAAGGCCGAGGCGCCGGAGGAAGCAAGCGTGCGCCTGGTCAGAAGCCCCGCCGGCATCGAGCTTGCGATCGACCAGGAAAAGCCCGGCGACACGTCCTTCGAACACGACACGACCACGGTCCTTGTCGTCGGCGAGGATGTCGCCCCCCTGCTCGACCAGGCAACGCTCGACATCGAGCAGTCCGAACAGGGCGCGCGTCTGCGGCTGTCCTGAGCGCATCACCCGAAGTTCAATAGTCAACCAGTCATTGATCATTCGCCGCGACGTCATGCTGGCGTCGCGGCGAATGGCGTCCTTTTCTCCATCCGGAGAAAGGCGGCGCCTTTTTTCTGCGCCCGTTCGGCGCCGGCTATCATGCGTCGGACGCCCATGCCGGGCGCCGCTCGCACCCCTACGCCATCCGGCGCCGACGATTTTCCGATGGCGCCCCGGGAGAATGTGAACCATGTTCGGGCCGCGACTCACTTTTCTCAAGGTCTTCGGAATTCCGCTCCGGGTCGATCTGAGCTGGCTCTTCATCGCCGTGCTCATCACTTGGTCGCTCGGCGCCCATTACTTCCCGATCCAGCACGAAGGTCTGGAGACGAGCACCTACTGGATCATGGGCTTCATGGGAGCGATGGGCCTGTTCCTCTCCATCCTGCTGCACGAACTGGGACACGCGGTGACGGCGCAGCGCTACGGCATGCGCATCAAGGGCATCACGCTCTTCATCTTCGGAGGCGTTGCGGAATTGCAGGACGAACCGCCCAGCCCCATCGCCGAGTTCGCGGTCGCCATCGCCGGCCCCGTGGTCACGCTTGTGATCATGGTCGCCTGCTTTTTCGGCGCCTGGGCGGGAGGCGCGATGGAGGCGCCCGTCGCCATCACGGCCGTCGTCGCGTATCTCGCCTTCATCAACGGGCTGCTGCTGGTCTTCAACATGATCCCAGCCTTCCCCCTCGACGGCGGACGCGTGCTGCGCTCCGCCCTCTGGGCGTGGAAGGATGACCTGCGATGGGCGACACGGTTCACATCCCGGCTCGGCGGCGCCTTCGGCATATTCCTCATCGCCCTGGCCGTGCTGAGCCTGCTGACAGGGCAGATCGTCGCCGCCGTCTGGTGGTTCCTGATCGGCATGTTCCTCCGCGGCGCCGCGGGCATGAGCTATCAGCAGCTCATGATGCGCCAGGCCCTCGAAGGCGAGCCGATCAGCCGCTTCATGTCGACCGATCCCGTCGTCGTGGATCCCGGCATGCCGATCGATCGCTTCGTCGAGGACGTGGTCTACCGCACGCACCACAAGCTCTACCCGGTGCTCGAGAGCGATGGACGCCTGCTCGGCTGCATCACGACACGCGATGTCAAGGAAACGCCGCGCGAGCAGTGGACGAGCCGCACCGTCGGCGACGCCATGACGACCTGCAACGGTGAAAACACCATCAGCCCGGACGAAGACGCCATGAAGGCGCTGTCGCGCATGAACGGCTCGCAGGCAAGCCGACTGATGGTGGTCGAAGGCGACCGCCTCGTCGGCGTCATCGCGCTGAAGGACCTGCTCGGGTTCCTCAACCTGAAGATCGAGCTTGAGGAACAATGACGGGGATCTCGCTGGATTGAAACACAATCGCCGCGGATCGCGACGGCGCTGCGTTCACAGCATCACGCCTTTACTTCGGCGCCTTCCTGCGGCGCCACGAGGAAGAAACGATCGATCATCGCGTCGAACGTCTCGCCATTGTCGCGGCGCATCTGGAACGAGCCTTCCATCGTGCCCCAGTGGGTGGGGAGCGGGCAGTAGCTCTCATACTCGTGGGAGCCGCCGGGCTCGAGCTCGGGGGTCTGGCCGACCACGCCCTCGCCGCGGACTTCACGCCGCTCACCCTCGCCGTCCACGATGACCCAGTGACGCGAAAGAAGCTTGACCCGCTCGTCGCCCTCGTTGGTCACGGTGATGTGATAGACGAAGACGAAGCGGTTTTCTTCAGGCGCGGACTCTGCAGGGAAGTAACGCGGGCTCACGCGGATGCGCACTCCCTGCGTCACTGCCTCAGATCCGACACATTCCGGCGCCCTGTTGTTCGTCGCTGCGTTCACGGCTTGCTCCGTGGTCCGGGGTTCTCTCTCCGAGCGCCCCATGGTAGTCCATTCCACGGGCGGCGTCGGGCGACGCTCGCAGATTCCGTTCAACTTCATATTGCATGTCCGGATCGCGAGGTGTAGGTTTCTGCGCCCGGGTTCGCGGTTGTGCCGTCGACCTGGCACAAAGTATGACCCCCCGCGCCTCCACGGCGCGACCGGAGATCGCCCATGTCGAACCCCGAGATCTCACCGAAAGAAGCGCGTCAGCTCTGCACCAAGAACGAGCTGAACCTCTACCTCTACAGCCTCCCCGGCAAGATCAAGTCGCTCTCGCCCGCTCGCCTTCGCGAGAAGATCGTCCGGGCCCGCAAGCTTCGCGACAAGCACCGCGATGTGGCCCGGCGCCAGCGCCGGGAGGCCCGCGGCAAGCAGGACCAGCGCCGCAGCCGCCCCGTCGCCGACAACGACCGCCGCAAGCGCAAGGTCCTGCTCTTCGAGGAAGCGATGGCTCGCTTCCAGCAGCAGCTCGCCTCCGTGGAGACCGCCGGCGCCGGCTCGGCGACGCGCAAGAAGACACGCAAGAAGGCCGCGACCGCCAGGAAGACCACCAAGAAGACCACGAAGAAGACGACCAAGAAGACCGCACGCAAGAAGACGGCCAAAAAAGTCACGAAGAAGGTCGGCAAAAAGACCGCACGCAAGAAGGTGGCGAAGAAGGCCGCCCGCGCCGCCGCAGCCGTGCCTCCGAAGAACCCCGAGCAGCAGGCCCGCACCGCACGCCGCAAGAAGCTCTCGAAGAAGTCGAAGTCCGGTCGGGAAGCCGCCCACTGGTCCCGGGCCGGGCGCGAACGCATCAAGGGGCACGTCTCCGCCCGCGGCAAGCGCAGCCAGGCCCGGCGCGACTCGCGCGGCTGAGCCGCCGCCAACCCCGTCGCAAGACGGCCCCGCCACCAGCCGGGCCGCCGAAATAGTCTTGAAAATCGCCCCGGTGCGCCGAAAAAGGCCTTGTTCTGGCCCTTTCTGACCCGCTCCGGAGGCCTTCATGTCTCGACGCTCCCCCGCACGCACGGCGGCCGCCGCCGCTCTTCTCACCGCTCTCGCTGGTTTCGGCCTGACCTCGGCCGGCTGCTCGTCGGCTGCAAAGCCGGTCTCGATGAGCGCCCCCCGCCTGACGCAGGATCTGCGCCCCCTCCCCGTTCGCGTCGAGGCCGACGGGCTCGAAGGCGTCGGCCGACTCGGCGCCGGTTCGTCGGAGGCTGTCTCCAGCGCTCGCTCGGCCCTGACCGGATTGCTGGGTGAGGCGCCCCATTTCCGCTTCGTCCCCGCCGACACGCCGGAGTCCGAAGCGCCCACGCGCCTGCGCATCCACGTCGAATACCTCGATGTCCAGACCGCGGGCACGCCCGGACGACGCATCGAGATCGAGCCCGGCGGCCGCTCCGGCCCGCACAACCAGCCCGCCAACGCCCCGCTGGAGGGAATCGAGCAGCGCTACGGCGCCGTTTCCTGCCGCGTCACCGTCTTTCTCGAATATCGCCGCGCCGACGGCGCCATCCAGACCGTCGCCTCATCCCGAGGCTACGGCACATGGTCTTCACGCCGATTCCTGCTTCCAGACCGCAATGTGACCGGCGATACGCCTGTGATCTACCGAACGATCGAGGAAGCCGCGGCGGATGCGCTGCAAGGCCTGCTCCGTGGCGGCAAGCTCGCAACCGTCGAGCGATACATGCGCGATTATCATCGCGGCGGCACGCTCTACAACCCCGCCCTCCCCGGCAACGTCTACGTCCGCATGCGGACGCCCGATGCGGCGCCCGAATGAAGTCGGCGGGTGGCCTCAACCGTCGTGCCCATTGGGCGCCACGCCCAGCGAGGTCTTCCGAGTCGGGCGTGGCGCCCGATTTCAGACAATGGGTAGGGCCACCCGCCGGCCATTTCGGCACGTCCCGAGCGAAGCCACGCCGAACGTCTCACTCTGGGCCGTGCTCCCCTGCCTCATTTAGATCTAGCAACGGAACAAGCTCAGGATCAAAGAATAGATCAACCGAAGCGCTCGGGTCATCAAAACTGCCGCTGGGCCTGAGGACGATATCCCCCTGGGGACAGAAATATGCAATCAGCTGATCCCAATCGACACCACTTGAGCCAGAGAGGCCTACATTCGCCCACTCGACGACCGTCGTTTCGTCAAGACGGGGAACAGTTTGTGGCAAAATGCAATACCCAAATTCCGATGTGCCCATCAGCTCTGCAATAATGACCAGTTGATCCAACGATGCCAGGCATACCGCCGCCCATCGCACCAGATTCATGCGGCTCAACATCACTTCCGGCGATGCATCCATGCAAAGCTGCCGTATGCGGCTCTGCACACTACCGACTTTCCATAATTTATCAGAGGCAACACGACGCGTGCTGGGGACCCACGCCTCATACGAAAGCACAACCACGACAGTTCGTGTCGCCAGAGTACGGTGACGATATAGTTCATATTGTGCCGCACTTGCCGAAGCTGCAATATGCCTATTCCGCGAACAATCTAACTGGTCCACCCTGACGGTCTCGAAAGCAATCCCCGCCACTTGAATCTCCCGCGGACAGTCTGGGGGCAACCTAAATATATATACATCATTGTCCTGCATGAGATCCGAAGAGCGATGCGCGTTTGTGCAATATTTAGTCATGACTTCGGTCCGTAATCAAAATGGCGGGTGGCCTCACCCGTCTCGCCCATTGGGTGCCACGCCCAGCGAGGTCTTCCGAGTCGGGCGTGAGTTCGCGCGGGATGCGTCAAATGATCCGCCGATGCTCGAGCCTCCAGATTCGTCACATTTGCTGACGAAGTGCGCTGTCCCCATCCGTACGCCCGACTCGGAAGACCTCGCTGGGCGTGGCACCCGATCTCTGACACCGGGCCGGGCCACCCGCCACCCGAATTCTGACAATGGGCCGAGCCACCCGCCTCTTATTCTAAATTACAGACAATGCTGTTGTACACCGACCAACTGGTCCTCAGGCGCCCAGGCCGTCTCTCAACATGTAATGGCATTCCGATGCGACTCGAGAAGTCTCGGAGCGCATTTTCAACATTCGCGTCAGGGCGAACAAGCAACATATCAAAGTAGCAACCATACAGGTAAATCTCGGCATCGACAGTCACGGCGTCTCCGATCGCGAATACCTGGCATACTACGCCGCCGTCAGATCCAACCCGATCACTATAGAACAATCTTGCGATGCGTAAATGCAGCGCCTCGATCGATTCAACGGAATATCGCGCCGACCCATTTGCAAATGGCGTCTCCAGCGTGTTCGACGAGGGATTATACCGAAGAGCGACCACTCTTCGCGGCAGAACCATCTTGTAATAATGATATATAATTGTGCCGATGCAGAATAAAGAAATTAATCCCAGGGCCGACAAGATCAGGACGACAATCATGATCCTGACATCGCCCTCGAGATTGAATCGAGTTTCGAGGATATGGACGGCCACCACCCCGATGATTGCCGGGATTATCGGCGCCGTAACAATCGCCAGTGCAAAACGTGTTCTGCGGAACCGGGTGGACTCGGCAAGTTCAATCGCCCCATTGTCGTTCACGCGAACACGCAGACTTCTTGGCGTTGATCGCATGGGTCCACATGCCGTCTTAAGTGGAGATATCGATGTGGCTTGCTCAGTCATATACAGAATTGCTCATCGCTGTGCACAAATATCTGATGACAATCGCCATCGTCAATATACGCTCACTATCGCGTGAATGAGTTGGCGGGTGACCTCACCCGTCGTGCCCATTGGGCGCCACGCCCTAGCTCTGAAACAGGGTCGGGCCACCCGCCCGCCACAAAAAAAGGGGCACGGCGATGCCGTGCCCCCTGCAATCAAAAAAACTGTCCGGCTCATCGCCTGCCGGCGTTGTCCACGTTGAGCAGCTCGACATCGAAGATGAGCATCGCCCGCGGCGGGATGACGCCACCGGCGCCTTGCTCTCCATAACCGAGGCCATACGGAATAATGAGCTTGCGCTTGCCGCCCACGCGCATGCCGCCGACGCCTTCGGTCCAGCCGGGGATGACCTGGCCGAGGGGAAAACTGGCGGGCTGGCCGCGGTCGCGCGAGCTGTCGAACTGTGTCCCGTCGACGAGCCAGCCGGTGTAATGGACTGAGACGGTCGACTGCGGCCCGGCGGGTCGCTGGCCGTCGCCGACCTCGATGTCGTAGTACATCAGGCCGCTCTCCGTGACGGTGGGCTCGCCCTCGACCGCCTCGCCCGGAAGCGAGAAGTCGGGTTGCTCGTTGACGGAGACCACTTCGCCGCTGGTCATGTCGATGCGCACCTCGTAGGCGGCGTCGTCGGCATACACCAGGGCGGTGGTGTGGGCGCCGTTCGTCATGTCGAGCGACACCGTGCGGGCCCGGCCGTTCACCTCGGCCTCAGCCATCAGGACCGCTTCGCCCAGGGAGAGATGGAGTCCGTTGAGCTGACGCTCGATCTCGGTGGGCTCGGGCGGCAACTGTGAATAGTCGATGAGCGAGGCCTGCCGCGCCACCAGGACGCCGGCGCAGGTCAGGGTGAGGAGAGCCGCGGAAGTCGCGACGAGTGAACGCTTCATGTTGAATCTGTCCTTCCAGGTGGTGCATGGGCACAACGTGCCGTGCCCGTACTCGGGAGCGCAGCGCGACACACGGCGCCGCTGCCGAAGCGTAGCCGGACCGATCCGCTGGGGCGACACCGGGACACGTCAGAATGAGGCACATCCCCCATTCTCCGCAGGTTTCATGGGCCAATTGATGCGGCCGACGTGTCTCCAGCGCCCGCAAGGCCATGCGCATCCGGGTCGGCGCTATCCTGTGAAATCTAGAGCAGGCACAGAAAGGAGCACGACCTATGAAGTGGCTGGTCTACCTCTCCGGCGAGATTCATTCCGACTGGCGGAGCACGATCCGCGAAGGCATCGAGCGGGCGAAGCTGCCCGTCGAGCTGGCGGCGCCGGTCACCGACCACGAAGCGAGCGACAACTGCGGCGTGTCGATCCTCGGCGCCGAGGAGAAAGACTTCTGGAAGGACCACAAGGGCGCCGGCGTGAACGCAGTGCGCACGCGCACGATGCTCGAGAAGGCTGATGTGGTGGTGGTGCGATTCGGCGAGCAGTATCGCCAGTGGAACGCGGCCTTCGACGCCGGCTACGCCGCGGCCCTGGGCAAGCGGCTCATCATCCTCCACCCGCCCGAGCACACGCACGCCCTCAAGGAGGTCGACGCCGCGGCGGACGCTGTGGCGGAGACGCCGGAGCAGGTGGTCGAGATTCTGAAGTATGTGACGACGAAGGAGTGAGTTCGCCTGTCACCGCAGCGCAGCGCCGCGGGCTTCGGTGGGCTCGATCAGCAGCACGTGCGAAACTTCGGCCGGGATGCCGGCGCAGGCCGAGTTCGGACGGGTGCAGCGGCTGGCCTTGCCAGCGAGCGTGGCCCACTGGTCGCTGACGACGCTGCGTGAGAAGCGCATCAAGATCGGGGCCAAGGTCGTGCGGAGGTCGCGGCGCGGCATCACCTGTTCCGAACCATCCTGGATCAGAAACAGAGATTGAGACCGACCAACGCGGTGTTGGGATGACGACGGCCCTGCCGGAGCTTGGGCCAGAAGCCAAGACCAGTGAGGATGGTCCGCGCGCCGGCAGCGAAAGCGTCGCCCCCTCCGCCCGGAACACGGTGACAGATCCTGAACACGAGCCCTGTTCACCATCGGAGAGCCGGGAATTATCTTGCAACCATGGCGCTCAGGCTGCACACTTATCATCCAGAGTCCAAGGCGATCGTGAGCGGAGAAACAAATGGGGAATCCCGTCTCAATGGGCGCTCGCCGCACGGGTGGACTCCGCGGTCGTGGGAGGCTGGAAAATGGGGGATGAGCAATCCACAGAGTCGACGGCGGGTCGCGGGATCGAGGGGGGCGCCGCTCCGCCGAGCGATGATTCGTCCACGCGATCGCTGGGACCCGATCGCACCGGACCGATTCGTGTGGCGAGCGCTCCTCCGCCGACGCGGGTGGGCGATATCGATCTTTCCCACGAACTGGGCCGGGGAGGCATGGGTTCGGTCTGGCTCGGTCACGACGCGATGCTGGGGCGCGATGTCGCGGTGAAGTTCCTGCTTCACGCGGGATCGTCGCCGGACGATCCCAGCTTTGCGGCATTCATCCGCAGCACCCGCGTGGCGGCACAGATCCGTTCGACGCGCCTCACCCAGGTCCTGAGCGCGGGCGTGCAAGATGGTGTGCCCTACATCGTCATGGAGTACTCGCCGGGCGTATCACTCGGCAAGCTCCTGCGGGACCGAGCAAAGCTCACATTGCCGCTGGCGTTGGCGATCATGGAAACGGTGAGCGAAGGCGTCGCGGAGCTGCACGAGGCCGGCGTTGTGCACGGCGATCTCAAGCCCGCGAATGTTCTGGTGGAACCGGGCGGGCGCGTCGTGCTCACGGACTTCGGGCTTGCGGTGTCCCGCCCGCGTGAGCAGATCGCCGGCGCCGCGCGGGGGTACGGCGGCACGCCCGCCTACATGTCCCCCGAATTGTTCGACGGACACGCCACGTACCAGTCCGATGTGTACGCGCTGGGTGTCATGCTCTTCGAACTTCTCGCGGGGGAACTCCCTTTCACGGGTTCCTACGCCGAAATGGCCTCGGCCCACCGAGATTCAGCGATGCCGCTCGAACGCCTCCCGGACGACACGCCGGAGCCGGTTCGCGATCTCATCGCTCGCGCGACGAAGAAGTCAATGAGGTGGCGCCCAAAGTCCGGCCGGCATTTTCTCGATGCGCTGCGCCGCGCCGCTCCAGATCAGGCACAATGGGTCCGGGGGCGTGCCGAACTCGGCTCGCTCGTCGGTCGCGATGTCGCGCTCGCGCCGGAGCCGCCGCGCCCTCCCAGCTCCTCCACCTACGATGCGCTCCATGCGATGTCGAGCGCGCGAGCCCTTGCGCGGGCCGAGAATGAACGTGCGGAGCCTTCGAACACCGCGCCCGTTCCCGGGGTCGGCGAGCGATCGCCGCGCATCCCGGCAAGACTCGGGTGCGTCGGGTGCGGGCACGACCTGCGCGGGCTGGAATCCAGCGGCGAGTGCCCTGAATGCGCGACGCCGATCGATGATTCAACCAACCCCGACCGTCTTCTCTTCGCGGACAGGGCCTGGCTCCGGCTCGTGAACCAGGGCGTTCTGGTTTCCACCTTCCTTTTTTGGCAGGTGGGCGCGTTGCTGGCTGCCCGCCGCGAACCGGGCTGCGTGGCGCCGCCCGCCACTGCTGGCTCGCGGCAGTGGGTATCCGCCGCGCGTACAACTCTCCTGTGGTGCGGCGTATGCGGGTTGCTGGTCCTTCCCCTGATGGTTTTCTCGCAGATTCTCCCCGAGCGGTTCGCGGGCGTGCCGAGCCATGTCAATGCGGCGATTTTAATTGTCTATTCGGCCGCGTGGGCGGTCTGGACCGGGGACCTCGCACGGCGCGGATCGCGCGTGCCACGGCGCTCGGCGGGCAAGTCGGCGGCGATACAGGCGATGCGCCGGCGGATGCAGCGCCCAGCGCTGGCCCCGCTCCGCGGCCACGCCGTCGCGGTGACCCTCCTCTCGGGCGCGATCATCGCGCTCGATGTTTCTGTTTCGGTCTCTGTTGTGGTCCCGGTATGGCGATTCCCGAATTCCGGCGTGGAGCTTGCATCGAAGCTTCTCACCATCGTGGGGTTGGCGTCGCTCGCGGTCGCGTGGGGGCGGAGCGTGCATGTTCATCGATTGTTGTCCGAGGCCCGCGGGGGCCTGCTGGATCCCGCCGTCTCGTGCATCGGCTGCGCGTATGACCTCACGGGCCTCGAGCCCGGCGGCGCGTGCCCCGAATGCGCCATGCCGATTCATGAAACGACGGATCCCGAGCGGTTGATCTACGCCGATGATGCGTGGCTTCGGAGTGTGATGCGGGGATTGAGACTGATGTATTCGGCCCCCGCGATGTTGTTTGTCGGGCCGTTCGTGTTCTATGTCGTGGCAGAATTGACATTGAAGCTGGGTGAACGATCGACCACCACGGTCTCACCCGAAGGAATGGTCACAAGCGCGTTCGCCTGCATGGCCCTGAGCGGGTATGTCGGCGCGTGGCTCGCAACCGGGCGCGAACCACGGCCGGCCGATTCGCCACCGACCCTACGCTCACCGTGGATCGAACGGTCGCGCCGGATCGTTCGATGGTCCGTCGTGATCTCGTCGGGGTTGTCCGCTGTCTTTGTCTGGCAGGCTTGGTTCGGCGAAGCCGACGGCGTTCTCGCCCTCGGCGTGGCCGTTGCGATGGTGCTTGTCCCCGCACAGTTTGCCTGGGCGGTCTGGGCTCATGATGTGATGCGCCGGTCGGTGTGCATCGCCAAGAGACGAGCCGGTGACATGGATGCCGCTCGTGCCGTGCTGAAGAGGCGCCGCCGCGGCCCAGCGCGAACACTGATCTTCCTCGCCGTGGCGAATGTCGCCGTCATGGCGCTCATTGCTGCGGTCTACTGGAGCCCCGAACTGCTCAAATTGACGGTTGTCGATTCACGCGCGATGGTGATCTTCTATCCCGTGTTGGCGGCGGGAATTCTGGCCCCGCTGGTGATCTGGGGGCTGGCCGACCGACTGTACCTTCGCCTGCGGAAGATTCTCAAGCACAGTATCGATTGATCGGCCCGTTTGGCGGGTGTAGTCAACAGCCGAAAGAGCCGGGAACGCTGGCGGCGGTGGCGCCAATATCCTCTTGTCAATGTGCGCGCCGATATGTTGGAATCGGACGCCGGCTCCGAGGCTTCGCGTACTCAGCCTCGGCGTCTACTCAGTGCAACGGGCGTGTGCTCCGCGCACCACGCCTCTGTGCAACTCGACCCTGCCTGAAGGTCGCTTCCGAGAGACTTCACCGCCGGTGTGACAACTCCGCGAGTTTCGCCAGCGTGTCCTTCGCGGTCCCACTGTCGATCGCCTCAGTGGCCATCGCGATACCGTCCTCGAACGTCTCCGCTCCATCACCCACCACGATCGCCGCGGCGGCGTTGAGCGTCACGATGTCGCGCGCCGGGCTCTTCTCGCCTGACAGGACGCGGCTCACCAGGTCGGCGGCCTTCTCGATGTCGTCGACCTGCTGCAGGTCCGCCATCGTGGCCCGCGGCACGCCCATCGCCGCGGCGTCCATGGTCTTCGTCTCGATACGCCCCTCGCGCAGGTGCGCGATGAAGGTCGGCGCCGTGGTGCTGATCTCGTCCATCCCGTCCTCGCCGCGCACCACCATGGCGCGCTCGCACCCGAGCCGGCGCAGGGCCTCGGCGATGGTCGCGACGTAGGCGCGGTCGTAGACCCCCATGAGCTGCCGCGGCGCCATGGCCGGGTTCGTCAGCGGGCCCAGCAGGTTGAAGATCGTGGGAAATCCCAGGCTCTTGCGCGGTCCGGCGGCGAACTTCATCGCCGGGTGGTGGTGGATCGCGAAACAGAAGCAGACGCCCGCCTCCTCGAGACACCGCCGCTGCGACTCCGGCGTGGCGGCCACGTTCACCCCCAGCGCCTCCAGCGCCTCGGCAGAGCCCCGGCCGCTGCGCGAGCGCCCGCCGTGCTTGGCGACCAGCACGCGCCGCCGGCCCCGCGCCGCCGCGGCGACGACGGCGGCGGCGGTGGAGATGTTGAAGGTCTTGGCCGCCCCCCCTGTGCCACATGTGTCGATGAGTGCCCCGACCTCTTCGAGCCCCTCGGTGGGGACGATCGTGGCGTGGCGGCGCATGGCCCGGGCGCCGCCGACGATTTCCTCGATCGTGGGGCCGCGCCGGGCCATGAGGGCGAGCATGGCGCCGACCTGGACCTCGTTGGCCCCGCCGGTGAGGATGGTCTCGAAGGCGTGCTCCGCCTGGGCCTCGGTGAGGGTGGCGCCGTGGACGAGCTGTGTAAGCAAGTCGTGCATGGGGTGAAATCCGGGAGGGCGGGCAGGCGGTCGAGTGCTGACTGCGGGCCCGAGCCAGTCAAAAAAACCGCATTGGGGGCGTGATAAATCGGCCGCCGGGGCGAGCGACCCGGCCTGATCGGAGGAACTGGGGCGGATGGGGGCCCGATGGTATAGTCTGCCACGTTTCAGGACCTGATCGGTATGAAAACAGGTCGCCAACAGTCCGAAACAGGTGTGAGAGAACGATCTCCTTTTTCTTCCGGAAGGACCTTCCACATGAATCAGCTTTTCAGAGCCGCGGCCGCCATCTGCGCCGCCGCCATTGTCGCGCTCGCGCCCGCCCGGGCCGAGCTTCCCAAGGTTCTGGACCACGTCTCTCCCGACGCCGTGGCCGTCATCGCCACACCCAACCTGGGCAAGCTGGACGCCAACGCCTCGCAGCTCACCGCCGTGATGGGTATGCCCCAGCTGGTTTCGCTGCGGCAGGCCATGCAGATGGTCGGCATACGCGATGGCGTCAATTTCGATGGCTCAATGGCCATCGTGCTGCTTGACGGCGACATGGACGCCCCCGTGCCCCCGGCGATCGCGATCATCCCGACCAGCAATCACGCGTCGCTGATGCAAGGGTTCGGCGCCACCACCGACGGCGCGATCTCCAGCTTCAGCTTCAACGGCGAGCAGGTCTTCGCCACGCAGATGGCCGGTGGCTACACGGTCATGGGCCCGGTTCGCGAGCTCGTCGCCGGCTACGGCAACCAGCGCGGCCATATGGCCACCCACCGCCAGACCCTCGGCAGGGCCGGAATCAAGATCGCCGAGCGGAGCGACGTGATGATGATGGCTGCAGTCGAGGCGCTCACGCCCGCCATCGAGGGAATGATCAACAACATGCGCGAGGGCGCCCAGATGGCCGCCGCCATGGGCGCCGGCGATCCTGATCAGATGGAAGCCGGCCTCGCCGCGATGGAGGGCATGCTCACCACGGTCAAGGAAGATGGCCGCAGCATCGTCGGGGGAGTCACCACAGGCGCCCTGGGCCTCGGCTTCGACATGGGCGTCGTCTTCCGCGACGGAACCGACAGCGCCGCCATGTTCCAGCGTGGCGGCCGCGCAGGCACGATGCTCGCTCGACTTCCCGGCAGCCCCTTCATGCTCGCGGGCGCTGTGGACATGCAGCATCCCATGATGCGGGCGTTCTTCAAGGGTGCGATGGACATGCAGGCGGCGCAGCAGGAAGCGCTCCCCGGCGTCTTCGGCGCCCTGAACTTCAATGCGATGATGGAAGATATGAAGGGCCAGGCTTGGGCTCTCTATCCCAACCCCGCCGGCCCCATGGCGGGACTGCTTGCCAACACGATCATCTACACCGAGGTCGGCAACCCGAAGCACTTCGTCGAGCAGACGAAGGAAATGTTCGGGAAGATCACGCCGGGCCCCGAAAACCCCATGCAGGGCGTCTTCACCTCCGGCGTCACCGAGATCAACGGACACTCCGTTGACGGTTGGGAACTGCGTCTTGACCAGACCAACCCCATGGCCGGCCAGATGATGATGGGCATGAACATGGTCTTCGGCCCCGGCGGCCTCAACGGCTACCTGATGGCCACCGACTCCGGCGTCTACCAGACACTCTCGAAGAATTCGCAGTTGCTGCGCGACGCCATCGGCGCCGGCCGCGGCGCTTCGATGGCTGACCACGCCATGATCAAGCAGATCGGCGAGCGCATGCCCTCGGGTCGCGTCGCTGAGGGATATCTCAACCTCAAGCCCATCCTCGATCAGGTCATGCCCTTCGTGATGATGTTCGGCATGCCCCCGCTCGATGTCCCGGCCGAGCTGCCTCCCATCGGCGGCGGCCTCGCCTCCGAAGACGGCGCCATGGTCATGAGCGGCTTCGTGCCCGCCCAGGTCCTGAAGCTCGGCGCCAGCATCGCCGAGCAGGTTCAGGACATGGCGCCTCCCGGCGGCCAGGGCGGTGGCGGTGGTCGCCCCCGCTTCTGAATCTCTCGCTCCCGCGGCGTCTGCGGACGCTCGACATCCGATTCTTCATAAGGTCCGCGGCGTTCGCCGCGGACCTTTTTCATGCGCACAGTCACCCACGATTCGGGGTGCGGCATAGAGTGCGACGATGTCGACGCCGCTGAGAACACCGCCTGACACCCCGCCCCCCCCGGCCCCCCGGTGGCGTCTGGCGCACGATCGCGCTCTGCCCCTCGACCGATCCCGCATCCTCGCCATCCTCAACGTGACGCCGGACAGTTTCTCCGACGGCGGCCACCTCCCCACGATCGACACCGCCGTCGAAGCCGCCCGCGCCGCCGTGCGCCAGGGCGCCGACATGCTGGACATCGGCGCCGAATCGACGCGCCCGGGCGCACAAAGAATCGACGCCGCGGAGCAGATCCGGCGGGCGGCGCCCGTCATCGAGGCGATCCGGGACGCGGGGATCGACGTTCCCATCAGCATCGACACCACGCTGGTGCCCGTCGCGAAAGCGGCGCTGGAGGCCGGCGCCGATGCGGTCAACGATGTCTCGGGCGCCTCGGAAGATCCGCAGATGCTGACGCTGGTGAAAGAGTTCGACGCCGGTGTGATCCTGATGCACCGCCGGCTCCCGCCGGATGCGGACAGCTACTCCGACGCCTACGAAGCGCCTCCGGACTACGGCGATGAATCGCAGGGCGCCGGGGTGGTGAAGCGGGTGCGCGATGTGATGGAGCGGTTGACGCTCGCCGCCCTGCAGGCCGGCGTCGGGCCGGAGTCGATCGTGCTTGATCCCGGACTCGGCTTCGGGAAGACGGTCGAGCAGAACTATCGACTGATCTCGTGCGCGCGCGAGCTGCTGGAGCTGGGGCATCCCCTGCTCGCCGGGGCCAGCCGCAAGAGCTTCATCGGACACGTCAGCGGCGTGGAGGCGCCCCGGGATCGCGTGGCCGGATCGGTGGCCGCCGCGGTCGCGATGCGTCTGGCGGGGGTGATGCTCTTCCGCGTCCACGATGTCGACGCCCACGCCCAGGCCCTTCGCGTGGCCGATCGCATCGCAGAATTGACGCCTGCGAATAGAACCGATGAGGTCGAGGTTTGATCCAGCGGCGCCGGACGGGCTACCATGCCCTTCCGCTCACATTTCCCGATCGATCAAACGGAGATACACATGGCCAGCGACAAGGTGCACGAGTTCACGGACGGCAACTTCGAAGAATCGGTGCTCAAGTCTGACTCCCCCGTGCTGGTCGATTTCTGGGCCGAGTGGTGCATGCCCTGCAAGATGCTGGCGCCCACCATCGATCAGATCGCAGAGCAGTTCGAAGGCAAGGCCAAGGTCGGCAAGGTCGACACCGACTCCAACCGCGACATCAGCGTGAAGTACGGCATCACCGCCATCCCCACGCTCATGATCTTCAAGGGCGGCGAAGTGACGAAGAAGTTCGTCGGGCTCGCGAAGAAGGACGACATCGTCGAAGCCCTCGAAAGCGCCGCGGGCTGATCAGCGCCGCTTCAACCAGCCTCCGACG
>RECQ01000012.1 GCA_007693965.1 Phycisphaeraceae bacterium | reverse complement strand
CAGCCTCCTGTCTTCTCGATTTTGCGTAGTCTGCGGCTGGCGGACGGCAGCCCGTCAGCCTCCCGGGCTTTGAGCCCGTTTGCCGGCGTGGGCGCCGTCCGCCTTTGCGCACGTCATCCTGAACAGTTGATCGGGGCTGTTACCGCAGACCCCGCAGAACAGGAGCAGGAACGATCATGCAGGAGGTCTTCGTCGGCGTCGACGTCGCCAAGGACTGGCTGGACGTCCACCATCCCGGTCGCGGCGCGCGTCGGATCGAGAACACGCCCACGGCGGTGCGCGCGTTCGCCGTGGCCAGCGCCAAGGCCGGCCTTTGGGTCATCTTCGAGGCGAGTGGCGGGTATGATCGGCTGCTGCGCGACGCGTTGGAAGCCCAAGGCGTCCGGTTCAGCCGGGTCAATCCCCGCCAGGCCCGTGACTTCGCCAAGGCGATGGGTGTCATCGGTAAGACCGATCGCGTCGATGCGCGGATGCTTGCCGAGCTCGGCGCACGCCTGCGCCCCGCCGCTACCGAACCACTGGATCCGGCACGTCGCGCGCCCCCAGAAGGCGGTCCCGGTCGGCCGTCTCCACCGTGCCTTCGTAATGGTGCAGCGCGATGGCGCCGGCGATCTCCTGGTGCGCCGCGAAGGGATGCGACCCAACCGCCCGCACCCCGACGATGCGAAGGATGCCTCTCACCAGGACCTGGACCACAGTGACCACCGGGGCCGCGATCAGGACGACGAGAGTCATGAAGCCGGCCACGCGGCGCGCCACGACTTCCGCGTTCGTAATGGCGTAGGTCTTTGGCAGCACCTCGGAGAAGATGAGCACGAGCGCGGTCATCAGGATCGTCGCGACTGCGACACCACCGTCACCGAGGACGGCGGTGAAGATCATCGTTGCGAGCGAGGCCGCCATGATGTTCACGAGGTTGTTGCCGAGCAAAATCGCGCCGATCAGCCGTTCCTTGTCTTCGGTCAGCCGGAGGGCCCGTTGCGAGCCCCGATCGCCTCGCCCGGCCCGATTGTGCAATTTGCCGCGGTTCGCGGTAGTCAGCGCCGTCTCCGACCCCGAGAAGATCGCCGAGCAGATCAGAAGAACGAGGATCGCGACTGCCGTTCCTGCCAGGAACGGCAACGACGTAGAAACGATAGGGGCGTCCATCCGCCTCAGTCCTGAAAATAGAGCCGTGCGCTGCAGCTTGTGTCATGCGCTGAGCGGGGTGTTTATCAGCAGCGTGCCGGCACCAGAAGGGGGCGCAGCCCTCCCTTGCCTGCCCGGCGGTGTAGCGGTCCACGATGTCGACACATTGGAGATGCATCAGGCAGCCACCGCCATGGTGGTCTGCTCGGCCCGGATCTGAGCGGGCGTTCGATACCAGCGCCGTGCGAGGATCCAGCACTGGGTGTAGACGTTTTCGAAGGTGTGGAGCGCGTGGCGAAGGTCTTCGACGGCGTCGAAGCGTCGCTGCCCGAGCAGCTTATCCTCGAGGACGCGGATGAAGCGCTCGGCGCAGCCATTGCCCTCTGGCTCGCGGACGAAGGCGGGCGAGCTTTCGAGGCCGCGGAAGGCGAGTTCGGGCTGGAAGTCGCCGGCGAAGAATTGACTGCCGTGCTCGTGGCGCAGCTTGGTGTCGGCCGCAATGCCTTCGCCGAGGGCGCCGAAGCCGTGACGCCCTGCGCGGTCTTCCTGACCGCCCCTCCTTCGGAGCCGGGTTTTCCGCCTCCTGGCGGAAAACGGCCTGGCGCAGCGGCTCCAGGGCCTCGAAGCGGGTAGTGCTCCGCACGACCGTCGAACGCAGTGCCCGGACCACGTCGGTCCGGCAGCAGCCGTGGGGCTGCAAGGGCCAGGAACGATCCTCCGACGATCGCAACGGCGAGCCCGAGGGGGGCGATCTCGAACAGGCCAAAGGGAGCGAGCCCGAGGTCACGAGTGAGGCCATCGACGAGCAGGTTCGTCGAGGTGCCGATCAATCTGAGGGTGCCGCCGAGGATCACCATGTACGACAGCGGCAGCAAGAGACGCGACGGAACGGTTCCCGCCGCGCGGGCGAGGCCAACCACGTTGCCCGAGTTGCAGGGTACCGTGCGCGACGCCGACGCGACCAACCGGGAAGTGCGCGCCTATGGCAGTGCCTGGTCGTTCAGCGATTGCTGGGTAACGCCGAACGTGCTGGTGGACACCAGCGGTCTCGACCGCGTGCTCGGGCTCTCCGAGGGGCAACTGGTTTGGCACCATCGCTATCCGAACTGCGCCGGCAGCGGTGTCGAGCGGTCGGCGGTAAGCTGCATCGCCTCGTTGAGGTCCTCGACCACCCGCAGGCGCGTGGTGGCTATGCTGGACATGACATCGTCTCCTGGTTGGGCCAGCCGCCGCGCGGGGGCTGGTCTCTGTCAACCATGGGCGGTGCAACCGGCCAATCACTTGCGGCCGTGCTGGCCACGGCCACCCACGGCCGCGACGTCGATCTGCCGCCGATCGCCGACATGGTGCGCGCTCCATACGGTCACAGCGGATGGCTCGGCACACTGGATCGAGCCGGCGGACGACCCGCGCATCACGGCCCGAGCGAAGCTGCTCCATCAGGACCGCGAGGTGCTGGCGCAGGCCGGCCTGGTCGCCGAGCAGGTCCACTACGACGACGACCTATTCGGTGCGGCGCACGTCGCCGTCTGGCGGCTGTGCATCGCCTATGCCGCCATCACCGAGGTGCGGGAGCAACTCGGGCTGTCGGAGCGAGTGCGGCCTGACATGAGCTGGCGCGGACTTCGCCCGCTCCTCCAGAGCGACGCGCTCTTTACCGGCACGCAGCGTCTGAGCCTCGACGATACCTATCTCCATCGAGACTGCCCTGCGCACCGCGCCATTTTCTGGGGCGATAAGGATGGCCTCCTGGGGCGGCCGCCGGCTCGACGTGTTCGGCGTTGGCGACGACGGGCGCGTGCTCCAGCTGTGGCGGGCCGATGACGACTCGCCGTGGCGCGGGCACGTTTTCGCGAACGGCTGGCGGCTAAGCCCCGATGAGCCGATGACCGCGGTCGTCTTCGACGCTCACATTGGGGAGGACGGTCTCGATCGCGATCACGTCCACCATCGCCCGCCGAGCCGGGCCATCGGTGTGGTCCCCCTCGCCAACGGGCATGAGCTGCGCCAGAATTTGAACCAGGGCGCCGAATGGCAGCCGCATAGCCGCCACGTGGTGACGATGACGCTGCCACCCCGGACCCGACATCGCGATCTTGCCGCGGCCGGGCTCGTGTCGGCGACGAGCGGGCACGATCTCGGCGCCGACAACTGGGACGTCGCGAACCTCACGATCACGTTCCAGGGACCTGAGGGAGCGGACACGCTCGTGCAGGGTTGCGGCGCACCGATCGCCCGGTTCGGCCGCGACCGGCACGAATGGGTGGTGCCAGTGGCGCGTTGACCGGCGCCGGCGGACGTGAATCCTGGCGGCTCCAGCCACGGTGGCACGCGGCTGGCTGATCGCTGCGAGCAGTTTCGTGGCCAGCGGTGAGTTCCGTCCTACCGCCTCGCCCGCGGACGATCGCAGAAGCGCGCGGCTTGACCCCAAACCACAACGTCACGCGCGCTCGGCGCGGCCGGATTCTCCGGCGCCCAACCGGCGGGACCCCTGAGCGCCCTCGACGGAGTCGAGGGTGACGGTGCCGCAACCGGCCGCCACCA
>RECQ01000039.1 GCA_007693965.1 Phycisphaeraceae bacterium | reverse complement strand
CCGGTCTGCACGCTGACGCCGCCGGTGAAGAGGTTGGCGCCGCGAAGCTCGACGGCGCCGGTCCAGTCGAGGAACCCGATGGAGAGGGCGCGTGCGCCGGAGATCTCGCCTGTGTAGACGCCGGTGGTTCCGGGCTCGGCGCGCAGCCAGCCGTTGCTCAGCATGACGATGTCGCGCGCGATGGTCGAGTCGTCGGTGGTCACCAGGGCGCCGGGGCCTTCGGATAAGCCGGGGGCCTGCTGGAATGTGATCGGCGTCCCCGCGGCGCCGAGGGCTTCATCACCCGGAATGCGGAGCACGCCGGCGCGGATGATGGTTCCGCCGGTGTAATCGTTCGTTGTGTTTGTGACATTCAGGATCGATTCGATGGTCGGGTCGGTCGTGAAAAAGCTCTGGGCCGAGCCGCGAATGAATGTCCCGTCGCCAGTCAGTTGTCCTGAGACAAGCGCCTCGAACCCGTCGAACAAGGGCGCGATCTCACCTGCGCCGACCATCGTGATGGTGTCGTCCCAGGTGGCGGCGCGAGTCCAGATGCGCCCCCCATCCATGAGCGTGAATGATGCGCCGCTGATGACCGGTTCCGAGAGGTTCTCAAGTATCAGCGTGCCGTCTCCCTCGACGATGATCGCTCCGGAAGGATCGCCAAGGTTCTGCAATGAATTGAAGCCGAGTCGGCCGCTACGCACCACCGTGTCGCCGGTGTAAGTGTTCACGCCGGCGAGGCGAATGCGTCGGTGCGCCTGCGGCGAATCGATGATGACGTCGTATTCTCCGCTGATGTCGGCGCTGATCTGCCCATTGTCCGCTCGCCAGTCCGTGACGAGGTTCCCCATCAGGACGATCTGTCCGCTGATCCCGAGCACGCCAGTCGCGGTCGTGAAGATGGTCACATCGGCGCCGCCGCCGTTGTCGAGCGTCAATGTGCCAAGGTTCATGAAGAACAAGGGGCCACCGAATCCCATGTCCACGCTGAGATGTCCGAGCGTGATGGGGGCGGAGAAGCTCATCGAGCCGCCGCCGGAGATCGATCCACCCGCGGCGGTGGACGCAAGGAACGCCTCGGCGCCGACCGCGTTCGGCACAACCTGCGGACTCCAGTTCGCCGGGTCGTGCCACTGTCCGGGCGCGCTGGCGATCCACATCTGCGCCGACGCCGGGGCGGCGATTGCGAACAACGCTGCGCCGAACGGTGTGATGAAGCGGAGCAGCGTCTGGAAGGCGTATTTCAAAGTGTTCAACCTCTGTGTGGGCGATGGGAAGTGAAGCTGGAGACAGAGCCAGTATGACCGCCTCGCGCCGGTGGTGTTGAGAATTCGCGGGGAATTCAGCAAATCGTGGGCGGCGGCGTGGAAGGTCCGGTTCAGTGTCTATAGGGCCTTGGTCCGCATAGCTTCACTTCCCGTCGAGTCGAGTTGATCGGCCGAACCAGTCGCCTGTCCTCGCAGTATCGCTCGGCGATCTTCAAACGCATGGCATGGTGCTCAGCCTGGGATGACCATGCGTTTTACCGGCGGGAGTTCAGGCGTCATACCCCCAGCCTCCCCGCCACATCCTCAAACCTTGGATCCTCCGCGTACACGCGCTCCAGTTCGCTGCGCGAACGGGACCGCTGCCCCAGCGCCTCATACACCAGGGCCCGCTCGTACCGCGCCGCCGTGAGCAGCTCCGGCGGGCGATCCTTGCTCCGGCGCAGCGACTTGGTGAGCTGGTCGCGGGCGCCGGTCTGGATGTCGAGCAGGCGCAGGGCCTTGCCGGCGAAGTAGAGGACGCCGGCGTGGATTGCGGATTCGTTCTCGACGCCGGCGCCCATCTCCGCGGCCATCTTCAGGCCGCGGGGCTCGCCGAAGTGTTCGACGAGCAGCTCCATGAGCGAGAGGCGCACGACCAGATCGTGCGGCTGCTCCTTGTGCAGGCGTTCAAGATCCTTGGCCGATTCGCGCCACCGACCCTGGCTCTGGTGGGTCTCGGCCAGCGCGAGCAGGGCGCCGGCGGGAGTTGGCTGGAGATGGGCCCACACGCCCTGCGCGATCGGCATGCTCACGGCGAAGCGGACCTCATACTTGCGGTACAGGGCGCCGAGCCGTGCGGGGCTGCGGCGGGCCGTCATGAAATGCTTCTCGGCCTGGGCGTAGCGGCCGCGCTTGAACTGGATGGCGCCCGCGAGGAAGGCGCTGTCGGGATGTTCGGATGCGGATTGCTCGGCGTGCTTGAGCGCCGCCGCATCATCGCCGGCGAGCTCGCTGCGCAGGGCCTCGGTGAAGTCGCGCTCGGAGCGGGGGATGCTGATTCGGTCGAGGAAGCCGAGTGAGAGGCGCTCCTTCGCCGCGGCCTGGGCGACGGCGGCGCGGGAGCGCCGCGTGCGCGTCGCTGAGCCTGTGCGCTTCGACGACCCCCAGCCTGACTGCGTGGTGTAGTGGACGCCGGAGCCGGGGATGCCGACGGTGCGGCGCACGCCGCGGCGACCGACGGTCATGCGGGCGCCGCGGGGGCCCATGGAGAGCGATGGGCCGGCCCGGCTGAGGTTCAGAGTCAGCCCGGGAGCGATCTTTGTTCTGCGGAAGAAACGCCAGCCCATGACGGGGGATCATAAAGAGGATGCTACCCGCTTGCGCAGCGGCCGAAGGCATGTGATGATTGTGGAGCGACTGTGACCGGGAAGAAAAACGCCGCCGATGCGCATCGGCGGCGTTTTACTTTGAGTCAGGTTTCTCGCGTATGCGGAAGCGTCGTCAATCGTTGTTGTCGAGCTGCTCCAGCATGATGCGCACCGTTTCGATGATCTGCGTGTCCCGTCCCGCCGCGGCGTCCTCGGGGGGGAGGGGGACTTCGTGGGTCGGTTCGAGCTGCTGGTTCTCGAGGTATTCGCCGTCCATGCCCTTGGTGCCGACCTGGGGGATGCCGAAGACGAGATCGCCGGTGTGCAGGCGCTCCCACCAGACGGCGGTGGCGGTGCCGGGGACGGGCATGCCGACGGTGTCGCCGACTTCGAGCTCGGTGTAGGCCCAGGGGAAGAAGTGGGCGTCGGAGTAGTTGCCCTCGCTCATGACGACGATGGAGGGCTTGGTCCAGCGCCACTGCGTGTCGCCGACGTAGCTGACATTGGGGGACTCATCATCGCGGGGGTAGAAGTCGACGTAGCGCTCGCCGGTGAGGAAGGTGATGAGGTCGTCGTGGAGCCACCCGCCGCCGTTGAAGCGGGTGTCGACGATGAGGGCTTCGCGGTCGTAGTGGCGTCCGAGGACTTCGCGGTAGAAGACGCGGAAGCTGGGATCGTTCATGCCGCGGACGTGCATGTAGGCGAGGCGTCCATCGGAAAGCTCGTCGACAAGCTCGCGTCGGGTGCGCACCCAGCGCTCGTAGCGCAGGTTGTTCTCGGCGCCGAGGGAGACGGGTCGGACGACCTCATCGAAGGATTCGCCGTCCTCGCGCTGGAGGGTGAGGCGGACGCGGTCTCCGGCCTTGCCGTCGAGCTGGGCGTAGAAGTTGGTGGTTGCGGTGAGTTCGACGCCATCGATGTGGGTGATGATCATTCCGGCCTCGATGTCAAGCTCGGAGCGGTCGAGCGGGCCGCCTTCCATGATCTCGGCGATGCGCCGTCCGGGGCCTTCGTAGTCGTTGTCATAGAAGACGCCGAGGGCGGCGGTGCTGGTGTTTCCATCCTGGGGGGGCGGGAAGTAGCGGCCGCCGGTGTGGGAGGCGTTGAGCTCGCCGAGAATTTCAGAAAGAAGCTCAGCGAAGACGCGGTTGCTCTTCACACCGGCGAGCTTGGGCTTGTACTGCTCGCGGTAGAACTGCCAGTCCACGCCGTGAAGGTCGGGGCGGTAGAACTTTCTCTTCGTCTGGCGCCAGACGTGTTCGAAGAGGTGCTCGCGCTCCTTGTGGCCGTCGATTTCGACGACAGCGCTGAAGGCGATGGGGGTCTGCTCGCCGCTGGAGGCGTTGATCTTGGAGAGCGAGCCGCCGGCGAGGAGGAAGATCTCCTTGCCGTCCTTGGAGAGGGTCATCGAGGCGCTGGAGGCGTTGAGCTTACGGAGCATGCTCGTGGTCTCCTTGCGGAAGTCGCGGACCCAGAGGTCGTAGCCGCGTTCGAAGCGGGCGAGGTAGAAGAGCTTGTCGCCTTCGGGCGAGACGGCGTAGTCGCCGAGATCGGACGCGTGGATGGTGAGGCGCTCGGTGCGGGTTTCGAGGCCTTTTAAGTCGATTTCGATGGGCTCCGGCTTGTCTTCGGCTTCTTCATCGCCGTTCTCGCCATTCTCATCGTTGTCGCCGTTCTCGCCGTTCTCGTTGTTGTCGTCGTTGTTTTCGTCTTCCTTCTTCTCATCGTTCTTCTTGCGCTTCTCTTCGAGCTCCTTGCGCAGCTCGTATTCTTCGCGGGAGAGGCGGAACTTGTCGTGGGCGTCCTGATTGAGGAAGGCGGCGACGACGTCGTACTGGGCGCCCCAGCTTCCGTGGCTGCGCATGCCGTAGCGATCGGAGGCCCACACGATGGCGCCTCCGTCAAAGCCCCAGATGGGGCGCACATCGCTGTAGCCGGAGTTGGAGATGTCGGTGGGCATGGTCTGCGAGCCGTCGGCGGGAACGATGCCGACCTGGTTCACGAAGGCCCGGCCTCGGTTGTAGAAGTGAACGGCCAGCCACTCGCTGTCGGGAGACCAAGTGAAGAAGTGATCGCCGTCGGAATAGGAGTAGAAAGCTTCGCCGCTCTTGACGGTCCACGAGTCGCCGCTCTCGATGTCGAGGACGCGCAGCGTGGAGCGGTTGTGAAGGTAGGCGAGCTGTTTGCCGTCAGGCGAGAAGAGGGGCTGGAATTCGTCGGCGTCGGAGGCGATGAGGGGTTTTTCCTCGATCTTGGTGGAGCTGAAGAAGTAGAGTTCGTCATCATCGACGAGGGTGGCCTTGTAGATGTTCCAGGCGCCATCGCGTTCGCCGGCGTACACCAGCGAGCGTCCGTCGGGCGCGAACTGCACCGATCGCTCCTGCTCGGGCGTGTTGGTGATGCGGCGTGTGGTGCCGAACTCGGTGGAGGTGACGTAGACATCGCCGCGGACGACGAAGGCGACCTCCTTGCCGCTGGGAGCGACGGCGAACTCGCTGGCGCCGGAGCGGCGGGTTTCGGTTTCGACGCCGCTGCGTCCGTCGATGGCGATGGTGATGGGCACGCGCTGCGCCTCGGCGCCCTGGGGCATGTGGAAGATCTCGCCGTGCCAGCTGAAGACGGCGGCGCCGTTGTTGGCGACGGAGAGATGGCGGACGGGATGGTTCTCGAAGAACGTGAGCTGCGTCGCCTCGGCGCCGGGCTGGGCGGGCATGCGGAAGACGTTGAAGGCGCCGACGCCGCCGTCGCGGCTGCGCTGGGAGAGGAAAAGGATGGAGCGGCCGTCGCGAGTCCAGTGCGGGTTGCGGTCCTCGCCCTCGAAGTCGGTCATCTTCTCATGGGCGCCGTTGGCGAGGTTGTGGACCCAGATGTTGCGCGCGATCGACGAGGTGTGGTGCTTGCGCAGCTCGTCCTCGTATCCCTTGCGGTCCTCGTAGACGAGTCGCTCGCCCGCGGCGTCGAATCGGGCGTTGAGCGCGGGCGTGGTCAGCATCAGCTCCGGCGTGCCGCCCTCGATCGAGACGCTGTACAGCTCGCTGAGAATGGGCGTGGGGAACATCACGCTCTGGACATCGCCGATGCGGGCGCTCTCGAAGATCACCGACTCGCCGTCGCGCGTGAAGTCGGAGGGGAAGTCGTTGGCCGAGTGGTAGGTGAGGCGCTTCGCCGTGCCGCCGGTCGCGGGCATGAGGAAGACATCGAAGTTGCCGTGGCGGTCGGAGGCGAAGGCGAGCTTCGATCCGTCGGGCGACCAGACGGGGCGGGTGTTGTGGGCGGGGTGGAGCGTGAGCGGGATGGCCCGGCCGCCGGCGACGGGGACGGAGTAGAGGTCGCCGCCGTGCTCGAAGACGATGGTCGAGCCGTCGGGTGAGATGGCGGGGGTTCGGAACCAGTTCGGTGAGATGTCCTGGGCCGCGGCGAACGGGGCGGTCAGGAGGGCAATGATGAAGACAAGGCAGGACTGAATACTCATACGGCGCATCGCTCAGGACTCCTCTGGAAAATCGAATTACGGCGGTCGACCGATCGTCGAATGCACACGCTCGGGTCTGAATCCTGATCCTAGCAGCTGACCGCGATGAGGTTGCGGCGAGGTGCATGAGGCCGATCCGTCCCGGATCCGGATCGCCATCGTCCTGATGGACGGAGGCGCCATTCACACAGGCCACGCCGCAGCGCACCTGCACACTTTGCCTGCGATTTCACTGCGTACGAAGTCATTCGCGACGGCGTGATCGTGGAGGACGATGTCAACGCGGTGACGCCTCCGACCCCCGGCGATCTGAACGGCGCCGGAATCCCTCGGCGCCGTTCGACATGATCACTTCAGCTTGCTTTTGTCGTTCGATCGGTCGCATCACGCGCGGATCGACGCCATGTCGATCACGAAGCGATACTTCACATCGCTGCGCAGCATCCGCTCGTACGCCTCGTTGATCTGCTGAATGCGGATCTGCTCGATCTCGCAGACGATTCCATGTTCGCCGCAGAAATCCAGCATCTCCTGCGTCTCTGCAATTCCGCCGATCAGCGAGCCCGACAGATGCCGGCGCGGCATGAACAAACCGAACACGCTGACCGGCTGCGGATTCGGAGGCGCCCCGACCAGCACCAGCGAGCCGTCGAGCTTGAGCAGGTTCAGATACGCGTTCAGATCGTGATCCGCCGAAACTGTATCGAGGATCATGTCGAAGCTGCCGGCGTGCGCCTCCATCTGCGCCTCGTCCTTCGAGATCACCACTTCGTCAGCTCCAAGGCGCTTTCCGTCCGCGACCTTGCCCTCCGACGTTGTGAACAGAACCGTGTGCGCCCCGAACGCCCGCGCGAATTTCACACCCATGTGTCCCAGACCGCCGAGCCCCACGATCCCCACCTTCTTGCCCGGCCCTGCGTTCCAGCGGCGCAGGGGCGAATATGTCGTGATTCCTGCGCACAGAAGCGGCGCGGCCCCGGCCGGATCCAGACCCGCGGGAACCTTCAGCGTGAACGCCTCGTCCACGACGATCTTTTCGGAGTACCCCCCGTACGTCATGCCGCCGAGGTGCTTGTCCTCGCCGTTGTATGTGAACACGGCGCCGCCGAGGCAGAACTGCTCCTGATCGGCCTTGCAGCTCGCGCACGTGCGGCATGAATCGACCAGGCATCCCACCGCCGCCGGGTCGCCCGGGCTGAACCGCGTGACAGCCTCCCCCACGCGCGTCACGCGCCCGAGGATCTCGTGGCCCGGCACGACGGGGAAGCTCGTGAATCCCCACTCATCGCGCGCAAAGTGCAGGTCGGTGTGGCACACGCCGCAGTAGAGGATCTCGATCTCGACATCCCCCGGCGTCGGCTCGCGCCGCTCGATGGCGTGCGGGCCGAGGGGAGACGTGGGCGACGTGGCGGCGAAGGCTCGTGTGGGCATTGGTCGGCGCTCCTGAACGCCGACGCCCGAACATCGCGCGGGGCGGTCACAGCTCGAGACGTCTCAAAACGACAAATCGCACAAGCCCCTGAATCTCAGTGACTTGCGCGATTTATTCCAAAGCGGGTGATCGGATTTGAACCGACGACATTCACGTTGGCAACGTGACGCTCTACCACTGAGCTACACCCGCGTTGTCCGCCGCCCGGGCGTCGCCGGGCGGAGAGAGAAAAGTATGGCCCTGCCCCCGCTGTGTCAATCCTTACGGGCGACGCCGCGGGATATGGAGGGCGTATGCGGCGCAGGATGCTCAGCCGCGGGCCCGCTCGATGGCTTCCCGGACCATGGGGACGGTGTATCCGTCGCCATAGAGGATCGGCTGCTCCAGGCCGGGGCCGTCGATGATGAGCAGGGGGATGCCCACCCAGTTGAACTCCTTGAGCAGGGCCGAGCCCTCGGGGTTGCCGCCGGTCAGGTCGACTTTCAGCGGGACCACACCGGCGCCATTCAGCAGGTTGGCGATCTCAGGCCGGAAGAGCACGGCCGCCTCGATCGCTTTGCAGTTGAGGCACCACTCGGCGGTGAAATCGATGACGACGACATCGCCGCTCTCGTTCGCCTCGGCCAGGCGCTCGGGGGTGTAGTAGATCCAGTCGATCGGGCCGCGGTCGGTCATGTTCACCGCCAGGGCGACGCCGGTGAGAACGGTGGCGGCGCCGAGGCCGCCGAAGATGGCGCGCCGCGGCGTGGACTTCGTGATCCGGAAGGTGCGGAGCATGAGCCAGATCCCCGCAGCCGCGGCGAAGAGCCCCACGAACCACCAGTGCGCCAGCGAGGGAGGATCCGGCGGCGTCACCAGCACCGATGAGAGCCCGATGCCGAAGAAGAAGGACGCAACCGCCAGCAGCAGCAGACCCATCACCTGCTTGACCAGCTCGCTGGCCGGGCCGGTGCGCGGGATGCGGTCCACCCATTTCGGATTTGCGGACAGAACCAGGTATGGCAGGGCCATGCCGACGCCGATGGCGCTGAAGCCGGCCAAGGTGATCCCAGACGGCTGCACCGCGGCCCACGCGGCGGCGGCGCCCATGAAGGGCGCCACGCACGGCGTCGACAGAATGGCCGTCATCACACCGAATCCGAACGAGCCCACCAGCGTGTCATGACGCGGGTTGAACCTGTACACCCACTGCGGCAGCCCCACACCGAAGACGCCGAACATTCCCAGCGCCATCACCGCGATGAAAGCGCCGACGACCAGCGAGAACCAGGGAAGCTGGAAGAGGCTGCTGATGGCGTCGAAGCCGGCGATGAAGGCGATGGCGCCGCCGATCGCAAGCCAGAAGGCGATCACGCCCAGCGACATGGTGAGACCGAGGGCGAAGCAGCGGGCGGGGTTCGAAGCCGCCTGGCTCAGGCCCATGATCTTGATGGGGATGACGGGCAGCACGCAGGGCGTCATGTTCAGAAGCAGGCCGCCCAGGGCCGCGAGGAGGAGCAGCAGCGCGAGGCCGACGAAGCCGACCGCGTTCAGGTCAAACTCGATGAGACCGAAGATGTTGAAAGTCACGAGTGAGAGGCCGGCGCCCCAGTCGCCGATCTCATCGAAGACGCTCATGTCGAAATCACGGAAGAGCGCGGCGTTGGCGGGGCCGGCCTGACCGGCGTCGGCGGGATCGAGGATGTCCAGCGTGACGGTGATGCGCTCCGAATCCGGCGGGAGGCAGACGACATCGTCGCACGCCTGGAAGCTCACCCGCAGGTCGAAGATCAGCTCGCCGGGCTCAACATCCGCATCGAGCAGGATGGGGATGTAGGCGACGGCCTTTTCCTTGTAGACGCCGTATTTGACTGAAGGGCCGGCGAAGGCGACCTCGACCTCGTAGACGTTCGGCCACTGGATGGGGCCGATGGTCACACCCGAGGGTGGCTCAAACTCGATGGTGGTGGGGATGGGCTGAAAGCTGCCCATCTCCCGGGGGACGACCGGGTTGTTGGGATGGATGTGCCATCCGTCCTCGTGATCGAAGACCACGGCGATGGCGAACTGGTCGCCGGGGACCAGGGCGGTCCTTGATGCGGAGGCCGAGACCAGGACCGGATCGCTGGGGGGGGAGGACGCCCCGAACGAGTCGAAGGACGGCTGGGCCACCGTCGCCAGGGGGGCGAGGAGGAGGATCAGCAGGGTGGTGAGGGCGGATCGAAGCCCGGAATGAGAAAGGGAGTTCATGTTGACACTCTAAACCGCCCGGCGGCCCGATTGTTCCATGGGCCGCCGCATGCGGGGCTCAAGGTGGTGGGAAGCGTGGTCCGATACGAGGGTGAGGACGCCCCGGGAGAAGCCGGGGGACGTCCGCGGCGTCGCAGACGCCGCGGGGGATGACACGAGCACCGCATGGCCGAAATTCTCGATCAGTCTGACATCGACGCCCTGCTCGCCGCCGTTGACACGGGGGAGGAGGAAGAGGAGTCGGAGCGCGATCTGATCTTCAGCCGCCATCGGCGCGACATCGATTCGGTCGAGGTGCGCTCGTACGACTTCAAGCGCCCTGAGCGCGTCAGCAAGGACCAGATGCGGGCCCTGCAGACGCTGCATGAATCCTTCGCCCGAAACTTCGGCGCCAGCTTGTCAGGTTTCCTGCGCATGATCGTCGAAGTCCGCGTGGTCACCTGCGAGCAGATGACCTACGCCGAGTTCATCAACGGCCTGCCCAATCCCACCGCCTTCAACCTGCTCGACGCCGAGCCCCTGCAGGGGCAGATCTGCCTCGAAATCAGCCCGCTCATCATCTACCCGATCATCGATCGCCTGCTGGGCGGCAACAACGAAGACCTCTTCATCCCCCAGCGGCCTCTCACCGCGATCGAGACGCGCCTGATCAGCAAGATCACCGACCGCGCGGTGGCGGCCCTGCGCGAAGCCTGGTCGGGTGTGAAGGAGCTGGCCTTCAAGCTGACCGAGACCGAATCGAACCCGCAGATCGTGCAGATCGTGCCTCCGAACGAGGTGGTCATCGTCATCGCCTTCGAGCTGAAGATGTCCAACCGCGCCGGCACGATGAACCTGTGCATTCCCTACAACGTCATCGAGCCGGTGATGGAGGAGCTCAGCGCCCAGAGCTGGTTCAACGCCGGGCGCCTGCGCGGCTCCCGCGAGTTCGCCGACCGCATCTCCGGACAGCTCGATCGGGCGGGGCTGGAGGTCAGCGGCCTGCTCGCCGAGACCACCATCACCCTCCGAGACCTCATGGACATGGCCGAGGGAGATCTGATCGTCACCGAGAAGCCCGCCAGCGAGCACGTGGTGCTGTGCGTCGAGGGGCAGAAAAAATTCCTCGCCAACATCGGCCAGATCAAGGGGATGCGGGCCCTGAAGGTGCTTCGTCCGGTGGAATCCAAGGACCGCGTCTGAGGGCCGGGTCTGGAGTGCGACCGAACGGCGCCGATCTCGCAGCGAACTTAAGGTCAGGGGTGATTGCCTTGTCCACCCGGGCTCCCCGGCTTGACGCATCGGCCGTAAAGACCCTATCCTTCACCTGACTCTTTTGTCGGCCGCGATGGTTGCGGCTGGAGGTAGCAATCGGCATGGATATGGTCCGTGACGACAATGAGCGTTAATCCCGGACAAGCGATGGCGGCGCCCTGCGCCGGATTCGCTCGTCCCGGAGTCCCTGCGGCGACGTCCGTGGGTCTCCGAACGGGAGCGGTGCGATGACCTGAGCATGATGCACAGGTCGTTCCAGCGCCCGGGTCATGGAGACCCGGGAGCGTTGCGCCGCGGACCACGCGCGTCTTTCAGACGTTCGTGGTTTGCCGCATTTAAGAGATACACCGCCCGGCATCCGCCAGGCGGACGACGGATGGACAGGACAACTCGACAACCCGACAACCGGAACAGAACAGGTCAGGAAAGGCCCTCGGAATGAACACCCAGGAAATGCTCCGCATCATCGATTCGATCGCGCGCGACAGGAACGTCGACCGCGACATGCTCCTCCAGGATCTGGAGATGGCGATGGTGTCGGCCGCGCGGAAACACTTCAATACGCTCGACACCGAGGAGTTCCAGTGTGAAGTCGACAAGCTGACGGGCGAGATCCGCCTCTTCCGCCACGGTGCTCCTCTCGAGATCCCGCCCGAGGCCTTCGGGCGCATCGCGGCCCAGACCTTCAAGCAGGTCATGATCCAGAAGTTCCGCGAGGACGAGCGCACCAGCCTCTACGAAGAGTTCTCCAAGCGCGTCGGCGAGATCTCGACCGGCGTGGCCCAGCGCTACGAGGGCGGCGCCCTGGTCGTCACCATCGACCGGGCCGAGGGCTTCATGCCCCGCTCCGAGCAGATCCCCGGCGAGCAGTTCCAGCCCGGCGACCGCATCCGCTGCCTCATCCTCGATGTCCGCGATGTGGGCAACCAGGTGAAGATCGTGCTGTCGCGCAGCCACCCGGACTTCATCAAGCGCCTCTTCGAGGTCGAGGTCCCCGAGGTTTCCGAGCGCGTCATCGAGCTTAAGGCCATGGCCCGCGAGGCCGGATACCGCACCAAGGTCGCCGTCTCCTCGATCGACTCGAAGGTGGACGCGGTCGGCGCCTGTGTCGGCGTCCGCGGCTCGCGCATCAAGAACATCGTCGACGAGCTCAACGGCGAGAAGATCGACATCGTCCGCTGGAATGAGTCCAGCCAGGTGCTCATCCAGAACGCCCTCAAGCCCGCCGAGGTCGCCGAGATCAGCCTCTGCTTCGAGCTCGGTCGGGCCACGGTGGTGGTGAATGAAGATCAGCTCTCGCTGGCCATCGGCAAGCGGGGGCAGAACGTGCGCCTCGCCGCCCGCCTCACCGGCTGGGACATCGACATCCTCACGCCCGTCGAGTTCAACAAGGGTCTGGAGGCGATGGCCGAGACGCTCGAGCCCATCGAGGGCGTCACCGAGGAGATGCTGGACAAGCTGGCGGCCCTCGGCTTCGTGAGCGTCTTCGATGTCGAGGAAGCCGGCGCCCAGGTCCTCATCGACGAGCTGGAGATGCCCACCGAGCTCGCCGAAACCGTCATCAACTCGGCCTCCGAGAAGGCCAAGATCGTGGCTGAGCAGCAGGCTCGTGAGAAGGCCGAGGCCGAGAAGCGCAGGGTTGAGGAAGAGGCCGCGGCCCGTCGCATGCTCGAAGGCGAGGGCGATGGAGGCGAAATCTCCTCCGACATCGCCGCCGCCGCAATTCTTTCCGCAGGCGGCATGCCGCGTGAGGTCATCACCGATCCCGAGTCGCTGGAGCGCCTGAGCGCCGACGCGGACGCCCGGGCCGATGCGATTCTCAGCGGCGCCGAAGTGGCGCCCGCGCCGGCGGATGAAACGGAAGAGCGCAAGAAAGATGAGCCCGACGCCGGTTACGACCCTGACGAATCCGCCGACGCCCCGACCGACAGCGAAAGCGACTCCGTGCAGGGCGGCGAGATTGTCGAGGGCGCCATCCGGGATGTGCTGGATAGAAGTGAAAGCCGACAGAGCAACAGCTGATCGAAACAGTGAATGAGTGAGTGGCCGCGCGTCGCGGCCCGCGAACGAAGATGTTGAAGAAAGATCGGGCGTCGAAGTTCAAACAAGCCGGCGCCGAGCGGAGACGAATGGCCAAGCGCGTATTTGAGATTGCCAAAGAGTTGGGAGTGACGTCCAAAGCCATTCTGACCAAGTGTCAGGATGAGGGCGTACCCAACATGAACAATCACATGTCCAGCATCTCAGCCGGACTGGAGGCGACCATCCGCGAATGGTTCGGCGGCGCCGAAGGTTCAGGTGGCTCCGTCACCGCAATCCAGACCGCGCCCCAGGTGGATCTGCAGAAGGTGCGCGCTGCGCCCAAGGCCAGGGCCCGCGCCAAGCCCAGAGAGCCGGAGAAGCCGGCGGAGAAGAAGGAAGCGGAGACTTCAGCTCCCAGCGCTCCCGAGATCGCCCCGACTCGACCGGACGCGCCGACACGCACCCCCGAGGCGCCCTCCGGCGACGAAAAGAAAGTGGACGCCCCCGGTCGCACGCCCGCTCCGGTCGCCTCCAAGGCGCCCGAGATCGCGCCGCAGCGAGAGGGCGACACGACGAGCACGAAGCGCACTGATTCTGACCGTGAGGACGAGGGAACTGACGCCAGGAAAGCCGCACCGGACGCCGATGGTCCGGATGAGGCCGACGGCGGAACTCCACCCGGTCGCGAAAAGCTCTCTCAGCCCGTGATGAACGTGCCGCGTCGGCCGGAGTCCGTCTCCCCTGCGGGCCCGACGCTGGATGCGACCAAGCCGGCGCGACTTTCAGGACCCAAGGTGGTTCGCGTCGAGGCGCCGGATCCTGTCTCCTCGCCGCGCAGCCGCAGGCCGCAGTCAGACGCGATGCCGATGAACCGTGGCCCGCGCAGCGGCGCCGGCGCGGGTGTCGGCCCCGGCCGCGGCGGACCGGGCGCCATGGGCGGCGATGAAGAGTCCGGGCGCGGATCGCGTCGCAACAAGCGCCGCGCCGGACCGGCCGGTGCGCGTCGTTCAGCCCGCGGCGGTGGCGGCGGTGGCGCGGGCGCCGGCGTTCCCGAATCCAGCCCCGGCGCCAACTGGCGACAGCAGGACCTCGTGGAGCGCGAGGCCCGTCTCTCCCGCGCCGGCGGCTTCCTCCGCCAGCGCCGCAGGGACATGAAGAAGCGCGAGACCACCGGAGGCGAGCGGGCCCAGCCCGCCGCGGCCACCGGCGGCGTCGTCAAGATCGCCGAGCCCTTCACCATCAAGGATCTCTCCTCGACCACCGGTGTGAAGGCCTCCGAGATCATCAAGAAGCTTTTCATGCAGGGTGTGATGGCGACGGTGAACTCCGGCATCGACGCGGAGAAGGCCCAGGAAATCATGCTCGAATACAACATCGAGCTCGAGGTCGAAGAAGAGAAGACCGCCGAGCAGGTGGTGAAGGAAGAGTTCGCCAGCCGTGAAGCGGTGGACGAGCGCCCGCGACATCCCGTCGTCACCATTCTTGGCCACGTCGACCACGGAAAGACATCGCTGCTCGATCGCATCCGCAACGCCAAGGTCGCCGAGGGCGAAGCCGGAGGCATCACGCAGGCCACCAGCGCCTTCCGCGTGCCCGTCAATGTCGGTGATGAAGACAAGCAGGTTGTCTTCCTCGACACACCCGGCCACGAGGCGTTCACATCCATGCGCGCCCGCGGCGCCAAGGTGACGGACATCGTTGTGCTCGTCGTCGCGGCGGACGACGGCGTCATGCCTCAGACTGTCGAATCCATCAGCCACGCCAAGGCGGCTGGTGTGCCCATCGTCGTGGCCCTCAACAAGATCGATCGCCCCGAGGCGTCCGACACCAACATCCAGAAGGTTTTCGGTCAGCTCGCAGAGCACGGCCTGAACCCCGCCGAGTGGGGTGGCGACACCGAAGTCGTGCGCACCAGCGCGATCACCGGCCAGGGCGTCGATGAGCTGCTGGAGACCCTGGATTACCAGGCCCAGCTTCTCGAACTCAAGGCGGACTTCGGCGGCGCCGCCCGCGGCTCCGTCATCGAGTCGCGCATGATCGAAGGCCGCGGCCCCGTCGCCAACATCCTCATCCAGGACGGCCTGCTCAAGATCGGCGATTTCATCGTCATCGGTCGCGGCTATGGACGCGTGCGCGACATCACCAACGATCGCAGCCAGCGCATCCGCGAGGCCCACCCCGCCGACCCGGTGCAGATCTCCGGCATCGATGAGCTCCCAGACGCGGGCGACAAGTTCTACGTTGTTGGTTCGCTCAAGAAGGCGCAGGAGGCGGCCGAGCAGCGCCGCGATCGCGACCGTGAGCGCGAGCTGGCCCAGCCCAAGGTCACGCTCGAAACCATGTTCAGCCAGATGGAGGCGGCCAAGATCAAGGAACTGACCGTCGTCATCAAGGCGGACGTTCAGGGATCGGTCGACGTGCTTCGCAAGAGCGCCGAGGACATCACCACGGAGGATGTCCGCGTGCGAGCGCTGCACGCCGCGGTCGGCGGCATCACCGAGTCGGATGTGCTGCTTGCCGACGCCTCTCGGGCGGTCATCATCGGCTTCAACGTCATTCCCTCCGGCAAGGCCCGCCAGCTCGCCGAGCAGAAGGGCGTGCAGATCCGCACCTACCAGGTGATCTACGACATCGTGGACGACCTGAAGAAGGCCGCCGAGGGCCTGCTGGAGCCGGACGTCCGCGAGGACATCCTCGGCCACGCCGACGTTCGGGCGGTCTTCAAGGTGTCGAAGGTCGGCGCCATCGCCGGCTGCTACGTCACCGACGGCACAGTCGAGCGCAACGCGCTCATCCGCGTCACACGGGGCGGCATCATCGTCGAGAACAACCGCACGCTCGAACAGCTCAAGCGATTCAAGGACGACGCCAAGGAAGTTCGCGCCGGCCAGGAATGCGGCATGAAGATCGCCGGGTACGACGACATCAAGGAAGGCGACGTGCTCGAATGCTACAGGCGTGTGGAGGTGAAGCGCACGCTGTGACTCCTCCGCGGCGCCGTGGCGCCGCGCGACTCAACGCGTTCGGGCGCTGCTCATGCTCATCGGCGTGCTCCAGTTCGAGTTGCTCATCCACGGATCGACGTCGCTGAAGGACAAGCGCCGTGTGATCCGTTCGGTGAAGGATCGCCTGCACCGCGAGCACATGGTCTCGATCGCCGAGGTGAGCGCGCTGGACAGCCCCGTTGTCGCCGTGATGGGGCTCGTCATGGTGTCGAACTCGGCGGCCCAGATCGGAACCGTGATGGACAAGATCATCCACAAGCTGCGCTCACTGCACGACGCCGAGCTGAGTCATGTCTCTCGCCAGGTGTTGCACGGCTCGCAGGTTGATCCGGAAACGGTCGGCGTTGACGACGAGATGCCCGAAGCCGCGGCGATCTTCGGCGACATCGACAAGCACATCGGTGACGAGATCGAGGAGTCCGACCGATGAGCCGCCGGTGCGAACAACTCGCCTCCACGCTGCACCGCGGCGTGCAGACTCTCCTCACCCGCGGTCTCTCCGATCCGCGCATCTCCGGAACCATCACCGTCACCGAGGTCAAGGTCTCGCCGGATCTGAAGGTGGCGACGGTCAGCGTCTCCATCATGCCCGAATCGGCGGAGAAGTTGACCATGCACGGCCTCACCAGCGCGTCCAGACACATTCGTCACCAGGTCAGCGACATGCTGGACCTGTCGCGCACGCCCGAGATTCGCTTCCGGCTCGACCGGACGATCAAGGAGCAGGCCGCCATTTTCCGCGCCATCTCCGAGGCCACGGCGGGCCTCAAGCCGCTCGATGAAGCCGGCGAGGAGGACGGGAGCGCGGACCACGACAAAACAATCGAAAAATCACCCGAGGAGCCGACGTGACCACCAGCGCGATCAACCACACAGAGAAACTGCAGGAGCTCCTGAAGCATCTCCGCGCCAAGCTGAAAGTCGCCGCAGACGGCCAGCCCTTCCTGGACGATCCGACGCATCAGCTCGTCTATTCTTTCCTGCTCTGGGAGGCGTCGACGGCCAAGGCGGACCTTGCGTGGAAGCGGGTTCAGTCGGCGGTCGTTGATATGAACGAGCTGCGCATCTGCCTCTTCGACGAAATCGTCGCCATCCTCGGTGAGCGCTACCCGCGCGTCGAGGAGCGCGCCATGCGGCTCCGCGCCGCCCTCAACGATATCTACAAGCGCGAACACGCCGTCACCCTCGAACCGCTCAAGAAGATGAACAAGCGCGAAGCCCGCCAGATGGTCGAGTCGCTCGACGGCGTGCCGCAGTATGTCTCCGCCCGCGTCATGCTCATCGGCCTCGGAGGCCACGCCGTCCCCATTGATGAGCGTCTGCTCGGCGCCCTCATCTCCGTCGGCGCCCTGCCCGAGGACGCCACGCTGGAGAAGGGCGCCTCCATCCTGGAACGCCAGATCAAGGCCGCCGACGCGCTGGAGGCCCATCTGGTGCTCCAGTCCTGGTCCGAAGAGTTCTCGCCCGCCGTGGTGAACCCCGCGGCGGTGACGGGCGCCGCCCCTACAGGCGCAACGCGATCGCGCTCCACCGGAGCTGCGCGGAAAACATCCACACGATCCGCCAGAGGGCCCCGCAAGAAGTCCTGATCGCGCCGACCACACGGGGAATGCCCGCGACGATCCCCCTAGAGTGTGCCCATGAGATGCGTCCATCGAACTCGCCGGCGTGAACGAACCATCGCCCCGATCATGGCGGCGACGATCAGCCTCGCCGCGGCGGTCTTGCTCTGCGGCTGCGCTTCCACCACAACTTCAGAATCCTCCACGGATCCATCGCAGACGCGTTTCGGTCGCCAGCTCGAGGTGCTCGCCCAGCGAGAGGCTTCGCGACCGTCGTCTCGCGCCCGCGAGGCGCCGGCGCCCCCTGGTGTCGATTCGGCGCTGCTCTCCCCGGTTGATGAAGCCGACGCCGATGCGCATCGCTCGCTCAGCGATGTGGTGGCGAACCTGGCGGCGCAGCGAAACACGACGCCCCTGGTGATCGACGAAACGCACGAGAAAGTCGATTCCATCGCCCCGCCCGAAGCGCTGCGCCGATACGTCGCCGCCCGCGAGCACCGGCTCTCCGGCGATCTGCGCTCCGCCGTCGCCGAGCTTGAGGAAGTGGTCCGACTGGACCCCGACGCCGCGGCGCCGTGGCGTGAGCTGGGCGATGCGTACGCGATCATGGGCGATCGCCTGATGGCGGTTGCGTCGTATCGCGAGGCGCTGCGCCGCGACCCAGAGGACATGCGCAGCCTGGTGCAGGTCGGCCTGGCGACGCTCGACCGCAGACAGCACGCTGATGCGGCGTCGCTGCTGTCGCGGGCGTGGCTGAAGCACGAGGGGCAGGATCCCGCCTTGCGCCACATCATCTCGCTCGGGCTCGGCCGGGCGCTGCTCGAGCTGGGTTTCATAAGCGCCGGCGTCGAGGCGCTCGCCATCGCGGCGGACCTGCCCGATCGCTATGGCGATCCGACGATCTACCGGAGTGAACTGGCGGAGGTGTACCGTGATCGCGGGGACGCCTGGCGCGAAATCGGCGACGCCGCAACGCGCCTGGGCCGCCATGATGAAGCGCTCGAAGCCTATGACAACGCCGCGTCGCTCCCCACGCTCGACCCCGGCGCCATCGCGCCGCGTCGCGTGAACGCCGCGATGCAGTTGGGCCGTCCCGCGGTCGCCGCGATGGCTGTGCTCGGTGAAATCATCTCCGCACGCGGCCAGGTTGAAGACCGGCACATGCGCCTGATCGAGTATCTGTCGCAGCATGGCGGCTCATCGGCGATCCGCGAAGCGCTGGCGAGTGCGATCGCGGAGGTCGAGGCGTCGCTGCCTGAAGAGGAGCGCCTCCTCGCCTCCGGACGTCTGGCCCGGGCCCGCGCCGCCGCGCTCTCCTCTGATCGTGCCCTCGACATTCTGCGCGACCGACTGGCGAAGGCGCCGGCGGACGAAAGCGCGCTCGCCGATCTGTACCGGCGTCTCGACCCCGATGATGTCGCCGGCCTGCTGCGGCAGACCATCCAGCTCGTTCAGGCGGCGCCGCTGGAGACATCCCGCTACGCCGCGGCCCTGCTCCGCTTGCCCCCCTCCGCCGAACTGCTGATCGAGACCTATCCAACCCTGCGCCTCCGCGGCGCCGACGCCGATGCAGGCTCGCTCCTGCTCGCCAGACTGCACGAGATCACCGGCGATGTCGACGCCGCCTCAGCCGAACTGCGCCGACTGATCGCATCGAGGCCGGATTTCGCGCCGGCGGTCGCGGCCCTCGCGCGCACACTGGCGCAGGACGGACGCCGAACCGAAGCGCTGGAGCTGCTCGAAGACCTCGACATCGGCGAAGACGCCGAGTTGCGCTATGCGTCGGCGATCCTGCTGCAATCGCTCGGTCGCCACGCCGAAGCGCTCGAGCGAATCGAGCCGCTGCTTGACGATGAGGCGCCGCTGGGCGCCATCCGCCGCGCCACCATCTTCCTGCGGGCCGCTGAAATCTCGCAGACCATGGAGCGATGGGGCGAAGCCCGGCGTCTGAGCGAGCGCGCTGTCGAGCTCGATCCCACGCTGGAGGAGGCATACGGATTTCTCATCAGCCTGCACGGACCTGGCGGACAGCTCGCTGATCAGCGCCGGCTCACCGACACGGTGCGACGGCTCCGGACCGCGGTGCCCTCCAGCCGCACGCTGCGCTGGCTGCGGGCTCAGGATCTCGTGCGCGCCGGTCAGTTCGACCAGGCCGAACGCGAGCTTGTCAGCCTCGCGGAGGACGACCCCTCCAAGTCGGTGATCGAGCTGCTGGTGATCCTGTGGATGCGCACCGGCTCTGAGGAACGGGCCGAGCAGTGGCTGAAGGAGAAGGTCGAACAGCGACCCACCGATGCGGCGCCGCGGCTTGAGCTGGCCCGCGTTCTCGCCGCCCGCGGCAAAGGCGAGGAGTCCGCCCAGACGCTGCGCGACTGGCTCGAGATGCGCCCGAACGACCTCGCCGCCATGCGCCGCCTCGAAGCTGTATTGCGCGAAGTGATCGGCGATGTCGACCAGGCCGACGCGATGGCTCTTCGCCGCATGGAGCGCTCCGGGACGCCCGATTCCATCCGTGGCGCCATGGAGCTCGCCGAAATTCTCATCCGGCGCGACGACATTGAAAGCGCCGCCGAAGCGCTGCTGACTGGATTGCGTGGCGATGGAGCTGTTCAGGAAGACGACGCCAAACCATTGGCGCAGCTCGCCAACTTCTTCGCACGCAGCGCCCTGGCTGAAGATCTGGATCCGATGCAGGGCGCCGCTATTCTCGACCGGGCGCTCGGCAAGCTCTCCCCTGGCGAACTCACGCTGCACGCGGACCTCCTGCGGCTGCTCTCCGCCATCGGCGCCCCGGTCGAACGCATGAGCCGGGCCCTGAACCGCGCCGTGCGCCAGCACGGCGACCAGGCTGACAACATCACCAACTTCGCGATCGGCCTGCTGGGTGAAAGTGAACGGGCTGAAGACGCGCTGCGTCTGCTGGAGGGGCGCGTGCAGGGCGTTGAGTCGCCGAACGCGGCAATCCTGGATACCTGGCTGAAGCTGGCCGCATATCTCCGCGACATACCTTCGATTGAACGCGCCGCCCGCGCCATCTCTGACGCCGGCCTCGGCGATGAGTTGATCCGGATAAACTCGCGCGCCCCCCGGTCGCGCCTGGGAGAGCCCCGTGCGACCGCGGAGCTTCTCTACAACTTCGCGCAGTCATACAGTTTCGAGGGCATGGCCGACGACGCCGACGAGGTGTATCGCGTGGCGCTGCGGATCGATCCGACGCATCCGATGGCGAACAACAATCTCGGCTATCGCATGACCGAGCGGTACGAAGACCTGGACGAGGCCTACCGCATGCTCCAGATCGCCTACCAGGAGGAGCCGGACGAATACAACGTCGTGGATTCGATCGGCTGGGTCCGCTACAAGCTCGGCGTCTTCCACGATGAAGTCGATGCGAATGGCGATGTGGTGCGTGAGGGCGCGATCTCACTGCTGCGAAAGTCCACAGCGCTTATCGAAAAGCAGCCGCCAAGTCCGGTGCGAAGCTACGGGCAGGCGATCATTACCGACCATCTGGCCGATGCGCTGTGGCGCGTGGGCGAACGGGAGGAGGCGGAGGCCCTGTGGCGCGCCTCGCAGACGCATCTGGAGGCGCTGCGGGTCAACCAGACCATCGCAGATGAGGAGTTCCGCGAACTGGCTGAGTCCGTCGACGCCAAGATTGATGCGCTGGAGGCAGGTGAGGAGCCGGCGATCGCGCCGACAGCGGAAGAGTTTCACGAGATGAATGGCAACGGCGCCGGCGCTGCAGTCCGGTCCGACAGAGAGGGTCGCTGAACGAATGGCCGGACACAGCAAATGGGCGAACATCAAGCACCGCAAGGCCCGCGTCGACGCCCAGCGCGGCAAGCTCTGGAGCAAGTGCTCTCGCGCCATCATCGTCGCCGCCAAAAACGGCGGCGGCGACCCCGCGGCCAACCTCACCCTCCGATACGCCATCGAGGAGGCCAAGGCCGCCAACATGCCCAAGGACACCATCGAACGCGCCGTCAAGAAGGGCGCGGGCGAGCTGGATGGCGAGTCGTATGAAGACGTCCGCTACGAGGGCTACGGCCCCGGCGGCGTCGCCGTCATCGTCGATTGCCTCACTGACAACCGCAATCGCACCGCCCCCGAGATGCGCCTCATCTTCGGCAAGTACGGCGGCAACCTCGGCGCCACCGGCTGCGTCAGCTACATGTTCGAGCAGAAGGGCGTCATCACCATTGAAAAAGACAAGGCGCCCGACGAGGAGCGCATGATGGATCTGGCCATCGAGGCCGGCGCCGAGGACGCCGCCCTGGACGGCGACACCTGGACCATCACCACCGCGCCGGCGGACTTCCTCACCGTGAAGGAAGCCATCGACAACGCGGGCGTCGAGGCCGCGAGCGCATCGATCACGATGGAGCCGAACAACACCGTCGAAGTCCGCGGCGGCGACGCCAAACGCGTCCTCGCCCTCTACGAAGCCCTCGAAGACAACGACGATGTGCAGAAGGTCTATGCCAACTTTGACATTCCCGATGAAGAGCTGGCGGAGCTGGGGTGAACTCGGAGGCCGCGGAGTGACTCGGAGGAAGAGGGTGTTTGAGATTGTGTTGTTCGGAAGTATCTGAAGTGTGATCTTCGCAGCCTTACTGAGTCGTTCTACTCTCTGACGGCAATACACACTGCAATCACTCCTCTTCTACTACTCCGACTCCGTATCCCTCCGTATCACTCCGTTTTACTCCGTGTTCACATCTCTCCTCTGCGACTCTCTGCGACCTCAGAGTTCATGACTCTGTTCTAAGACCCCAGCAGTTTCTCAATCAACTCGACGATCTTCGGATCGTCCGGCCGCGTTCGCGGGCCGAACATGGCGACAACGCGGCCGCTGCGGTCCACGATGTACTTCTGGAAGTTCCAGCTCACGTTCCCGCCGATCGGCGCCGGCTGCGAGGTCAGTCGCTGGTAGAGCGGATGCATGTCGCGCCCCTTCACGCTGATCTTCGAGAACATCGGGAAGGTCACGCCGTAGTTCCGCTCGCAGAACTCGGCGATCTCCTCGTTCGTCCCCGGCTCCTGGCCCATGAAGTTGTTGGCGGGGAAGCCCAGCACCACCAGCCCGCGCTCGGCGTGCTTCTCGTAGAGCTCCTGCAGCGCCTTGTACTGCGGCGTCATGCCGCAGCGGCTCGCCACGTTCACAATCATGAGGACCTTCCCCTCATACTCGCTCAGCTTCTGCGGCTCGCCGTCGATCCTGTCCATCGTGAAGCCCAGGACATAGGCGGGGTCGGCGCTCTTCGACGCCCCGTCGGCGTCCGCCGCGACGCCGGGCTGCGAAAAAACCAACAGCGCCGCGGCGCCGAGCGCGGTGGCGATGAACGCGAGCGATTGAAGCAGTCCGGGCATGGTCTCTCTCCTGAAGGGCGCGCCAGCGAAGGGCGCCGCGGGTTCTGGCGGTTGAGGAAGCGTGGGAAGATCCCGGCGCATTATTCGTGCGATCCGGCCCGCCGGATTCCGAATCAACTCTACCCGCCTCGGACCACAGAAGCGCTACCATCACCGGATGCTCACGCTCTCGCGGACCGTCCGCTTCGCCATCAACGATCAGCCCGTCGCAGGCGCCGTCGCCAACAGCTTCGCCGGCCACCCGGCCATGCGCGGCCTCGGGCGCCACTACGAGCTGGACGTCGTCTGCCGCGGCGAGGCGGACCCCGTCACCGGCTACTCGGTGGACATCAAGGACGTGGACCGCGCCGTGCGCACGCGCGTGGTCGATCTCATCACCGGAGTCTGCGCCGCGCCCCCGACGCCCGAGCCCGGCGAGCTGCTCCCCGCCATCCACCAGGAGCTGGACGAGGCCCTCGGCGGCCGCGTCGCGCGCCTGCGCTGGCGACTCACTCCCACATACAGTGTCGAGCTGGAGCGAGATATGGAAAATCGTGTTCTGTTGAGACAGCGGTTCGAGTTCGCGGCGTCGCATCGCCTGCACGTCGACACGCTCACCGACGAGGAAAACCATCGCCTCTTCGGCAAGTGCAACAACCCCCACGGCCACGGCCACAACTACCAGGTCGAGCCGGTGGTGAGCGTTCCGCTCGACGCAGAAGGGCGCCAGCGATTCGCCTTGGCCGACCTGGAACGCATCACCGACGAAACCGTGGTGCGCCATCTCGACCACAAACATCTGAACATCGATGTCCCCGAGTTCAAGGCGCTGAACCCGTCGGTCGAGCACATCGCGCGTGTGGTCTACGAGCGGCTGGCGCCGGCGGTGTCATCCGCGGGAGACGGCGCCACGCTGCAGAGCGTCACAGTCTGGGAGACCGAGAAGACCAGTTGCACCTATCCCGGGTGAAGTGAATCCCATGGGTCCTCTTTGTCCCATTGGTCCTGTCACGCAGCGTAGATCGTCGGATCTTCCACACCCGAAGCCTCAAACCCCGCTCGCCGGATCACACACGAATCGCACCCGCCGCAGGCGCGTCCCCGCTCGTCCGGGTCGTAGCAGCTGTGCGTCAGTGAAAAGTCGACGCCCAGATCCGCGCCGGCGCGGATGATCTCGGCCTTGCTCATCTCCATCAGCGGCGTGCGGATCCGCAGCCGCCCGCCCTCGGCGCCGGCCTTCGTCGCCAGGTCGGCGCAGCGCGCGAAGGCCTCGATGAACGCCGGGCGGCAGTCGGGGTAGCCGGAATAATCCACCGCGTTGACTCCGATGTAGATGTCGGAGGCGCCGATCGTTTCAGCCAGCGCGGTGGCGAGCGAGAGGAAGACCAGATTCCGCGCCGGCACGTAGGTGACGGGAATCTCCGTCTCGGCGCCGCTGGGCGCCCGTTGCTTCGGAACGTCGATCGTGTCCGAGGTGAGCGCCGAGCCGCCGAAGGCGCGCAGGTCGATCGACAGCAGCACATGCCGCGTCGCCCCGAGCTGCTCCGAGACCTTCCGGGCGGCCTCCAGCTCGACGCGGTGCCGCTGCCCATAGTCGAACGTGAGGGCGTGGCAGGCGGCGCCAGCGGCCCGGGCGGTCGCCAGGGCCACGGCGCTGTCGAGCCCGCCCGAGACGAGCACGACGGCGGCGGGGGGGTCAGTGGCGGTGGGGGGCGGGGGCATGGGGCGTCGATCATCCTCCGCGCCCCGCCGGGCGTCCAGCCGCCGCCCGGCTCAGGGGGACATCTCAAGGGTCCGATTTTTCGGAAGTCTGACTTATCCGGTCCGGCGGGACGTCCGATTCAGTGCCTGATCGCAACGTCCGGATCTCAAGTCCGGGCTGCGAGGCGTCCGATAAGGGCCCCGACGCGGAGCGTCGCCGGCGCGACGGGCATCGAGCCCGTGGGCCATGATGAGGTGAACGCACGCGGTCTGGCTGCGGTGGAGACCGAGCCGGCCGACCCAAACCCGACCCGATGACAGGTCGGGCGCGCAGACGACCCCGTCAGCGGGCGTTGCGCCGAATCTGGCCGCGCACGGAGGCACGCAACCATGACGCTCTCTCTCACAAACAAGACCACACGCCGCTCGCTCACGCTCATCTTCACGATGGCGATGGCGGGCGCCTTCTCGACCGGTTGCAGCTTCTTCGGCGGGTCCGACGGCAAGTCCGCCGCCCGGTCCCAGCCGCCGGTCGCCCAGCTCGATGAGACCAGGAAGACCGAGACCCGCCGCGCCGATCGCAATGGCGAGAGCTTCTTCGATCCATTCTCCAATGAGGCCGACAGCGCGACCGACGGTGAGCGGCCCCGAACCATCGCGGCGACCAACCGTTCGCGCACATGGGCCAACCCCTCCTCCATCAGCGTCTACGGCGACCTCGGCGGATCCTCCGAGTCCGACTCCGTCCGCTACGACGGCGCTGAAAACCTCATGCAGATCACCTTCTCCAACGAAGGCGCCGACTTCGACCCTGACATCACCAAGGACGGCCGCTTCCTGGTCTTCTCCAGCACCCAGCACCGCCCGACATCCGACATCTACATAAAGCGGGTCGGCAGCCGCGCCCTGACGCAGCTCACGTCAAGCCCCGGCAACGATGTGATGCCCACCTTCAGCCCCGACGGCGCCCGCGTCGCCTTCACATCCGACCGCACCGGCGCGTGGAACATCTACGTCATGAACTCCAATGGCGGCCAGGCGGTGCAGCTCACCGATGACATCGCCGCGGAAATGCACCCGAGCTGGTCGCCCGACGGCTCCAGGCTCGTCTACTGCCGCCTCGGCACGACCAGCAACCGCTGGGAAGTCTGGGTCCTTGATGTGGCCAACCCCGCCGTCAAGCGCTTCCTCGGCTACGGGCTCTTCCCCAAGTGGAGCCCGACCGGCGATCGCATCCTCTTCCAGCGCAGCCGCGAGCGCGGAGAGCGGCTCTTCAGCGTCTGGATGATGGACTATGTGAACGGCGAAGGAATCAACCCCACCGAGATCATCTCCAGCTCAGTCGCTGCGGTGGTGAACCCGACGTGGTCCCCCGACGGACGGCGCATCGCCTTCGCAACCATCCCCAACCCGCAGCACGAACTCGGTGAGCGTCCGTACAGCGCCGACCTCTGGATCGTCAATCTCGACGGCAGCGGCCGCGCCAACCTCACCGGCGGCCGGTTCGTGAACCTCATGCCGGTGTGGGGCGCGGACAACAGGATTCTTTTCGTCTCAGACCGCAGCGGGCGCGACAGTGTCTGGTCGCTGGCGCCGGAGAAGGCCATTCTCGCCGCCACAGGTCCGCGCACCGGCGGCTCCGAACAGAATCTCGCAAACGTCCCCCTGGGCGGACGGGATGACGACAACTGAACCCAGACCCCCACGCGCTCCACGGAAGGAACGCAGGATCGCCGGCGCACGGACGCGAAAAGTCGGCGATCACCAGGAATTTGAGCGGCGGCTGAGCCGGCGCAGAACAGGCAGGACGCCATGACAACCGAACAGCACATGCTCTTCAGTCTGCGCACCGCGCTGCTGGCGCTCGTCACTCTCACGACGATCATCGGCGGCTGCGCCGGCGAGAAGCTTCGCGAGCCCCGTCCGCTCACCTGGCCCCATGCTGCGCCGGGTGAATCGACGCTCTGGGCCGTGGCCCCCCTCCGGAATGAGTCCGGCGTGGGCGTCTTCGATCCGCTTCTCGTCACCGACGCCCTGGCCAGTCAGGTGCAGCAGGTTCGCGGGATCAATGTCCTCCCCACCAACCGGGTGCTGGGGGCCATGCGAACTCTCAATATGCAGGCGGTCGATTCACCGGAGTCGGCATTGCGCCTGGCCGAGGCCCTTGAGGTTGATGCGATTCTGGTCGGGTCGATCACGGCGTGGGAGCCCTATGACCCGCTCCAGTTCGGCATGAGCCTGGCGATCTTCCGGCCATCAGACGACGGTCGTTCGTCAAGCCGCATCGATCCGCGCGCGTTGCAGTCGGCGGCTTCCGATTACGGCCTTTTCATGAGTCGTGACGGATCAATCGCGCCATCTTCCTTCGTCGCCGAGCACCTGCACGGCGCCAACCACGAGATTCAGATGGCCGCCCGCGCCTTTGCAGAAGGGCGCCACGACCCGGCGACGGCGCTGGGATGGAGGCGCTACCTGGCGAGCATGACGCTGTTCACTGAGTTCGCGTGCTACCACCTGACGGAGCGCCTGCTCGACGCCGAGCGGATTCGCCACGCCAGAACGGTCGCCGCGGAAACAAGCCGCTGAGCCGCCGCCCACTGCGCCGCGCTCGCGCGGCGCAGAGAAGGGCCGGACGGCATGAGCGCAACTGAAAGCACCGACAAACCGAAGCGGCGCACTGTCACATTGGTGAAGGCGGCGCATCGCTGGCGCTTCACATGGAGCGTCGGAGATGAGCAGGGAGTGCTTTGCGCGCTCGCCGATCTGGCCGAAGAGAGGGACAACGGCTTCGAGTGGTTTGACGCCGCCGTCGTCTCCCACCAGATGGGCAGACGTCTCGGAGCAGGATTGCACAAGGTTTCAAGTCAGGGAATTCAGGGTTAGTCAACACGTTCCGCGCCGGTTCCGGCGTCAACATTCACAACGGCAGAGGTCAACATGAGCATGCTTCCAATCATCAGCGCCTTTCAGGGATATCTCACCGACGAACGGCATTTCAGCCCCTACACCGCAAAGTGCTACGGGGCCGACCTGACCCAGTACGTGGGATATCTCGCGGATGAACTGAATGTCGAGCCCGATCAGCAGGCCGAAGCCGGCGCGCTCGAGCAGATCCGCTCACGAACCGGCGCCGAGAACGGACAGGCCCCCGGCAAGATGAGCGCCGCGACCGTCACCGCCGCCATCTGCGGCGCCGACGCCGATCTCATCCGCGGCTTCCTCAACCATCTCGCCGATCAGCAGTATTCCCCCGCCACCATGGCCCGCAAGATCGCCACCCTCCGCTCCTTCTACAAGTGGGCCGAGAAGCGCACACTCTCCGACCGCAATCCCATGACCCTCATCCGCACGCCGCGTCAGTCCAAGCGGCTGCCCAAGGCGGTTACGGTCGAGCAGGTCGAGCGGCTCCTCTCCGCTCCCGATGACGGCGATGTCCTCGGCGCCCGCGACCGCGCCATGCTCGAGACGCTCTACTCCACCGGCATCCGCGTTTCCGAACTCGTCGATCTCAATGTCGATGATCTCGATGAGCAGGGCGAGGCCCTCCGAGTCCGCGGCAAGGGACGCAAGGAGCGACTGGTCCCCCTGGGCTCACACGCCCTCGTCGCCATCCGCCACTACGTGCAGAAGGTGAAATCAGACAGCCGCTATTCCGAGAGCTGGTCGGCCGACAAGCAGGAGCGCGTCCTCTTCGTGAACAAGCACGGCGGGCGTATCTCGTCGCGCAGCGTTCGCCGCAAGTTGGACAAGTATCTCCGCCAGGTCGGTCTCGATCCCTCGATCAGCCCGCACACCCTTCGCCACAGCTTCGCCACCCACCTTCTCGACAACGGCGCCGATCTCCGCTCCGTGCAGGAGCTGCTCGGCCACCAGTCCGCCAGCACAACGCAGGTCTACACCCACTTGACAACGCAGCGGATGCGCGAGGTCTATGAAAAGGCCCACCCCCGGGCCGAGGCGAGCTGAACCTCAAAATCAGAACACTGATCACGTCAGACCGGCGCCGGTGAGACTCAGACAGTCTTACCGGCGCCGTTCTCGTCCTCGCCCTCATTGTCATCGACGACACCGAGCGTGTCATTGATGCACTCGACCCACGAGCGACCCTGGGCCCAACGCGGCCACGCCTTGCGAAGGCGGAACGCCGAATACGGAAAGACGATCACGAAAGCGATCGTGTAGTGGATGAAATACTTGTGAAGCAGCAGGGCCAGTATGCCCAGCGCCACCCCAATCACAGTCGCCACGCCCCAGAAGAACACCTCGCGACCGATGGGCCAGCCGAACATCCCTTTCTGCGGGATGCGCCGGACTGCGGTCTCCTCGTGGATGAACTCTTCCACGGAGTCGCCCGATTCGATCTGGTCAAGATGCTCATCCAGCTCGACATCCGCCACGGTGTCGTCGAGCGATTCGGCCGCGGTGATGGTCTCATCCCGTGGCTCAGGACAGCGGATCTTCGCCCCGCAAGGGCAGCGAAGGGTTCTCCCGGCGACGGCCGGACTCCACCGGAACCGCTGGCCGCAACTGAAACATTGAAAGTGCGTGGTCGTCTGCGAACTCATGCCAGTCCCTGATCCACGAGTTGTGACATCCACCTCGACCGCTGGAGTTGCGCCAGCCTGCTTCGATAACCCCATGATGGCCGGCTCCTCATATCACGCCAGTCTGGGCCATCGGTCCACTGCGGCCCATCCCCACAAATTGCCAGACAGGTCAGTCGGGATTCTAACGCAAGTTTCCGGCATTGAAAGCCAAAAGGCCGCTGGTCCAGGCCGGCGCCCCCATGACGGGCGCCTTCGTCGATCCTAGAGTCAGGCCGATGAAATCCAACTCGAACCACCTTACGGCCCTGCTGGGGCTCATGTTCGCACTCACAGCCGGCGTCGGAACGGCGGCGGGGCAGGAAGCGCCCGATCGCATCGCCGCAGGTCTGGAGGCCCGGCTCAAGGTCCAGACCGCTGTCGTAATGCTCTCCGGCGCCTGGAAAAGCGACGATTTCACCCTCCACATCCGCGAACTGCCCGTCCACGACCTGCCACGGTCGCTCTACATCCAGATGATCCGAACGGACGATCCACTGGATACACAATGGCGCCAGGTCTGGAGTCTGCATCTTGTCGGCAACGAGTTGGATGTCCGTGTGAGCGAGTTCGCTCCTGAGACGGACTACGGCGCAATCTTCACAGGAGCCTGGGCGGCGCCCGAGAAGTTCCCTCCCATCGCTCGAAGTCGCCTGTACGCCGTCGGCGACCTGCGCGCCAAGGTCGGACGCCGCACCATCAGGCTGGCGGCCGACTCGCCCTTCCCAACATTGCAGCGCGCCGTGCATCATCTGGATATGGAGATCGCCGTTGAAGGCGATCGCCTCGACTGGCGCACCACCGGCCTGACCGCCCGCGGCGAGCCCGCCTGGGGCGCCGAGACGATGACCTTCCGCCGCTTCAAGCACGAGCCCGCCGTCGTCGAACACGAAAACGGGCTGGTGGCCATAGACCTGCTCGAAGGCGATGGCCGGGAAGCGCGCACCGGCGATGAAATACGCGTCGGTTACACCGGCTATGTCATGACCGGCCACGCCTTCTACTCGACCGAATGGCAAGGGGAGGAAGCGGTCCGCACGACCCTGCCCGCCGAATACATCGAGGGATGGAACCTGGGCATCATCGGCATGAAGCCCGGCGGCGTGCGCCGCATCATCGTGCCGCCATGGCTCGGCTACGGCATGCAGCCTCGCGGCATGATCCCCCCCAACTCGTGGCTGATCTTCGATCTCGAGCTGAAGGGGGCCGAACCAGCCGACGCCGATGCCGAGAGCCGGACGCCCTGAGTAACCACCCCGTTCGTCGAATCAGGCCTTCGCCGCAGCATCCGATTGCGCCTTGCGCCGCCGCTGCAGCTCCGCATCAATGAACCCCTGCAGGTCGCCGTCCAGCACCGTCTGCGGATTGCCCACCTCATGCCCCGTGCGGTGATCCTTCACACGGTTGTCGTAGATGACGTAACTGCGGATCTGCGTGCCCCAGCCGCGCTCCACGGCGCCGCCGGTCGCCTCCGAAAGCTCCTTCTCGCGCCGCTCCTCCTCGAGCTGCTCCAGCTTGGCCATGAGCACTTCCATGGCCTGCTTCTTGTTCTGCGGCTGCTCGCGGTAGGTGCTGGAGACGACCATCAGCCCCGTCGGCTTGTGAACCACGCGGCACGCCGAGGCCACCTTGTTCACGTTCTGCCCGCCGGGCCCGGATGACCGCGCGAAGAAGGTGATCTCCAGATCCTTGTCCGGGATGTCCAACTCCGTCACCTCGAACTCGGGTGTGACATCCACGGTGGCGAAGCTGGTCTGCCGCTTGCCCTGGGCGTTGAAGGGGCTGACGCGGGCGAGCCTGTGGGCGCCGCGCTCGCAGGACATATAGCCGTAGGCGAAGGGCCCCTTCACGTGCAGCGTCACTGAGTCGATGCCGACCTCGACGCCGTGCTGCATCGACAGCTCCTCGATCTTCCACTCGGGGTGCTGCCAGTCGAAGAACTTGAGATACATGCGAAAGAGCATCTCGGCCCAGTCGTTGGCCTCGGTGCCGCCGTCGCCGGCGCTGATGGTGACAAAGCAGTTGCGATGGTCGTGCTTGCCCGAGAGCAGCGACTGCAGCTCGACTTTGTCCATCCGCTTGGAGAGGTCGAAGAGCTGCTCATCCGCCTCGGTGAGCAGGTCGTTGTCGCCGGCCTCGCGGGCCAGCTCGAAGGCGACTTTCGCGTCCTCGAACTCTTCCTGAACCTTCTCGACAGGCCCGATCTGGGCCTTGAGAAGCTTCATCTCATCGACAACCCTGCGGGCCTCGTCCGGCCTGTCCCAGAAGTCGGGAGCCTCCATCTTGGCCTCGATCTGGCCGAGGCGGGAGAGTTTGGCATCGCAGTTAAAGAGAGTCACGGATCGTTAAAATCCGCGCCTCAAGGTCATCGATGACGTTCTGGTGGGCTTCAAAGTGCATGGCGGGAGTATAGGGGCGGCCCGGGTGTTCGTGCAGCGGGCCTGCCGCGGCGAAATATTTCCTCTCCCCGCGCGAAAATCCCCCCGCGGCCTCAAAGAAACTGGCGTGTGAAGGCGCGCACGAGCGACGCCCCCCTCACCCCAACCCCGCCACAAACTCCCCGACCCGCTTCATCCCCGCTTCGATCTGCTCCTCCGAGCACGCGAAGCTGAAGCGCACGCACCGCGGCCCGCATCCCAGAAAATCCTCACCCGGCACCGCCGCGATGTGGTGCTCATCCAGCAGCGCCTGCGCGAAGTCCGCCGCCGAGGCGATGGGCCTGTCGCCTGCGCTGGTCTTGCCGAAGTGGGCGGAAATATCGGGAAAGACATAGAACGCGCCCGTCGGTTTCGGGCACACCAGTCCCGGCATCGTGCCGATCATTCCATGCATCAGCTCCGCCCGCGCTGCGAACGCCCGGCGCATCATCTCCACCTCGTCGGCGCACTCCGTCAGGGCCACGCGGATCGCGGGCAGGAAGAACGACGCGATGCATGTCGTCATCTGTCCCTGGAGCTTGCTCAAGGCTTTCGCTAAGCGCAGGCCGAACTCCCCCGACCCCGCCGCGTAGCCGATGCGCCACCCTGTCATGGCGTACGCCTTGCTCAGCCCGTTCACCGTGATGGTGCGCTCCGCGACCGCCGGGATCGAGCCGAAGGAAAAATGATCGATCCCTCCGTAGACGATCTTCTCGTACATCTCGTCGGTGACGACGACCAGGTCCGGCGCTGTCGTGCGGGCGGCCTCCTCGACCACCGCCGCCAGGGCCCGGATTTCGTCCGGCGAATACATCGTGCCGCAGGGGTTGCTGGGCGAATTCAGAATCAGGATCCGCGAGCGGGGCGTGATCGCCGCCCGAAGCTGCTCAGGCCGGATCCGGAACCCCGACTCCGCATCGCTGCGGATCTCCACCACCCGGGCGCCCGCCAGCTCCGCCTGCGGCCCGTAGCTCACCCACGCCGGCGTCGGGATCAAGACCTCCGGCGGGTCCTCGCCCGGACCGCCCGCCGGATCCAGCAGGGCCTGGAAGATCAGATACAGCGACTGCTTCCCACCCGACGAGATCACCACGTGCTCGGGCGTCAGGCCGGGAATCCGATTCTCCTCCGTGAGCTTGCGGGCGATGACGCCCCGCGTCTCGGGGTCGCCGGGGATTGGGGTGTACTTGGTCATCCCTGAGTCCAGGGCGGCCTTGGCGGCTTTCTTGATCCGCTCCGGGGTGTCGAAATCCGGCTCCCCCGCCGCGAAGGAGAGGACGTCCACCCCCTCGGCCCTGAGCTGCCTGGCCCGGGTGGTGACGGCGATGGTGGAGGACGGCTTGAGCGACTGGACGCGTTGGGAGAGGCGCATGGCGGGAGAATACCTCCAGAAGCTCGCGGCGTGGGATCGGGGTCTGGAAGGGGGGCCACGGGGCTTGGGTGCGGACGGATTCGGCGGGAAATCAGGGGGCGAGCGGCGGGGGTGGGTTGAAGAACCGCCGGGGTCTGGTGTATGCTTCCCAATCTACCCCTTATTCCCGCGGAGTCTGGACCAGGCATGTCAATTACAGCGGAACGCAAAAAGAGCGTCGTCACGGATCACCAGGTGCATGACAAGGACACGGGCTCGCCCGATGTTCAGGTCGCCATTCTGACGGAGCGCATCCGCGAGTTGACGGAGCACCTGAAGGATCACAAGCACGATTTCAGCAGCCGCCGCGGGCTGCTCCAGATGGTCAGCAGGCGCAACCGTCTGCTTCGCTACCTCGCCCGCACGGAGCCCGAGCGCTACCGGGGTCTGATCAAGCGGCTCGGCCTGCGCAAGTGAGGCATGTCGCGGCGCCGGGCGCCGCGACGCCGACCGATTTCCACAAGCCCTCCCGGTCGACGGGGCGGCAGTGGGCCACATGCAGTTGCATGTTTTTCGCAGCGACTTCGCTTGCGGACTGCGCTCGACTGCCCGCGGCCTTCTGCCTCTTGCGTTGACAGACGGGCGGGTCTTCAACGCAACCGCGCCTGCGACGCTCGTCGATGCTCGACCGCGCGAGGCGCCCAGGCAGAAGGATCGTCTCGATGAAATATGTCAAAGTTGAGCGCGAGATCGGCGGTCGCACGCTGACGCTCGAAACCGGCCGCATCGCCAAGCTGGCGACAAGCTGCGTCATGGCCACCTACGGCGGCAGCGTCGTCATGTGCACCGTTGTCCGCGCCGAAGCCCGCGAAGGCCTCGACTTCTTCCCCATGCAGGTCGACTACCGCGAGCGCACCGCCGCGGCGGGCAAGTTCCCCGGCGGCTTCCGCAAGCGCGAAGGCGCCCCCAACGACAAAGAAATTCTCACCATGCGGATGATCGATCGCCCGATCCGTCCGCTCTTCCCCGATGGCTTCATCGAGGAAATCCAGATCCAGTGCTGGGTCATGAGCCACGACGCCGAGAACGACACCGACGTCCTCGCCGGCACCGGCGCCTCCGCCGCCCTGGCAATCTCCGACGCTCCCTTCGACGGCCCCCTCGCCACCGTCCGCGTCGGACGCATCCACACCGACGACGGCCCCCAGTTCGTCATCAACCCCACCGCGTCGCAGCTCGAATATTCCGATATGGATCTTGTGCTCTCCGGCCACAAGGACGGACTGAACATGATCGAGCTCGGCTCGACCGAGATGCCCGAGAAGGATGTGCTCGCCGCCATCGAATTCGGCTACAAGCACATTCTCCAGATCATCGAGATGATCGACGAGCTGGTCGCCAAGGTCGGCGTCGAGAAGCGCATGGGCGAGCTGGTGCTCCCGCCTCAGGAGATCTTCGACAAGGTCAAGGCCCACTGCGAGGCCGAGCTCACCAAGGCCCGTCAGATCGGCGGCAAGGAGGAGCGCCACACCCGCGTCGACGAAATCCGCAAGGCCATGCTCGACGAGCTCTTCCCCGAGAAGTCCGATGGAACCTATGGCGAGTGGAAGGAGTCGGCCAAGGCCCGCTCACAGGCGAAAGAGTCCTTCCGCACACTCGAGAAGAAGATCACGCGCAAGCTGATCATCGAGAGCGGCAAGCGCGCCGACGGCCGCGGCTACAAGGAGCTGCGCCCCATCGAGGGCGAGGTCGGCCTCTTCCCCCGCACCCACGGCTCATCCTTCTTCCAGCGCGGCGAGACGCAGGCGCTGGTGAGCTGCACGCTCGGCACCGGCAAGGACGAGCAGATCGTCGACGGCCTCACGCCCGAGTACTCCAAGAAGTTCATGCTCCACTACAACTTCCCGCCCTTCTGCACCGGCGAGGCCCGGCGCATCATGGGCCCCGGCCGGCGCGAGATCGGCCACGGCGCCCTCGCCGAGCGCTCCCTCCAGGGCATCCTGCCCGGCCCGGAGGAGTTCCCCTACACCGTTCGCATCATCAGCGACATCACCGAGTCCAACGGCTCATCCTCGATGGCTTCCGTCTGCGGCGGGTGCCTCGCCATGATGGACGCGGGCGTTCCGATTCTGAACACCTGCGCCGGCATCTCCGTCGGTCGCTTCACAGATGAGAACGGCGAGAACGAAGTCCTCGTCACCGACATCCTCGGCGAGGAAGATTTCTTCGGCGACATGGACTTCAAGGTCTCCGGCACCCGCGAAGGAATCACCGGCATCCAGCTCGACCTCAAGGCCCGAGGCCTCGTGCTCGAGCAGATCGAGCGCACCTTCGAGCAGGCCCGCGAGGCCCGCATCCAGATCATCGACACCATGGAGTCGGTCATCGCCAAGCCTCGCCCCGAGATCAGCACCTTCGCCCCGCGCCTCGAAACGCTCCGCATCGATCCCGACAAGATCGGCAAGCTCATCGGCCCCGGCGGCAAGACCATCCGCTCCATCCAGGAGCGGTGGGGCGTCAACGTCGAGGTCGAGGACGACGGCACCGTCTTCGTCTCCGCCGCCAACGGCGAGGCGCTTTCGGGCGCCCGGGCCGAGATCGAGGCCATGGCCGCCGAGATCAAGGTCGGCACGGTCTTCACGGGCAAGGTGGTCAGTGTGAAGGACTTCGGCGCCTTCATCGAGCTGGCGCCGGGCACCGATGGCATGTGCCACATCTCCGAGCTCGCCGACGGCTATGTGAAGCAGGTCGGCGATGTGGTGAAGATCGGCGACGTCATCACCGTCAAGGTGATCAACGTGGACGACCAGGGCCGAATCAAGCTCAGCCGAAAGGCCGTGATCCAGGACGAGGCGAACGCCGAAACGGCCGCCGCCCCGGCCTGAGCCGAGCCTTCTGAGTTGACGAATTGAGCCAACCTCAGCGGCCGGAGCGGAAACCCCGCTCCGGCCGCTTTTGCGTGCGGGACATGTCAGGGGCGTTCCCCTGCATTTCTTTATTGACCCATCGCTTCTCGGTCGTTAATCTGGGCTGATGTCGGCCATGGATAGGCCGTGGTGACCTATTGGCGGCCTGGGCCGTCCGGGGGGGCCTTGGTTCAGGTGACTGTGTATCCGCGCACTCATCTGATGTGTTTCCGGTTCGTTGCATTTGCGATGTCGGACGCATGCGCCAACGTAATTCAGAGTTGACGCGATCAGCGCTTTCTTGCGCGCCGCGCCCGAGGATCGCCATGAGTGAGCAGAACAGCGGGCAGATCACCAACGCCGAAGGCCAGGTGAAGTGGTTTGACCCTCGCAAGGGATTCGGATTCATCATTGGGCCCGAGGGGCAGGATGTGTTCGCCCATTTCTCGCGCATCGAGGGGGAGGGTTTCCGTGTGCTCAAAGACGGCTCCACAGTCGTCTACGACGCCGTGCAGGGCGACAAGGGGTGGCAGGCCACGCGCATCATCCGCAAGGATGAGCCGGAAGTGACCGTCCGACCCCAGCGGGGATATTCCCGCAGCCCCCGCCGATGAAACCTGCGCCCATGAAGCCCGCGCAGCGCATCCGGCGCCGGCGCGGTACCTTTCACCCCCATGTCTCCCTGTCCTGATTGTCCGCTGCGCCGGCCCGGATGCGTTCGGCGCCCGTCCCATTTCAATGCGCGGAGAAAGTGCGGCCGAATCGCATGAGTTGGGTCTCACACCTGCTCATCGGCGTCGCCATCGGCGTCGCGATCAGCCTGCCGCTGGCATGGATCGCGGTGCAACGCTCCGTCCGGCGGGCTCGACTCGCCGAGCGCCGGGCCCGCAATGCAGAGCGCATGGCTGAAATCGGCGCCATGACCGGAGGCCTGGCCCACGAGATCCGCAACCCGCTCTCCACGCTCGGCCTCAACGCCCAGCTCCTGTCCGAGGCGATCGCCGAACTGCCCATCGAGCAGGCGGAGCGCGACCGGCTCTCCAAGCGCATCGGTGTGCAGCGCCGCGAGATCGAGCGGCTGCGCGACATCCTCGAGGGCTTCCTGCGCTTCGCCGGCGAACTGCGCCTCGATCCCGCGCCCACCGATCTGAACACGCTGCTCGAAGAGCTGTCCGACTTCTATCTGCCGCAGGCGCAACGCAACGGCGTTCACCTTCGTCTGAGCCTGACGCCGGGCCCTGTGCTCGCCCACGTGGACGCGTCCCAGTTCAAACAGGCGCTCCTCAACCTGATGATCAACGCCACGCAGGCGATGTCGCGCGACGAACGCCGCAGCGCCGAAGGCGTCGCGGCGAGCGAGCTCATCCTGCGCACCGAACTCGATCGCGATGAGTCCGGACCCGTGTGCCGCGTTCACATAACCGACACCGGGCCCGGCATCGACCCGGAGAAGATGGATCGCATCTTCCATCCATACTTCACCACCCGCTCCGGCGGCACCGGGCTGGGCCTGGCCATCTCGCGCCGCATCGTCGATGAGCACGGCGGGCGCATCGAGGCGCACAGCGAGCCCGGCAGGGGCACCGATTTCATCATCACCCTGCCGAGGCCTCTGGAAGGCGCGGTGTGAGCGTCAGCGCCCCGGCGCAGCGTCGCGGATGTGGGTGCGCACATCCCACAGCTCGGGAAAAAAGACATGCTCAAGCGCACGGCGCAGAAACGCAACGCCCGAGCTGCCGCCCGTCCCGGTCTTGAAGCCGATGATGCGCTCAACCGTCTTCATGTGCCGAAACCGCCAGAGCTGGAACTGCTCCTCGACGTCCACCAGCTTTTCGCACATCTCGTAAGCGTCCCAGTGGGCCTTGGGATTCTCGTAAATGTCGCGGATCACCTCGACGACCCCTGGATGCGAGCCTTCGCGCGGGTGCGACCAGTCGCGCTCCACCACCTCGGCGGGGATGGGCAGGCCGCGCCGCGAGAGATGGCGCAGGAACTCGTCGTACACACTGGGGGCGTTCAGCAATTCGGTCAGGTATGCGTGCCGCTCCGGCACGTGCTTGTGCACGTGCAGCGTGGAGGCGTCCTTGTTGCCGAGCAGAAACTCGATCGCGCGATACTGGTGCGACTGAAAGCCGCTGGCGCTCGCCAGCACCCCGCGAAACTGGGCGTATTCCGTCGGCGTCAGCGTCGCCAGCACGCCCCACTGGTCGAAGAGCTGCGCCTGAATGTGCTTCACGCGCGCGAGAATCTTGAAGACCGGCTCCAGGTCGTCGCGCTTGACGAGCGAGATCGCCGCCCGCAATTCGTGGATCACCAGCTTCATCCATAACTCCGACGTCTGGTGCTGAATGATGAAGAGCATCTCGTCGTGGTGCGGCGGATCCGAGAGCGGCGACTGCGCATCCAGCACCTGGTCCAGGCGCAGGTAGTCCGCGTACGTCATGCGCGATGAGAAGTCCGTGTGAATGCCCGGCTCGATTCCCCGCTCACCCATGGCGCGCTCCCGGTCGGTCGTGTCCCTTGTGTCGCATGCGACGATTATGCGCCGTGGCGACGAAACGTGCGCGCACCGGAGCCGCGAGGATGCCAAAGCGTCGCGGCGGAGGTGGCTCGATCAGTCGGCGTTTTCGTGCTCGGCGTCCTGGGGAGTCTCGATGCCCATCAGACCGCTGCGGATGGCGCGAAGCGCCAGTTCGGCCCGGCTGCTGACGCCGAGCTTGCGGTAGATCGAATCGCGGTGGCCCTCGATCGTCTTCTCGCTGCGGGCCAGGTTTTCCGCGATCTGCTTGATCGTCTGGCCGACGCCGAGCTGGATCAGGATCTCGCGCTCCCGCTTGCTGAGCTTGTCGAGCGGCCCGAGGGCCATGCTGGTGATCTCCACCCGCTCGACGCCCGCCTCATCCTCCGCCGGCGAGCCGATCAGCGAGTTCACAACCATCAGCAGTTTGCCCTCGCTCAGCGGGCGAAGCGTCGTCTCGCAGGAGCGCCCTTCCCAGGCGTCCTTGAAGCGGATCGCCCGCCCCGACTCGCGGGCCCGGCGGATCAGGGTGTCAAACTCCTTCAGACGCGGACCCTGAATCGCCTCCTGCAACGTGGCCGAGCCGACTCGCTCGGGCGAAATGCCGACCAGATCGCACCAGCGGCGATTGGCCCAGAGGATGCCGTTGTCAGGGCCGAGGGCCGCGACGCCGGCGTTGACGGTGTCCAGAGTGAGGGCGATCTCGTCGGGCGAGAGGCCACGGATCGTTGAGGGGCGATTCGAAGGGGTCACGGCGGTTGCTCTATCAAGGACGGTCGATGTCATGGCTGAAAACTCCGTGAAACTGTAGCGCCCCGGAATGAGGCTTCGCTACTTTTACTCCCGGATTCACCCCGGTGTGCGGTGATCTGAAGAAGGATATTCGCCCCGGATGCCCGGAGGATCCTCCTTTCTCAACCAAGTCTCAGTCAACGCGGCTCAGAACGGCTCCGGGGTAAAAATGGGCAAGAATTTCTTCCCATTTTGCCCCCGCCCGGGCCATTCCCTCCGCCCCGAACTGGCACATCCCCACGCCGTGGCCGAATCCTCGCCCCTGCAGCCGCACCACGCCGCCCTCGATCTCAGCCACCAGGTCCCCGCTGCGGACGCGGCTGTCGGGCGTCACAGGCCCCACGCCCGACACGCCGTTGTGATTGCATGCCAGCCGGAGCTGCTCGCTGGAGAGGGGCCACCAGCGTCCCTCGCGGTCGTAGACCCGGTACGCCGCGGGCCTGTCCGCCGCGTTGGTCCGGACGGCTTCAATCCGCCCCAGGCTCTCGATGGCGCGGATCGCCAGCCCGCTGGAAGTCCCGTACGCCCGGAAGCGGTCGACCAGCTCGGATCGGTCGCGGCTGACGGTCCAGCGGTGGACGGGGCTGAAATCGCACGGGCACGGGCGGGGGTGGGCCTGGATCGGGGCGTCGAGGTTGAACTCGAAGCCCGGACCGGTGGGCCACGTGTCTGCTGCGGCGCCGGGACGTCCGCCGCAGGTGCTGGAGTAGTACGCCCGCAGAATCCGCCCCTCGTGCCGCAGGACCATGCCGCGGGTGCGCCGGACGGCCTCCTCGGCCCGGGGGTTGGCGCTGAGGCCGCCATAGACCTGGTCGCGCTCGTCGCTCTCCAGATCGAAGTGGGCGCCGACGCGGGCGCGGCGCTCCCGTTCATGCAGTGCGTAGGTGCGGGCGGCGACAGCCTGAGCGGCGAAGGTGGTCGGCGACCAGCCCGCGTAGAGCTCGCGCGCGATGACGCCGGGCAGGTATGTCTCCAGGCTCACGCGCTCGATCACATCGAAGTGGCCCGGCGAGATTCGCGGCGTCGGGTGCAGTTCGAACCGGCCCGGGTAGGGGGCGCCGTCCAACTCGATGGGAGCGGCGCCGACCGCCTCGATGCGCAGCGGGCCGGCGCCGTGCAGCGTCCGGGTGACGCCGCCGCCGGCGCGCACAAGGTAGACATCGTCGGAGAGCGCGATCTCCAGCGGGCCGCGCAACGTCTGTACAGCGCTGCGCCGCGAGAGGGGGGTGACGATCAACTCATCGGGGCCGGAGAAGCGCACGCGCTCAGCGCGCTGGCGGATGCGCACGCGCAGCTCGTCGGATGCTTCAGGGAGCGGGCTCGCCTGCGGCGTCCACACGGGCCGGCTGCTTGTCGAATGCCGGCATGACTGCGTGAAGCCGATGGTGAGCAACCCGGCGAGACAACAACTCAGCGCTGTCGTGGCCCCGAGCCTGCGGCGGCGCCATCGACGCCGGCGCCGACGCAGCGACAGTGGCGTCGGCAGTCTCCACCTCTCTGGCGTCGGTCCGTCGATCGGCATGTCGCCGCTCCATCCTGGCGCGGTTGGTGGTGTGTTGAAAGCGGAATCAGAAATCGAGGCGGCGCAGGCTCAGGCCCTGCTCGGCGAGGCGCTCCTTGATCTCGACGAGCGAGGTGGCGCCGAAGTTCTTCACACCCATCAGCTCCGCCTCGGTGCGCGAGGCGAGCTCGCCCAGCGTGCGGATGTTGAGCATCTGCAGCGCCTTGCGGGCCCGAACGGTGAGATTGAGTTCGCTCACCGACTTGTTGAGCGCGTTCTCGGCGTTGTTGCGCCGGGCGGAGTCAAAGACCTCGCGCCGGATCTGCCGCTGCTGATCCTCGATCCGCTGTCCAAGGCGCAGGCCCTTGCTGGCGAGCATCTGCCGGATCTCGACCAGGCTGGTCTCGCCGAAGTTCTTGTACGCAAGCAGCTCCGACTCAGAAACGCGCAGCAGATCGCCGAGCGAGCGGATGTTCATCTTCTTCAGGCAGTTGCGGGCGCGGACCGAGAGTTCGAAATCGGTCACCGGCGTATCGAGCATGGCGTTGCGCTTGGCCATGTCGCGATCGAGCTCTTCGTCGTAGTACATCTCACGCGAGGCCTGCACATCGAGCATGAACAGGCGGGCGCGGGGGTGATTGGGGTTCGTGTCCAGCACCTGGCGCAGGCACTTCTCCGCCGAGGCGTACTGGCCGTGATCCTCGTACAGCACCGCGAGGTTGATCAGCGCATTCACCGGCGCCTCGGAGAGCCGGATGCAGTGCTCATACAGCGACATGGCCTCATCATCCTCGCCGGCCAGATCAAGCGCGAAGGCGAGCTGGAAGAGGGCCTGGGCGTTGGCGGGATCGGCGTTGACGGCCTTGCGAAGATGCGCGATCGCGCCTTCGCGGTCGCCGGTTGTTTCAAGTTCGCGAGCCTGTCGCATGTGCCGGTCGGCGGCCTCGGAATCGCCCTTGACGCTCTCGTCGGCGCCGATGAGGGTGTCCATCGGGTCGGTGCTCATAAAGTGAGGCTCCTGGTCAGTTTCTGGCGTGTGGCCGGGGCCGGATCCCACGGACGCCGCCCGGACGGGGGGCGGACTCGGGCCGGCGGCGCCTGCTCAGAATAGAGAAATGTACGGCCCAGCGGGCGATCTCTCAAGAAGGCTCCCGGCAGCTCTTCCCGGCGCGGTCGCGGGCCTGCTCTTCGAAGTCGGCCATCGGAGGGGCGCCGCTCAGGCTGAGGGCGGGCACGGCCATGTCCCCGGACTCGGTGTCGGGGCGGCTCTCCTCATCACCGAGCAGCCGGATCGAGCGCCAGCCGCCCCGCTGGAACCGCACCAGCATGAAGACCGCGAAGACGATGATGTACACCGACGCCGCGATCCACGGCCCCAGGCTCCCCAGTTCGGGGAAGAGCCGCTTCATCATCCAGCCGCCCAGGATGATGAGCACCCAGCTCGCCACCGCGGCGAAGACGCCGGGGACGACCGTGTCCCCCGCCCCGCGCAGGGCGCCCATCATGGTGATGCCGATGGCGTCGAAGACCTGGAAGAGGGCGGCGCAGATCATCACCAGGGCGCCGATCCGCAGAATCTCGGCGGTCATCTCAGGGGAGTGCTGATCGCTGATGAAGAAGCCCACGAGCTGCTCGCGGAAGAGCATGAAGGCCCCGGCGCAGGCCCCCATGTAGACCATGGTCACCCCCATGCCCAGCCAGGCCCGCTTCACGGCCAGGTCCGGTCTGCCGCTGCCGATGCACCGGCCCACGATCGCCGTCACCGCCACCGACATGCCCACCGCGGGCATGAAGGAGAGGTGCATGTAGCGCAGGCCGATCCACGCCGCCTCGTTGTCCGCCACGCTGATCGTCCCGATCAGCCCCGCCATCATGATCGCCCAGCAGATCAGCTCGTTGCCGAACATCACGCCCGCGGGCCAGCCGATCTTCAGGATCTCGCGCATCCGCTTGAGCGATGGGCGCCACGTCGACCGCGTGCCGTACTTCGCGTTCAGCTTCGGACCCAGGAAGATGACGAAGGGGATGATCCATTCAACCGCCGAGCCGATCACCGTGCCCAGCGCCGCCCCCGGCACGCCCAGCTCGGGAAAACCCAGGTTGCCGAAGATCAGCAGCCAGTTCATCCCCACGTTCACCAGGCTGCCGATCACCGTCGCGACCATCACCACCATCGGCGCGTGCATTCCGAAGAAAAAGTGGCTCATCGCCCGGGCCGAGAGCGTGAAGATGGCGCCGAGCAGCAGAATGCGCGCATAAGCGAGCTGGTTCTCGATCACCTCCGGATTCGGCGCCGACACCGAAACATCGATCCCGATGTGGCCGACCCACTCCGCGAGAATCCGCGGCATATCGACGCTCAACGGGCGCAGGAAGATCGCCATCGGGACCATCACCGCCAGCCACGCGATGATCCCCATCCACACCCCGTTCCACGGATACGCCGTGCCGCGCCGGGGTGAGCCCGCGCCGAGACTCTGGCTGACGTAGGTGTTGATGACGCCGAACAGGCCCATCATGATCGCGATGGGCACGAAGGCGATGACGGCGCCGTTGCCCTGCGCCGAAAGGGCGCCCTCGCCGAGGCGCGACACCATCAGCCCGTCGATGAACTGGGCGACGGTGTACGACGCCATCGTCGCGACGACGGGCGCCGCGACGAACAGCATCTCTCCCAGAGGCGAGCTGGCCTTCTGGAGGTCGGGCTGGTGTGATGTGTGCCTGGCCATGCGCGGAGAGCGGGGAGTCTACGCCCACCCGGCGGGGCGTGGCGAATCCGGCGCGCTTCGCGATGTCGGCCCTGCGTATCCGGAATCAGGCGGCGTCGGCCTTGGAGGTCTGTGCCCGCGTTTCGCGGACCCGTGCCCGGGCCTGATCCGCCAGCAGGCGCATCTCCCGGGCGATCTCGCTGGAGACCGTCAGCTTCGAGGCCTGCCGCTGAAGCTCCTCAGCCTCCCACAGGACGATCGAACTCCACGCCTCGCTGCCTCCCATGCGCTTGCAGTCCTCTTCGAGGACTTTCATGAGCGTCCGGGCGTACTCACCATCGCTCTGCCTGGCCATTCTTGACTCCTTCCCTGTCGGGCCTGTGCGGGCCCCGGTCTTTGGTTGGAATCTCTTCCAGCGCAACGCATGCCAAACGGGTTTGACGGGGGAAAGCCCGGCTTTCCCGGACGACGCGGCGTGTGAACATCGGTCGTGTTGTCCTGCGTCCACAGCCCGACCCCTCATGATGAAGAAACCCATCGCCCGCCTGCTAGCATGATCGGTATGCCGCGAACACATCGAACCAGACCGGTCGAGGCGCTCAGCCCGGAAACCAGCGCAGACCCCGAACACCCGGCGTCAACCGACGCCCCATCCGACGCCTCAACCGGCGCTGAGGCCCGGAAACCGACGCCGGAATCCGATCAGGAGGCGTCGCCGAAGCAGGGAAGCCGAAGCCGGGAATCCGGCCGCGTGCAGGACGAACAGGCCGGCGCTGCCCAGGCCGTCGTTGTCGCGCTTCAGAAGCTCCCCGGCGCCATCGAGGCGGTGCTGCTCAGTGTCGACAAGCCCCTTACCAGCGCCAAACTCGCCGAGGTTGTGCGCCCCGAGGGCGATGCAGAGCCGGCGCCTGCCATCGAGCAGGCCATCGAGTCGCTCAACGAGCAGTATGAGAAAACCGGCCGCTCCTTCCGCATCGAGCGCGTCGCCGGCGGCTACCGGGCCATGACCACAGCCGAGTTCGCTGAGCCCGTCGCCCAGTTCCACGCCTCTCGCAGCGCCTCCAAACTCAGCCGGGCCGCAATCGAAACCCTCTCAATCGTCGCCTACCGCCAGCCCGTGACCCGGGCCGAGCTCGAGTCCATCCGCGGCGTCGCCTGCGGCGAAGTACTGCGCACGCTGCTGGAACGACGCCTCATCGCCATCGTCGGCCGCGCCGAAGAAGTCGGCCGCCCGATGCTCTACGGCACCAGCAAACGATTCCTCGAAGTCTTCGGCCTCGCCAGCGTGAAGGACCTGCCCCAGGTGGGGGACCTGGCGCCGAAGCAGACGAAGAAGCAGGAGCAGGTGGAGGAGGGAGAGGCGCCGGAGCCGGACGACGCCGCGAAAGCCGAGGCGAGCGAACAGGCGGCGCCGGAGATCGACGAGACAGACAAAGAGCCACGTCCGCAGGAGTGAGACAGGTCGCAGCGCACTCGCTTCAAAAGGATTGATGATGAAGGTCGCCGGCGGAGATTGTGGCGGGTCAAGCGCCTGTGATTGAGAGTCTGTGGTGGGGAGTCAGTGGATGAGAGCAGCAGAAGCGTTGTGCGCAAGACCCGTGAAGGGATTTGAAATCGAAAATCTCAAATCTCAAATCTGAGATCTGAAATTTCAGATTTCAAATTTCATTTCTCAACCCTGCATTCCCGCCACTCCCAACCCATCATTACCCGCTCACCCGCTCACCCGCTCACCCGCTCACCCGCTCACCCGCTCACCCGCTCACGCCGGCTTCGGCTTCTTGGCGGCGGACGCATTGTTCGCCGCGGTGTTCAGACCCTTCAATCCGCCGCCCTGCTGAACGATGATGCCGATGAGCGCGGTCACCGTCACGACAAGCGGCACAACGAGGCTGTTGACGGTCAGGGATTCGGAGATGGCGCCGCGCCATGCTTCAACGGTGAGCATGAGCGCCAGGGCGCCCAGCACCAGCAGCGAGGCGCCGAGGATCGTCGTGAACAGCACGATCACCAAGCGGAACGTCATGAAGGCGAGCATGCCCAGCGCGATGAGTCCGAACATGGCGCCGAAGTGATGCATGTCCGGCGTCCCGCCCAGCGCGGTCCAGGCGTTGGCGCCGACGAACGCGCCGGCCAGGCCGCCGAAGAGAGCCACGGCGAAGCGCAGGCCCGGGAGAGCCAGGATCATGAACAGGGCCGTGAGGGCGACGCCGGTCACGGTGTGGGCGCCGCCGATCCGATCGCCCAGCCACATCCCCGCGGCGACGCCCAGCATCCCCGACAACAGGACGATCACGATCTTGTGCCAACGGAATCCATTGAGAATGCACAGCGCGCCCACAACAACGAAAATCCCCGCCCACACCGGATGCACCTGGGTGAGCACCGAGATCAGGTTCTCGGGATGGTTGAGCAGGTCAATACGCCCGGAGAAGCCGTTCTCGAAGACTGCGATCGGGCTGGCGCCGGCGGCGTTGAGGGGGCCGGTGTCGGCGCCGGCGGCGTTGGTCTGCGCGAATGTGACAAGCGACATGTTCATGGCGTCCGTGCCTCTGGCGTTGGTCGGGTGGGGGGAGAAGCTTCAATCCATTACCTGGACTGAGACTTATCGGCGCGAGGACGCAGCGAGGTCCACTGGAGCAGGGCCCCGACAATCGCAATTGCGACCCACACCACCAGCCACGCCAGCGGCGAGGCGGGCAGAAAGCCCGCACCCGGCAAATCGTGCGCCTTGAACAGGAAGGCCGCGGCGGGCAGCCACATGGCCGCTCCTGCGAAGCCAGTCACCAGCGCCGCCACATGTTTCGGCCTCGCCAGACCCGACAGGAACCCCACCAAAACGCCCAGCATGGCGCTTCCCGTGAGGATCCACCGGTCAGAAACGCTCAGCGCATTCCACTCGATCCGCGCTTCCTCGCCGAGAGCGCGGAGGAAATTGCGCACCCGCTCGGCGCCTTCCGCAACCAGTCGCTCACCAGCCTCACCCTCTTCGCGGGGCTCCGGCGATCTGGCGTCGCGATCCGCAGGCTCCCTCGATTCCGGCAATGGAACGCCGAGATCGCGCAGGATGTTCTCGGACCATGTGATGAAGTTATCGGTCCCTCCTTCGCCGGGAATGAATCGCTGCTCGGTGGTTTCGGTCGGCGCTTCCTCGCGCAGCTGGAGCCAGGTTGGTTCGAGGCGCAGCGCTGCGCCGGCGATCAGCGGCGCTGCAAGGCCGAGCGTCGCGCCCAGCATCACCGCCATTGCGAAGCGGAACATCGCCAGCCCGAGCAGCGCGCCGAGCACAAGGCCCACGCCGAGCCCGAGGTGGGGATCGATATCAAGCCCGACGGCGGGGGGCCCGTAGAAACCGATCGCCCCGAAGATCGCGGCGAAACCGATCGCAAAGGCAGGCCGCACCACGCCTCGGCCGCGAAGCCAGAGAAGCAGCCCCGCGCCGAGCGCGACCACCGCAACGGCGCTGGCGCCCCACGGCAGCGCCTCGATCGTGGAGGAGAGCGCCTCGGTGACGCGATCAAACTCTGCGGGCTGGTGTGTCAGGGGCCGATCCTCTTGAGCTGCGGCCGAGCTGCGGCGGACAAGCCAATCGTAGGTCTTCGAAGCTGGATCCGCCTCTGTCCGAGAACCCGGGCTTGGCATGGGGGCTTCGGCGGCCGATGATGGGGGCATGCCGCAGGATGAATCGGAACAGCAGGGCAAGGGATCCGGCGACGACGCCGATTCGGGAGCGCCCGGGGTGGACGCCGCCGCTCGTCTCGAACAGTGCCGCGTGCGCATCGATGAGATCGACAAGCGCCTCGTCGAACTGCTCAACGAGCGGGCCGGCGTTGTGGTCGAAGTTGGGAATCTCAAACGCGGCACCGACATCCCGATCTATGCGCCCCACCGCGAGGCGGATGTGCTGCGCAAGGCGCTGGCGGCGAACATGGGGCCGCTGCCCGACCGCACCATCGAGGGCGTCTTCCGCGAGTTGATGAGCGGCAGCTTCGCGCTGGAGCAGCCGCTGCGCATCGGCTACCTCGGGCCGCAGGGATCGTTCAGCCACGCTGCGGCGACGGCGCACTTCGGCTCGTCCGTCGAGTTCGCGGACATCCAGGACATCGCCGGCGTCTTCATGGAGGTGCGCCGCGGCCATGCCGACTACGGGCTCGTCCCTATCGAGAACTCCACCGGCGGCGGCATCATCGAAACGCTGGACGCCTTCCGCGACTCGCGCGATGTCACCATCTACGCCGAGGTGCTCGTCACCGTGCGCCACAATCTGCTTGCCAACTGCGAGCCCGGCGCGGTGAAGCAGATCCACTCCAAGCCCGAGATCTTCACGCAGTGTCGGCGCTGGCTCAGCGCCCACTATCCGAACGCCGAGCAGATCGCAGCGCCAAGCTCCAGCCGTGCGGTGATGCTGGCGCGCCAGGCCGTCGAGGCCGACCCCGGCGCCGGCGTGGCGGCCATCGGCTCGGAGCTCGCCGGGCAGATCCACGGCGTGAACCTGCTCTATCAGGACATCGAGGACAACCCCAACAACATCACGCGATTTCTCGTCGTCGCCAAACAGGCCGCCAGACCCTCAGGCGACGACAAAACGTCGATCATGTTCATCACGCTCGACAAGCCCGGCGCGCTGGTGAGCGTGCTGAGCGTCTTCGAGCGGGCCGGCGTGAACCTGAGCCACATCGAAAAACGCCCCAGCGGGCGCGAAAACTGGCGCTACACATTCTTCATCGACGCCCAGGGCCACCGCGACGATCCCAGCGTCGCGTACGCGATCCGCGAAGCCGCCGCCCACTGCCAGGAGCTGACCGTCCTCGGCAGCTACCCGCGCGCCACGCGCATCCTCTGAGCGCGCAATTACGAGCCCGAAGCGCGAGCGAGGGAAAAAGAAAACCACGGAGACTCAGAGACACAGAGAGGAGAAGGAAGTTGGATTGCGCCCTCGCAAATCCACTTCCCATTCTTCTCTCTGTGTCTTTGTGTCTCTGTGGTTAATTCTCTCCCAGTTCACCCAAGAGGCGATCAGCCGTGCGGCCCGCCCGCAGGAGCGCCGCCCGCACCGGGGCCGCCCTGGCCGCGGTTGAGCTGGATCTCGCCGTGGTGCTCCTCGTAGGCGCGCACCACCTGGGCCATGCTCGAGGCCAGCCGCTTGGCGCCGGCCCAGTTGAGCACGACGCGCGAGCCGACCGCGAAGACCATGCTCGCAGGCTGGTTCGGGTCCTGCTGCTGCTGCTGCTGGACGGGCAGGTTGAGCCCGAAGTCCAGCACGACCTCATCCATGGTGGTCGAGGTGCGGATGGTGTTGGCGTAGGTGGTGTTCATCCGCGTTTCGTCGATGCGGATCTGGACCTGGCGGCCCCCGGCGGGATTCTGATCGGCCATGTGAAAACTTCCTGTCGAAAAGGTCTGCGTGGTCAATTGCGGCGGGCGCTGACCGGTGACGGCCCGGCGGTCCTGTGCGTTCCGGGGGCCCGGTGGTCCCATGACGCCCGCGGGCGTCAGTGTACCACCCAATGCCGGAGGAGGGACTTGAACCCTCACGCCCTTGCGGGCAACGGATTTTGAATCCGTCGCGTCTGCCATTCCGCCACTCCGGCGACGTTCCGAGATTCTACGGCGCCGCCCGCGCCTCTACACTCCCCGCCGTGTCAGACTCCGCGGATCTCGTGATCGTCGGCGCCGGAGCGGCGGGCCTCATGGCCGCCATCTGGGCCGGACGCGCTGCGCCCGATCGACATCCCTCCATCACCGTCCTCGATGGCGCCCGCTCCCTCGGCGCGAAAATCCTCGTCGCCGGCGGCGGGCGCTGCAACGTCACCCACCACCACGTCGACGAAACCGCCTACGCCGGCTCGACACGACCCGCCATCGGCAAGGTCCTGCGCCGCTTCGATGCCGATCGCACCGTCGAGTTCTTCCGCGAGCTGGGCGTCGAGCTGAAGCGCGAGGAGACGGGCAAGCTCTTTCCCACCACCGACCGGGCTCGCACCGTGCTCGACGCCCTCCTCAACGCCGCCCGCGACGCCGGGGCCGAGATCCAGTATCCGCGCAGAGTCGAGCGCATCGAACAGACGAACGACGCCGGCTTCATCGTGCATGGCCCGGAAGGGGAGTGGGGGAGTCTGCGAGCGGATCGGGTCATCATCGCCACCGGTGGAAAGAGCCTTCCCAAGACCGGCTCCGATGGCGCGGGCTACGCCATCGTGCGCGCCCTCGGTCACACGGTCACGCAGCGCATCACGGCGGCTCTGGCGCCGCTGGTGGTCGAGAAGGACAGTTTCATCCGCGATCTCAGCGGCCTCACGCTGAACGCCACCCTCGAAGTGCGCACAGGAAACGGCAAACGCCTCGTCAGCTTCACCAACTCGACACTCTGCACGCACTTTGGCCTCTCCGGCCCCGCGCCGATGGACATCAGCCGCTACCTGGCCCACGCGCGGCTTGACGATCCCGGCGCCCACCTGGTCATCAACTGGCTCCCGCACGAGACGCCCGAGTCCGCCGAGGCGGCCCTGCTCGGACCCGCCGGATCGGCGCCCCTGAAATGGCTGCGCGAACACGCGTCCGAGCGACTGGCGCGGGCCCTGTGCGCGCAGGCGAAGATCGACCCATCCGCACCGGCCGGCCTCACCCGCGAGCAGCGCCGGGCACTGGTCACGGCCGCCACCGAAATGCCGATTCCCGTCACCGGCGATCGCGGCTGGACTCACGCCGAGGCCACCGCCGGAGGCGTGCCGCTGCGCGAGCTGCGCCTCGAAACCATGGAGTCGCGCATCACGCCGGGCCTCTTCATCTGCGGCGAGATCTGCGATGTCGATGGACGCATCGGCGGCTTCAACTTCCAGTGGGCGTGGGCCAGCGGTTTCGTTGCGGGCAACGCGGCGGGGGCCCTGATCGGGTCGTGCCAGTTGTGACGGTTGTCACGACCGCCGCAGGTGGTCAACGGGGTGAACAACGCGCAATTGAACGCTTGGAATCACCGATTCGGCACGATTCACTGTTGGAGCCCGGGCGGTGTTGAAGTAGGCTTTACCCCGTCCGGGAAACCCCTGACAGGGAGAGAGACCATGATGGGTGTGAACCGTCGAGTTCTGGTGTTTTTTTCGCTGTGCATTGTCTGCTGTTTTTCAGCATCGGCCCGAGCCGGCGACGCGCTGACGCCCGATCGCGTGCTGCTCCTCTACAACTCCGCCAACGCCGAATCCCTCGCCGTGCGCGACATGTACATCGCCGCCCGCCCCGGCGTGCGCGAGTTTGATCTGAACGACGCCACGCTCTCACCCGGCAACATCTCGCGCGCCAACTACCTCTCCAAGATCCGCACGCCCCTCCTCAACCACCTCAACGGCACGATGGTCGAAGGCGAGCCCCTCGCCCAGCGCATCATCGCCATCGTCACCACCCGCGGCCTGCCCGCCCGCATCAACGGCACGGGCGAGTTCACGATTACATCTTCCTTCGCGAGTATTGAATCCACACTAACGCTCATTCAACAGGACCTCGAGATCATCGAGCCCAATGGCCAGGCCCGTTTCGCCGGGCCCATCGACAATCCATACCACCGTGTGTTCAACACGCCCGCATCGACCTACAGCCGCACGGCGATCACAACGCCCAGAGCCTTCACGCCCTTCTCCGGCGCCTGGATCGTCTCCGGCCTCACCCCCGGCGACATGTACCTCGTCACACGCCTCGATGCGGCGCCCATGGGCGACACAACCGCGCTGCAGAACATCCAGGCGCTCATCACCCGATCGCTCTGGCTGACCGTCACGCCCTGCAAGACGCAGGCCCTCTTCGATGAGTGGGCCTGCGCCCAACAGCTCGATGACGATGGCTTCGGCGCCATCGTGCCCGCACTGGATGATTTCTCCCGGACGGCGGATCTGCTGGAGGGCGAGGGATACATCGTCACCCACGACGAAACCTTCGCCTTCATCACCGGCGATGATCTGGTCGACCAGCAGTCGCCATTGATCATGCTCGGAACCTACGGCGAGAACCACAATCTCAACCTCGGCGACGGACCCTGCGGCGAGAACCCGCCCGGAACAGGGACGTACCTCGAGACCTACACCAATCTGCATCCCGGCGCGGTCTTCGTCTCCTACGAGTCGTTCAACGGCAACAGCATCATCAACGGCATGCGCCGCGGCGGTCAGGGCCAGGCCCTCGACTTCATCGCCCTCGGAGGCTCATTCACCATTGCCCACGTCGCCGAGCCCTTCACCTTCACCGTCGCCGACCTGGAGATGATCGCCGCCAACATGCTCGAGCACGACCTCACCTTCGCCGAAGCCGCCTGGACCGCGACCCCGGTTCTGGTCTGGCAGAACACGCCCATCGGCGACCCGCTGGCCAGATTCAACGTCGCCGGGCGCATCACCGGCGACCTGACCGGCAACGGCGTCGTCGGCGCCCAGGACCTCGGCATACTCCTCGGCCTGTGGGGCACGAACGACTGCCTGGCGGATCTCAACGGCAGTGGCACTGTCGGCGCGTCGGACCTGGCGATCCTGCTGGGAAGCTGGGGCGCGCCGAACTGAGGCGACTGATGGATTTCGAGGCGCGAGCAAGCACAGGCGTCAGAGTCGTCGCGCAGGTGTGCACTCAATTTGAGATTTCAAAATTTGAGATCTCAAATCTCAAATCTCAAATCTGAAATTTCAATTCTCGAATTTCAAATTCCAGATCTGAAATCCCACCTCTCTGAAACCCCTCCCTCTCAGCTCGCCTCCCCCACCTGCCACCGCAGAAACGCGACAATGCTCGCGCCCTTCGGCAGCAGATCCTTGATCTTCTTCTCCGGGTCCTTGATGAAGGGCTGCTCCATCAGCGCGACCTCTTCGAAGAACTTGCGCATCTTGCCCTCGACCATCTTCTCCGCGATCTCCTGCGGCTTGCCGCTCTCCATCGCCTGCTCGAGCGCGAACTTGCGCTCCTTCTCGACGATGTTGGCGGGGATGTCGTCCGCGGTGACGCCGTGGGGGCGGGGGGTGATGGCGGTGATGTGCATGCAGATGTCGCGGAGGAGGGCCTCGGGCAGGTCGCCCTCACCCTGCAGCAGCACGCCGGTCTTGCCGTCGTGGTGGACGTACACGCCGAACGTGCCGCCGCTGCCGCCGGTGAGCTTGTGGCCGCGGGCGTAGCTGGCGTTCTCGCCCGTGACGATGCGGATCTGGTCGATCAGGCCGGTGATCGCGTCATCCGCGTCAACGGCGCCGGCGGATTTCTCGAGGGCGAGCTTCGCCGCTTTGTCCGCCGCTTCGAGGAACTTCTCGTTCTTCGCAGTGAAGTCGGTCTCGGCCCGCAGCTCGACGATGGCGGCGCTGCTTCCGTCGTCGGACGTGGCGATGGCGATGCGCCCCTCGCCCGCCGCCCGGTCCGTGCGCGCATCCATCTTGCCCTTGAGCTTCTTGCGCAGGAACTCCTCGGCGGCTTCGACGTCGCCGCTGGTCTCCTGAAGAGCCTGCTTGCAATCCATCATTCCGAGGCCCGTCGCGGCGCGAAGGGCCATCACGTCCTTGGCGCTGATTTCCGCCATGGCTGAAAGTTCTCCGGTTTCGATGTCTTGAGGCGGCGCCCCTGGCGGCGGCGTCGCCCGTCTGGTGTTGCGTTCAGATGTTGGTTCGACGCGCCCGCGGCGGGCGTCGCCTTACTGCGGCGTGTTCTGGCTGGCCGTGGCCACGACGGGGGCGCCGGCCTGGGCCGATTCCGACTCCTCGGATTCGGCGCCGCCCTCGTCGTCGGCGCGGTACTGGGCCCGGCGGCTGCGGCGGGAGCGATCGCCCGACTCATCGCCCTCGGGCGCCTTCGTCTGCCGCTGCTGCTTGCCCTCGTTGATCGCGGCGCACAGCTCGCGGACGATCACATCGATCGCGCGCATGCTGTCGTCGTTGCCGGGGATCGGAATGTCCGCCATGTCCGGATCGCCGTCGGTGTCGATCAGGCAGATGGTGGGGATGCCCAGCTTGCGGGCCTCACGCAGCGCGTTGGCCTCGCGGCGCACGTCGATGACGATCATCGCCCCGGGCAGCTTCTCCATGTTGCGGATGCCCTCGAGGTTGCGCTTGATCTTACGCATCTCGCGGCGGAGGCGGCTCTCCATCTTCTTCGAGTAGCTCTCGAAGTTGTCCGCCGCCTCGATCGCCTCCAGCTCTTCCAGCCTCTTCAGGCGAGAGCGGATGGTGCGGAAGTTGGTCAGCGTGCCGCCGAGCCAGCGCTCGGTGACGTAGTGCATCTTCACATCGGCGACGCGCTGCTCGAGCACCGCGCGGGCCTGCCGCTTGGTGCCGATGAAGCACACGTCTTTCCCGTCCGCCACCGTCTTGGTGACGAACTTCTTCGCCAGCAGAAGACCCTTAATGGTCTCCTTGATGTCGATGATGTGAATGTTGTTTCGTTTGCCGTAGATGAACCGCGTCATCTTCGGGTTCCAGCCGCTTGCGTGCTGGCCGAAGTGAATGCCGGATTCGATCAGGTCTTGAACAAGTGAATTGGCCATGGCGGTTCCGATGTCAGCGACGCCGGCGGGTGCGAAGGATCGGATGCGGCGTGCCGCGACCCATACAAGGGCCGGTCGGACGCCGACGCATCGTCCCGCGGGGGCTCGCTTTGGGGGACGGCCGAACTGCCGGTGGGGGACGCCGGTCAGCGCGGTCCGGGTTCAGAAAAACAGTGCCCACCGTCGGCGATGCACACAACGCGCGCCGCCGACGAGCCGGCCGCCGATCACGGCCGAAGGGAAAGTGTACCACTGCAACAGGCCGCCGCAAGCTCAGGCCGGGGACGACGCCCCTGATTTTACCTCCCACACCCGCCGCCCCGCCACGATCGTCCCCACCGCCCGCCCGCGGACCTCCCACCCCTCGAAGGGCGTGTTCCGGCCCTTCCCAGCAAACTCCGCCGCCCGGATCGTCCACGCAAGGTCCGGATCGATGATCGTCACATCCGCCGGCCCGCCCGCCTCCAGCCGCCCCAGCCCGCGCCGATCCAGCCCGCACAGCCGCGCCGGGTTGACCGTCATCAGCTCGATCAGCCCGGGCCAGTCGATCAATCCCGGCTCGATCAGGGCCTTGGCATAGAGCGCCAGCGCCGTCTCCAGCCCCACGATCCCGAACGACGCCGAGGCGAAGTCCGTCGCCTTGCTCTCCGGCGTGTGCGGGGCGTGGTCCGTCCCCAGCACCGTGATGACGCCCTCCGCCACCGCCTCGCGGATCGCCTTCGCATCCGCCTCCGTCCGCAGCGGCGGGTTCATCTTGCACATCGTGTCATACGCCCCCCGCGGCCCCGATTCGCACGCCGCATCCGTCAGCAGCATGTGGTGGGGGGTCGCCTCCGCCGTCACCAGCTCGCGCAGCGCCTCGTCCTCCCGGGCACGCCGCACGATTTCCACCGACCCCGCCGAGCTGATGTGCTGCACGTGGTACCGCGCCCCCGCCGCCCGCGCCAGCCGCACATCCCGCTCGACGATCACCTCCTCCGCCTCCCGCGGCCATCCCACCAGCCCCAGCCGCGTCGACACCGCCCCCGCGTGCATCGCCGCCCCGCGCGTCATCGTCGGCTCCTGGCAGTGCTGCATCAGCGCCAGCCCCGTCGCCCGCACCGCCCCCAGCGCCTTGCGCATCAGCCCCGCCGAGGCCAACACATCGCCATCATCGCTGAAGCCCACCGCCCCCGCCTTCGCCATCAGCGCGATCTCGGCCAGCTCCTCGCCGCCCCGCCCCTTGCTCACCGCCCCGATGGGAAACACCCGGCACGCCGCCGCCGCCAGGGCACGGTCCAATACAGCCCGCACCATCGAGGCCGTGTCCAGCGCCGGCGCCGTGTTGGGCATGCAGCAGACGGTGGTGAACCCGCCCATCACAGCCGCGGCGGACCCGCTCGCAATCGTCTCCCGCTCCTCCTGCCCCGGCTCACGCAGATGCACATGCGGATCAATCAACCCCGGCGCCACAATCAACCCCGAAGCGTCAATCACCTCGTCCGCCGCCGAAGCGGCAAGACCCGCCCCGACCGAAACAACCCGATCCCCCTCGATGGCGACATCCATGACAGCGTCCACCCCCGACGCCGGATCAATCACACGCCCCCCTCGAATGAGCATTCTGGACATGCCCGACAGAGTACAGGAGAGGGGGGAGGTGAGGGGTGAGGGGTGAGGGATGAGGGGTGAGGAGCGAGGGCCGCGCTACGAGCCCGAAGCGCGTGTCCGAAACGGTTGCACGAAGGGTGCCGTGGCATAGGCGTCCTCGCCTTTGCCACGCCGAATGGAAACACAGCGCCCAAACACGAAACCGACGCCGGAATCACCCCAGTCGGTAGCTTCGAATTCCTGAGTTCAAAGCAATCGGAGACTCACAGTGCTGCGGCGGGGCAGAGCCGAAGACGGCTCTACCCCGGCACCCGGCGCCCTTCTCCCACTCAAAACCTCACTCACACGGCCCCCACGAGCCGAGCAGGATCGCCAGATCCAGCGAGTTCACCACGCCGTCGCCGTTGATGTCCGCGTCCGAGCCCGCCTGGCCCCACGCACCGAGGAGAACACCCAGGTCCGCCGAGCCGACGCCGCCGTCGCCTGTCAGATCCGCAGCGCACGGCGCCGGGGGCGGCGCCAAATGTCCACGTGCAATCATCAGGTTTCCACTGTTGTTGATGCCAAAGTACACCCGAGAATCGCCGGCATCCTGGTGAACGCCAAGCAGAGTCGCGGTAGTGACATTGAATCCTTCTATTGTGCATCGCTGTGTTTCCACCAGATGTATTTCGCCCTGGTCGTCAAGGGTGTATTGCCACCGGGAAAGATATCGTTCAAGGGTGTCAGTGTTACGCCACGTGGCAAGAAACTCTCCGTTTCCAAGGTGAGATGCGTCGGAAATAATCATTTCTTGTGGTATGACTGCCTGGCCCAATACGTTGCCGACGTAGTCAAGCATCGCCAAAGCACGGCCGCCGGTGCTTGGAGTGCCGAACAACAACACATAATCGTCTGCCGCAGCGATTGCTTGAGCGTTGACGAATCCGCTTGGCAAGACTGTCCATTGATCTTGATCGGGTTCAGTGCCGTAGCCCCAATTCGCACTAATTGAGCTGCCTGCAAAAATGCCCGTCTTCGCGTTGTAATCCAATCCATTCAGAAAGCCGACACTTCCAAGACTCAGAAACTCAAATGTCTCTGCATCGTATATTACTGATGTTCCTGCTCCGGTGGCAGTGAAGAGAACAACGTCGCCCTCCCCATCAGGAGCAACCATCATTGCTTGGGGAGAACTTCCGACTGCCTGACTTAGTTCCACCGGTATCACAGTGACAGGGCCTTCGTAGAGCGTCACGCCTGCGTGCGCATCCTCGTGGGCCGCGGCGCCGAGTGCTGCGGCGGCGGCGAGAGCGCCGAGCGCGAGCGTCCTGCCGATCGAAGGGGCGCCCATCGAGCCTGCCCGAGCGTCGGATGCGTGTTCCTGCCTCATGGATGTGTCTCCGTATCTGTGGATCGCGTCAATGAATCCGTGAATCGCGCCAATGGTTGCCCATCTCCCCGCCCCCCCCCCCCCGCCCCCCCCCCCCCCCCCCCACCCCCGGCCCACCCCCCCCCCCCCCCCC
>RECQ01000069.1 GCA_007693965.1 Phycisphaeraceae bacterium | reverse complement strand
TGACGCGCTCCCGCGCGGCCGCGGTCAGCCCGTTACCAGCTCACCCGCTCACCGGCTCACCCCTCACCTCTCACCTCTCACCCCTCCCCAGCGCCGCCTCCACGCCTCGCCGGCACAGTTGCGGATCAAACCCGCGTCGCGCGAGGTATGCGAAGAGCCGACGGCGGGCTGCATCTGAACTGAGCCTGGAATCAAACGTCCGCGCCCGGCGTTTCGCCAGCTCGATCGCATCGGACTCGCCATCGCGCTCCGCCAGCGCCGCCGCGACCACTTCCTCAGCAAGCTCGCGCCCGATCTTCTTCTGCGCCAGTTTCGACACCAGCAGCATCCGCCCCGCGGGCTTCCGCGCCAGCTCATCGCGCACCGCCATCTCGGCGTAGGCGCGGTCGTCCAGCAGCCCGATTGATGTCATGTGATCCGCCGCAGCCTCCGCCGTCGTCCGGCCGTGCCCCTTACGCATCAGCGATTCGATGATCTGCCCCCGGCTGCGGGCTCGCATCGACAGCGCCCGCAGCGCATCCCGCTTGGCCTTGAGAAGCCCTGCCGCCTCGTGCACGCGCTCAGCCAGCTCCGCCGTCCAAGCAGCGCCGACGCACAGCCCCAGCGACTCCACCTGCGACCGGTCCAGCGTCGCCTCCTTGCGCCGACCGACGACGACAGCGCACCGCGATGGATCATTCTTCAATGGGCGGATCGCCTTCACCACCTCGCCGGCGCCCGGGGCGCCCTCGAAGAGCGCATCATCGCTCATTTCTTCACCTTCGCATTCGAGCAGTACCGTCGGCAGATCGCATCCTCAGCGCACAGTGCGCCCCGCGCCTTGCACACCGCTCGCCCGTGCCAGATGAAGAGGTGGCTCAATTCCGCCCACGAATCCCGCGGGAAGAGCGCCATCAGCCGCCGCTCCACCATCGCCACCGTCGCATCCTCCGGCGCCAGGCCAAAGCGTTTCGAAATGCGGTTGATGTGCGTGTCCACCACGAACCCGACGTTGATCCCGTACGCATTCCCAAGCACCACGTTCGCCGTTTTCCGCGCCACGCCCCGCAGCGTCAGCAGCTCGTCCATCGTCCGCGGAACCTCGCCCCCGAACTTCTCCTCGATGTCCTTCGCCGTCGCGTGGATCGCCTTCGCCTTGGCTCTGAAGAACCCCAGCGTGCGGATCAGCGGCTCGATCTGCTTCGGCGTCGCCGCCGCCATCGCCCTTGGCGTCGGATACTTCTCGAAGAGCGCCGGCGTCGCCTTGTTCACGCCGACATCCGTCGTCTGGGCGCTCAGGATCGTCGCGATCAGCAGCTCATACGGATTGCGATGCACAAGGGCGCACTTCGCGTCTGGATACCGCTCGCGTAGCGCAGTGAGCATCGCCTTCGCACGCCGCTTCTCCGCCGCCGACACCGCTGGGAGCTCGAACGGAATGCCCGCCATTCTCTCTGGCTGCGCACGTCCCGCAGTCGAGCGCCGGGTCGACGACTTCTTCCGCGACGACGCTTTCGTTACCTGTTTCTTCTTCGCGCCCGATGGCATCAGAGCCTCCTCTTCAGCAGCAGCGGCTCCTGCAGTTTCGCCTCTCCTTGCTCGCGCCGATGGCCGGATCGAGTCGGTTTCTCTGCCTCCTTCACCGCGCCGCCCGCCGTCGCCACCGACCACACGCCCGCCATGAACGCCAGCGCCAGCCCCGCCGTCATCGCCGTGAGGACGAGACGCGCTGTCGGGTGCCGGGCGTCGAAGGCCGCCTTGTGCGTCGCCGCCATCGCCGTGTCGCCCTCCGCCGCCGCCTGCCAATAGGCCTGCAGCTCAGTATTCATCGCCGGGGTCAGCGCCACCAGGTGAAACGCCAGCATCGCCGCCAGCACGAAGACCAGCGCGGCCCGAAATGCGTTCACCGGTCGGCGCATCGATAAACCCAGCCCGAAGGCCGCCGCCATGAAGGGCATCACCACGAAAAATGCGGCGCAAAGCTGCACCAGGTCGCACGCAAAGAAGACCGCGAACATCACGCGTCCCGCCGCCAGCGCCGAGTGGGCGCCGTCGTACGCCGCGTACGCAGGCAGCGCAGGCTCCAGACCCTCCATCGTTGGAAAGACGACCATCGCCGACATCCCCGCCATCACCACAGCGCCCAGCCACACGCCCAGCGCCAGCAGATGCACACCCTCACTGACGGCGAGCGACTTGTTCATCGATCCATCTCCCGTTCCAGCGCGTGATCGTGGCGCCAGCTTCCGGCCGTCTCGCCATCGCGCCGCCACACCTCGCGTTTCCAGATCGGCGCCTCGCGCTTCAGCCGGTCGATCACCGCCCGGCAGGCGTCGAACGCCTCAGCCCGATGCCCCGCCATCACTCGCACCAGCACCGACGCCTCGCCCAGCCGCACAGGCCCCACCGCGTGCCGCACACCGATGAACCCGCACCCGCATCGTGCGGCCTCCTCCGAAGCGATCCGGCTCAGCGCCGCCTCCGCCATCTCCCGGTGCGCGTCATACTCCAACGCTTCCAGCTCACCCAGTTCCGCACACCGCTCGGCGCGCGTCCGGCCGAGAAAAACCGCCTCCGCCCCACAACGAAACAACGCCGCATCGTCAGGCCGCGGCGAGGCGTCGCGCTCGCTCACCGGGCCATCGACCATCGCCACATCAAGAATCGGCTCTGTGCGCTGCTCCACGAACGCATGGTACGTCCTACCGCCCGCCGCGCCACCTTGCTGCGCCGGGTTCGCCAACGCACGCTGAAAACCGTACAACGCTGGTCGTGGAATCCCACCCCTTCCAAGCCGCGCCCCCGCTCGCCCTCTCGCTCGCCGGCCTGAAGATCGAAGGCGGTCCACGCCACCAGCTCCAGTGGGCGTCGGACCACGGGTTCGCCGGCGCGGCCGTCCAGATCGACGCCGCCGCCCCTGGCCTGCGCCCACGCGAGTTCGACCGCTCCGCACGGCGCGACCTCGGCGCCCTCCTGCGCCGCCTGGAGCTGGCCTTCGCCGGTCTCGACCTCTTCATTCCCCCCGAACACTTCACCCGTCCCGAAACACTCGACCGCGCCATGAGCGCCGCCCGCGCTGCCCTCGAATTCGCCGCCGATCTCGCCACGCTCGCAGGCGGCGTTTCCGGGGGCGCTTCCGGGGGGCGTCCCGCCGTCTCGATGGCACTGCCCACAGAAGGCGCCGAGGAAGCGATCGGGGAGCTCGAAGCTCGCGCTTACCACTGCGGCGGCGCCATCGCCGACCTCACCTGGCCCGCCTCCGACGCAAACCCCGATCCCGCCGCCGCTATTGGCCTCGGCCTCGACCCCGCCTCTGTCCTGCTGGCGGGAGACGATCCCGTGCGCGCCGTCGGCGAGTTCGGCCACCGACTGCGTTCGGCTCGGCTCTGCGATCTCTCGTCCGCGGGCAGAACGCCGCCCGGCGAAGGGCGTCTGGACGTCGGCGCCTATTTCGCAGCGCTCAGCGCCGTCGGCCACCAGGGCGCGCTCGTCGTGGACGTGCGCGGCCTCGCCGATCAGGAACGCGTCATCGAAACAATTGTGAAACGGTGGGGGAGGCGCATCGGCGACTGAGATCGCTCAGCCCGGTGCTCATTGTTCACATGTTCAGTCGTTCGTCGGCGCCGCGGCGATGATCCCGTTGCGCCCGAAGCGTCCCCGGGCCGTGTCCGCCTCCGCCTTCGAGGTGAATCGCCCGAGCTGCACCAGGTACAGCGCCCGGCCGCGTTCATCGACCGACTCGACCACCCGCGGCAATCCATAGCCATAGCCCACCGAGGTCGATTTCACCTCGCGGGCTGTGCGCTCAGCATTGATCCGCTCCGAGAACGCGCCCACCTGAATCGTGAATCCCGAGCGATCCAGCCGCTCGATCAGCGTGCGCTTCAGCGTCGCGTCGGAGGTCAATGCATGGGCGAGGTTGTACTGCATGCGGGCCGCATCAGGCCTGCCCAGAGCGGTGTAGGCGTCGCCGGCGTACATCCCGGCTCTCGCGGCGTCGTTGCCAGAGAGCTGCGAGGCCGCCTGGCTCAGGAGCGCCGCCGCACGCTCGTGATTCCGCCGATCAAGTTCGATCAACCCCAGCGCCGCCGAGGCCCGGCCGGCGATCTGTCGGTCTCGGTTGCTCACCAGCGAGCGAAGCCACCGCTCGGCCTCCGCCGGGCGATCCATCGCATGCGCCGAGAGCCCCGCGATGAGGGCCGCCTCGTCGCGCTGGGCGCCGGAGGCGGCGCTCGCCGCCGCGCTCGCCGAGCGATGCGCGGCTGAATACTGTCCCGCCTGATATTCGGAGACATACGCCCCCGAACCCGACGAGGCGCATCCGCCGACGATCAGCGTAAGCACAGCCAACACGACGCACGGGCGGACGCAGCGGAGTGGCGCAGCGCTTCGATTCAACATGGTCTGACCTCGTCCTTGAGATTCCTGGGGGGAGTGCGGACACTACCTTATCGGCCGCGGACCGGCCGCCCTTGAAGAGCCCGCCCCAGTTCCTATTTTCGGCCTCGGGGGGCGAAGACCTTCCGTGGAGGACTCCCATGAGCGTGCACTGGCCCATCATCCGACGCAGTCTCCTGACCCCCCGGCGGATCGGCATCGTCGACGACCAGCGTTCCTGGCGCGATATCGAGTTGGTCATCGGCGCCCTGCACTTGGCGAGCGAGATCGAACGCCGCAGCAATTCGAAGACAGTCGGCGTCATGCTTCCGACAACCGGCCTCTTCCCCATGGCCGCCCTGGCGGGCTGGATGCTGGGGCGGACGCTCGTCCCCCTCAACTACCTGCTCAAGAAGGACGAGCTGCGCTACGTCGTACGCGACTGCGAGACCGACATCGTCGTCACCGTCCAGCCCATGCTCGACATGGTGGGTGAGCTGCCGGACAGCGTGGACATCCTCAAGGTCGAGGATGTGAGTTTCAAGGGGCTGCCCGAGCCGCGCTGGCCCGCGCACAGGAAGCCCGACGATCTCGCCACCCTTCTCTACACCTCCGGCACCAGCGGCAAGCCAAAGGGCGTCATGCTCACCCATGGCAATCTGACGGAGAACATCCGCCAGTGCTGCGAGTGGGTCGACTTCGGGCGCAAGGATGTCATCCTCGGCGTGCTGCCCCAGTTCCACTCCTTCGGCTTCACCGTGCTGACGCTGCTGCCGCTGACGGTCGGCTGCAAGGTGATCTACTCCGCCCGCTTCACACCGACAAAGATCATCAAGCTCTTCCGCAAGCACAATCCCACCGCCTTCATCGGTCTGCCCTCGATGTACAACGCCCTCATGAGCGTGAAGGAAGCCAAGGCCGAAGACCTCGCCTCACTCCGCTACACCGTCTCCGGCGGCGAGCCTCTCTCCGACGCCGTCTTCGACCGCTTCAAGGAGCGCTTCGACATCAAGATCCACGAGGGCTACGGCCTCACCGAAACTTCCCCCGTCACCAACTGGTGCCGCCCCTTCGAGTTCAAACGCGGCTCCGTCGGCCGGGCACTGCCTCGGGTGGATGAGCGAATCGTCGATGTCGAGAGCGGGCGCGTCCTCGGCGCCGGCAAGGAAGGCGAGGTCCGCATCAAGGGCCCCAATGTCATGCAGGGCTACTTCAAGCTCGAAGAAGAAACCCGCAACGCATTCGACGAGGATGGCTACTTCCGCACCGGAGACATGGGCCGCTTCGACGAAGACGGCCACCTCTCCATCACCGGCCGCATCAAGGAGATGCTCATCATCGGCGGCGAAAACGTCTTCCCCCGCGAGATCGAGGAAGTCCTCGACAAGCACGAGACCGTCGAGGCCTCCGGCGTCATCGGCGTCCCCGACGAATCTCGCGGCGAGACGCCCCTCGCCTTCGTGCAGACAAAGGAAGACGCCGAGTTCGACGCCAAAGCCCTGCGCTCCTGGTGCCGCGAACACCTCGCCGGCTACAAGGTCCCGCGCGAAATTCGCCACATCGACGAAATGCCGCGCAACCCCACCGGAAAGATCATGCGCCGCGAGCTGGCGGAGAAGCTTAAGGAAGAACCGGCGAAGGAGCAGAAACAGGAGGCAGGCTCGTCCTGACGCTGCCACGATCTTCCACAGCAGGCGCGCAGCGGACGCTCTGCGGGCCTCACCCGTCCAGCTCGCGCATCATTCAAAAAGAAAACCGACCACCCCTCCGGAATGGTCGGCGCCGCATTGCTGCAGATTGATTGAAGAAAAAATGCCCAGGAGAGGACTCGAACCTCCACCCCGTTGCCGGGACTACCACCTCAAGGTAGCGCGTCTGCCAGTTCCGCCACCTGGGCTCACACGGTGAAGCGACTCACCGAGCTGCTCACACCGCCCGGCCGGGGCCGGGCAGGGGGAGAGACTATACCGCCATCCCCTCCCTGTCGAGGGGCCTTGTCTCGACGTCCGCAACCCACGCTCCCGAACAGAAATTCCCACCGTCCGACCCCGACCTGTCGGCTCAAGTCACCCAGCGCCCGCCATCCACGCGCACGATCTGCCCCGTCGTGTACCGCGCGTCCATGACCAGCCAGCGCACCGCCTCCGCCGCATCGCCCGGCTCGCCCGACCGCTCCAGCGGCACGCGCGACAGATACTTCCGCTGCATCTCCGGGTCTGCGTCTTCGCCGGTCTCCGGAAACGCAACCACCCCCGGCGCCACGCCGTTCACACGCACCTCCGGCGCCAGTTCGCGGGCCAGCGTTCGCACCATCTCCGCCAGTGACGCCTTTGACATGTTGTACGCCGCGTATCGGGGGCGCGGTCTTCCCATTGCGTGGATGTCGCACATCGCAACCACGCCGGCGCCGCCCGGCAACTCGCTCTGTTTCAGCAGCGGCGCTGCCGCTCGCGTCAGCAGCAGGGGGGAGAGGGCGTTGATGCGGTAATGCTGAAGCGCCTCGGCTTTCGTCAGCCGGTCCAGCGGCGTCGGGTTGTAGATCGAGGCGTTGTGTACGATCGCATCCAGCCGCAGAGACTCCCGGGCCAGCCGCAGCCCGAATCCCTCCGCTTCTTCGCAGTCATCCAGATCCAGCCTGCGTGCTTCGGCGCCGGCGCCGATTTCCGACAGCTCCGCGACAAGAGTCTCGGCCTCCGCAGCGCTGGTGCGATAGGTGAAGACCACATCGAACCCGGCGCGTCCCAGCGCCAGGCAGATGGCGCGCCCCACGCGTCGGGCGCCGCCGGTCACAACCACGATTGGTCTGCCTCCGTTCATGATCGTCGTGGTGAATCGTCGTCGGGGTCGAAATCAACGGTGTCCTGGTCAGGATCGGCGTCGCCGTCGATGTGGGACATCCGCACGCGCCGGGCCGATTCTGTCCACGCATCTGTCCCCGGGGCCTCCCCGCCGCGCCGGGCGGCCTCCTGTGCGTGTCGCCCGGCCGCCCGTCGGATCGCCATGTGCAGCAGCAGCCCGAAGAAGACCAGCCCCAGCAGCCCCAGCGTCGCCCAGAACAGGCGTACAGCCCGGGATGCCGACTCAGCGGCCCCAGCCCCCTCGGAGATCATCGCCAGCAGGTCCATAGACCGACAGGATAGCCCGCAGACCGGACCCTCCACGTCCGCATACCATTGACGAAGTGATCTTTCTCGCTCTCAACCCGTATCACCTTGGGCAGGCAGGTCAGCCTGCGACGACTGTCCCGCTGGAGAATCTGTTCCGGATGCTCCGGCGTCTCACGGAATGCGGCATGGAGGGCCGATGCGGGAACAGAAGAAACCGTCTGGTGGTTCCTTATCGGGACCTGCAGTCATCAGCACAGCTCTGTGACAGGAAGACGACATGAAGTTGACTCGTTCACCACAAATCTGGCGGACACTCCTGGCTGCATCCGCGGCCATCGCGATCGGCGCCGGCCACATGGCTACGCACGCCGGAGCCGCTCAAGCCCAATCCGTCTCCATCGCGGAGTGGGCAGGCCAGGTCTGGAGCAAAGCCCAGACCGGCGACGCCGACGCCGCCCTCAGCCTCATCTCCCGTCTCCCCACAGAGCACAACGACCCTGCCGTGCAGTTGCTCCGCGCCGGTTTCGATCGGCGCGAGGCCAATCAGGCCCAGGCCGAGCAGTCTCGCACCGACCGCAAGGCAGAAGCCCGCACCGAAATGGCCGAGCACCTCGCCAAGGACAACCTCACCGAAGCGCTGCGCGTGGCCGTCGAAATTCAGGCCCTCGCGCGTGATGATGAGAAGACCCGCTTCCTCACTGAGCCCGACATGCGGGATCTGATCAAGCGGGCCGAGCGCCGCGCCCGCAAGGCCGAGGAAGAGGGAAGCTGGCTCGACGCCCAGGAGCACTTCTACCGCCTGCACCTGCTCCACGAGGAGGAAGGCCGCTTCCGTCCTGACATCGAGCGCGTCGGGCGTCGCATCATGATGCTCCGCCTCTACACCCCCGCACGACTTCACGAGATGCGCAACGCCCAGCGCATCGCCCGTGAAGAGGAGAAGCTTCCTCCCTTCAACGCCATCGGCGAAGACTGGCGTGAGAAGCTGGACGGCATCAACCGCAACATGGTCGTCCGCGCCCTCAACACCTCCAACGCAGCCTACGTCGACGGCGCCGATATGTCCGAAATGCTTATCGGCGGCCTCAAGGCCGTGCGCGTCATGGCCACCACGAACGACCTCGACCAGGTCTTCCCCAAACTCACCGACCGGAACGCCTCACGCCGCTTCCTGGATTCGATCGACACCGAATTGCGACAGATCGAAGGCCGCCGCGCCCGCGCCGGCTTCTTCGAGTTGAGTCAGACGCTCGATCGCCTCTTCCGCGCCAACAACGCGACGGTCCGCATCGACGAGGAGGCCCTGCTCCACGAGTTCGGCAACGGCGCCATGGAGTCGTTGGACGAGTTCAGCGCCTTCATCTGGCCCGATGAGCTCCGCCGCTTCCAGCGCTCCACCCAGGGCCGCTTCACGGGCGTCGGCATCCAGATCTCCCTCGACGAGGCCATGCAGCTCAACGTCGTCACCCCGCTCGAGGGCACCCCCGCCCATCGCGCCGGCATCCGTCGCGGCGACATCATCCGTGAGGTCGATGGCGAGTCCACGCTCGGCATCTCCATCACCCAGGCCCAGGACCGCATCACCGGCGAGAAGGGCACCCGCGTCACGCTCACCATCGAGCGCAAGGGTGAACCCGAGCCAATCAACTACGAAATTATCCGCGATGAGATTCCCATCTACAGCATCAAGGGATGGAACCGCACCGGCGCCCGCGAGACCGACTGGGACTGGTTCATTGATCGCGACAACAAGATCGGATACGTCCGCATCACCCAGTTCACCGAAGCCACAACTCGCGAGATGCGCACCGCCCTGCGCGACATGCGCCGCACCGGCCTCAACGGCCTGATTGTCGATCTCCGCTTCAACCCGGGCGGTCTGCTGAGCGAAGCCGTCAGCATCGCCAACCTCTTCGTCGATGACGGCGTCATCGTCACTCAGCACGATTCCGCCGGCGCCGAAACCGAGCGCCAGCGCGCCCGCCGCGGCTATGCCGAACTCGCCGACCTGCCCGTCGTCGTGCTTGTCAATGAGGGCTCCGCCAGCGCCAGCGAAATCGTCGCCGGCTGCCTGCAGGACTACAACAAGGCGATCGTCGTCGGCGCTCGCACCTTCGGCAAGGGAAGCGTGCAGAACGTGTATCCCCTCTCAGGAGGCCGCGCCGCCCTCAAGCTCACCACCCAGTACTACCGCCTGCCCGATGGACGCCTGATCCACCGGCGCCCCGGCGCCGATCAGTGGGGCGTCGAGCCCGATGTCGTCGTCAGCACCCTGCCCAACCAGATGAACGACGCAATCCGCCTGCGCATGGATGCGGATGTCATGCCAGTCGGTGAGGACGGCGAGCCCCTTGCAGACGAAGAGCGTCCCGATCCCATCGGGCTGCTCAATGACGGAATCGACCCCCAGCTTGAGACCGCGCTCCTCCTCGTCCAGAGCCAGAGCATCGTCCTCGGCGGCAGCCGCGCCATGCTCGACAAGAAGATCCTCACAGGCTCCTGAGCGTCGATCCCGATCCCGCCCCGGCGGCTGCAGCCAGGCGCCGCAGGCGTCCGATAATGGATCCGTGACCCAGGCAACCACGGATCGTGCCATCCTGATCATCGACGACGGCGCCCCCGCGTCGCTGGCCGCCTGCCTGCTCTGCGAGGACACGGCCTCCAGCCTGCTCTGGATCCCCCAGGATCTGCCGGCCCCTCGCTCGCCAAGGATTGAGGCAGTGCGGCGTCACGCAGATCTGCTCGGCTTCCCGGCCCCCCTCGAAGCTGCGGAGCATCCCCAGCCGCCACTGGCGATCCCTCGCATGCTCCTCGCCGCTGCGTCGGAGGCAGGCAGAAGGGGATGCCCGCGCGTGATCTGGCCGATCCATCACGGCGACGATCTGGACGACATGGCCCGCGCCGCCGACCAGGCGGCCCTGCTCACCCATCTCGCCCGTCTGGAGGGCGATTCACCCGCCCACACCCCCGTCTCCATCCACACGCCCTTCCTCGACCTCACCGACGACCAGCTCATCGACCTGGCCCGCGACCTCGACCTCCCTGCCGAGGCATGCTGGTGGTGCGAACGGGAGAGCCCAGAGCCCTGCGCCCGTTGCGACTCCTGCCGGCGCTGGAGCCCTCTTCTGTCGATCGGACGGCATTCGCCGGCCCCCGCCCGCGGCGCCACGGTCTAGGACCATTTGCGTCGCCGTGTGAGGCTGGTACACTTCCCGGCTCGCCGGAGCCAGGACCCAGGAACAAGATCTGACAGGAGCGACGCGATGTACGCCGTCATCGAGGACAGCGGAACCCAGTTGAAGGTGAAGGAAGGCGACGTCCTGACGATCGACCTGCGCGATCTCCCCGAGGATGCGTCCAGCGTCACTTTCGATCGCGTCCTTCTCGTCGGCCCCGAGGGCGATGCGAAGTTCGGCCATCCCTACGTCGCCGGCGCCTCGGTCACAGCCGACATCATCGAGCGCGACAAGCTCGGCGAGAAGATCGATGTGATCAAGTTCAAGCGTCGCAAGGGCTACCGCCGCAAGAACGGCCACCGCCAGCGCTCCATGATCGTCAAGGTCTCCTCGATCAAGGCCTGACGTCGCAAGCGCCGCTCGCGGAAGCCGCACATCCGAATTCAAACGTTGCGCAGCCCCGTTTCACCACCCGGGGATCGGCGCCGGTTCAGGCCGGTCGAAGACGTCCGGGCCGCGCTGCATTTCTCGCGTGCGCAGCTCCGGCCCCAGTCCAATGGGACGGAGCGACATGCGCAGGCTGAGATCATCGCGCACATCGTTGTAGTCCACGCCCACCTCGAACATCCACTGCGGGAACCGGCGCCCCAGTCGCATTCCGAGCGACTGGAACGTCGTCTCGTCGAGGTCGTACACCACGTACCCCTCCAGCGTGTACTTGCGCGTGAGCTGATACGCCGCGCCCACATCGAGAAACGTCGAGTCCAGCGGCCGGATCCTGCGGATCTCCGCAAAGCTTGAAAACAGTGAGCCGTGGTCAAGCAGGAATCCCGCGGCGCCGGTCGTCAGCGCATCCTCGTCAACGTCGTAGACGCCGCTCGCCGTCAGCGCCAGCGCATCCGTCAGCCGCATCACGCTCTCGGCGGTGAAATACTCACCGAAGTGCGACAGCTCCGGACGCGACTCGAAGAACCGCCCCAGCGGCGAAGTCCGATCGGTGTCGCTTGACGCCCGCACATAGTCGCCCCGCAGCACGATCCAGTCCACCGTCCGCTCGCCATCCGGCCCGCCGCGACGTGTTTGCCACGTGCTGGTGAGCCCGACCCGGAAGGCGGCGCCCTCCGAGATCGCCTCGATCCGCTCGTCGTACACAGGCAGGTCGCCATTGTCGATCGTCGTGGCGCTGGCCCAGACCGTCGCCGAGGGCTCAAGAATGTGGCGGATGCGGTTGAGATCGAAAAGCTGTGAACGCACCGAATCATTGATGCGCACGATCGAGGTCGAAAGCCGCATGCCCGCTGCGCCCCAGAGCCTGTACTGATCGTCGTCGCCACCGGGGCCGCGCAGGTCGCCGAACTTGCGGTCATACACCGTCGCCCGCCCCACCACGAAGGGCGTGACGTTGACAGGGCCGGCGGCGAGCGGCATCGAAAGCTCGTGGCGGGTGTCGAAGCGATGCGTGTCGCCGCTGGGAATCCCCGCGGCGGACAGTCGATCCGCCGGCGATTCATCCGGTTCAATCCCGAGGGCGGCCTGTGAGCGGGCAGACGTATCGAAGCCCAGCCGGCTCGCACTCGGCTCGGTGAACTGCAGCGACAACCTGCTCAACCGCGTATCAGATGTGTGCGTGACGAGCCCGCCCAGCCACGGATCCGCCGGGCGCATGTACGCCAGCTCCGGCACGCGCTGCACCTGGTAGCCCTGGCTCTGCAGCAGGTACTGGTTTGGTGTGAAGTCATTCAGCGTGCCGCGCACCTGGGCGGAAAAGAGCGAAACATCATCCAGATACCGCGCATAGGCGGCGTTGGTGAATTCGCGCCGTGTCTCACCCAGTCGCGGGAAGAAGGCGTCCACGAACGTCTCGTCCGAGATATAGCTGCCTTCCAGAAAGAGCGTCCAGTCATCGCCCAGGCGCCAGCGGTGCTCCGCAGCGACCATGCCTCGATGATCGTTGTCGCGGTCGATCCGCGCCCCGCTCGACAGCCGATCCCGGCCGTCGTCGTAGATGTAGTACGAGAAGATGGCGCCATCGGCGTTGAGCGTGCGCCACTCGGCGTCAATCCCGGCCGCGGGTCCGCGCCCGAAGTAACCATCGAGCAGAAGGTCCGCCTCGAGTCCCTCCGGCGGCTCAAGCCCGAGCAGTGAGATCAGATTCCATCGAGTGCGCACGATCGGGCGTCCGCCCTCGGTCTCGAAACCGACCCGCCGCAATGGACCGATGCGCTCCGGCTCCCCTCGCACCCGCGGCACGTAGAGCAGGGGCAGGTCGCCGCCGCGCAGCGTCAGGTCGCGGATGTCCACCGTGGTGCGCACATCCTCGCCCGGTCGGACGTCGCGCGTGATGGTCACGCTGCTGGCGCCGATGGTGAAATGCGGCTCAAAGAATGCCGTATTCGACAGCCGCGCCTGCCCGGCGGTCCACTGGTTGGCGGACTCCTGCCGGATGCTCTTCGCCCGCACATAAAGCGGCAGGCCCCGGGTGCGGTCGTAGGTCCAGAAGACCGCGTCCAGCACCACGCCCCGGTTGTTGGCCACGTCATAGTAAAAGCGGGGGCCGCGCAGCGTGTACCGCCCGTCCGACGCCACCACATCCCCTTCCAGGTAGATGCCGCGCACCTCGCCGGGTCCGAAGCGGAAGATGTCCGCCACGCTCCCGGGATCAAGAAACGCCACCAGGCTCTCCGCCGAGATCTGCAGCGTCCTTCCGCTGGAGATGTCCGTGTACTGCGCCACCACACCCCCCGTGATCACCAGCGCGTTCTCCGTCTCGCCCGTCACCAGCGTGCGATCCGGACCGAAGAAGGTCACCACGCCCTCCTCGGCGAAGATCGGCGGCGCCTGGACCGTCGGCGCCAGGCGACCCTCGATGTCAGGGACCAGCGCATCCGTCGGCGCCGCCGGATCCCGACGCTCCACCACGGTGGGGGGGAAGGGGTCACGCTGTTCAGGATCGCGTGGCGGCGTCCCGACGAGGCCGGAGAGGTACCGCGCCAGGCGGGCCTCGCCCTCAATGAGAAATGCACTGGTCGGCCGCCCCTCGCGCAGTCGATCGACACGCAGGCTGAGCTGGCCTTCGACAATGGCCGTCACCAGCAGTCGCTCTGCCGTCTGGGCCACCGCCGCGTCGGCGCCGGGATCGCGCACATCATCGAAATAAATCGCCACCTGCTCCAGCGGCTGCCCGGCGAGTTGCACAGGCTCGATCCACACCACCGCACGCGCCGCCACGAAATCGAAGACGCCGATGCGGACGCGCACATCGCCGTCCAGCAGCAGCCGTTGCGTCGTCCCCTCGCGCCACGCGTCGCCGCGCAGAGATTGCATCACAACATCCGCCCGCTGCGGGTCCGCGGGCAGGTCGATCCCCGAAAAGGACCGTCCGTCGATGGGCGCTCCCGCGGGCTGCGCCAGCGAACGCGTCGATTGCAGGCACAGCAGCGCGATCGCCGCCAGCGTCGCGACCGCTGCGAGCGATCCGATTCCTGAAGACGCTCGCGTTGGTCCGTGCCGTGTGCTGGTCATCCGTGGTTTCGTCCGGCCTGCAGCGCCGATGCTACGGCCGGAGGGCGCCCGTCACAAGGCCGTCCCATCAATCCACGGATTTTGCGACTCCCGTTGCGCCGCCAGTGCGGCCGATCACGGCGCCCACACGTTCGCATCCTTCCCGTCACCGGCGCCCCCGGAGCCCGCCGCCGCCTCGCCCTTCGGCCGGACGCGTCCGTTGTCGAGCTTCAGCTCGCCCTTCGCCAGGCGCGGGAAATGCTCGCCCTGCCAGCTGTCGGGGTACTTCGAGTCGTCCATCTCGAGCGCCGCCTTGGTGGGAAAGAGCGGGCGGAACGTGTCGCACATCACCGCCAGCTCCGCCGTGTACGTCGCATCGAGAGACGCCTCGATCGTGCCCGGGTGCGGCCCGTGCGGAATGCCCTGCGGGTGCGCCGTCAGCGAACCCACCTCGATCCCCTTGCGCGAACCGAAGTTGCCCTCGACGTAGTACAGCACCTCGTCCGAATCGAGATTCGAGTGGTTGTACGGAACCTTGATCGCCTCGGGGTGCCAGTCCAGCATCCGCGGGCAGAACGAGCAGATCACGAAGTTGTGCGCCTCGAACGTCTGGTGAATCGGCGGCGGCATGTGCAGCTTGCCCGTGATCGGCGCATAGTCGTCGATGTTGAAGATGTACGGGTAGTAACACCCGTCCCACCCCACCACGTCCAGTGGGTGGTAATGGTAGATGTAGGTGTGCATCAGGTCGCGGGCCTTGATCCGCACCTCGTGGTCCCCATCCTCATTCCACGTCATTGGGAACTCCGGGATGCGCAGATCGCGCTCGCAGTAGGGGGCGTGCTCCAGAAACTGCGATGTCTTCTTCGACAGATACCCCGGCGGCGGCGTGATGTGCGAGCCGTTCGCCGTCTCGATCACCAGGAACTTCGGGTGCGGCTCACCCTTGCCCGGTTTGTCGAACTCCATCTTGTAGATCGTGCCCTTGGGAATCACGATGTAGTCCTTCGGCCCGAACTTCAGCGCCCCGAACATCGTGTAGCACACGCCGGAGCCGAAGTGGATGAAGATGCACTCATCGCCCATGCCGTTCTTGTAGTGGTACGTCATCTCCTCCGCGGGGCAGCAGATCGCCATCTCGCAGTCCGCGTTGCCGAACAGCACGATGCGCCCCGTGATCGGGTCGCCCTTGGGCTTGATCCCGCCGGTCTTCACGTGCCGCATCCGCATCACATCACGCTCGACGTACTCGGGCTTGGTCGAATACAGCGATTTCCACCCCGTCACCTGCGTGGGCGGGTGGATGTGGTAGAGCGTCGACGTCGGGCCGACGAACCCCTCCGTCCCGAAGACCTCCTCGGAATACAGGGCGCCGTCCGGACGTCGGAACTGGGTGTGCCGCTTCTTCGGAATCTCGCCGAGCTTCATGTAGTAGGGCATGGGGTGTCTCCCTCAAGTCTTGTCGGTTGATACGCAGCATTTTAGCCGTTTCGCACGCGGCGAGCGCCGCTCGGGCCCCGGGCGGAGCCGACAAGGCCGGCCTGCGGGAGGGTACGGGCGCCCGACCTACGACGAAGGGCTCGCCAGCCTATCGCGCATGGCGGGCTGAGACGCGTTCTCTACAATGAAGCGATGATGAAACGATTCGCAATTCCCATGGGCGCCGCAATCATCTGCGGCGGTGGACTCGTCGGGTGTGACCGCGAAGAAGCCTCACTCTCCCGCCACGAATGGCTGCAGGGCGGCGTCGACCAGCGGCTCAACACGCTCGCCGAACAGCACGGAGGCTTCAGCGCCTCCATGCGCGAGGTGAACGAACGCTTCCACAACCTCTACTGGGCCGGCCAGGATCAGAACTGGGAGTTCGCCGCCTACCAGCTTGAACACATGCTCGAAGCCCTCGAAGCAGGCCTGCAGCGCCGCCCGGAGCGGGCCGAATCGGCGCAGCACTTCCTGAGAAACGTCATCCCCGACACCCAGGAGTCGATCGAGGCCCGCAACCTCTCATTCTTCAACGAGCGCATCAAGACCATGGTCAACAACTGCAACACCTGCCACGCGCTCGAGAACGTGCCCTGGATCCCCGTCAGCCTGCCCCGCAGCCGCTCTCCACTGATGGCGTCCATCCCCGCGGCCCCGGCTGAGAATGTGGAAGAATAAGCCGGCCCAGCTGGTTCTCCCCGGCGTTACACGCCGCACTTGTCCCGCGGCGAACGCTCTGCCACTCGCTACGCATCCCGCTTTGCGCCACCCGAACCGACGAGGAGCCCCCCAATGAACCGCACGCCACGCATCTCAATCGCCATCATCATCCTTCTGACGCTTGCCCTCGGCGCCGCCCTCAGCGTCCGCGGCGCCGGCGCGATGGAGCAGGACGAAGCCGGCACGAAGCTCGCCGTCCTCTGGACCAGTGGCGACCCCGAAGTCGCCCACCGCGTCGGCCTCATGTACACCCACGCCGCACAGCGCCAGCAATGGTTCGACACCACCCGCCTGATCATCTGGGGCCCGTCGCAGAAGCTGGTCATCGCCGACAAGGACGTGCAGGCCAAAGTGCTGCAGATGATGGAGGACGGCGTGACCGTGCAGGCGTGCGTGGTCTGCGCCACGATGTACGGCCTCGTTGACGACCTCCGCGCCCTCGGCATCGAGGTCAAACCCATGGGCCTCCCACTGACCGACTTGATCCAGAGCGGCTGGGACGTGCTGACGTTCTGAACCGAGTTCGAAAGCTGACCCCATGGCCTACATCAGAGTCATCCCACCCGAGCAGGCGGACGCCGATCTCGCCGAGCGCTACCGCCGCGTCGCTGACGCCGACGGCGCGGTCGATCATGTGCTGCAGATCCACTCCCTCAACCCCGAATCACTCGACGCCCACATGGCGATGTACGTCCAGGCCATGCGCCGCCGCTCCCCGCTCAGCCGCGCTGAGCGCGAGATCGCCGGCGTGGTCGCCAGCGTCGAAGCAGGCTGCGAATACTGCATCGTTCATCACACCCAGGGCCTGCGCAGCCTCCTGCCAGACGATCGCAAACCCATTGCTGACCAGATCCGCTGCGGCGAGTGGAGCGGCCTGACCACGCGCGAACGCGCCATCGCCAACTACGCCAGAAAGCTCGCCGCCGAGCCGGCCGCGATCGGCCCTGAAGATATCGAAACGCTGCGCGAAACAGGCCTCGACGACCGCGAGATCCTCGACCTCGCCCAGGCCGCCGCGTACTTCGCCTACGCCAACCGGATCGTGCTGGGACTCGGCGTCGAGCTGGAGCCGGGGAGAATAGAAAAGTCGGACGGCTGACGAGCGGTCGGAGCAACCGGCCCCGCATCCATCACAAGCCTCCGGCCCGCGCCCGGAAACAGTGAGAGGGACAACACCCGACAAGCCCGACCGGATCGCCCCGCACCGGATTGCGATCGCCAGCAAACCGCTCGCATGCTCGCAGGTGTACAGATATCATCCCCGAAATCTCAAATCTCAAATCTCAAATCTCAAATCTCAAATCTCAAATCTCAAATCT
>RECQ01000017.1 GCA_007693965.1 Phycisphaeraceae bacterium | reverse complement strand
CGAGGTCGAGCTTCTGGTGGTGCGTCTGCGCGCGGCCGGAGGCCTTGAACGACGAATTCCCCGCCGCGATGGCGTTGTTGCTGCGCGGCTCGACCTTCACGTTGTAGGGAGGATCGGTGTTGACCAGGTGGATGCTCTGACCATCGAGCAGGCGGTCCACATCCGCTTCGCTCGAGCTGTTGCCGCAGAGGAGACGGTGCTCGCCGAGGATGATCAGATCGCCCGGCTTCGTCACCGGATCGTCCGGCGGCTCGGGGATCTCATCCGGATCGGTCAGGCCGTCGGCCACACCGCCGCCGAGCATATTCGCCAGCTCGTCGGCGTCGAAGCCCAGCAGCGCCCAGTCGATCCCGGCCTCTTGGAGCTCCGCCAGTTCGATGGGCAACAACTCCAGGTCCCACGAGGCCAATTCGGCCGTCTTGTTGTCGGCGATGCGGTACGCGCGGATCTGCTCGGGCGTGAGATCCTTCGCCACGTGGACAGGGACGGTCTCCAGCCCCAGCTTCTGCGCAGCCTTCCAGCGCGTGTGGCCGCAGACGATGACGCCCTGCTCGTCCACCACGATGGGCTGGCGGAAGCCGAAACGGGTGATGCTCTCGGCCACGGCGTCGACGGCGGCGTCGTTGTCGCGCGGGTTCTTCTCGTAGGGGGTGACGGCGCTCGTGGCGCGCTGCTCGATCTTCAGCATGGGTATGTCCTCCATGACGCGCCCCGCCGCGATCCTGCGGCGGGTACGCTGGTGATATGTGCGGCAGAATGACCCGCGAACGTGATGTCAAGACCATGTGCAGCGCGATGGATGCGCGCCCGCCGGGCGTCGAGCTTCCCATCAGCTACAACGTCGCCCCCACGCAGCCCTCGCTCATCGTGCGCCCGATCGCCGCCGGCGGCCGCGAGGGCGCGATCGCCCGCTGGGGACTGATCCCCTCGTGGGCCAAGGACCCGTCCATCGGCTCGCGGATGATCAACGCCCGCGCCGAGACCGCCGCGGCCAAGCCCGCCTTCCGCGCCGCCATGCGCCGACGCCGCTGCATCGTCCCCGCCGACTCGTTCTACGAGTGGCAGGCGGTCGAGGGCTCGAAGCGCAAGCGGCCCTGGCGCATCCACCGCGTTGACGGCGAGCCGCTGCGCTTCGCGGGCTTGTGGGAGGTGTGGGACCAGGGCGACGGCCCCCTCGAGTCGTTCACCATCATCACCACCGCCGCGAATGACTTCATGCGCCCCATGCACGACCGCATGCCGGTGATCATCGAGCCCGAAGACGCCGCCGCCTGGCTCGACCCGGAGGCGAGCGCCGACGCGGCCCAGGCGCTGCTCCGCCCCGCGGCCGATGGCGCGCTGATCGCCCACCCGGTCAGCACGCGCGTGAACAGCCCCGCCAACGACGACCCATCCCTCATCGAGCCAGTCGAGGAAGCCTGACCCTGCCCGACGTCTGGCGACACGGGCGCGCAGGGCGCCACGTGCCGCGAAGGGCGGCCCGAGTCGCCCCACGTCCCGTCCAGCGCCGCCGGGGCGCCACAAGGCCCGCCGTGGGCGCCCGTGGCGCGACTCCGGACCGGACCGGACAACCGAAAGAATGTCTGTCTGTATTGGCGGCTGTTCCCGCGGGCGTCGACGGCGCCGGAGCGCCGGGAAGTACCTATGCGGCGCTGAACGATCTTGAACGATTCCCCCCGCGCAAACCCCGGTGGGACGGGAGGATTGAATAGAAAGAGAGAGATATTTCAATCTTTCACTTACCCTCCCTGCACACACACGCGCGCGCTCTCTACGCGCGAAGCCTGATGGAAAGATTGAACGATTTGACTCACACCAGCGCATAAACCACCCTCGGCTTCGTCGCCGTCGCCTCGCGCTCTTCGCGCAACTGCCCTGTTTCAATGAGGTTGTCGATCACTTCCTGCCGCTCGCGCTGGGTCAGCCACTGCGTGCGCCGGCACAGGTCGGAGCGCGAGATCTTTCCATCAGCGCGGCGCACGATGCGCAGCACGCGCTTCTGCCGGGCGTCGAACTGGCCATCGGCGACCCACTCCCCGCAGACGTGCAGCATGCGCCGCGTCAGGTGCTCGCTGAGGTCGCACGCCCAGCCCGCGGCGGCTTCATCGATGACCGGGTTCTGACGGTTCGACGAGCACGCATGGATCAGGGCGAGGCGGCAGGCCTTCTCCTCGGCCCGGGCCCACAGCGCACGACCAGCGTTGCCTTCATCCGCGAGGCGATCGTCCACCATCGCCGCCAGGTGGTCGAAGACGGCGCCGCCCTCCGGCGTCGTGGGGACGACCACGGGCTCGGGATGCTCGATCCTCATGTTCCCGCCGGGCTGGAAGTCGCCCCACCAGCGCGCCGATTCCAGGATCGCCTCGGGGACCGATCGCTGCGGCGTGCGGATGCGGGGCGGCGCCGAGGCGGGGGTCTCGAACACCAGCAGTCGCGCCACGAAGCCGTCCGCCAGGCTGTCGGCGGTGAGCGATTCGAAGAAGTGCTCGGGCACCGTCGTGCCGTACACGCAGACGCACGGCTGGTCGATGACCTTGTTCCGATTCCTGTCCGCATAGGCCTTGCCCCGGAACACCGTGTCGGCGCTGCTGTAGAGCTTCATCAGCGCCGTGAGCACGTTGTAGAGGTGCGGCGCCTTCCTGGGATCACCGATCGTGCGCAGGAAGCGCCCGAACTCGTCGATCTGGAACAGGATCGCCGGCTCCGCCTCGACCGCCGCCACCAGTCCCGCATCCGACGCCAGGTCCTCGTTGCCCTCGTGCTCGACAAGGCCGGAGGCGAAGAGGATGTTCTTGTTCACCTTGCGGGCGTGGTCCTTGCCGGCGCCGGAGGGGGCGACGCCCACGCAATAGAGATTCGTGCGGTTGCCGCGCTCGTCGCGGACCTTGCGCGCCGCCAGCACGGCCTGGAGGCAGATGGCCGCCGCCAGCGCAAGGACGGGCTGAGGCCGCGTCGCCGTGGCGAGGTTGAAGTCGATCACCTCGCCGATGAAGCCGGGCGGGCGCAGCAGACGCTCCGGGATCGGCCCGGGATCCTCCGACTGGCCGCTCGCCTGACGGAACTGACAACTGACAGAACCGACAGAACCTTCCGGCCCGACGCCGTCGCCTTCGATCCCCGAGAGATCGACATCGTCGTCTGCGCGATTTCCTGAGTCGCGCAGCCAGCCATGCGGTTTCGTGTGCGGCTTCGTGGATGCGTCATCGACCTTGTGCCGCAGCTCCTTCTCCGACCACGGCGGGAGGCAGCGCGGGTTGTAGCGATCAAGCAGCAGCCGCAGCGCTGCCTCGGCGTCGAGGCCGAAGCCGTGGACCATCGCCGTCGCCGCCGCGTAGGCGCGGTTGTGCCCGCCCTGTCCCGAGATCGCCGGGGGCATGGCGTCGAGGTACGCCGCGGCCCGGCGCAGAACGTCATCGTCCGCTGGTAAACGATCCTTTCCCAGCGCCGGCGACTGGGAAAGGACCGTTACCTTGCGCCCGTGACGCCGCTCGACCACCGCCCGGGCGAGGCTCGCCACGCACGCCGCCAGCGTGTCGGCGTCGACGACCGCGGGCTCGCCCTCGAGCGGGTCGTATCGCTCGCCGCTGGGATGGACGCTCGGGCCTACAAGCGTCTGGGCGCCGGTGCTTCGCAGTTCGACGATGGCGCCGCGGTCCACCGGGTCGCTGTGCCGCTGCGTGCGCGCTCCCGGCGCGATGTACCACCAGTGCGATGAGGGGGCGCCGGGCCGGCCCGTGCGCGCATCCGTCGGCGGCAGGAACTCGGCCGCGAGCTCGCGCGCCTCCGGGCAGTCGAGATCGACATCCACCAGGTGCCCGCTCGGCTCGCCCAGGATGATGCCGATGTTGCCCCCGCTGTGAACGCCGTTGAAGTGGAGGCGCAGGTCGGCCGCTTCGATGCGCAGGCGCTGCCACCCCTTGAGCTTCGGCGCCTTCGATGCGTGCGGCACGGGCACCGGGCGCCAGCCGCGCTCGATGTAGCCGCGGGCGGCGTCGATCAACGTTGGAGAGTTCTCGGGCATGCTTCAGTCGCGACCCACACCGCCGCGGACCTCCGCGCCCCAGAGGTCGAGCATCCTCGCCGCCGATTGGCGCTGCTGCCTGCTCGCGCTGTAGCCAAGCAGCCGGTCAAGATCCACGACCGGCGTCACCGCGAGGCCGTAGGCCATCACCGACCCGGCCATTCCCGCGGCGTGCGCCAGCGCCCGCGTGCAGCGGCTCGCGCCGTACGTCCGGCCCGCCGCGATGATCAGCGGCGTCTCCGCGCTCACATCATCGCCGCAGAGCAGCGACCCGACGCCCCGGGCCAGCAGATCCGCCAGCCCGCTCGCATCGCCGCGGCCGATTGGCGCGGAGGCCTCGTGCCTGGCGAGCACGCGCCCGAACTTGTCCGTCTCCTGGATGATGATGGTGATCACGCCGTGCTCCTTATTCAGAAGGGAATCTCGTCGTCGGGAACATCCCAGTCGTTCGTTGTTGTTCGAGTCGATGGCGCAAGCGCGGGCAGCCCCTCCTCGCTCTCCAGCCGCGGCGGGACATCGCCCAGCTCGTGATCGACCACGCGCTCCCACTTCTCGCCCGCCTTCTTCTCGACGGTGATGCGCAGCGTCTCGGCCAGCGCGCCCATCTCCGCCATGTCGACAGCGTCCTCGACCGTCTCGGGCACGGGCTCGTTCGACCGCGCCCGCCACCACGCCTCGGCCTTCCGGCGCGCATATTCGCTGTGTTCGATGCACACCCACTCGCGGTGGTAGGTGTTGAAGCCGCAGCGGTACTCGACGCGCATGGTCGGCGGCGCCTCGCCGGTTGGATCGTCGCGCTTGCGGTGGATGTGGTAGGTGACCTCGCTCACACGCTCCTCCCAGCGCGAGACCTGGTCCGAGAGGATGCCCTCGCCGCTGGCGGTGGCGGCGTGCTTCTGCGTGTCGGGATCGGGGAACTCGTGGCCGCACTCGGGGCATGCGGCGTAGGCGGCGTGGATGAGGGCGGCGCACTGCGGGCACTCCTTCGCCGGCGCTTCGCCATCACCTGAATCCGGCGTCCTGACGCGGATCGCGTCGACGGGCCCGTGGCGCAGCACGTTGCCGCCGAAGTCGAGGACCAGGCAGTCCGCCTTGCCCGGGTGGGGCCGGAAGCCGCGTCCCACCATCTGGTAGTAGAGACCAGGCGACAGCGTGGGCCGCAGCATCGCCACGCAGTCGACGTTGGTGGCGTCGAAGCCGGTGGTGAGGACGTTGACGTTGGCGAGGAATCTCAGTCCATCCTCGCCGCCCGCCCTGAAGCGGGCGATGAGCTCGTCGCGCTCCTTCGCGGGCGTCTCGCCGCAGACGAAGCCGCACTCGACGCCGTGGCGTTCGCGGAGCACACGGGCCACGTGCTCGCCGTGGCGCACGCCGGCGCAGAAGATCAGCACGCTGCTCCTGTCCCCGGTCTGCTCGACGATCTCGGCGCACGCGGCGTCGACCAGCGCATCGGTGTCCATGAGGTCCTCGACCTCGCCGGCGACGAACTCCCCGCCGCGGATGTGGAGATCGCTGGTGTCGGCCTTGGCGCTCCCCGCCTTCGTGCGCAGGGGCGCGAGATAGCCCTGCACGATCAGCTCGCGCACGCCGATCTCGAAGCAGACCTCGTTGAGGATGTTGTCGGGAGAACAGATCGTTCCCGTCTTCATCCGGTAGGGCGTCGCCGTGAGGCCGATCACGCGCACGTGGGGATTGACCACCCTGGCCTCGGCGATGAACTGCCGATACATGCCCTCACCGTCCGGCGGAATGAGGTGTGCCTCGTCGACGATCACCAGGTCCACCGGCCCGAGGTCGCAGGCGCGCTGGTAGATCGACTGGATCCCCGCGATCGTGACCGCGTAGCCGAGATCCTTGCGCTTCAGGCCCGCGGAGTAGATCCCCAGCGGCACATCCGGCGCGATGGCGCGGAGCTTGTCCGCCGCCTGCTCCAGCAGCTCCCGCACGTGGGCCAGGATCACGACGCGCCCGCCCCAGAGATTCACGGCGTCGCTGCAGATGGTGGCGATCACCGGAGTCTTGCCGCCGCCGGTCGGGATCACCACGCACGGGTTGTCGTCGCGGCTGCGCAGGTGGTCGTAGACCGACTGCACCGCCTCGCACTGGTAGGGGCGGAGCTTCATCAGCGCTTCCACGGCGGCCCCCCGGCGGCGCTCCCGCTCGAGGCGGGCGAATCATGCGGCGCAGCCGCCGCGGCGCCGACCACAGTGTTCCCCGCATCGCGCTTCGAGTATGCCTTCACGACGTTGGTCAGCTCGCCCGTGTCCTGCCGCTTCTTCAGACCGACGCTGACAACCAGCGGCAGGCTGTGAAGCTCGACGCTGTCCTTCGGCGCCATGACGCCCACCGCGCGGCACAGCGCCGAGAGCATCCCCCGCGCGATCTTCACGGTCGTCTGGTTGGGATGCTTGATCGTCAACCTGTCCCAGAGTTTGCGGCCCATGTGCGGCCCGTCGATCACCTGGAACTCGAAGAGCAGATACTCGCCCGCGCCGTTCCTGGTCTGCTTCATGTCGGAGTCGACGATGGTGCAGAGGTATTTCCCGGCGGGAAGGGGCTCGAAGCCCACGTTGGGGTCGACTTCATTCGCGTTGAAACCGTTCAGGTTCGCCATGATTGGTGTCCTCTCTTAATGGGTGCGTGGTCGTGTATGTGCGCACGAGCGTTTATTCCCGACTTCACGCCGTGCTTGCAGGTTCGGTGCTCAGGTGGGTTTAGAAATGTCCGATTCGATCGCGGATTCGGCGGCGGCGTGGGCTTCGCCGCGCGCATGAGCGGCATACATGCGCCAGTCGAGCGGCATCTCGTCGGGCAGGTTCAGGCGGTTCTTGGCCAGGTGCGCCGGCCGCTCCGTGGTGCGGATGATCCGCTCGCCGACGCCGAGTCCGACGGTGCGCTTGCGATTAAAGCCTTCGTCCGACTGCTTCGTATGCACCCGGTACGTGGCGAAGAGCACCTCGTCCGCCCACTCCTGCACCAGCGCAGAGGCGAGCTTCTGCAGCCGAGGGGCGTACCGGTCGTAAGCGTCGGTTTCGGGATTGTTGAATTTCTCGATCTGTGCGTGGGCCAGGAGGATGACATCCATGCCGCGCTCGTTGCGGAGGGCGTCGAGTCCGGAGAGAACTTCGCGCCAGTGCGTGAGCGCGAAGACGAAGCCCTTGCCAAATCCAAAATCCTCAATGGACTCGACGCCGCGCCTGGCGCACACCTCGGCCCAGATCAATCGCTCCAACCAGTCGAGGCTGTCGAGAACCACGGTCTGGTATTGGTGTGTCTCGGTGTAGAGCGCCCCGAGAGCGTGAAGCACATCGCCGTACTTCTCCGCCAGCGGAAACCGCTCGCACTCGATGTCGGCGAGACCGTCCTCGGTCTGAATGAAGACGGGCCGCTCCGCCATCGCGCCGAAGGTGGATTTGCCCACGCCATGGACGCCGTACAGAAGCGTCCGCCGCGGCGCCGTGATGCGGCCTTTCTGGATCGATTCGAGCATGCTCATTCGGCGGGTCTCCTTTTCTTGTGTTGGTGTTGAAGCCTTGATTCACGGGTGTTCGATCAGACGCAGCGACTCGAGTCGCGACGATCACACGCTGTCTCGTGGCGGCGGGCTCGCAGACAAGGAATTCCTGGACTCCGTGTTCATCTGTAACGCTGTCACGCCGCCGTCCAAGAGGAGACGCGGTCGCGTTGACAGATGCGTGTCGCCGCCGCCACCCGTCGGACGGAGAACGCACCGGCGCCGAACTCGCGCGTGAGGAAGGCGGTGAAGATGCGGATGACCGCATCGCCCACCGTGCTTCCGCCGTCGATGAGCAGCGCAGATCGGGGCGCATCCATGCAGTAGGAGACCTCCATCCGCACGCGGGCCTCGCCGAAGAGACCCTCGACGGCGAGGATGGCCAGGTGCAGCGTCGACTCCGCCTCGGCGAGATCGACGCCCGATGCGAATCTGAATCTGAAGACGTGGGTTGTCATGCGTCGTCGCTCCTGTTGGAAGTGGGCGCACCGACCGCCGCCGGAGACCGGCCCCGCGGCCGCGCGTCGCGTCTCGGCGGCGCTCGTCCGGTCGGGGGCCGGGTCCTCCGGAGGAAGTGGGGGGCCGCGGCGCGGGTGTGTGTCTTGAGGCTCTCTATGCCGCGGCGGTGAAGGGTGCGCGCTCAATCTTCAGAATTTCTCTCGCCGCGGAATCGAGCGAGCACTTGTCGCTTGGCGCGTCCCACCTGGTGACGCGATTCCCCCCGGCGACGCCCGGCGCCTGTGACGCCATGCTCAGCGACCAGCACGATCAGCGTCCTCTCACCTGACTTCAGCGACGACAGCGCCGTGTCGAGCTCGTCCTGAAGGTCGACGCGATCGATGGCCGGGAGATTCGATATCTTGTTGCGGCGGAGCAAATCTTCCTCGCAGAGCATGGAGCCGAGCTCATCGAGTTCGCCGTTGTGCTCGACCAGGGTCCCCTCGAGCGAGATGGCGTTGTAGTTGTGTCGACGCTTCTCGCGGTCGCGATGGCGGAGAAGCATGGCGATCCAGATGTTGAGCGCCTTGTTGACAAATGTCTTGACGGTCCCGCGGACGGGGTCGTAGAGGTGCTGCTTCTCCAGCAGGTGGAGATACATGTCCTGTTGCAGGTCCTCGTAGTCAGACTTCGAGAAGTCGCCGCGGCTGCAGAGCCGCTTGGCCTTGATCTTGATGAGGGTGGCGGTGTCCGGATCGGTGACGATGTCGTGGCGGTCGGCCATCGGATATCTCCGAGGCCGACCGAATTGCCCCCGCGACAGTCACGGACTCGCACGTCGAATGCTGTGCCGGGGCAACGTGCCGCCAGGGCTCACAGGTGCGTCCGCGACCGGGCGGTTATGAGCCAGCCGGCCTCGGACGAGGCCCGCGGTGTCGCGGCTGGCGCAAAGAAAAACGGGCGTTGAGCCCGTCTGAAGTGCGCCTAAATGTCGAGATTTCAAGGGCTAACGGTATTCGTGAAATTTCTTGGCCCTGTCGCGGGGGTGCGACGCGACAGAGCGTGCGACAGAGGCGCTGTTTTCGGCACGCTTGACCGCCTTAGGGCCACCCGCCGCCTTGACGGCCCGCTCCACTGCCCAGCGGTTCGTCACATGACCTTCCGCGTTCAGGGCGTCGGCGGCGTTGCGGTAGGAGCCATAAACGCGGTACGCCTGCACCAGCGCCTCACTGCTGACCATCGATTCGATGGTGGACTTCACATACTTCCGCACCTTCTTCGCGGCGACGGCATCCAGCGGAATCTGGCCTCGATCTAGGGTTGATTGATCCGCTTCGGCGACAGACTCCATGAGTGCGACTCCATCAATCACGACGTCCCCATCGTCGACTGTCGCAACCCGCGACAGTGCGACAACCGCGGGCGTCCGACCGGGCCAGGCCCGCTCGTAGGGGACATTGTGCGGTACGAGAACGATCGTTCGGCCGCCAGTTCCGACATGCGCCGCGACGTTCGCGGCGTCGTCATCGCCCATGCGGCGCGCGAGCACAACCTCCCGCGTTTTGCCCTCCAACGGGATACGCCCGAGCCGCCAGAGGCGTCCTGAGACGATACGTTTGGGCGATCCGGTGAGCATGAGCGCCGCTGCAACGGCGCAGGCCAAGCCCTCGGGATTAACCTCCCACCCGCAGCACATCTCCGGTGTCACCTCGACGCGCAGGTCTTCGGGGCACCGGATGAACAGCCGTGGCCTTCCGTCCGGCCCGTTGCGGAATTCGACGGGCTCGACATGGCGATCAAAACAGTTCGGGCAGGTCGCCGTCAGTCCACCCGAGCACGGCTTCAGTAGGTCCTGGCGTTCGAACGCATCGAGCGACCCGGCGGGCCAGTCCGCAAGATCTGCATGGTCAAACACGCGCGCGGCGTCGTCCGCCGCCACGAGCAAGAGGCGCAGCGCGTCATTCATCGTCATCGACCACCTCCCACTGGCGCAGGCACCGCTCGCCGATGGCCCGCTGCTCGTCTGGCTTGCTCTTTAGATCGCTGGAGTTTGGCGCCGAGACATCGAATGTCATCGTCGGCTGCCGGCCTGGCCCGTCGTGGACGAACTTGAGCGCAAAGGTCACCGACAACACCTGCGTGTCGTCGGTCACGAGCCCCACTCGGCGGAGCAACTCGATCTTGCGGTAGATCGCGTTGCGATGATCGCGAGGGTCGATCGTCAACTCGATGGCGTCGCGCCAGCCTCGCTTGCCGAGCTTGATCCGCTTGATGCGGGCCTCCTCGACGCGATCGTTCGGGTCGGTAGGCAGTGGAAAATCTGGCGTGAGCAGGTGGTCGAGCTTGAACGACGGCCGCAGGGGATCGGCGGGATCGACATGCTCGTCCAGCACTGCGCTGCAGAAGGCTGACTGAAGCGGCTCCCAGACCTTCTTCCCGCCCTGCGCGAACACTTCCATCGAACCGTCGTCGGCGTTGTAGACAAACACGTTCTGGAAAGCGTAACGGTCCGCGCGGACAATCGGCTCAGCGCTGTCGCCGTCGAACACCATGTGCTTGTCGGGGTAGTCGTCGAGGTACGCGAAGAAGTAATCGGCCCCTCCAGATCGCCGGTAATGCACAGCCTTGCAGCGCCGCCCGCGCATCTGGACCGGGCCGTAAAACGAGGTCAGGGCGTCCTCCAGCGCGTCGATCATCGAGTCGTCCACACTCATGGTGATCTTCGGCAGGCCGTTGCGCCGTTTCCAGTGCCGACCGGCCGCAAGCGCATCGGCGCGGGCGAAGAGGGCCGCTTCGTCGAAGGCCCCACGCATATGGAGGTACACCCACATGGCCTTGTCCGCCTTGCCCTTCTGCGCCTTGAACTCCTCAGCGCGCTCAGGGCAGCGCCACAGGATCTCCTCTGCGAGCACGGCCATCCCCCGATGGTCGGCAAGCTCATTGATGTCGCGCAGGATCACCTGCACCTCGAGTCGCTCCTTCTCGGGTAGCCTCTGCCATGCATCGAAGACGGGCTCAATCTTGTGCTCCGTCAGATCGTCCCACGGAATGTCCGTGAGTTCGCCGCGACGCGAGAAGAATTCTCGAAGGAGGTCGTTGGCGATATGCTTCAGTATCTTGCGGGGATCGAAGGGCTTGGCCATGGGCCTCTCCTTGTGTGTGCACCATCCAATGGATGGTAAACGATGGGGTGAAAATAGAGAGGGCGCGGAGCCCCCTCAGAACAGTCCTGGTTCCTTCTCCTTCACCAATAGTTCGAGCGATTGAAGCCGAATGCGCATCGCCTGCGCCGACGCGGCGAATCGCTCCGCCAGCGGCTTGCAGAATCGCTCCATCGCCATGTTCTCGTTGGCCTGGCGATCGCCGTGATGATCAACGATGTCGAGATCGGTCAATGCAACAGGTTCGTCCGAGCCATGCCACTTTGCCCACTCCTTGCGCAGCATTCGCCGCGGCATCAGGAGGCATCCTGCGAAGTGGTCGGCCTGCCATTCCTCGCGCGGCTTGGCGCTCGATCGGCACACGAACGCTGGCTCGCCGCCCTTCTCGAACAGCGGCGCCGCCGAGGGGTCGTCCATCAGGTGTTGACGGTGAAGCCACCAGTGCGCGATCTCGTGCGCGAGTGTGAAATTGAACCGTCCGAGCAGATGTGGGTTCTCAGTGGGATCGAGTGAAGCATCGATGCAGATCACCCTGTCGCCGAACCAGATCGCGCCCAGCACATCGCGGCTGCCGAATTGGCCGCAGAGGTCGTCGATCTCGTAGTCAAGGCCGAGGTGCATCTCCACCAGGTCGTCGAGTGGGACGGGCAGCGCCACTTCTCCGTGCTTCAGGGCCCATTCACCCAGCAACTGTTCCGCATGCTCCTCGATCACACGACCGTCGAGATAGGGAACGCGATCCTTCCTGGCGACGCCGCGGCGGCTCATGGAGGTCCATCCTTTCCGGGCCTCTTGCGGAGTTCGTCGGCCAGCTTCCTAAGTTCCTCCGCCGTCAGACCTTGGGCGGCACGGAGCAGCTCGGGCATCGCCTCGGGCTGCTTCTGAATGATCGCCGCCAGATCCTCCGGCATCCGGCCAGCGAGAGCGATCCACTGATCCGGACTCTCGTCGAGCAGCTCCGCCATCCGCCGAACGCGCTCCGCCGTCGGCGGCCGCTCGACCTTCCCCTTCTCGACGAGGGAGAGGTAGGTCGGACTGACCCCGACCAATTCGGCGAATTTGCGCAGACTGAAGCCCTTCTCAGTCCGCGTCTTGCGGAGAAGGATTCCGAAATGGGGAGGGTTTTTTCCCATACGCTACTGAGGTTGACGTGGCGTTGTGGACGCTTTACTTTACATGGACATAACCGGCGGGTCAAGCCCTTCCGGTGTGCCACAGCGTCCGACCAGTCTCCGGTTGGGCTCAACGTACGCGGGCTGCTCGGTCTGCAGCCGAAGTGTCGTCGACGAGGGTCTACACATGAAGCTCACCGACATCACACCAGGCCTATCGCTGGAGGGTCTCGAACCAGACCGCGTGTGCTCAGTGGTGGCCGTGACCCCACTATCAGATGACGCCCTGCAAGTCTTCTACAAGCTGCCAGATGGCAGTTTCAAAGAGCGGCTCATCGGCTCGTCTGATCTCGACTCCCTTGCGATCGCGGCCACTGCGCGTCCGTGGGCCTTCGACGGCGACCCCGAGTCTTTCCAGTTGGCCTGCGAGGCAAAGCGGATCGATCTTGCCTTCCTCTTCGATCCAATGATGGCGGTCCACACCTCGAACGTGGATCCACTCCCACACCAGATCACCGCCGTATACGAGTCACTCCTGCCGAAGCAGCCGCTGCGATATGTGCTCGCCGATGATCCCGGCGCGGGCAAGACGATCATGGCCGGACTGTATATTCGCGAACTCATCATGCGCGCGGATGCTCGGCGTGTATTGATCGTTTCACCTGGAGGCCTCGTCGAACAGTGGAGGGACGAGCTCTTCGAGAAGTTCGGCCTGGAGTTTAAGATCTATACCGCGGCGCTGGAAGATGCCTCCGCAAGTGGCAATCCGTTTGAGGATCACCATCAGCTGATCGTCCGCCTGGACCAGATGTCACGTGACGAAGAGGCGACGCCCGGTGACGAGCGCAGGCCGGGGCCGCTCCAGTCGAAGCTGCTCGCGGCGGGTTGGGATCTGGTCGTCTTCGATGAGGCGCACAAGCTCGCCGCCCACTACTACGGCCAGAAGCTAGAAAAGACGGGCCGGTTCCGCTTCGGTGAACGCCTCGGGCGGGAGACTCGCCATCTGCTTCTGATGACCGCGACGCCGCACAATGGCAAAGAGGAAGACTTCCAGCTCTTCCTCTCGCTGCTCGACTCCGATCGCTTCTACGGAAAGTTTCGTGACGGCGTACACAAGGTCGATGCGACGGACATCATGCGGCGGATGATCAAGGAGGAGCTCGTCAAGTTCGACGGGACTCCGCTCTTCCCTGAGCGCAAGGCATACACCGTCAACTACACCCTCTCCGACGACGAGGCAGCCCTTTACGAAGCCGTGACGCAGTATGTCGAAACCGAGATGGGCAAGGCCGATCAGCTCGAAGGCCAACGCAGGGGCTCGGTCGGGTTCGCACTCACAGCACTCCAGCGCCGACTCGCGTCCAGCCCCGAGGCGATCTACCAGTCGCTCAAGCGGCGACGCGAACGCCTCGCCGAGCGTGTTCGTGAGGAAAAGCTCGGACTGCGCGGCCGTCAGATCCTCGCCGAAACAGTCGTCAATATCCCGGAGGACGATGACGATCTCACGGCTGAGGAACAGGAGAACCTCGAGGAGCAACTGGTCGACCAGGCGTCCGCGGCGAAGAGTGTCGATGATCTCGAAGACGAGATCGTGATCCTTGCCGGCCTCGAGCAGCGTGCCAAACTGGTGGTGGCGTCAGGTAATGACCGGAAGTGGGATGAGCTCTCCAAACTGCTTCAGAACACGCCGGAAATGAAGGACGCCGACGGCAGCCAGCGCAAAATTATCATCTTCAGCGAACACAAGGACACGCTGAACTACCTGCATGCCAAGATCGCCGGAGTGCTCGGCAACCCCGACGCCATCGTCGTGATCCACGGCGGCACCAACCGCGACGAGCGAAGGAGGTCGCAGGCGCTGTTCCGCTCCGACAAGGATGTTCGCGTGCTGATCGCCACCGACGCGGCGGGCGAAGGCGTCAACCTTCAGTGCGCAAGCCTCATGGTCAACTACGACCTTCCCTGGAACCCCAACCGCCTCGAGCAGCGCTTCGGTCGCATCCACCGCATCGGTCAGACCGAGGTGTGCCATCTGTGGAGCCTCGTCGCCAAGGAAACCCGGGAGGGCGCGGTGTGGCACCGACTGCTCGATAAGCTCGCTGTTGAATGTGAGGCGCTCAAGGGCAAGGTCTTCAACATCCTCGGCGATGTCTTCGAGGAGCGTCCGCTCCGCGACCTGATGATCGAGGCAATCCGCTACGGCAACCAGCCCGAGGTCCGCGCCCGCCTCACACAGAAGATCGACCACGCATTCGACCACTCCCACCTCGAAAGCCTGCTCAAGCGAAACGCGCTGGCCGAGCAGACGATGACGCCGGAGCGACTGTTCAAGGTCAAGGAGGAGATGGAGAAGGCCGAAGCCCGTCGCCTGCAGCCGCACTTCGTCCGTGCCTTCTTTCAGAAGGCCTTCTCCACCCTCGGCGGCGCCATGCACCGCCGAGAAGCCGACCGCTTCGAGATCACACACGTCCCCCTCGAGATCCGCGAGCGGGACCGTCGCATCACCGGCCGGAACCGTCGCGAGCAGGAGCCTGTCCTGAAGCGGTACGAGCGCATCTGCTTCGAACGCCACGCCATCCAACCCGACGGCCAGCCCGGCCTCTCACGTGCCGTGCTGATGCACCCCGGCCATCCGCTCATGCTGGCGATGACCGACCTCATCCTCGAGCGCAACGCCAATCTCCTCCGCCAGGGCGCCATCCTCGTCGATCCCTCCGACCAGTCCGACGAGCCGTGGCTTTTGTTCATGCTCACACACGAGGTCAAGTCCGGCGACGGTGTCGTCCTGTCCAAGCGGATGCAGTTCACCCGCGTCTCGCCCGCGGGCGAGGCCTCCTTTGCAGGCTGGGCGCCTCACCTCGATCTCGAGCCGCTCAACGCTTCGGACGAATCCCGCATCGCCGACATCCTCGATGCGCCGTGGATGCACACCAACCTCGAGCAGAAGGCCGTCGCACTCGCCGCCTCCAAGCTCGTGCCCGAGCACTTCAACGAGGTCGCCACCCGCCGCGTCGAGCATGTGGACAAGACGCTCAAGGCCGTCCACGAGCGACTCACAAAGGAGATCGCCTTCTGGACCGATCGCGAGATCAAACTCCGTGATGACAAGGCCGCCGGCAAGGATGTCCGCCTCAACCTCGAGAATGTCACCCGCATCCTTCAGGACCTCCAGTACCGTCTCGAAAGCCGCAAGAAGGAACTGCTCGCGATGAAGCAGGTCCAGAACGGCACCCCCGTCGTCCTGGGCGGCGCACTGGTCATCCCCGCGGGCCTGCTCCGCCACCGCCGAGGCGAAACCCCCGCGCCCACCAGCGCCGACGCCCAGGCTCGCGCCAAAATCGAACGCCTCGCCATGCAGGCCGTCATCGCCGCCGAAGAGGCCCGCGGCTGCCGCTGCGTCGATGTCTCCGCCGACAAGTGCGGCTGGGACATCACCAGCTACCCGCCCCCCGGGCGGGACGGCGCCCAGCCCATCCCTCGCCACATCGAGGTCAAGGGCCGCGCCGCCGGGGCGGACACTGTCACCGTCAGCCGCAACGAGATCATCTACGCCGTCAACCAGGGCGAGAAGTTCCACCTCGCCGTCGTCTTCGTCAACCCCGACGACACCACCGACGGCCCGCATTACATCGCCAACCCATTCACGCGCGAGCCCGACTGGGGCGCCGCCAGCGTGAACTACACCATCAGCGAGTTGCTCGCCCGCGGGAGCGTGCTCACATGACTCTCCGCGTCGACACCCTGCGACTGAACAACTTTCGCTGCTTCCGAGAGGCGGAGCTCTCCCTGCATCCTCGACTCACCGTCATCGTCGCGGACAACGGGATGGGAAAGACTGCCCTTCTCGACGCCCTCGCCACCGGGATGGCCGAGCTTGTCGACGCCATGCTGGATAATCGGCACTCGTCGGGCATTCTCCCGGGTGATGTGAGAACAAGCCAGGGCGCCAATGATCCTGCTCGACTCACCATCAACACGCTGTGCGAGGAGAAGCAGGTTGAGTGGTCGCTCACGCGACAGTCCGCGAAGTCTCCAATGCGTCGCGGCTCGAAACTACTCGCCGGGGCGCTTCAAGCGGCAGAAGCTCTCAAGCGGCAAGCCGAGGCGCCGGGATCGACCTTGCCGCTGTTCACCTACTACCAATCAACACGCTTCGCGCAGAGCACCTTCTTTGACCAGAAGCACCCGGAGATGAAGAAGGCCCCCGAAGGGCGATACGACGGCTTCACGGACTACCTGACTCCGCTCTCCAACGCAGCGCACTTCAATGATTGGTATGCGATCCGCTGGAGGGCAGTGGCGAAGACCACGGCTCCTGGCGCCGGTTCTGGGGGAGAGGCTCTCGCGGAACTGTCGTCGGTCCGCAACGCTGTCAGGACCGTCTTGAGTCCCACTGGCTGGAGCGAGATCGATTGGGATGACAAACAGGGATGCGTGGTCGTCGAACACTCCGAGCGGGGCCGCCTGCCGTTGTCGTTGCTCAGTTCCGGGATCCGGTCGATGGTCGCCCTCACTGCAGACCTGGCGCACCGTTGCGCCTCCCTGAACCCACACATGGGGGAGGACGCGGCCTCGAAGACGCCAGGTGTTGTGCTGATTGACGAGGTCGATCTTCACCTGCATCCATCATGGCAGCAGAGTGTCATCGAGCTTCTACAGTCTGCGTTCACCGAACTGCAACTGGTGCTTACGACGCACAGCCCCCAAGTGCTGTCAACGGTTTACGCCGAGTCCGTGCGCATCGTGAAGCACGACGCCGAAGAGAGCTACATCAACACGCCCGCATTCCAGACGCGCGGCGTCGAGAGTGCGGACGTGCTCGCGCAGATCATGGGCGTGGACCCGATCCCGCAGGTCAGCGAAGCGCAGGATCTCCAACGATTCCGAAGCATGATCGAGGAAGGAGCCACCGACTCCGTGAACGGGACAAAGCTTCGCGGCCGACTGCTCGACCATTTCGGCGAAGATCATCCGCTGATGCTCGACTGCGCTCGGCTGGAACGGTTCGTCGCATTCAAACGGCGGCAGAAGTCGGAGGAATCGAGCTGATGCATCGACTCCACCGCAATGGGGCGGCTCAGCCCGCGTGCTTGGCCGAATTCCGGCATGACCAGCATGCGTGGGAGAACGTGTCATCTGCCAAGAAGCGAGAGATACGCGAGCGCCTCGAAGAGATGCAAGGCAGCCGGTGTGCGTATTGCGAGGCTTCAATCGATGACGTCGGTCACCACATCGAGCACTTCCGACCCAAGGCGCATTTCCCCGAGTTGACATTTGCCTGGGACAACCTGCTGCTGTGCTGCGGCAAGGACGACTGCTGTGGCCATTACAAGGACCGCAGAGGCTGGCCGTACAAACCAGATGACCTTGTGAGCCCCACCGTGGACGAACCTGACGACTTCTTCTGGTTTCACGAGTCAGGCGTTATTGAGGTTCGATCCGACTGCGAAAACAGGCATATGCATCGGGCAACTGAAACGCTTCGGGTCCTCAACCTCAACCATCGGCACGGCCGCCTGCGTCAGATGCGGGCCCGCCAGCTCAAGTGGTACAAGAATCGGAATCCGGACGTGTTCGAGGAACTAGCGACTTGGGACCCGGGCGACCGTCGAGAGTATGTCCAAGGAGAGCTCGAAGCGACAGCGGGCGAACCCTTCTGCACCATCATCCGTCACTTCCTGCAGGGCCTCGCCACATGACCGACCACCCCGTCATCTCCCCCAAGAAGCTCATCGAGGTCGCCCTCCCGCTCGACGCGATCAA
>RECQ01000019.1 GCA_007693965.1 Phycisphaeraceae bacterium | reverse complement strand
CGAAGACGCCCACCCCGACCACCGCGCCGTCACGCGCATCGTCGAAGACGCCCGCTTCGACGCCAAGCTCACCAAGAGCGACATCCCCGGCGAACCGATCTACCCGCGCTGGCTCTTCTACTACTACGCCACGCACCTGCGCTGGGTCCCCAACCCGAGCTTCTGCATCGACATCTCCGGCTTTCTCGAACGCAAGAAGGAGAGCATCCTCGCCTACCACTCGCAGTTCGTGCTCCCGGAGAAGAACCGGCGCGTGGTCCACTGGGTCGAGGCGGCGGGCGTCTACTTCGGCTCACGCATCGGAACCGAGGCGGCGGAGCCCTTCTTCACGAAGGAGCCGATCGGGCTGGGCGGGTTCGATTCGCTGGTGATGTGAGGAGGATAGAGCGATTCGCTCACACCTCTTCCTCCGCCCGCCGGCTCCACTCAAACTCCAGCGGCTCGAGCTCTTGGGCCAGCTTCGCCCGCTCATCTCCCAGCTTCGCGCTCTTTCGCGCATCCCGCCACACCTCCGGATCCGCCAGCTCCGCGTCGATCGCCTTGATCCGCGTTTCGACCTGCTCGATGCGCTCCTCCAGCTTCGTCGTGCTCATGCGCTCCAGGCCGTTGCGCGATGGCGCCGGCTTCTTCTTCGCCGCCGCCTGCTTGCGCGCTTCCTCCGCGGCACGCTGCTGCTTCTCCCGGTTCTGCTCCGCTTTCTTGCGCTCGTCGCCGACCCGCTGGCGCTCCTGTTCCCGGGCGAGTTCGCGCCGGCGCCAGTCGGTCCAGCCGCCGACGAACGTCTCGGCGTTGCCCTCGCCATCGAGCACCAGCAGGTGGTCGCACACCGCGTCGATGATCGCCCGGTCATGGCTGATGAGCAGCAGTGTTCCCTCGTAGCCGCCGTTCTTCGGATCGGCCGTCAGGGCTTCCTCCAGGCGCTCGGCGCCGGGGATGTCGAGGTGGTTGGTCGGCTCATCCAGCACCAGCAGGTTGCGGGCGCTGGCCAGCAGGGCGGCGAGGCGCACGCGGCTCTTCTCGCCGCCGGACAGCACGCCGACCGGCTTTTCCTGCTCATCGCCGGAAAAGAGGAACGCCCCCGCGAGATCGCGCGACATCTGCTCGCTCGTCTCGACATCCGGGTTCTCGCGTTTGATCGCGCTCTGGATCGCCCGGTACACGACCTGATCCGGGTTCAACCCTTCTGACGTCTGCTTGAAATGGCCGACCACCACGTTCGACCCAAGCCGCACGCTCCCGGCGTCCGGCGACTGCTCGCCCAGCAGGCAGCGCACCAGCGTCGACTTGCCGGCGCCGTTGGGGCCGATGATCCCCCACCGCTCGCCGCGGCCGATGGTCACATCCAGCTCGTGGAACAGCACCTTCTCGCCCACATCGGCGCCGGTCTGGTGATCCAGGTTCGTATAGCGCTTTGAGACGCCCCGGGCCGCCACCACGATGTCGCCCGACCGCGGCGCCTTGGGAAGCGACATCCGGAACGAATCCAGCTCAATCGGTCGCTCCAGGCCCGTATCGCGTTTGCGCCGCTCCAGGATCGACTCGCGACCCCGCGCCTGCTTGGCCCGCTGCCCCTCCTTGAAGCGCCGGATGAACTCTTCCTGCTTCTTGAAATCGGTCTGCTGCTTCTCCCACGCGCGGGCCATGGTGATGCGCCGCTCCCGCCGCAGTTTGCGGAATGCCTCGTAGTTCCCCGGGTATTCGATCAACCGCCCCTGCTCCACCTCGACGATGCGCGAGACGACTCGATCGAGCATGTAGCGATCGTGGCTGATCATCAGCACCGCGCCGCGGTACTCGTTGACCAGGAAATCCTCCAGCCACAGACGACCGTTGATGTCCAGGTGGTTGGTCGGCTCATCGAGCAGCAGCGCATCGGGGCTCTCAAGGAGCAGCCGCGCCAGCGCCAGCCGCGCCTTCTGCCCGCCCGACAGATCACAGCAGCGAATGGAGAACTGCTCGTCGGTGAAGCCGAGACCGTGCAGCGTGGCGTCGATCTTGTGATCAATTGTGTAGCCGCCCGCCGCCTCGACCTGTGAGTCCAGCCGCTCCTGGCGGCGCAGCAGCCGCTCCAGCTCCGCCCCCTCGGCGCCCGCCATCGCCTCGTACACCTTGTTCAACTCGATGTGCAGCCGGTGCAGCTCGGCGAAGGCGCCCTCGGCGGCGTCGCGCAGCGTCTCATCGGGATCGAACACCGGATCCTGGTGCAGGTATCCGACCCGGCAGCCCCGCTGCACCGAGATATCGCCTGAATCGTGCTTGAGCGCCCCCGCCATCGCCCGCATCAGTGTCGATTTTCCCGTCCCGTTCCGCCCGACCATCCCCACGCGCTCCCCCGCCTCGATGACGAGGGTGGCGCCCTCGAGGATGATGTCCTCACCGAAGTGGTGGTGGATATTGATGGCGGAGATGAGCGGCATGGGGGGCGTATGGTAGGGCCGGGGCCGCGGCTTGGGGCGACGAACCGCTCCCGCCCGACACTTCCCTTGTGAACGTCTTCACCGTCCACGCGGATCAAACACCCGCCGCAGCGCCTCCCGCGGATCGGCATCCGTACGCGCCAGCGCCCAGCGTCCGTGCATCCCCACGACGCCGCTGCGGATGCGCTCCAGGTGGAGTCGCATCTCATCGCGGTACCGCGCTGCGTTGAATTCCCCCGAACCCAGCGCATCGGCGCCGGTTTCCGGATCGACCAGCCGCGCCCGCTCCAGCCGGCTGATGTCAAGCTCATCCGGCGTGAGCGTCTGGAGCATCACCACGTCATGCCCGGCGCCGACGGTCCCCCCCTGAGCGCCGAACGAACGCCCCGCGCCGAACCGAAGCCGCGCCAGGCGCTCCAGCAGCGCCGCCGGATCATCCAGCCCGTCGCCGATCGCCACCACCAGCCCGCGCCGATGCATCGACGCGGCGCACGCATCCAGCGCGCCGGTCAACCCCGAGTCGCCAACGGGCGTGACCGATTCCAGCGCCCGCGCCACAACGTGCAGGTGCTCCCACCCCGACCCCGGCGCCACCACCTGCCCGCGTTCTCCCGCGCCCGCAGCGAGGCACACGCGATCGCCCTGCCGCACCACCAGGTGCGCCACAGCCGCGGCCAGCTCCTTCGCCCGGCGCAGCTTCGACGGCGACGCATCCGCATCAAACCCCGCGAACTCCATTGACGCCGATGCGTCCAGCGCGATCCCCACCGTGAGCTGCGTCTCGTGGCGGAAGCGGCGGATGTAGTGCCGGTCCGTGCGCCCGAAGACCTTCCAGTCGATCGCATGGGCGGGATCGCCGGGAGAGGCCGCCCGGTAGTCGTAAAACTCGGTCGAGGCGCCGCGGGTGTCGGCGCGATGGGCGCCCTGGTGCAGGCCGTGCACGAGGGTGCGGGCGGCGACGAGCAGGTCGCCGGCGCCCTCGGCCACGTTCGCTCCGGCCCGGCCGGGCGCCGTGTCATGCGCGGATCGAACTCCCCGGGTGCGTCGGGCCATGCGGGATCATATGATCGAACCTGCACACGAGATCACAGGAGCACCTCCCATGCGCATCGCCATCATTCTCTTCATCCTCGCCGCCATTCTGCTGGCCGGAGGGTTCTACGCCTACACCTCGGCGCCCCCCGAGGCGAACGCCGCCACGGCGCTCATCGTCCCCGGCGTCAGCGCCGTCATCCTCATCACACTCGGCCTGCTGCTCATGGCGGCCTCGGCGCGCGGGCGAACCGTCGCGGCCCGGCGTCTGCACATCGCAGGGATGGTGCTGGCCCTCGCCTATGCCGCCGCCTTCGCGCACCGGGCCCAGGCGGCGGGCGTCGAGGTGCGGGCCCACGAGGAGGCGGCCAGCCAGTTCGAGGAGCTTGTCGGCGAGGGGCTGGAAGAGAACACCGAGGAGAACCGGCGCGCCTTCTTCGAGGAGCTGGAGGCGCCGCAGTACAGCAAGGCCTATCTCACCGGCACACTGTGGACGCTCAGCGGCTTCGCCTTCGTCACCTTCCTCGCGCTGCTGTTCACGCGCCCCGGCAAGCCGGCGCCGAGCCCGAGTCCGAGCCCGAGCGCGGAGTGATGGCGCCGGAGAGCATGAAGCGCATCGCCCGGGCGCCCTCCGGGTCGGAACAGAGGGAAGAAAAACATACCTGATTCGTCTTGCAGGCGCAGCGCGCCTGTCGGTCGGCGGCGCCGGTGTGGCTGACCAGCGCCGCGGTCATGTTTCGGTTTCACTGTGAATCTGCGCGGCTTCCGAGGCTTCGTCGAAGACTCCTCAGCCTCGGCGTCTCGGAAGGTGTCGACGTCCTGGAAGCGTGTTGGCGACTTGGACGGCGCTGCGCACGCGCAGCGTCTGTCGATCACTTGTCCCTTGCGGGCGTCATTCCACCACGCGCCAGCTCGCGCCATCGCGCTCCACGCGCCGGTACACCGTGTCGCGCTCGACGGGCCTGAAGCCCGCCTCGCGGATGGCCTTGCACAGGTCCCACACCGTCGTCTCCTGGTGGGTGCTGACGCCGCCGACCTTGGTGATGTCGTACCACACCACCGTGCCATCGATGTCGTCGGCGCCGCTGGCGAGCTGGAGCTGGGCCATCGGCAGCGTCTGCATGATCCAGAAGGTCTTGGCGTGGGGGAAGTTGTCGAGCATGAGCCGCGCCACGGCGAGTGTGCGCAGGTTCTCCACGCCTCCGGGGCCGGGGAGGTTCTCCAGCTCGGAGCCGTCGGGGAAGAAGGGGAGCGGGATGATGGTCTGGAAGTATCCGCCGCGGCCGTTCATCGCGGGCGTGGGCAGCTCGACGCCGGGGCGCGTGAGCGTGACGGCGCCGCCCGGGGCGGCCTCGTAGCCGAGCCGCGAAAGGGCCTCGTCCTGCGCGGTGCGCAGCATGTCCATGTGCGTCAGGCGGTCGTCGATGCGCTCGATGTGGCCGTAAAGAATCGTCGCGTTGGTGTTCAGCCCCAGCTCATGGGCGACGCGGTGGACGTCGAGCCATACATCCGAGCGGATCTTGCCCTTGTAGGCCTCATCGTGGACGCGGTCGTCGAAGACCTCTGCGCCGCCGCCGGGAAGCGAGCCGAGCCCCGCCTCCTTCAGCGCTTTCAGCACAGCGCGGATGCCCTCTTTCCGGTCGGCGCCCTTGTACAGCTTCGCGATCTTGGCGAAATGCACCACCTCGACCGCCGTGAACGCCTTGATGTGCACCGTCGGCGCTTCATCGCGGATCGTGCGGATCATGTCGGTGTAGTAGTCGAAGGGCAGGTACGGATGCAGGCCGCCGACGATGTGCATCTCGGTGGCCCCGGCGTCGCGGGCTTTCGCCGCCTCAGCGCGGATGTCCTCCATCGAGTGCTCGTACGCCCCCGCGTCGCCGCGCTTGCGATGGAACTCGCAGAACTTGCACGACAGGGCGCAGACGTTCGAGTAATTCAGATGGCGGTTGACGTTGTAATACGTGATGTCGCCGTGCAGGCGCCGGCGCACGGCGTCGGCGATCTCGCAGACGCTCCAGATATCGGGCGTCTCGTAGAGCAGCCGCCCATCCTCCATCGTCAACCGCTCTCCGGCGAGCGTCTTCTCGCGCAGCGCCTCCAGGCGGGAATCTGGCGTCGCGCCGCGGCGGACGAGGGGCGTGGTCGGTGTGGTTCGGCGGGCGTCTTGGAGCGTGGCGGGCATCGGATGCGCCTTTTGACTCAGCAATGTTTCAATAATTCCTGAAAGTTCAACAGTATAGGCCCCGTCCTTCACCCGGGGCGGCGCCCCGGGCGGGTCGCAGGGTCCGACCTCGCAGACCTTCCCCGAGCCGGGCCCCTTTGGCAAACGACCCCATCCCGCCGCCCTGCGTTCAGGTCGGCGCCCTCCCAGCCGATACAGAATCGCCGGGTTCTCGCTCTGGCGGCGACCGTCGGAGCGCGCCTGGGCCTTTGCCGACCGGGGAGCGAGATGTCCAACGAACAGCAGCCGCAGCAGAACCCTTCAGAAGCCGGCGCCTCCGCGTCCGACGCCAGTCGCTCCAACAACGGCGAACAGGCGATGGACCTGATCGCCTCGATGGAAGCGCAGATCGCCTCCATCAAGAAAGCCCGCTCCGAGCAGGAACAGGCCTCGGCGGAGCTGCTGGAGCGCGAGCGTCAGCTCTCCGAGCGCGAGGGCGAATTCAAGAACCGCGAAGAGTCCACCGCGAAGCTCGAACAGGAGCTGCGCGATCGCCGCAGCGAGCTCGAAGCCTCGATGCAGGCCCTCGAGCAGCGCGAGGCCGACCTTACGCAGCGCCTCGATCAGCTCGAACAGGAGCGGCGCGAGCTCACGACCAGGGCCGAGGAGCAGGAGCAGGAGCTGAGGCGCAAGGAAGCGGAGATCGAAGAAACCTCGCGCAGCCTCGACGCCGCCATCGCCCACGCCACCGAGCGCGCTGCCGAACTCGCTCGCGAGCGCGAGCACTTCGAGCACGAACGGTCCAAGACCGAAGCCCGCGTCGCCGAGCGCCAGAAGGCGCTCGACGCCACACGCGCCGAACTCGAGCAGGCCCGCGCCGAACTGAAGAGCCAGCGCGAAGGCGCCGGCGGCGATGCGGCCCGCCTCACCGAACTTGAAACCCGCTGCGCCGAACTGGAGCAGCAGCTCGAAGCGGCGAAAGCCGAATCAGAAGCGAACGCCGACGCCCTCGCGGAGGCCGAGCGCGACCGCGATGCGCTGGATGCGAAAGTCGCTGAGCTCTCCGCACGCATCGAGCAGCACGCCGCCGGCGCCGACACCGCCGGCGAAGAATCCACCGCCCGCATCGACGCCCTGCAGCGCGAACTCACCGAAGCCTCCGCCGAGCGCGATGCGCTCGCCATGAAGAAGACCGAGCTCGAAAAAGAGATCGCGCGCCTGCAGCAGAGCGTCAGCGAGGCCGGCGCCTCCGGAGGCGAGGACGATGCGAAGCTCAAGAAGCTCGCCGGTGAAGTCGCCAAGCGCGACCGCGCCATCGAGGTGCTGAGCGAGCGCCTCAAGACCGCCCAGACCGAGTGCGAGACGCTCCGCAAGAGCGGCGGCGCCGGCGCTGCGAAATCCGGCGCCTCCTCCCAGTGGGCCAAGCTCCGGCGCCAGCGCCTGCAGCGCTACAAGGATCTGCTCCGCTCGCAGTCGGCCAAGATCGTCAGCGCCAAGGCGACCCTCGCCAAGCGCCAGGAGGAGTACGAACGACTGCTCCAGAAACGACAGGAGCTGGCGCAGGCCAAGGCGGCGCTGGACGCCGCCAATGAGCGCGTGCAGAAATCCGCCGCCCGCAACAAGGCGTCGGTCTCGTTGCTGTCGCTTGTCTTCGCCATCGGCATCCTCGGCGCCCTGAGCTGGAGCATCGCCGAGCGGGCCGTGCCCGGAACCTTCCTCGTCGAGGCCACCGTCGAAGCTCGCCACGAGGGAACGCCCCTCTCGCCCGAACAGCTCGCGGCGTGGAACGACTTCATCGAAGGCCTGGCCAAAGAGCCCACGCTCATGGAGATGGCCGCCGACCGCATGAAGCGTCGCGGCATCGCGGAGCTCGCCTCCCCCGCCGCAGTCGCAGCGCGCATGCGCAGCGATCTCGATGTCAACTCCCCCGCGCCCGGACGCACGACCCTCACCCTCCGGGGCGAGGGCGCCGACCGCACCCGCCGCGTTCTCGACACCTTCATGGCGGCCATGATCACCGTCGCCAACGATGGACGCGTGCGCCGCATCGACAACGCAACCACCGCGATGTCCGGCTCCGTCTCACCGGATCCAGCGCCCATTGACCAGCCGCACATCATCGTGGCGGCGATCGCCTGGGCCGCCACATCAGGCGCGGCCCTGCTGATCTTCTTCGTGCTGTGGATGCGTCTGTCCAGCTCAAAGCGGCGCTTCGACGAGTCCGACCCCGCCCTCAGCGCCCTCGATCCGGGAGGCTGGCCCCAGGGGCCCGGCGCCCGGCCGAACATCTGACAATCCGGCGCGATCTTCAGCGCTCAGTGTTGTCCGAACGGCTCGCCTCGGCTTCCGCCTGCCGCCGCGCTTCGCGCTCCGCGGCGAGGTAACGGTCCATGCTGGTTCCGAATCCGAACTGCGGCGCCGCCCCGCCGCGCATGGCGCCCTGCCCGGCGGGCCTGCGAACCTGTCGCATGAAGTCATACCCGCCGATCTGTCGGTGGATGTAATCCGGAGCGCGGATCAGCAATGAACCGCTGTAGTGCCTGGCGCTGGCGGCATCGCCGCCGAAGTCCACCCACTGCTCGGGCTCCACGACGGTGGTGATGATGTCAATGATGTCCTGAGCACGCTCCTCCACGGGCGCCTGATCTCTGGCCTGCTGATCGGTGTCGCGGAAGATGCCGCCCGCGCCGCCGCCGCGACGCTGCGCCAGCACCGAATCAAGATCCAACGCCGGAAACTCCGTGAACGAAGGCATCACGAAGAGCAGGTCATTGATATCGTAGAGCTTGACGATGGCGCCGCGGTTCAGCCGGCTCTTGGGGCCGACCTCCATCACGCCCGTCTCGTTGAACTGCCACGTCGCGCCGCCGAAGAAATCGCGCTCCGCCTGGTTGAGGACGCGCTCCAGCAGCGTGAGCATGGTGGCGTTCTGCACGCGCACGGAGACCGTCATCTCGGGGTCGAGGCCCTCGGCGGTCCGGTCGTCCTGCCACATGGGCTCGAGCTGAGCGCCGCTGACCTCAGTGATGAACTCCATCACGTCTTCAAGCCGCGCATCTGTCAGGTCAATCGACACCGTGCGCATCATGCGGGACATGGTCTCGGCCCGCGGATCCATCGCCCGGGAGGCCCACGCCCCATCGCCCGACTGCGCGGACGCCACAGTCGCGGCGCCATGCGCGCCAGCGACAGCGCCGACGACTCCGAGAACCATTCCAATCTGTGCCCGCTTCGTCATATCGTGCTCCTGACGTTCATCCTGGGGGGCGAATGCTCTGCGCCAGAATACTAGGCGCTGCGATTCACTCCATCGGCTTGTCAATGAATACGCCCGAGTCGATCCCGGTGTTCCGTGATTCCCCGACCGCGGAACGCCTCAACTGCCCTGCCCGACGCCCCTCAGCGGCGCCGCCGGACCGATTCCAGCGTCTCCGCGACGGTCAGCAGCGCCATGGCGTTCGCCTCGGGGGTGAGTCGATGGTCCCATGGGGCCAGGCGCACGCCGCCGAGCGATCGCCCGCGATCGCGGAACATGTGCATGTGGGTCTCATCCACCGAGAGCTGCAGCACGAAGCGGATCGACCCCATCAGCCGCAGCAGTTCGGCGCCGACTTCCTCGTCGTCCGTCAGCCGGTCATCGCCGAGCATGGTCGCGATGAAGGCCAGCGGCCGCAGCGTGTGCCAGCTCGGCAGCGGCGCCCTGCCCCGGGTGAAGACGATTCCCCCCACCAGATCCAGCCCCTCCTCGCCCACATCGCGGGGCTCGACCTGGTGGCGCCACACCGTCGACCGGAACGATCGGAGCGCCACGCCGGCGGGCACATCAGGCTGATCCTCCACCATCGCCAGCTCCGCCCAGCCCAGCCACGGCATGAGCGACGGCAGATCACCGGCGCTGGTGGTCCGGAAGAGCTCGCGCACCACCGCCCGCACACGGTCGCGCTCCACCGGCGCCTCATCTCCCGACGACAGACGCGCCAGCGCGAACGCGACGATGGCGCGTTCGCCCGCCGAAGCCGACTGGTTCTCCAACATCTCCACAGCGAGGGACAGGCATCGCCTGTCCAGCAGTTCGTTCGCCTCTGCGCTCAGTGAATCTGCGCCGAGCGCAGCGCGGGCCAGCAGCGACAGCGCCGCCGCGGTGGCCGAGGCGCCGATGTCGGGGCCTTCTTCCGTCTCCTGCGCCAGCTTCTCCAGCAGCGACGCCGCGGCTTCTGCGTAGTGCAGCGCCAGCGCCTCGGTCGCCTCCGTACGCATCAGCGCGCTCCACCGCGCCAGCGCGTACGCCGCCAGCGCCTGGGACCGCGCCTCGGCGATCATCGGCTGCTCGTAATCGCCCGCCCAGGGCCGGTACGCGCTCATCAGTCCGAACGGCTCCTCGCCCACCCACCGGTGCGCCAGGATGTGTTCGAACAGACCGTCGCCGAATTCGCGAAGCGAACGCTCGTTGATCTCACTCATCTGCCGCACGCGTCCGCCCCGGTACAAAAACCGCGGCGGACGATCCGACGACACCTGCGCCAGGTGGGCCACCTCGAAGCGGTACAGCGACAGGCCATGCTCGCGGCGCAGCGCATCGAGGTTGACGCGCGGATCGCCGATGCCCGCCCGCGGCAGATCCAACGCGCTCATCGCGATGACCAGCCCCTGCGCCGGCGTGATGTTGGTCGCCAGCATCGTGCCGGGGAAGACCGCCTCGAATCGTCGCCCGACACGGGCCGCAACCCCGTGCAACCCCGGAGACGCCTCGCCCGCCGCCTCCTCCAGCCCCGCGCCCCCAATCGGCGTCAGGGGACCGGCGATCTGCAGGTCGATCGCGATCAGCGCCGTGCGCTCGACCAGCTCCGCATGCTCGGGTTCGTCGTCGGCGCCCTCCCTGGTATCCGGACGCAGACGCCGGCGCGCCTCGGCCCAGGCGTCGCGGCTGGCACGCCACACGGCCAGGCCCTCCTCGTCCACCACCGAGGCCCGGCCCACCACCGCCCCCGACAGCCGCAGCGTCACCGAGGCGCCCGTCGCCTGCTGCGGATCCACCCGCTGAGGCTCGCTGGGAACGGCGCCGGCCCGGATCCACCCTTGTATGGCCTGGTATGCCTCCATGGCCTCCGTAGAGGCGATGCGCCCCGTCGCGGCGCCGGAGGCCGCAGGCGCCGCCCAGCCCATCAGAAAGAGCAGCGCACACAGTCCGAGAAGCGCGCCGGCGGGTCGCGATGTCGCTCGGACGCAACAAAGCGCGTCGCCTCCACGCCACACGGCGCCGTCCGATACCCTGCCGCCCGGCGCCGGGGCGCAGGTCCGGCGCCGGTTTTCACCCGCCAGGAGCGGTTTTCCGTATCCGGACGCATCCCGGCACGCTGGTTGATACATGTTCATCATCACAACTCAAGACCAGTGAGGCATCCATGTCCAGAGCAATCGCAACAACGGCCTTCGTCTTCGAACTGACCGAGAACCGCAAGCGCATCCTGATCCTGACCGCGCTGACGTTCCTGGCCATCTGCTGAGCGCCCGGCGCCGACGCCGGTCCGACGAAGTATCTGCGGGCAGAGAAAAGGGGGCGCGGCGAGCCGCACCCCCTCGGGATTCTTCTTCACTTGTGGCGAGGCGGCTCAGAGAGCCGCTCCGCCAACCATCATCACATCGAGATCTTGTCGGTGCCCATGGCGCCGTGATCGTCCATGCCGCCCTTGCGGGGGCCGGGCGCCCGCTGCTCCTCGCGCTCGGCCCGGGCCTCCTCGACGGCGCCCCACTGGGCCCGCTTGAGGGACAGACCGATCTTGCGCTCGTCGGTGTCGACGCGGAGGATCTTGACATCCACCTCTTCGCCGGGCTTCACCACGTCCTGCGGGTTCTCGACCTTGTGGTCGGCCAGCTCGGAGATGTGCAGCAGGCCCTCGAGATCCTCTTCAAGCTCGACGAAGACGCCGAAGTTGGTGATCTTGGTGACCTTGCCGCGGACGACCATGCCCGGCTGGTAGGCGTCGGGGATGGCGTTGAGCCACGGATCCTCGGTGAGCTGCTTGTGGCCGAGGCTTATGCGCTGCTTGTCGCGGTCGACCTCGAGCACGACGCACTTGACCACATCGCCCTTCTTGAAGAGCTCGTTGGGATGCGCGACCTTCTTGGTCCACGAAATATCGGAGACGTGCAGCAGTCCGTCCACGCCGGGCTCGATCTCGACGAACGCGCCGTAGTTGGCCAGGTTCCGCACCACGCCCTCGATGACGGTGTTGGGCGGATACTTCTCGCTGACAAGCTCCCACGGGTTCACCTCGGTCTGCTTGACGCCGAGGCTGATCTCCTGCTTGTTCTTGTCGATGTCGAGCACCACCACCTCGATCTCGTCGCCGGCGGCGATCATCTCGGAAGGGTGATTGATGCGGCGCGTCCAGCTCATCTCGGAGATGTGCACCAGGCCCTCGATGCCCTCTTCCAGACGCACGAAGGCGCCGTAGGACATGATGTTGACCACCTCGCCCTTGATGCGGCTGCCGACGGGGAACTTCTGATCGATGTCGTCCCAGGGCGAAGCTTCCTTCTGCTTGAGGCCGAGGGCGATCTTCTCCTTGTCGAAGTCGATGTTGAGAATCTTGACGTCGACCTTCTGATCGATCCTGAGCATCTCGGAGGGGTGGCTGATGCGCCCCCACGACATGTCGGTGATGTGCAGAAGCCCGTCGAGGCCGCCGAGATCGACGAAGGCGCCGAAGTCCGCGATGTTCTTGACGGTGCCGGTGACGATGTCGCCGACCTTGATGTTGTCAAGAAGGCGCGACTTGGCCTGCTCGCGCTCGGTCTCGATGAGCTTGCGGCGTGAGATGACTATGTTGCGCCGCTGCTCGTCAATCTTGAGAATCTCGGCCCGCACGTCGCGGCCGATGTACTCGCCGATGTCGCTGGGGCGTCGGATGTCGACCTGCGAAGCGGGGAGGAAGACGGGCACGCCGATATCGACGAGCAAGCCGCCCTTGATCTTCCGCATGACGCGACCTTCGACGACGTCGCCCTCGCGGGCCGTCTCGATGATGCGCTGCCAGTTGATGATGCGGTCGGCCTTACGCTTCGAGAGCTGGATGATGCCGCCTTCGCCTTCGAGGGTTTCGAGCAGCACCTTGAACTTTTCGCCGACCTTGAGAGCCGAAGGATCGTCGAACTCATCGCGGGCGACCAGCCCTTCGGACTTAAGTCCAACTTCGACGACCACGTCGTCGCCGGCGAAGCCGACGATCTGGCCTTCCAGAATGGCGCCCGCCTGGAAGTCCTGAATGTTCTCGCCGATCAGCGAGTCCATTCCGTCTTCGGCGATCGCCTGGTCGCCGAAGGCTTCACGCAGCATGCCTTCCGCTTCGGCGTCTTCGACACCGAGCTGAGAAATCAGCGTTTCATCGATCATGTTGTGATGCGTTCCTTTCCGGCCCGCGGCTCGCGTCGGAAGAACAGTCTCTGTTCACCATCGCAATCAGCGGCGCCGACCCGTTTTGACCGACCGGGCGTCGGGCCCCCATGGGGCGGTTCGAGTTCCCGGCTCACGCCGCCCGGTGCACACGCTCCGGATCCTGCGGCGAGCCGAAGAGTGTATCACAAGCTCCCGCCCGCTCAACCTCAGAAACGCAAAGACTTCGCTCAGACCGGCGCCGCCACGCCCGCCCCCAGCAGGATCCTCCGATGAGGCGACGCCAGCGCCAACTCCGACACAGCCTTGGGCGACAGCCAGCGCCGCCCGGCGCCGGCCGCGGCGTCCGGCGCGCCGCCGGGGGTCCACACCTCGAAATACACCACACGATGCGTCGTCTGATGGACGAACCCCCCCACCTTGCGCACCGACCCCGCGCCCACCAGCGCCGCCAGCTCCCTCGCTTTGGCCGGACCCGCCTCGCGCTCCAGCGTCGGCGCCTGCCACATGCCCGCCCACATCCCCGCCTCGGGCCGACGCTCGACCAGCAGACGACCGGCGCCGTCGCGGACGACCACGGCGGAATGATGGATCTCGCGCCGCTTCGCCCGCGCCTTCGGGCGGGGAATCTCCTCCTGGCGGCCCTCGAGCCTGGCCTTGCAGCCCCTCTGGAGCGGGCACTGGGCGCACTTCGGCGAGACCGGCGCGCACACCGTCGCACCCAGCTCCATCAACCCCTCGTTGAACCGGCTCGCCTCGCCGCGACGGTGCGCCCTCTTCACCAGCGCCTCGGCGCGCTCCCACGCCCAGGCGATCGTCTCGCTCGAATCCTGCGGCGTGTCGCGTCCGTGCACGCGCAGCAGCACGCGCATCACGTTGCCGTCCACGATCGGCGCCGCGTCGTTGAAGACCATGCTGGCGATCGCCCCCGCGGTGTAGCGGCCCACGCCCGGCAGGGCGCGGAGCGACCGCACATCCCGCGGCAGGCGCCCGCCGTGACGCTCGACGATCGCCTTGGCCGCCGCGTGCAGGTGACGGGCCCGCCGGTAGTAGCCGAGCCCCGACCACGCGGCGAGCACATCGTGCTCACCGGCCCGCGCCAGCGCCTCGACCGTCGGGAAGCGGCGCAGGAACTCGCCGTATTTCTCCACCACGCGCGACACCTGCGTCTGCTGCAGCATCGCCTCGCTCACCAGGGCGTGGTACGGGTCACGCGGCGCAGCGCGCCACGGCAGCTCGCGGGCGTTTGCCTCGAACCACGCCGCGATGCGCCGAGCGATGGTTGTGTCCTGGTAGGCAGGCATCGGGCATCGGGCATCAGGATGTGTGGTCGCTCAGCGTCTTTTCGACGCCGGACTTGACGGACTTCCAGTCGGCGTCGGGCGTCTTGCCGATTGTGATCCAGTCGCCGTTGATCAGCACGTTGTTGACACCGCGTATGGAAAACAGAGCGCCGGCCAGCGGATCGGTCGAGGCCTCCTCCGGCGTGCGGAAGGAGCGGGGGCGATCGCTCACCTGCCCGTCAAGGACGCACTTGAGGGCGTTGGGATTCGGCGTTTCATCGAAACGGATGACTTGCACTGGCATTGCATCAGTGTACATCACGACCCGCGGAGACACGCAGCGCCCCCGCTTTTTGGAACCAGCTCTTTGTTGGAAGTCCGACGCGAAGTAGCCTGAACGCAACCGGCGGATGGCGACACGTGGCGATCCGCCTCCCCGCTCACCGCTCACGCTTGAGCTTCCCCGCCACCTCGACCACGCGCTTCGCGATCGAGCGCACGGTTTCGCGCTGCTTGTCGTCGGTGAGTTCGCCGGACTCGTTGAAGACATCGCCCGCCTTCGAGATGGCGAGCTGCTCGGGGATGACGAGCATGTTGATGTTCGAGAGGATCTGCCGCACGTGGTAGAGACCGCGCAGGCCTCCAAGTCCGCCCGGCGAGGCGCTCATGATCCCGGCGACCTTGCCGCTGAATGCCTCCAGCGGCTTCTCGCCCTTCTCGGGGCGCGAGGCCCAGTCGATGGCGTTCTTCATCACGCCGGTGATCGAGCTGTTGTACTCCGGCGCTGCGATGAGGAACCCGTCGCTCGCCTTCATCATGCTCTTGAGCTTCTTCGCGTTCTCCGGCAGGCCGCTCCTGGACTCCAGATCCTCGTCGTAGAGGGGCAGGGCCAGGTCGCGCAGGTCGACGAGCGTCACCCTGGCCCCCGCCTCCTTCGCGGCGTCGGCGGCGATGCGGACCAGCATCTTGTTGAACGAGCCGGATCGGGTGCTCCCGGCGAAGGCAAGAATCGAAGGCTGCTCGGACATGTCTGGTTGGTCTCCATGATTTGAGAATGCATCTGGCGGTTTCAACAGGGCCGGGGACATCGCCCCGGGTCAGGATCGTAGGCCGATGCCAGCGCGCAAAAAAACGAGCGCGACCCACGCGGCGGGTCACGCTCGTCCCCTCGCCGAATGAATCAGCCCTCGCGTCAGGCCCGATTCAACGGCCTCCAAGCCCCAGCGAGACCACGGAGTAGGGGTGCATCGCAGGAAGGAGAAGGAGATTGGTTTTCGTTGCGGGCGTTGGACATGTCGGCGGGCCTGAACCCGCCGCCCCTGTGAAGTCGCCTGCATCACTGCACGTCCGACGACCGCGAATCAGCACAAATCTGTCACTGTCACTTTTCCCGAGGTCGCGCAGTCATGACGCGAGGGTCTCTCATAGTAAAAGCGTCAAACGCGCCCCCAATCCGGCGCGATATCCCGAAAAATCTCACTTAATTTTACGATTGCGGGGCAATCATCCCCTAATTCACCCGCCGGCGCCATCCCTCGCGGCCCCGTCGTCCCCCGCTTCCCCCGCCTCGACATCGCGCTCGCCTGTCTTGTGGTATCGCAGACGCCCCTCTGCATACTCCTGCGGCGAGACCTTCAGGTCCGGCTCGATCCCCGCCTCGTGCTGCCGGTGCAGCTCCTTCAGAAACGGCACACACCACTGGCACCCCGTCCCAGCGTCCAGGCAATCGCTGATCAGCGACGCCACCGGCGGATCCTCTCGCTTCATGTACGCACGAATCTTGCGCAGCGACACGCGGAAGCACAGGCAGACATGGTCGTCGGAATCCATACACCACAGTGTAGGAGCAACGACCTGCGAGCCCGAAGCGCCAGCGAGGGAGGGAAAAACCACCGAGACACAGAGACACTGAGAAGAACCGGATGAGAAAGGGCTTCGTGGGCCACCTCACTCCACCCCCATCCCCTCTCTGTGTCTTTGTGCCTCGGTGGTGATCCCCAATCGAGCCCGAAGCTCAAGTGAGGGCAGAACCGCACCCCCCTCCAACGCCGATATCCTCATCCCATGCCCCTCCTCACCTCCCACACCGCCGGCGAATCCCACGGACCCGGCCTGATCACGCTCATCCAGGGCCTGCCCGCTGGGGTCGAGCTGGATGAGGGCTTCATCAACGCCGAGCTCCGCCGGCGTCAGGGCGGCTACGGCCGCGGCGGGCGCCAGCGCATCGAGACCGACCGGGCCGAGTTCCTCTCCGGCGTGCGCCAGGGCGTGACCATCGGCTCGCCCGTCGCCATCCGCATCGCCAACAAGGACTCCCGCCTCGACGACCCCGCCAAGACGCCGCCCGTCTACCGCCCCCGCCCCGGCCACGCCGACCTGGCGGGAAGCGTGAAGTGGCTGACGACCGACTGCCGGGCGACGCTTGAGCGGGCCAGCGCCCGCGAGACGGCGGCCCGGACCGCCGCGGGCGCGGTGGCGCGGTGCCTGCTGCGCGTCTTCGGCATCGAGGTCTTCGGCTTCGTGCGCTCGATCCACGCCGCGGCGTGGGAGGGCGATGTGCCCGCCGACAACTGGCGCCCGCTCCTCGCAGCCCGCGACGCCAGCGAGGTCTACTGCCCCGATGAACGCGCAAGCGCGGGCATGATCGAGGCCATCCGGGCCGCCAAGGTGGACAAGGACACCGTCGGGGGTCTGGTCGAGGCGCATGTTTTCAACTGCCCCGTCGGCCTCGGCTCCTGCGTCGACTGGCGCGACAAGCTCGACGCCCGCCTCGCCTTCGCCGTCATGGGCATCCAGGCGTTCAAGTCGGTGGAGATCGGTCTTGGGAAGCAGTGCGCCGAGCGGCGCGGCTCGGAAGTTCACGACCCCATCGCCTTCGACCGCTCGCGCGAGGAGACGCCCGCCCTCGGCTTCGTGCGCTCGCGCAACAACGCCGGCGGCCTCGAGGGCGGCATGACCAACGGCGCCCCCATCGTTGTCCGCGGCGCCATGAAGCCCATCTCGACGCTGCTCCAGGGCATGCCCAGCGTGAACCTGAACACGAAGGAGCCCGAACGCAGCGACTACGAGCGATCCGATGTCTGCGCCGTCTCCGCGGCGAGCGTAGTGATGGAGAACGTGGTCGCCTTCGAGATCGCCGCGGCCATGCGCGAGAAGTTCGGAGGCGACTCGATCCTCGAAATGAAGCAGAACTACGACCGCTTCCTCGAAACAGCGAGAATGCTCCCGCTGGAGCCGCCGGATCAATCGAAGACGATCGCGTGATTGGTTGAAGCGGGGGATCACCACAGAGACAAAGAGGCACTGAGAAGAGGAGGGGGCATCGAGTTTGAGTGCGCGCGTGCTCGAACTCTGAAAATGACATCCGGGACCTCTGAATGTCCTCGAATAAGGGTCAGAATCTGATGGTGTCGATCGCAGAAACACGGTTCTGAGAACCGTGCCACCGGTTGCACAGAGAACCCGTCTCTCTGTGTCTCTGAGCCTTGTGTTTTCTCACGCTTGTGCGGTTGTGTTGCAGAACGGGGGCTGTGTTGTTCGAGCGGTGGAGAAGAGGGGGAGGAGAAGGAGCACTCTCCCGGCCTCTCCCAGGGGGAGAGGGGTGGGGCGGCGTACGCGTCTGGAGTTCGTGCGCAACCGCTCGGCACGGCGCGATCTACTTGTGCGCTGCAGCCACATCGCGTGCTCGCTTCGACTGAACGGGGAGCGGGTGGTCGAAGACGAAATCGAGCGGAGCGCACCGGCGATGCGTTCGCGCCAACCCTCTCCCCCTGGGAGAGGATTATGCAGCATTGGCGGTGCGGAGATTGATTCGCGCTGCGTGGATGCAGACCTTGGCATGGACCCATGCCCGGACGCGGTGTATGC
>RECQ01000021.1 GCA_007693965.1 Phycisphaeraceae bacterium | reverse complement strand
GTACAACCCCATAACGACAGGCTCCGGCCCTGTCGAGTTCGTGGACTGGCCGGGCAGCTTCTACACACCCAGCCCATCCAGCGCGACCAAGGCCAGCGAGTGGATGAAGCGGTGGCTGGTCGCGCACACGAGTTGCTGGTGCGCGACCTTGGAGACCGGCGACCACACCCCCTTCCTTGTGGCTGAGGCGCTGTATCGACGGGCGGTCGCCGGGAACCTGCATGTCCTCGTCAAGAAGGGCGATCCCTATTACGCCGACTTCTCTCAGCCGGGCTTCCCCAACTCGGCTGTCTTTGAGAATGAATACTTCAACAGCGCGTATCAGATGTTCTGTTCCTTCCCGTTCTACGACCTGGCCCAGCGAGTGCTGATATTTGTCATCGGTGACGACCACCCCTTCGTCAACGACTATGACAAGGCTGTGCGTGAGCTTGCCACCGGCGAGGAGGCTGGGTTCCGCTGGGATAACGCATCGAAGATCATGGACCTCTTCTACGCACGCTTCGCACCCGGAAAGGCGCCGCCGTCATCGGAAGATGCAGCCGTGGACGACATCTTCTTCACCCACTCCCGCAGCATCGACACGGCCCGGACTCGCAGCGTAAAGCCCGACTCCCGACTGATGAAGGGGCCGGGCAATCTCGACGGTTCGGGCACACGCTTCGGAACCACGATCAAAGCATGGATCATCGACCGATTCGCAACGGCGGACACCGACGGAAAACCAATGTGTTTCTGGTGGAGCGATGTTCCGCTGGCAGCCGGGTACACCGAAGGCCTCGGATCTTCTCCCAACTTCGACAAGATGATGCCCGGATACGAGGACGACCGCAACGACATCTTCGACGGCTTTGTGGCGGGCACGACCACGGCTCACCTCTTCATCCGCGAGGGCGACCGTCACAACGCATACCACGGAAGAGGCGACTGGAACGGGGTCTGGCCTCGCATCATGAACTTCTCGATGGTGTCGGGAGCAGGGCAGCAGTCACTGAATCTGTTGACGGACTTTCCCACGCCCAACAACTTCGATCCCGAAGCCGCCAATGTGCTGCCTCCGGGTGTGGTCTATACCTCGCCGACGCAATCCATCCACGTCTACGCCATCGACGAGATCGACGAGTTCCGCCTGACCGTGAAACACACCGCTTACGACGCAATCGCAGAGCTTGGGGGTGACGCGTGAGCGAAGTCCTATTCAGCTTCGAGGAGGGCGTCGATATGCCCGGACCAACAGTAGACAACGCCGAAGTCCTGCTCGCCGCGATCGTTGTGGGCGCCACACCCACCGAAGGCTCTGCGTTCACCATCGCCGCTGGCGCCAACGCGATCCTGTTCTTCGTATCCATCATCATCACAGACCCTCCTCCTGTATCGGTGGCTTGGAAGGTCGGCGAGACAACACAGGAGGCAACGCTTGTAGAGTTCGTCATCCCCGGCGCTGGCGCCGACATCACCATCTCCGCGTGGCGGCTCGACAACCCGACGATCGGCGAAGGAACAGCAGTCATTGAAGTCGACATAACGCAAGCTGTTGTGCTTACCGCTGTTTCGATCGCTGGCGCTGGAGAGACGCGGGCCATCGGCACGAACACGAGCGATGGGCTGGCGGATGGTCTTGCGGTGTCTGAGGACGCCATCGAAAATGATCTGGTCATCACCGGCGTCTCCAAGCGAAACGACTCAGAGCTTATCGCCAGCATCGACGCGGACACAACACTCGAAAACACCAGCACCACCAGCATGGGCGCCTCTGGCGTCTGTCAGATCGTCGGCGCCGAGACTGCGGCAGGCGATGGCACGATCACGCACACGGCCAGCTTCTCGCCCGACCGGCCCGGAGCGGGGGTCATGCTGGTCATCGGGCCTGCGCCCGAGCCCCCCGAGCCACCCGAGCCCTCCCCCGGGCGCGGCCGAACACGCACTCGCAACGACTGGACGCGGGGGCATCTCGCGACCTGAACATGAGAAACAACGACTGACAAGGAGGTTTCGTCGTGAAACAGCAGACCAAGGGACGGCTACAAGGCGGACTGACGGGCGCGATCGGCGCCACCGCCTTCGCCTTCGTCTCGGGCAACTGGGGCGCCCCCGGCATCGCCACCATCATCCAGCCCGGCGCCGACATCTACATCCACTCTGCCGACGGCGACGAAGCCCCCATGAAGATCGGCAGCGTCGTCAACGCCAGCCGTGATGAATCGGACGGGGCGATGACGTTCAGCCTTGAGGCGATGGCGTCACCGTGGTGGAACGTCGTCGAGTCGCGCGGCTACGCGGTGCTGGTGCGCGATGTGGGCACGCGGCGCAGCTATCGCGGCGTCGGGCACCTGGTTTCGACCGGCGTGATCGCGCCGGGCCCCGGCTCGGGGCAGATCCGCATTGACGTCGAGGGCGGCTTGTACGAGGTGCAGGCCGTGGGCGGCATGGAGCTGTACCTGCAATTCGAGGAGTACATCGGCGGTCCCTTCGGCGCCGAGCATCACTTCGGCAGGATCAGCGGCGGCGCGGTCAACCGTGACAACCAGATCATCCTCAAGATCCGCACTGAGGAAGAGTGATGCCCCAGCCGCGCACCATCAGCCGCAAGGCGATCGTCGGCATGTACCGCCGTGGCATGACCACGGGCGACATCGCCGAGGCGACCGGGCACACAAACTCCGGCGTCTACAAGGCGCTGGTCGCAGCGGGCGTCCACACGCCGCTCTCGCCCGCTGAGTGCGGCAAGCTCGCCGGCAATCGGGGTCGGCCTCGCAAACTCGATCACGATGAAATCATCCGCCTGCACATCGAGGAGAAGCTGTCTCCACCCCAGATCGCCAAGCGCCTGAACTACCATCGCAATTGCGTGTGGCGCGTCCTGCATCAACACGACGCATATCAGGGCCAAGGCAATATGACTGTCGGGGAGCTGCGCGAGATGCGTCTGCTACACACGGAGCATGGCATCGACGCGGTTGAGATCGCCGATCGCGTCGGGCGATCCGCCCCCACAGTGCGCGAATGGCTCAAACGCTCCGGCTGCTACACACCGAGCAAGCGGGTAGGCAAGCGAAAAGAGGAGCAGGGAAGCGGCGAGCCCGACGTGTCGATGGCGGACCTGCCCTCCCTGCTCGACTCGCTCCCCGAGTCACAGTTCATGAAGGTGTGGGTGGATCGCATTGTTCAGAGCGCCGTGACCGACAACGGCTGCGCGGATTTCAGCATCCGCGACCTGTCCGCAGCGCTCAAGGTTGTGCGTCGGAGATACAGAAAAGGAGGATGACCGCGGCGGTGAAGCTCCACGAGGACCTCGTGGCCTTGCTGGGTTTCAGCTGAGGCGTTTGACACGCCGGGTTGAACTTTCAACCATGCTGCCACCATCGCACGATCCGCATGGCGATGAACGAGACGCCTCCGACAATGAAGAGCAACATGCCGATGACGAAGAGCCCGGCCCCGCTCGATCGTGGATCTTCAATCGTGAGAAAACCCGCCACCATCATCCCGGCGCCGATGACGGTCGCCAGGCCGGTCAGGAGCAACACCAGCTTGATCGTCTTCGATGTGCCCTCGACATACACCTTGGCCTGACCAGTGGGCTGGCCAGCGGCCTGAACACTCGGCTGATCGATCTTTGACATTGCGAGCATCTCCTGAAAATGCGATTCCGGATAAAATAACATCTCGCCCCAAGAATGTCAGCGCCCGACCGAACCGGAAGCCCCCCAACAGACGCCGTAAGTCTGCATGTCCCAGCATGTTATGGGACTGAAATCAACAGACTTCCAAGCTGAATGTTGCCGGTTCGAGTCCGGTCGCCCGCTGTCCGGATGATTCACTGCTTCACCCGACGTGGTGAACTCCGGAAAGGCACTGGGCACAAGGCCTTGGGCGATGTGAAGGTGGTACTTCATCATCGCCGTCGAAAGCCCTCCGCTTCGCGTCTGAACAACGCGGAGCGGATTTTTTTTGGACATTGGACTTGCGTAGGTACAACGCCCGATATAGTTTCACCCCACGCGAGTACCACCTCGCGGCCTCCTGACGATCAGCGCGTGCCGGATCGTCAGGTTCAGTTCAAGCACGCATCGGGTGATTCGTAGTGCAAACTGCTCTGTGCAGCGATCGCGCTTGCGCGACGATGGACTCCCCAACGCGCTCTCCGCTTTTCGGAGGGTTTTACAGGGGGATTCCAGACATGACGACGAATCACGGGCCGGAAGGCGGCGACGCCGCCGTCGCGATCACGCGGTACATCGAGCACTGCCGGGTCATCGGGCTCGCGCCGCGGCACATCGCCCAGAAACAATCACACCTCGCCAAGTTCGCGGATGAGTTCGGGCCGAATCTCTGCGAACTGACAAGCCGCACGCTGGCCGAATCAATGCGCCGCCTCATCGACCAAGGTCGATCGGCGCGCACCGCCAACTTCCGACGATCCATCGTCCGCGCCTGGGGCGCGTGGCTCGAACGCGAGGGCGTTCTCGACGCCAACCCGTTCCACCGCACCGCCGCCATCGACGAGCGCAACGACCAACGCTACATGCGCCGCGCCCTCACCGACGACGAGGTGAGCCGCCTGCTCGCCGTCGCCGCCGCCCAGGGCCCGCGGCGTCTCGCCTGGTACGCCTTCGGGCTCTACGCCGGCCTGCGGCGGGGTGAGATCGTGCGGCTGCTGTGGCGGCATGTGCGGATCGAAGAGGCCGAGCTGATTATCGAGGGCGGCAAATCGGGACGCCGGGAGACAGTCCCCATCGCCCCGCCCCTGGCGAACGCCATCGCGGCCATCGGACGCGGCGAGCCCGACCACCGCGTCTTCCCCCGGCCCCTCAGCAACGATCGCCGCGTCGCCGACTACCTCGCCGCGGGCATCCCCAGCCCGGACCCCTACGGTCGGATCTGCGACCTTCACTCCCTCCGTCGAACGTTGCACATGCGGCTAGTTCGCGCCGCGGTCGCGCCGCAGATCGCGCAGCGCATCATGCGGCACAGCGACTACAGGGTCACGCTCGCCCATTACACAGACGAACTTTCGCGCGAATCGTCGCAGGCGATCGCGCGGGTTTTCCACGCCGACCACGTCGGCGCTTCACCCGCCAACATCGACGGGTGGATCGACACGTGCCCATGTCCACTGAACAACGAGCAGCGGACGCTCGTGCGCATGGTCACAGACCCAATCGCAAGGAACGCGAATGGCACACACGAGAACCAGCAGACCACTTGATCTCTCTCTCCTCCCCCCGGAGGCGCACAACGAGGGTCGCGGCGGCGTAGCGGGCTCCGATCACCGCTCAGACTCCCTTGCCGCACCCTCGGCGCCTCCACTTCTCCGGTTCGGGCAGGGGGATTTCACCATCGAATTCCACGCGGGCGAACGCGGGGCGCTGGTGCGCCGCGAAGTCGCTGCGCGTCCACGCCGCAAGGAGGCTTCATGTCGACGCTGATGGAAAAACTCATCACCGATGCCCGGCCCGCACCGCCCAAGCTTCTCGTGTACGGAGAGCCGGGCGTGGGGAAGACCACGTTTGCAGCGGGCTCGGGATGCACCCTGGTCGACTGCGAGAACGGCGCCGGCAACATCCCAGGACTCAAGCGCACCCAGTACCTGAAGAACTGGAACGAGATCCACAACTGGCTGGTGGAGCTGATCCGCAACGCGGACAAGGCCGGGCCCGTCGCCATCGACACCATCGACTGGATGATCCATCGCATCACCGAGCACGTGATCATCGACCTGGAGCCGTCCAAGGCGAACGACATCACGAACACCATCGGCAGCTCACACGGGGGTTACTACAAGGCCCGCGACATCGTCATCAACATCGTCTCGCGCGAGCTGCTGCCGGCGCTCAATGAGCTGACAGCGCGGGGATGCCCGGTCATCCTGCTGGCGCACGCCAGCAATGTGAAGATCACCACCCCGGAGGGATTCGACCAGCGGCTGGCGGGGCCGGACCTGCCTCACTGGATCGCCCCGCTCTTCATCGAGTGGGCGGACGGGGTCCTCTACGCCCATCGCGACTTCAAGAAGGACAGGGTGCTGCGCACGACCGGCAACAACCTGATCACCGCGAAGAACCGTTACTCGATGCCCGAGATCCTGCCCCTGGACTGGGGCGCGGTCGTGCAGGCAATCGCTCGCAACTTCCAACTTCACACCGCAGACAACCCACAACACCGACACGGCGCCCGCCGAGTCGGAGGTTGAGGAAGCGCTCACGCCCAGCGCTGGATGAGCCCCGCACCACACACCACACGCCACCAAGGAGACCGACATGGCGACACTGAATTTCGACGCGACACAGCACAAGCCTCAGGCGTCTTTCGACCCGCTCCCCGCGGGCAAGTACCTGGTGATGATCACGGACAGCGAAGAGAAGGACACCGCGAACGGTAAGGGGAAGTTCCTCAAGCTGGAGATGACGATCCTCGACGGCGAGCACAAGGGCCGCAAGGTCTGGGATCAGATCATGCTCCAGCACCCGAGCGTACAGGCGATGGACATCGCCCGCAGCACGCTCTCCGCGGTGTGCCACGCGGTTGGCGTCCTGCGCCCGGCCCAGAGTCAGGAGCTGCACAATCTCCCCCTGGTCGTCAGCGTCAGCCTCAAGAAGCGGAGCGACACCGGCGAGCTTGGCAACGAGGTCAAGGGGTACGCGCCGCGCGGCGATGGCTCCGCTGCGCCGCAGCAACCGGCTCCGCAGCAGAACTCGACACCGCCGCAGCAAACCCAACAGCAGCAGGCGCCACAGCAACCCGCCGCCGATCCTTCCGTGGCGCCGTGGGCAAGGTGATGGCGGCGAAGAAACATCCCGGCCCCGACTGCGCGTGTCGCCACTGCCGCCAGTGGTACGCACTCGCGCTGCGGCTCTGGAACAAGTCGCTGCTCACCCTCCCCCGCGACATGCGCGAGCAGATCCTGCCCTTCGTGATCCGCATCCGTGAGGAGCGACGCGTGGAGCGCCCCACTTCGATGGGCGGGTCGATGGGCGCGAGATACCGCGAGGGCGACGACGCGGGCGGGGGCGGCGAGAACGCGATGCGATCGCTCGACGACGTGTACTCAGGAGAAGCATGAATGTGGCTTACGACCCCCTCAACCTGCTCTCAATCTGCTCCGGTGTCGGCGGACTCGACCTCGGCGTCGAGCTGGCCCTTCCCGGCGCTCGCGTCGTCTGCTGCGTTGAGCGGGAAGGATTCTGCGCCGAAGTCCTGGCGGCTCGCGGCGAAGAAGAAGGCGTGGCTCCGGCGCCTGTGTGGTCGGATCTGCGAACCTTCGACGGCAGACGCTGGCGTGGAGCAGTTGACATCCTCACTGCGGGATACCCGTGCCAGCCGTTCAGTCTCGCCGGCCGACGCCGTGGATCAGCAGATCCGCGCCACCTGTGGCCCCACGTCGCTCGAATCATTGGCGAAGCGGCACCGCCCATCGTCTTTCTTGAGAACGTGTCCGGCCACGTCGATCTGGGGTTCGATCAGGTTGTCCGAGAGCTTGAGGGATTGGGCTACCGCGTCGAGGCGGGCCTGTTCAGCGCGCGAGAAGTCGGCGCGAGCCATCGGAGGCTGCGGCTCTTCATCCTCGGGGTGGCCGACGCCCAACGTCCCGACCAGGGGGGCGGAGAGCCGGGCGGGCAAGGCGGCACGGGGATCGGGCGGTGTGGATCTGCAAACGACGGCGGGCGAGTGGCCGACGCCGGCGGCGCGCGATCACAAGGGCGCGAACGCGGCGGGGCACTTCGATCGGTCAACGGGATCGAGGCATCTCGATCAGCTCCCGAACTTCGTGAGCTTCCACTGTTCGCCCCCGGACCCGGCGACTACGCCGCCTGGATCGAGAGGCTATCCATCAGCCCGCACCATGCGCCGGCTCTCTCGCGGGCTCAGGATTTCACCCTCGCAGCGGTTGACTGTGGACTGCTGGACGCAGAGGAAGTGGGCCGCGCGATCCTTGATGGTAAAGACGCGCGATGGTTGGGCAAAGCGATCGCGCGGGCCGTGGCGCAGACCGGCAGACGCGCAGAAGCTCAATCCCAACTTCGTCGAGACCCTCATGGGCTTTCCGATCGGGTGGACCGCCTTCGAGCGCTTGGAAACGCCGTCTGCCCTCTACAGGCGGCGTATGCGTTCTGCGCTCTGTGGGCTCTGCTCAGAGAGGGCGAATAGGACCAACACGAAGAAGAAGACGAGCGCCCGGAAGTCCGGCGCTTCGTGACCGCATCCTCCGAAAGCCGGTGTGGCCCCGTGCCGGCGACGAGCGCGTGCATCAACGGGGCGCTTTTCCAGACACCACCACACAGGACCAGGCCCGATGACAACGCATGAAGATCTGCAGCTGAAGAAGGTCGCCACGGCGGCGCGACTCGGACGGCACGCCGCGAAGGAGGGGATGCCCGCGAGCGCGATGCCGGATGAGTACCGCGGCGAGAAACGCCTGCATCTCGCAGCGGCGTGGCGCAATGGCTACTACGAGACCCGTGACGAAATGCGTGCGGCCAGGCACGAGGCGGACGTCCGCCAGGAGCGCGATATGAAGAAGGGGAGGGCGTCGGCGTGACATCGGCCTCCCTGAAAATCACGCTTCCGTACCCGCCCAGCGTGAACAACATGTACCGACGCACGCACTGGGGAGGCACGGCCCTCACCGACCGCGCCCAGCGCTACAAGCACAGCGCGGCGGTGATCGTCATGGCCGAGTGGGGGAGCCGCAGAACGATCACCGGCCCGGTGCGCGTCGTCATCACGCTCCACCCGCCCGACCGCCGTCGCCGCGATGTGGACAACACGAGCAAGATGATCTGCGACGCCCTCGAACGCGGCGGCGTTGTCGCCAACGACTCGCAGATCGCGCCGCTGGTGATCGACCGGGGCGAGCCGTGCAAGGACGGCATGGTCGTCGTCGAGATCGGGATTCCGGGGGAGGCGGCAGGCTGATGCAGCTCCGGCCCTACCAGCGCGAGGCGGTGGACGCGGTGTACAACCACCTGCGGACGCGGGATGACAACCCCTGCGTTGTCATCCCAACCGGCGGTGGCAAGACGCCCCTGCTCGCCACCATCTGCCGCGATGCGGTGGAGCGGTGGAGCGGCCGCGTCGTCATCCTCGCGCATGTCAAGGAGCTTCTCGAGCAGGCCGCGGACAAGCTCCGCGTGATCGCTCCGGGTCTCCCCGTGGGCATCTACTCGGCGGGCCTCGGACGCAAGGACCTGGGGTACGACGTCACCATCGCCGGAATCCAGTCGATCTACCAGAAGGCGTGCAGCGTCGGGCCGGTCGATCTGGTCATTGCAGATGAATGTCACCTTATTCCCCCCGACGGCGAGGGGATGTACCAGCAGTTCCTGAAGGACATGAAGGTCGTCAACCCTCGCGTCCGTGTCATCGGGCTGACCGCCACGCCCTTCCGCATGAAGAGCGGCAACGTCTGCGGCCCCGACACGATCCTCAACCACATCTGCTACGAGGTGGGCGTCCGCGAGCTGATCGAACAGGGCTTCCTCTGCCAGCTTCGCAGCAAGGCCGGCGTCGCCAAAGGCGACACATCACGCGTGAAGATCCGCGGCGGTGAGTTCGTGGCCGGCGAGCTCGAGACGGTGATGGACGACGACGGGCTCGTCATGGCCGCGTGCGCCGAGATCGTCGAACACACGATGGATCGCCACAGCGTGCTGATCTTCTGCGCCGGCGTGCAGCACGGCGAGCATGTGGTTCGCACGTTCCGCGAGCGGCACGAGCTCGAGTGCGGGTTCATCGAGGGCAATACGCCGCCCCTGGAGCGGGAGTCAACGCTGGCGAGATTCAAGGCGGGCAAGCTCAAGTACCTGGCCAACGTCAACGTGCTCACCACCGGGTTCGATGCACCCAACGTCGACTGCGTGGCGATGCTACGCCCCACGTTGTCGCCGGGGCTCTACTACCAGATGGTGGGGAGAGGCTTCCGGTTGTGCGAGGGCAAGGCGGACTGCCTGGTGCTCGACTTCGGCGGCAACGTGGTGCGCCACGGCCCGGTGGACGCGATCAACATCCGCGAGCCGTCGCGGAGCACGGGCGAGGGCGATGCGCCGGCGAAGGAATGCCCGGAGTGCAACACGATCGTTCCCGCCGGCTGCGCCAAGTGCTACGAGTGCGGCCACGAGTTCCCGCCTCCGGAGCGTGAGAAGCACGAGGCGACCGCCAGCGCCGCGGGGCCGCTGTCGGGCCAGAAGACGCGCGAGACCGTCGAGGTGTACGACGTCGGCTTCCACGTGCATCACAAGCGCGGCGCGGCCCCCGGCGAGGCGCCGCCCACCATGCGGGTGGAGTACGAGATCGACGCCGACGAGTACATGCGCGAGTGGATCTGCTTCGAGCACCAGAGATTCGCACGTCGCAAGGCGGAGGCGTGGTGGCGGCGCCGGTCGAACACGCCCGTGCCGCAGACGGTGGCCGAGGCTGTGGAGCTGGCGCGTGCGGGGGCGCTGGCGCCGGTGAACGCCATCACGGTCGAGTGGACATCGGGCGTGCGCTGGCCGCAGGTGGTGGACTCGGACCTGGGCGAGCCCCCTCCTGCGTCTGAGTTCGCGGGGATGAGCAGTGAGAAAAAGCCCGAGCCCGCGGCGGTTTCAAGCGGAAGCGACTGGGAGTCGCTGGACATCGATGACATTCCATTCTGAGGAGACACAATGACCACCACTACCACACATCCCTACTGCTTCGGCAAAGCACCTGCGCATCTTCTCAAACACGACTGGTACCTGCCTCATCAGGCGTGGCTGCGCGATCGGAATCGGCCACACCATGACCCGGCCGGTGCTTCGGCAATTCGCGCCAAACTCCGCTACGCCGACCTCCGCTACGCCGACCTCAGCGACGCCAACCTCAGCGACGCCAACCTCCGCTACGCCGACCTCAGCTACGCCAAACTCAGCGACGCCAACCTCCGCTACGCCAACCTCCGCTACGCCAACCTCCGCTACGCCAACCTCCGCTACGCCAACCTCCGCTACGCCGACCTCAGCGACGCCGACCTCCGCTACGCCAACCTCCGCTACGCCAACCTCCGCTACGCCGACCTCAGCTACGCCAACCTCCGCTACGCCAACCTCCGCTACGCCAACCTCAGCGACGCCGACCTCCGCTACGCCGACCTCAGCTACGCCGACCTCAGCGACGCCAAACTCAGCGGCGCCCCGATCCTCACTGACATCGACGCGAAGATTCTCGCTGCTATCCGCGACGGCGGCGAGCTGCGAATGAGCGATTGGCATGCCTGCGAGACAACGCACTGTCGCGGGGGCTGGGCGATCCATCTCGCCGGTGACGCCGGACGCGCGCTGGAAAAGGAGTACGGATCGGGCGCAGCGGCGGCGTTGATCTATGCGGCGTCGCGGCCCGGGAAACGTCTTCCTGATTTCTACGCCAATGACGAGGACGCGATGGCTGACATCGAGGCGTGTGCGGCTGAGGGACCAGCATGACGGACAGCGAATCGATGGACATCAGGACGACCGTGTACACGCCGGCGCAGCGTTCGCTCGTGACGTTCCAGGAGGGCGTCGCCATCGCGGGCGAGATCCGCATGCTGCTCGACACGCACCGCGTGGTGGTGGTCGACATGAGCTGCGTCGAGGTGATGAACAAGCGGTTTGTGGAGTCACTGTTTGATGAACTCGTGCGCGGCGTCAAGATCGAACGGCCCGGCTGGGTGGCGTCGTCGTGCGTGCGGTTCCGCGGATTCAGGAACAGCGGGATCGAGGGCTGTTTCACCCGGGAGCTTCAGCACCGCGAGTGGTGGATGTTCAACCTTGTGAACGCGGCCTTCCGGTTTGACAACGACGCATGACACACACCTTCCAGGCATCAGGAGACGCAAGGATGCAGGACAACACGGCGGCGAGAACGGGCGATGCGAAGGGCGTGGATTCCCCGTTCATCGTGATTACAAACGCAGCGATCGACAAGGCGAGTCTGCGCGTCATGGACTTGTGGGCAAACGCGGACGACGGGCGTTGCGGCGGCGTCGGACTTCGGAAGTGGCTGCTGAATCGCGCCATCTCTGCGGCGCCATCTCGGTTCCCGGCCGGTCGGATTTACCGGGTGAACTCCGACGGCATGTCAATGCTGTTCGCCCCCAAGAACCAAGGGTCGCTGGCTCTGATCAACATCAGCCGGGACGAAGCGTCGGTGGGTAAGAGAACACACAAGCAGGACGACTGAAAGGGCACTTCCGATGAACCAGAAAACAGCGATTTCGATCGACGACGAGGTGGCGGACAAGTGAGCGATCACCCGTACACCACGCCCGCAGAGTCGGCGAAGGGCCTTGAGCAGTGGATCGACCGCACGCTGGATGGCGGGCTTCGCATCCGCGGGCTGCGAGTCGACCAGGTCGTCATCGACATCGAGCCGGAAGAAACCCCGGCGCTGGAGACGCACCAGGTGAAGCCGCCATCGCCCACGGGCAACAGCTGCTTCAAGTGCGGCGGGCTCATGATGCCCTCGGGATCGTGCGAGGTCTGCACCGAGTGCGGGGAGAGCGGGGGGTGTTCGTGAGCAAATTCAAGGTCGCGATCCCGCTGCGGAGACACCTGCGCCGCGACGTGCGTCGCGACGCCATGCGGCGACTGTCGTGCATCGACGCGTCGCCGTGCTGCCTGGCGCCGCTGGCCAACCAGCGATGCAAGCGTGTGTGCTCGAAGTGCGGACGGATCATCGAGAGCTGCTGCGACGGCGGCGAGGGAGGGGCGTGAGATGAACAACCCAGAACAACAGGAGATCCCCGTGACCAGCGCAGCCACCCCCGCCGCCCACATCCTTGTGGATGTCGATCACTTCGAGTTCGACCATCCCTTCATCGCGCTGCAGGCCGTGGTCGTCTTCGCACGCGAACGCGGGTCCGGCAGGTGCGTGGGTTCCCTGTTCATGGAGCGGAAGCGCGATGGGAACACGCTGTTCATCGCCGCGATCCAGGTGGACGAGGCGAGCCGTCGCATGGGCGTGGGAAGGGCATTGCTCATGCATGCCAAATCGCTCGCCGACAACCGGGGCCTCAGCGTGGAGGCGGGGATCTACCCCGAGAACAAGGCGAGCTACAAGCTCTTCCGTCATGAGCTCTTCAGGCTGGAGGATGTCTACATCAATTCGTCGAACGGGAAGACTGCAGCGCTGATGGAGTGGCCGCGCAAGACGTTTCCGACGGCGCCGCCGTACGACGAGTTCGTGGAGATGGTGCAGAAGCGCCTGCGCGACCATCAGGAATACGAGAAACAACGTGCAGCCGCCCAGGTGGGCGCTGAGGGAGGTGTGGCGTGAACAAGGCAAACTTCGAATCGGAAGCAATGCGGATCATGACGGTTATCGCGGACGCGGTGGAGAAGGGCGCCGAGTCCATGCCGCCGCTGGTGGAGACGCTGGTGGGCGAGATCGTGTGGCGGGGGGTCTTGAGCGCCGGGTACACGGGTTTCGTGTGCGGATTGCTCGCGGTCGCGTGTGCCGTGGGTGTGTATCTGATCGTGAGGTACATCATGAAGAAGGAGAAGGAAGAGCCTTACAACGACGATCTTGTATTCCACTACATCCCCGCGAGCATTCTGGCATTCGCCTGCCTCATCCTTATCGGCTACGCATTCACCTCCCTCCACGAGCTGCTGATGATCCGGGCGGCGCCCAACTACTACGCCATTGACCAGATCCGCCGCCTGGTGCGGTGACACACACACATGGAGATCGACACGATGACGAACACGATGATTCAGGGCAGGCCGTATGAGCCGCAGGTTCGGACGCTGATGAAGGATTTCGGCGACAGGCCGCGGGGCACGGAGCTGACGCACGAGGAGATCGCCGCCGCGGTGGGCGAGAAGCCGCGATCGCATCGGTACCGATGCCTCGTGCAATCGTGGCGACGAAGGCTGCTCAAAGAGAAGTGCATCGCGCTGCTGTCGGTTCGCGAGGTGGGGTACCGCTTCGCACTGCCGGATGAGCAGGTGCGGCACGGCGCCGGGCGGGTGGGCGCCGGGATCAAGCAGATGCGGCGTGGGTTCACGTGCGTTGACTACACACCGGCGGCGGAGCTGTCGACGCCGATGCGGGAGGCGCAGCTTCACATCATCACGACGGGACGCGAGCTGCTGAGGTCGGCGGCGGGGAAACACAAGGAGATGAACATCAAGATCGGGGCCACCAAGGCACTGCCGAACGGGAAGGAATAACGACACGAAGCCCCGCTGCGTAGCGCGCCGCATCGCTCCGCCTCGCGACGCCGCGCACCGCCGCGCATCGCACCGGTCCACGCACACCGAGAGGTTCGCGTGGGCAATTCAGACAACGCGACGCCTCGCCGCGCGACGCCTCGCCTCGCATCGCCCCGCAACGCACCGGTCCACGCACACCGAAAGGTTCGCGTGGGCATTCAGACAACGCGCAGCTCCGCAGCGCTTCGCCCCGCCCCGCCGCGCCTCGCTCCGCCCCGCAACGGCTCCTGCACACCGAGAGGTTCGCAGGAGCATTTCAAGACGGTGAGTGTTCACCGACCGCCTCGGATCCCCTCACTCCACTCCACTTCATCAGGAGCGACCAATGAAGTACGAATTCAGAATCGTCGGAACCACGCCCCTCTTCATGAACAGCGACAACATCGAATGGGCTGACCAGATGGAGGAATGGCGCAAAGACCCCGACAACAAAGGCAAGAGCAGGCCGGGCGACGATCGCAGTCCGGCGTTCACGTGGATCGGCTCATTGTGGAACGATGGGTCGCGCGTCACGATCCCGGCGCAGGTCATTCAGAAGGTGATCAGCCTGGCCGGCGCCAAGGTGCTGACGGGCAAGGGGAAGAGCACATACAAGGCAGTCGCGGCGGCTTCGGTCGTGTGCGTCGAGCCGTGGACGCCGCTGCTGGCGTACGGGAAGGAAATCCCCATGCGTCCGATCGAGGGGATGGTCGGCAACATGAACTTCGCGGAGCACAAGCTGCTGGCGCGGAAGCTGGGGTTTGAGCTGGACGTTCGACGCGCCAAGCCTCAGTACAACACCAAGCACGTGCGGGTGCGGCCGATGTTCCTGGACTGGGGCACGATGGGCGTGCTCGATGTCGATGAGGACGAGATCAGCGAGGACGTGATGAAGAAGATCATGGCCATCGCCGGGAACAAGATCGGCATCGGCAACTGGCGCCCCAGCGAATCGCAGAGCCCGGGTCCGTTCGGCAAGTTTGAGGCTGAATTGAATCCGCTGAAATCCTGACCCGACGCGTCGCGACGCACAGCGACGTTTCGCACCGCGCCGCGCCGCATCGCAACGCATCGGCCCCCATACACCGGAAGGTTCATGGGGGCAATTCACGCCAAGCGCCGCCGCGCAGCGCATCGCTTCGCCGCGCTCCGCACCGCACCGGTCCACGCACACCGAGAGGTTCGCGTGGGCATTCAGACAACGCGCAGCCGCGCAACGCATCGCAGCGCTTCGCAGCGCTCCGCATCGCACCGGTCCACGCACACCGAAAGGTTCGCGTGGGCATTTGAAGAATCAGTGACCCCCACCCCCGACCGCAAGGACGCGAACACAATGGCGATACACGCCGCGGACACTGCACCGAACATACGCGAGGCCGCGTGGCTCTACGTTCAGGCGGGGCTCTGCGCACTGCCCGCGGTGCGCAAGGGATCCGACAAGCGCGTCGGCCTCAGCTCATGGAAGCGATACCAGACCGAGCGTCCTTCCGCGTTCGACTTGCAGCGATGGTTCCAGGACGGCGGCGTCAACAGCGTGTGCATCGTGTGCGGCGCTGTCTCGGGCAACCTCGAGATGATCGACTTCGACACCGCCGGCGAAGCGGGCGCGGCCTCGGATGAGTTCACGGCCTGGCGAGACGCCGTCGAGCTCGCGGCGCCCGGGCTCTTCGATCGTCTGGTGATCCAGTGCACCCCCTCCGGCGGTCGTCACGCGATCTACCGCTGCGAGGCGGCGGTCGCCGGCAACATGAAGCTGGCCCAGCGGCGGATCGACTGCGAGGGGCCGGAGACGATCACCATCGACGGGAAAGGGCACGCGCCGCGCCGCGATGGCGACGACGCATGGCGCGCGGTCATCACGCTCATCGAGACGCGCGGCGAGGGGGGGCTCTTCCTGTGCGCCCCTTCCGAGGGCTACAGTGTGGGCCAGGGGCGTCTGGCCGAGCCCCCGGTGCTGACGCCGGAAGAGCGGGAGATCCTGCTGCAGGCGGCTCGCGAACTGGACGAGACGCCGCGGGAGATCGTCACCGGGGGCGAGCCCGCGTGGACGCCGGCGCCGGTTCCGCGTGGCGACGGTCAACGCCCGGGTGAGGACTTCAACGCCCGCGGCGATGTGCGGTGGATCTTGCAGAACCATGGGTGGCGACTGACACGAACGGGCGCCCCCGGAACCAACGAGCACTGGCTGCGACCGGGCAAGGCCGCCGGCACCAGCGCCACGCTGAAGCCGATCGACGACGTGCCTGTCTTCTACGTCTTCAGCTCCAACGCGCCGCCCTTCGAAGCGGGCAAGGCCTACACGCCCTTCGCGGTGTACGCACTGCTCGAGCACGGCGGCGACTTCGCCGCGGCGGCGGCGGCGCTGGCCCTCGAGGGCTACGGCGACGCACGGGCGGCCCACGTCGACTACGGCGTCGATCTGAGCGGCTTCGCCCCGCTGAACGGGTCGGCGGCTGTCGTGGCCTCAGAGCCTCCGGAGCCGCCCCCAGCGCCGGACCTGGAGCCGACGCCCTTCCCCGAGCAGCTGCTCGATGTGCCCGGGTTCATCGCTCGCCTGATGGCATACGACCTGGCGACCGCGACGCGGCCTCAGCCGGTGCTGGCGCTGGCGGGCGCCGTGTGCGCCCAGGCGGTGCTGGCGGCCCGCAAGGTGCGCGACCAGCGCGGCAACCGCACGAATCTCTACTGCGTGGGGGTGGCCCGGACCGGCGCCGGCAAGAACAACGCGCTGCGGTCCGCCCAGCGTGTGCTGCACAACGCCGGGATGGAGCGGCACATGTGGACGGGGGGTGTGGCCAGCGACGCGGGGCTGGTCAAGAGCGTGGAGCAGGAGCCGTCGAGGCTCTTCCTGATCGATGAGTTCGGGCGCTTCCTGGCGACGATCGGGGACGCCAAGAAGGCGCCGCATCTGTACCAGGTGGTCTCGGCCCTCATGGCCCTGTACAGCTCGGCCGACAGCGCCTACGCCACCAAGGCCTACGCCGACGACGCCCGCAACAAGGTCATCGATCAGCCCTGTGTGTCCCTGCTCGGCATGACCACGCCCAACCGCTTCTACGAGTCGCTGACCAGCGAGAGCGTCCAGGACGGGTTCGTGGGCCGCATGCTGGTCTTCGAGACGTCTGGACTGCCCCAGCGGTCGCGACCCGACGATGTGGAGCCGCCGGAGGCCCTGATCGAGGCGGCCCGGTGGTGGGGCGAGTTCAGGCCCGGGGGCAACCTCAGCGGCGTCCACCCGCGCCCCCTGCTGGTGCGATCGACGCCGGAGGCCGACGCTGTGTTCGATGAGCTCGCCGATCAGGTGGACACCCAGCTCGCCGGCGACGATGAATCGGCTCAGGCGCTGTGGGCCCGAGCGGAAGAGAAGGCGTGCCGGCTGGCCCTGGTCTACGCCTGCAGCGCCGACCGGGAGAGCCCGGTCATCGATGGCGACGCCGCCCGCTGGGCGTGCGGGCTGGCCCGGCACATCACCGAGAGCATGATGCGGGCGGTGAAGCACTGGGTCAGCGACTCCATCTTCGATGCCCGCCAGAAGAAGGTGGTCCGGATCATGCAGCGGGCCGGGGGGCAGATGACGGGCTTCCACTTCGCCCGGGCGACCCAGAGGATGTCCAAGCGCGAGCGGGATGAAGTGCTCGAGAACCTGATCGTCACTGGGCAGGTGCGGGTGGACGAGGTCGCTTCCGATGCGGGCAAGGGGGGCAGACCCCGCATCGTCTACACGCTGGTCGGCGAGTAGGTTTCTTCAGCGCGAGGGGTTTGTTCACGGGTTTATTCAGCGCCCGCGCTGAATAAACCTCTGGTGCGCAAGCGTGGAGTTTCCAAACACTTATCCCGCGCAAGTTAGTGAGAAACGGGTTTATTCAGTTAAATCACCACGGTCTTTCTGGACGGGGCCGGGACATCGGGCGAACGCCCCGTGAATTCTTCAAGGAGAAGAATAGCGCTGAATAAACTGAATAAACCTCTTTTTCACTAACTTACGTGTATCAAGTCTTTGATATTTCAGGACTTGCGAGCCGGAGGTTTATTCAGCGCACGCGCTGAATAAACCGTGAACAAACCCCCTTGGCGCTGAATAAACCTCCCGGGGTGCTGGTGCGGGGTGATGAACCCGCGTGGCGGTGCACGGCCGTCCTCCGACTACCCTTCGACCTCCACACCCTGCGGATGATTGCCGGATCATTGCCACCTCGCTTCCGACTGATTGCTGAACCGTGTCCATGACGGTGTACGGTGGCGATTAGGTACTCCCGGCCAGATTTTTTCCCGGCCT
>RECQ01000027.1 GCA_007693965.1 Phycisphaeraceae bacterium | reverse complement strand
GGTTGGCCTCCACGCCCCCGGCGGTGGTGAACTGGCCCCCGGCGTAGAGAGCGGGGCCAGAACCGTCGTCGAAGACCGTCAGGGCGAGGACACTGCTATTTATCCCGCTTCCCAGTTGCGGCGACCACGAGGCGCCGTCCCATTTGGCGATTCGGTTGGCCGACACGCCCCCGGCGGTGGAGAACCCGCCCCCGGCGTAGAGTGCTTGGCCTGCGCCCGAGCCGTCGTCGAAGACCGTGAGGGCTCTGATCGAGCCGTTCATTCCGCTTCCCAGCGGTGACCAGGTCGCGCCGTCCCATTTGGCGATTCGGTTGGCCGACACGCCGCTGGCGGTGGAGAACAGGCCCCCGGCGTAGAGTGCCTGGCCTGCGCCCGAGCCGTCGTCGAAGACCGTGAGGGCTCTGACCGAGCCGTTCATTCCGCTTCCCAGCGGTGACCAGGTCGCGCCGTCCCATTTCGCGATGCGGCTGGCCGACACGCCCCCGGCGGTGGTGAAGCTGCCCCCGGCGTAGAGTGCGGGGCCGCCCCCGGAACCGTCGTCGAAGACCGTCAGGGCGCGGACCCACCCGATTGAGGATCCACCTACCCCGTCACCGAGGGACGACCAGACCGCGCCGTTCCATTTCGCGATGCGGCTGGCCGACACGCCGCCGGCGGTGGTGAAGTTGCCCCCGGCGTAGAGGGCGGGGCCGCCTCCGGTACCGTCGTCGAAGACTGTCAGGGCGTGGACCTCTGATGAGTGACCGAAGCCGCCGCTCATCCCGCTTCCCAGCGGCGACCATACAGCGCCGTCCCATTTCGCGATGTGGTTGACTGTCACGCCCCCGGCGGTGGTGAAGCTGCCCCCGGCGTAGAGAGCGGGGCCAGAACCGTCGTCGAAGACCGTCAGGGCGAGGACACTGCTATTTATCCCGCTTCCCAGTTGCGACCACGAGACGCCGTCCCACTTCGCGATGCGGCTGGCCTCCACGCCGCCGGCGGTGGTGAAGTAGCCCCCGGCGTAGAGGGCGGGGCCCGACCCGTCGTCGAAGATCGCCAGGGCGAAGATGTTACCGATCACCCCCGCCCGGCCGCCGAAGGTGGGGATCCAGGCGGGTTCGCAGTCGGCGCCGGCTGCGAGTGTGATGACGCCTGCGTCGATTGATGTTGTTGAATTCAGAGTGTCGAGGCGCACGTTGCCCACATGGTTGGCGCCGCGGATGACCGCGGCGGCGGTGATGTGGAGTGAGTCGGTTGATGGATCAAGCGAGACGTTGAAGCGGGCGGCGCCGGTGTGGTCGGTCACGCCCTGGCCGCCGGCGGAGGTGACGACGACCGCCCCTTCAACAGGCGCGCCGGCGGCGTCGACGACGACGGCGCGGATCTCGATTGTTTCAGCGTGTTGATCTGAAGAGGCCGCGTGGGAGAGCGGCGGCGATGCTTCCTGCGGGCCTGCGGCGTGGGCGGCGAAGGACGCGGCGGCCATGAGCAGCGCGGTCAGGATTCGATGCATTGTTCATCCCCTCGCCCATCGATTCAGTGTGATGGCCCATCGGGGACTTCCGGAGGGCGGTCCGGCAGTCGGGCGAGCGAACTCGGACCTGCGCAGCGGGAGCGGTTTCTTGAGAACGGCGTCCTTCTGTGGCCAATCTGAACCTAGGAAATTGGGGCAGGAAATGCAAGGTTTTTTCGGGCGTTCGGGCATCCTCAGCGTTCGTGTCGTGCTGTTCAGTGCATAGTCGGGTATGGGGTTGCGCCCTGGCCGTGGTTTCATAATCTGCCCTGAGGCCTGAGGAGCGGGCCGGAAGGAGGCCATGGATGGACGCTGCGTACCCTCTTGATCTGCGGGACCGTGTGCTGGCGGTGTGCGACCGGGGGTCGTTAAGATCGATCGCGGACGCCTGGTGGAAATGGTCGCCGCAATGGGGATCGAGGGCGTGCGGTGCTCGGCGGTGGTGGATGGGCCGGGGAACCAAGAGGTCTTCGAGGCGTTCGTTGAGCTGGCGCTGGCGCCAACGCTGCGGCCGGTTGACGTGGTGGCGATGGACAACCTCTCCAGCCACAAGATAGTGTGTCCGTACGTGTGAGCTGATCGAGGCGGCAGGCGCCAACGCGGTCTTCCTCCGCCCTGCCGCCCGGATCTGTATTCGATCGAGCTTATCTTCGCCAAGCTCAGGACGCTTGGTTGCCGCACCAGAGACACTCTTTGGGCCATCATGCAGTCGGTCCTCGATCAGGTGACCACCACCACCGACGCCGCCAACTGCTTCAGGCACTGCGGGTACACGCTGCATATTAAGTGAGGTTGCTCTGGGGCGCGGCATAATCGCGCCCGCCAGGACAGGTCAGCGCTATGTGTAATCTGCGGCGCAGGGTCGATTTTCTCCTTTGATGCTTCCTGTTATGGTGTTAATATGGCGGCAAATGCACCCCATTCAAGCCGAGCACGTCACCACGCCGTCGTCGCCGCTTGCTCGGGCCTCGGGCGATCAACACACGGAGGATGAGCTGTTCGAACTAGTCTATGAGGAGCTGCGCGCCATCGCGTACCGCCCGCCGCTGGCGGGCCACGACGGCGAGACGATGCAGCCGACCGTGCTCACGAACGAGGTGCACCTCCAGTTCGTGCACAGAATCCCGCCCCCTCCTGAGGACAAACCCGGCCGCCGGGCGACGTCCTTCCGCGCGGTGGTGCTGGCTACGCGCAACGATCCTGCGCGACTACTGGCGGAAGTCGACCGCGGAGAAGCGCGGCCGAACCGACGGCGGTGCGATCGCGCTAGGCGAGCACGACTCCGCCGAGGCGCCGGAGCAGGACTTTGGCACGGCGGATATCCTGGCGAATGTCGGCACGATGAACCGGCTGGAGCATTGCAACGCGCTGGTTCGAAGTTGTTATGCACAAGTGGTTCGCGAGGCGTAGCAAAGAGCAGACCGCCGCACTGATGGACGTGGGAGTGACGAGCGTGAAGAGGGACTGGGGCTTGGCGAAGGCGTGTTTGAGGAGAGAGGCGGAGGGGGAGCGGGATGGCGAGACGGCATGAGGACGATTCGGCCTGAGGACAGCCAGTAAGCAGAACGGATATGGGAGGTGGCGCCATGTGGCTTTCACAAACAGCACTGAAGGGGCTGACGGACGATGAGATTAACGCGCTACGCCGGCAGGTCTTCACGACGCATCAGCTGGCCCCGATGATCAGGCGCGAGTTGGAGAAGGCCGACCCGCGCTCATCCTTGGAGTGGCTGTACTGGATCCGTGCATTGCCCGAGGCGGAACTGCGGGCGTGCTTGCATCACCCTGACGAGGTGTTGCAAGAGAGCCCGCCGACGCGCGTTCCGGGGATATTCGAGTGGTGTTGGCGGGTGATCTGTGGGAAAGCGGGTTGGTACGGCTCGGCGTCTCTAGTCATTGGTGGAATCGCTGGTGTAGTTGGGGGGTTCGCGCTCATGGTGTGGATCCTCACCGTGATGGAGGGCGTGATGATGGGGCAGCAAGGGATGGGCCAGCAGGCGAGGCAGGCGTTGCGTGGCCTTCTGTTCCTTGTGCTGTTCGTCGCGGTCGTTGCCGGGGTATGCGCGCTCGGGCCCTTGGCGTATTGGTTTGGGCGGAAAATGGACTGGGTGAAGGTGATAGTGGAGTAGCTTCACCTTGAGGAGTTGTGTTCAGGGAGATTGGAGAGGCCGACGTCTTTGTCGGTGCGGCGGGTCATGCTGCGCTAGCGAGGGGTAGCCGGCGCCTTCGCTGTCCAACAGGAAGAGCCACTGGAGGGAGATGATGACGAGGAAGACGGGGAAGAGATCGGTGAGGTGTTGTGTGAGGGCGCCGGGGCCGCCGGCCTCGCCGACGACTATCCAGGCGTAGATGATGGAGCCGACGAAGGCGAGGGGGAACTGCAGGAAATCGGTGCGGTCGACGCTGCGCACGCCGCCGGTCATGGAGTAGAGGGCGACGAAGGCGAGTATGGCGAGGATTCTGATGAATTTGTGGGCCGCGGCGGTGTGGAGGTCGAGTCCGGTGGCGCCGGAGGAGACAGCGCGGCGGAGGAACTCGATGGTATCTGCGGCGAGGTTGTGGAGGGCGTCGGGGAGTCACTCGTGCCAGGGAAAGAAGACCTCGACCATTGGAAGACAACCACCCTCATCGCCGCGCTGGGGATCGAGGGCGTGCGGTGCTCGGCGGTGGTGGATCGGCCAGTGAACCGGGAGGTCTTCGAGGCGTTCGTTGAGCAGGCGCTGGCGCCCTCGCTGCGATCGGGCGACGTGGTGGCGATGGACAACCTCTCCCGCCACAAGATAGTGTGTCCGTACGTGTGAGCTGATCGTGGCAGCAAGCGCAACGCGGTCTTCATCCCGCTCTGCAGCCCGGATATGAATCCGATCGAGTTGATCTTCGTGAAGGTGAAGCAATTGCTCAGGTCGCTTGGCTGCCGCACCAGAGACGCCCTCGGGGACACCATGCAGTCGGTCCTCGATCAGGTGACCACCACCGACGCCGCCAACTGCTACAGGCACTGCGCGGGCACACGCTCCATGTTGAGTGAGGATGCTCTAGTAAATCCAGGCAAGTCCGCTTGGGCAGTTCAGGTTCAGCGCCGGCTCTCAGTCGTGATGCGACGCTCCTCAATCCAGACCTGAGGGCGAGAATCTCCCCTGTGAGACACTAGCTGCATCTGGAAGATATAAGAGACTTGTGTATGACGACCCTGACGAACTCTGTCTTCGTAGATTCTGGTATTAAGGGTATAGACCCTCCGATTACCAAGACGACCGGAAAATTCCTCATTCTTGAGTTCATCAGGAGTGAACGCCTCGGCTCGACCGCTGTTCACCAGCGTCATGAAGATCCGATTCGTCACGCGGGCACGATCAATATTTGTCTGGGTGGTATTGTTTACAAACCGATCAACAGACACAGCGGCAGGGTCGCCTGTTGACACAAAGTGCCCTGACTGCAGGAGACTTTCAGAGAGGTCGACCGCAACACGTTCTACATCCTGAACATTGAGTGCATGCGTGGTCCTTTCAGAGCCAGGCGCCTGCTCCCGAGGCAGCCTGCTGCATGCCGCAGGCATGATCAGCAAGCCACTGAGCACCGCGATGCAGCAGGCGTGTCGAACAGCTCTCAGAGCAAGAATCATTGCCACTTCCTTTCTAGATGGCAGGAAGAATTTCACAGCGTAAAGTCAATTATAAAGGGCATCGTCACAAGTGACTCAAGGAAATCTCATCGAGCCGCGATGATATCGAGTTGAAAATCATTGGCCCTGTCATTCGGGGCGATGCCACTTATGCGAGCCCGCTCGCCGCTGAGCAATGCTCGATCGCGCCAGACCGAAGCCCCAGAGTCAATCGCAAGCCCTTCTGGACCGAACCACTGAAAACGATAGCGGATTGCCCGCCTGTTGGCGCTGGCATTATAAAGTTCAGCTTCTACGATCTTGAGGCCGGCCGGTGAAGCGCTCTCGAACAGATTGACAAGCTCAACATACCTGGAAAGTCTTGCATCACGAATGACACGGCGATCGTCAATAGCGGTTGGGCGAGCTGTAGGTTCGGCGGCCTCCGCAATATTGACCCGCGGCTGCGACTCACAACCTGCGAGACAGAAAGCGAAAGGTAGAGCGCATACGATCAAAAGACGCCGTCCAGAACGAATCATATGCAGCAGACGCATTCTTAATACCTTTATCGATTTGTGTTGAGAGCAAAGTACGAGATGACAGGTTCAACGTCTGGTCGAATAGAGCGTACAACAATCACATTGAATACACCCGGATCAAGCTCGATGCCGTACCGATCCATGCCAATTTGTAAATCTACAGTGCCGGAGGGTGGGGTGTCAAATCGCGTATATTGCACCTGCTTTGGCAAACTCGCCCAGGTGCGCAGATCTGCCACATTCGTGGCGGCAGACCAGATTGCACCTGTGATCATGACACCTAAACGGATAAGAGGATGCTGGTCTTCAACTGCCTTGTTGGCCGCATACTGCACACCCACCTTGACCGCAGCTGCAGCGACCATGCGTGTGATCAGAGTAGGTAGTTGTGTCCTGAATTCTGCCGCCACAATCCGATCTATGTCGGCCATGGGTTGGGTTTCAATAACTCCAGCTGATGAGTACACTTGCAAAGTGGGCACATATTCAGCATTAAATGCGAGATAGGGGACTGCGACGGGCACAATCTGAACACGTTGTGACACAAGAAATACTGGAACCGGAATACGCACCTGCTCACGGTGCGGCGCAACCCCGGTTTCAAAAAAGACATATGTCAGATTTGGGCGATCAGTCAAGCCATTCGACAAACGATCCGCCAGGTCAAGGTCTGCAGCGACAAACGGGTTCTCGGGAACCATTCCTCGGACTCGTCGAAGAACATTTCGCGCGATGTCATAATCTGCTGCGGATTGGGATACGCCCATGAGATACACTGCATGAAGTAGATCCGCGTATGGATTGGCATAGCCATCATAAGCTGTAAAACTTGATAGATCGCCGAATCGCTCACGAGTTGCCTCTTCAAGCCGTGAGTCCTCCATAATCTGATCGAATGTCGGAACGCGTTCACGTGCAGCCTCCAGCCGCTCCTCTTCGCGTTGAATACGAATCGCGTTGCGTTCGATAGCCAATTCCTGCCATTGAGCGGCGCGAACAAAGTGTTGCCTTGGCGATTCGGTATCCCCCATGGCCATCGCATTGAGCGCACGGTAAACAGCAACGAAATTCCGATCATAATTGAAGCCAGAATACGTGATGCGATCGGGAGTGCTGAGCAAGGACTGCAACTCCTCCCCAGCATCCCACTCGGACTGACTGTCGAGGACTTCGAACCACTCTTCGACGAGTGCGAATGCTTCATCGCTCTCTTCGAATCGCTCGGCGGCACGGAGCATCGAACCACGCTCAATCCATGCGATCACTGCGTGAGGAGAATTCCCCGAGTGTCGATCGGAGTATTTTTCAATATTCTCAATTGCTGACTCCAGGTCCCCGTCGCGAAACGCTTGTTGGATAGGTGTCAACTTGCTTGCGCAGCCGCCTGCCAACACAAGTGCCAATGCCGATGCGAGCACAATATATCCAAACTTAAAGCAACTCTGTGTCATGGTGTCCCCATTCAATGTGCGACCACGGGAAGGTCGAAAAGATGTGACCTGCTCAGTGACAATGAAGAGCGATGCCGCCGCATCCGAGATGATTCGCGGCCGTGTCAATCTCTGGAACACTGCTGATGCACCAAAGTCAGGGGTGCGTACGGCGGGCTATTGAATTAACGCTGATGCCACGATCTTCAATGGCTCGTCCCCAGCTCAATCGCTCTTCTACTCGATCAATCTTAATGCGCCCAATCTCAATCTCCTCTGAGCCAAGCACCTCGCCAGTGTCCGGGTCAACGATGACTTCCCCGATGGCATAGATGACCCATTCCTGTCCACTCTCTACTCCAGTGCCCACGCCTCGATTGATCGCGACCTGCTGGTCTCGAACAGACACGATTCGCGCCGGCAAGGTTGAATCCAGCACTGCCATTGCTGCCTGGGATGCGAACTCGCGCGAAACCTGGACAAGCAATTCCCCGAACTGATCTCCTGGATTCCCAGGAACTCCCGGAGTTACCCTTGCAGACGATGTCTCGGGCCCAACTTGGATATTCGCACTAGCAATGAGCACACCGCGCTCAATATCGTATATCCGTGCTACAGCTGAAAGTCGAACAGTGCGACGCCTCATGACAATTTGTCCACCCTCTCCTTGACGGGTTTCGATCGTATCATCAAAGTCATCGAGCGTCACGATGAGCCCATAATCACATCCAGCCATTTTGAACGCCGCCACTGGATTCCTTGCGAACGCCTGCTGAAGATCAACGTCCTTCAGTAGTGCTTCCATATCTCTGCGGGCTACGAGATCGAATCTGCGGATCTGAAATAGTCGATCCAGCAGTTGCCCATCCATCGACTGCGTCACTCGCTGCAACGAAAGCGCAGTGCTGCCGCGCTGCTCAGCAACCTTTACAACAGCCGGAGTGGGCTGGATTTCCAGAATGCCTAGAGTCGGCCGGGGATTCGGGCGCGCATCCTGAGCATGTGAAGGTTGCGATGCGAATGGCAAGTAGCCAAGACAGAAGAGTAGACAGATCCGAACGATATTTCGTGCCTGCATTGCAATCTCCCGATGCCTGGATTGGCAGTTGCCGTAAAGCCTGTTGCCGCTCTGCGTTGTAGGAGTTTTTAATATGGCCAGACGGATCGCTGGCGGTTGTCGATATTCATCGTGCTCGGATCGATTCTGATCTGAGAATTACGAAACATCTCGGCCACGCCCTCAGCCAACTTCACCTGTGCGTCAGTCAGCGCCTGGTTCTTCTTCAGGTCGTCGATCGCCGTCATCATCTCGCGCCATCGTTGATATCCGGCTGCATCCAACTGAAGAGCGACGTCCAGTGAAAAAGGCTCGTTGTTCGCGCGTGGGACAAGATTGATCATCCTCTCCCATGGCGAAAAACCTTCGCGGGTGAGGCGAAGTCGATGAAGTCCGGGGTGCGCTTCAAAGGACCCGGGAGCACTGCCAACCACAACGCCATTGAGCTCCACAGTGACGGCCATCGCCTGAAGCTGATATGTATTGCCGATCATCACGTATTTGCCGTCGTCATCGCGTATGATTTCAGGCACGATCATGTCCTGCATGCCGCATGTGATCACAAACTCAACCATGTCGGCGTCAGGGGCGCGCTCTCGGATGCGCCCCGCGGCGATACGACGACCAAGCTGTGCCCCGATCTGCATGCTGGCGTCTGCAAGCAAATCGTCCAGCATTGTCTCTATCTTAAGTTCGCCAATCGCATCATTGCTCTGCTGTATGCGACGTTCTGAAACCGTATTTCCAGCTGTCTCGCTGCCGCCTTTGGCGATGTCCAGCACCTTGAACATCGTGCGAAGCCGATGGGTGACCACAGTGCGATCCAGTGACAGATCGTCACGATTCACCCTCTGGCTCGAAGTTCCGTAGCTCGTGATCGACCCGATCACCAGATAATCGACTTGCATACTCTGTGCGAGCCGCAACGCGGAAGCGCTGTCTTCGAATACACGGTCGACCGCCTGGCTCATCAAGCGATTTTCATCATGAACCCTTGAACGATCATCCACAGTGCGACGTTCTCGTTCTTCTTCAGCCTGGAGGAAGCGACGCAGGGCTGTCACCGAGTCTTCATGACTCACGACTCGCATGCCCACATCAGTGATCTCTCCAATTAGCATGTCCTCAAAGACGCGCGTCTTCTGGTCATCCACGGTTCTGGCGCGATTCTTGATGAAGATCGCGGCCAACAGTGGCTCTCCCCTTTCACGATGTATTTCCTGAATGGCGCCGTGATGATGGCGAATGGATTCCGATCTCTCACTCAGATCAGTCCGAGACTGCCCCAAAGCCATTGCAGGCATCGCGACCACAATTGTCAACAATGCCACAACTGTCCTGATCTGGTGCATGGTGTTCTCCATCGATGGACAATACATTGTCGCACTACCCCCATTAATCTGCCAAATTACCCCCAGAATCCTCTGCTAATTCTAGTGACTCGTCAAGGGACTGCAATGGCAAAATCCGGTATTGGCCCTACAAATGGACTGCGAGCAGACCATCACTATGGCGCCGAAGGTGTATGCGGTTCAATCTTGCCACGATTCCTTCGAGTGTGACAGTGAATATGCCAGGGTCGCCTGCAGCGAAATATGCACTAAATACTTACAAGGCAACGGCTTGGGCTGGAAGGAGAATCTGAATAAACCTTCCCTTGGCCTGTCCCCCTCCACAAGAACTGATCCGCCCCCGATGATTGTCAGGGCGAATCGCTGAAGGTGGATCTGGGCATGGCGGGGAGGCGGCGTCCAGCATCCCCACCCGAGGCCGAGCCGTGGCCGCCATGAGGCCCAACTTCGCCGATCGGTCGGCAAGGAGCAACCAGGTGACCTGCCCTTGAAATCCTGATCCAGGTCGAGCGCGACCTGGGGCTTCCGGCTTCAGCTTGCTGAGACCATCCAACTTAGATAAAATGCGGCCGTTTATCGGGAACTTCTGCGTGAGGCTGAACTGTCATGGCAATGAGCCAGCAAGTCAATCGAGACGACATTCGTGAGTTTCTGCGGCTGAAGGGTGTGCCGATGGATGACGCCATGGCCGCCGCGGCGTTTCTGGAACGCAAGTGCCATGAGGACTCCACAGCTGTCGCCGGCGTCGGCGCCCTCATCGGCGGCGCGGCGGGTGTTGCGGGCGGCGTGCCGGGCGTGCTCATGCTGGCGACGCTGACGGGGTTCGCGGGTGGGATGACGGCGAGTTTGTTGTCGGAGAGTTGTCAGGGGTATCGGGAGCTTGCGCGCAGATTACGTGGCGTACTGCGCGAATTTCGATGAGCGAGATGGGGCGGACACGACCCACGATTATCGGGGATGTCGCTTCCGGCCGCTAACACTTACCGAAACTATCTGCGAGTTGCTGCCAGAATCGGAGCCTGTCTCCGCTTACATTATCTAGAATTCGCATCACTGCGATATCGTGCGCCGTCCTGCAGGCCAGTTTGGAGAAGACGTCGCTTTTTAAGACTTCCGCCCAATTCTTCCAGTCAGTCGAGACGATCGTGTAGGTCTGCCCGACGACCGAACTCGATGTAAGAATCTGAATGAGCGGGAGTGCTAGACTTATCTTCTGGCCTTTCTTCGCCAGTCTGAAAACACGGCGAATTTCAGCAAGTGCCTTTTCATCTTCTTCATTTATTTCGATTGTGACCGATGAGTACAGCATCGAGCTTCTCCTTTCAAACACCTGCCAAGGGACCTCAAGCATTCATGCACTTTCTCCCTCGTGCACCCTTATTGGCAGCGTGGTGGGTATGGTGGGCGGGGCGCCGGGCGTGCTCCTTCTGGCGACGATGACGGGCTTCGCGGGTGGGCTGTCGGCGAGCTTTCTTTCGGGAGAGTAGCCAGGGGTATCGGGAGTTGGCTAGGAGGCTGGCGGAAACTCGCTAACTGTGACCCATACTGCCTTCATTCGCTCCTCAACTGGGATGCGTCAGTATCTAGGCCAATCGCGGCCAGGCGCTCGCGCGACCCAGTCGCGCACGCTCTTGGCGGTTACGCCCACCGCCTCGGCCGTCCGCTTGGCCGAATACCCCTCCTCAACCACCAGCCGCACGGCGTCTCGCTTGAACTGCTCGGTGTATCGAACCTTGCCCATCGTCTGGACTCCTTTCCGCCGGGCATCATCCCGGCGATCCGCGGAGTCTGCCAATTGTGGGCCACTCCACACTCATTGTTCCTTTTGTATCATTTCGATCCTCTTCGCCAAGACGTCTATCCGATCCTGAACCGGTTGCTTTATAGCTGCGATGGGCGGGTACTCCAAGTTGTATTCTTGTGCAACAAGGACGATCTTGTGCATAATGTCACGGAGTGATGCCACCTCTTCCATTTCACGCACCATAGTGGTTCTATCAGATGGAATGCCTTTTGTCATGTGTTAGCTCCTAGCGGTGTCACGGCAGCAAGTCTTTCATAGTCCACTCAGCCGCCTCCTTTAGGACTTTGGGCGACAAAGTCCGACAGTTATTCTGATAGTAGCTCTGCTGAGCCTTGGCCAATCGATTTTGCTGATTGAGAAGCTGCTCTACGTGACCCCAACGGTCCGAACCAGATGGCCGCAGCACCCCCGAATTTGCATCAGACCAGAACCACGGCTGACTGTGCTTATTATCTAACAATTCGGCGTAACGCTGCTTAATTGACTTATAATTAGTTCTTCCATTGAGCGTGTCATTAATGGCATTGGCAGCCTTTTGGCACGGGTCTTCACCATCACCATTGTCACCACACGATGCGCACGCTGTATCTACTTTTTCGTTAGGAAGTTCTTTTGCCCCTTCGTCAGCGTCGTTTGCCATCTCAATAATACCCGTGCCAGCGAGTATCCCCGCACTGCCGGCTAGTATCGCACGTCCAATGAAGATCGTAGCACCGACAACTGCCTTGCCCGCCGCAGCACAGGCCGGCGGATTCATTCCGCAGTAAGCAACAGGTGCTGCTGGACCAGCCATTACATACTTCTCTTTGCGGTATTCACGGTAGCATGGAAGAGAACCTCAGGCCGATCGTCGGGATCAAGTGTCTGATCCTCAAGGATGTATTGAACCGCCGGGTCCTCATCGAAGCGCGATCCAGCAATCAGCATCAGCACGATGAACTTGAACACAGACCGCTGATTCGCAATCCCGTACCGGCGGGCCCTACCGATACCGACCGACACGAACTGCAAGAGTTGATCACTTGACATCGCTTCGGTGTGCTTTGGGTACTTACGCGTCAAGATCTCGCAGACCTTGCCCTCATAGGCACCGCGACGCAGGGCCACGAAACGTTCGTATTGCTCGGCAGTCAGACGCAGCATACCCCGCCTCGGTAGTTCATGAAAATTCACCATCAAGTTCGATCAGATCAGATCCGTCAGAAGATACGCACGTGATGCAGCCCGGCTCCCTTGATTCGACAAAGGCGCATCGCACTGGCTCGAGCAGTTCGCGTCGCTGACGATCCTCGAAACAGTCGAAGGCGATCGCTGCGACACTCGGATCCGCGAACCGAAACCACACGATCCTCCCATCGGGGATTGTCACCAGCAGGAATCGCCGGAAGTGCTTGCGCAACTCGTAGAGGGTGCGATCGCTGGTGAGGTAGTAGCCCCAGGCTTTGCCCCAGCCCTCGTTCACCAGGGCGGGCAGCAGCGGGCAGCCCTTGGGCAGGCGCACCAGCCATGGGCCGACGTGGGCCATCTGCTCGCGGATGCGGCCGATGTAGAGGCTGATGCACTCACACTCGTGGGTTCGGTCGGGCGGGGGCGGCACTCGGCGGTCTTCGGGAAGGTCGGCGATCGCGGCGTGCTCATGGATGAGTTCGAGGATGCGCGGGTCTCGGGCGGCATCGAACAGCCCATAGAGCGTGCCCTCGACGCCTTGCAGGTGCTCGAGCACGTCGGCCTTGATCGGCCCGAGTGGATCGGGCGGCGCCTCATCCTTCCACGGACCGCGCGGCGGCGAATCCGATCGCTGGGCTTCGTTCGCCTGCGGCGTTGGTGGTGGTGGATGATTGCCCGTCGTGCTCATCATGCTCGTCTCAGACTGCAGTTTCGATAAAGGCTGCGCCATTCTGGGCCGCGCTCACCATGCACGGCAGTTGCGTCGGGCCGATCAGCACCGTGGGCAGCCCGGCCACAATGACCCCGCCATGGGCGGTGGCATCGCCCATCCTCGCGGCGGGCTTGCCGCCGATGTGCACGGTGGGGTTGCCGTTGGCGATGGTGTCAGGCGGGCCGACGCAGGTGGCCTTATCCCCCACACGTGCAGCCGGCACGCCCCCGACCAGGACTGTCGGACAGCCCGGCCCCACGACGGGCCCACCCACGTGCGGCTTGGGGCCCGGATCGACCATCGGGCAGGTGTGCATGTCGCCGATGCGGGCGGCTGGTTGTCCCACGGGCAGGCTCCTTTTTACGAGTTGATCTTGACCATCGGGGCGTTGATGGTGATCGTGGCCGGATCGAGGATAATCTGGCTGCCGCCGCACTGCAGGATGAGCTTGCGGCCCACGTCGATGGTCACTTCCGAGGCTTTCAGGACGTGTTTGCCCGAGGTATTCTGCTCGGTGTCGCCGCCCACACGGATCTTCATGTCGCCGGCGACAGCCATCAGGCGATAGCCGCCGGCCTGTTCGGTCACGGCGCCGCCCGCGGCGATATTGATGACGCCGCCCGCGGTCATTGCAATGGCGCCCCCAACGGTCTCGGTCTTCGCGCCGCCCACGTTCTCAATCAAGGCCAGAGCGACGTTGGTCGTCATCATCCCACCCACCGTCAGGCTTTCGTTGCCGCCGATGGAAGAGGTGCGGGCGAGGGTGATGGTTTCGGTTTCGCTGCCGCTGACTGTGAGGTTCTCGTTGCCCGTGATCGTGTGGGACCGGTTGCCGCCCACGTTGCGATCTTCGTTGGCGCTCACGGAGTCGGTGCGGTTGGCGCCCACGGTGATGGACTGGTTGGCCGACACGCTCACGCTCTCGTTGTTGGCGACCGATCTGGTGCGGTCGTTGCCAACCTCTTCAATCATGTTGTGCTGGGCCTTGACGAATACCCGCTCGTTTCCACCGGTATCATCGAGCGTGATCTCGTTGTGACCGCCCGAGTCATTGAGCGACCAGGACCGGATCGTCATGTTGCAGGCGTCACCGGGCAGTGACTGCGGCGGCGTGGCCTCGCCGTTGAAGAGGCTGCCAACGACAAAGGGGCGATCGGGGTCGCCATCGACGAATGTGAGCAGCACTTCTTGACCAACCCTGGGCAGCGCCAAGACGCCCCATCCTGATCCGGCCCAGGCCTGGGCGACGCGGACCCAGGGAGCGGTTTCGAGTTTATAGTCAGTCTGCCAGCGGAAGCGGACTTGGATACGACCGTGCTCGTCGACGTGTGGCTGACCGTCGGTGGGCCCGACGACAATGGCAGCCTGCATGCCGTGGATGCGTGGCTTGGGGATGCGGGGAGTCCGTCGGTAGCGGCGGCTCACTGGGATTGCTATGAATTCGTTGTTGTATCGTCCTCCCGCTTCGGCGCCCTCGGCGCCCGTGGATTGGCTCTCGACCCCAGTGTGGGCGATCTCGATGACCTGAAACTCGCCCGATGTGCCTAGGCGACCGGATACATCGTCGAGGCCGAACACCAGACCCGGGCTGAGGCGTGGGCAGGTGCTGCGGCCTTTGGCGAGTATGCGGTCGGCGGTGCGTTCATCGAGCTTTCTCGCGACCAGGTCCTTCAGGGCCGGATCAGGGCGGTGCTGATCAATGAACTGAAATATCTCACCGAAAGCGGACTCTATGCCCTCTGTCTCTTCACAGGCGCTCAATCGCTCGGCGTGGGGCTCTTCGAAATGATAATCCTGAAGCTTGGCCGACGCGGAGCCAACGCGGTAGGCGATTTCAACATTTGAGATGCTCTCGTTCTCGGTGACGAAGCCGTCGGGCGCGTTGTATGGAAGCGTGCCGATGTCGAGCCTTGGTAGTCCGCTCTGGGCATCGAAGAAGACAACGGGTTGATCTTCCGAGGAGGCGTCGATTGCGTAAAGCGCGCCCTCTTCCTCAAGCATGCGGGTAATAAAGTCGAGATCGCTCTCGTGGTACTGGATAATACACTCACGTGGAAGGTGCCTCTCTTGGAGTTCAATGTCGAAATGTCTTCCTTCGATGAGTCCGGCCTCGGTCATTACACGACGGATGACATCGGGCAGGCACGCATGGGCGAAGACGCGGCACGTCTGGTTCATCGCAAGCAACGCCATGGGATGCCGGAGCGTGGCGGAGAAGTAGACGCGGCCGCGAACGGTCTCGGCCCGGCTGGCTTCGGTTACAATATTGAGCACATTTCGCGGCGTACTGCCATTGGTGACAGTGAGCGTGGCTTGGCGTCCAATGAGATCGCTCGGCTCGGGCGTAGTGTCTCGGACGGCGAATCGGACTTTGGCAGTGGTGGGTTCGAGCAACGATTCGGTGAGCTCGAACGACACGACATCGACATTTGCTTTGGACAGCCCGTCAATGGCCAGCCTGAATGAGGCGATGTTGGCTTGATCTGTACCGCTTGTGTTGGTCGTCATCGTGAACGCTCCTCACCCATCGATGGCGGCATTGTCCGTGAACGGATGGGTTTTTCGCGGCGCCTGTGTGTTGATCTGGACCACCATTCGATCTTCTTCAAGCGTCAGAAGTGCGGATTTGACTGGCGTCCCCCCGGACATGGCGGTGAGCACGGCATGGGCCAACTGTGGATGGACATGACGGCGGATCATCGTCTCGATGGCTCTTACGCCCGCTGACGCGGTGGCACGATCGGCAAGCCATCGGAGCACCTGATGGTCAGCGGCAAGCTGGATGCCATGGGCGGAATCGAGTCGGCGGGCCAGTTGCTCCAGCCGCATCGCAGCGATCCGCTCGATCGATTTAGTGGCCAGCGGGTAGAAAGGCACGATCGTGATGCGGCCTAGCAGCGCGGGCCTGAAGAAGGCCTCTAGCTCCGGGCGGATGAGGTCTTCAAGCGTCTGTGGATCTGGGCGACTGCCGTTGGAGCATGCCGCCATGATGGTGTCGGTGCACAGATTCGAGGTCAGGAAGAGCACGGTGTTACGGAAATCGACGATGCGGCCCTCACCATCACTGAGCCTGCCGCGGTCAAATACATCGTAGAACAGGCCGAGTACGTCGCGGTGCGCCTTTTCAACCTCGTCGAGGAGGACTAGCGAATAAGGCCGTTGGCGGACTGGCTCGGTGAGTTGGCCACCCTCTCCATAGCCGACGTAACCGGGAGGAGAGCCGATGAGCCTCGAGACTGTGTGACGTTCCTGGAACTCACCCATGTTGACAGTGGTGAGGAAGCGTTCGCCACCAAAGGCAGCTTCAGCCAAGGCCCGGGCGAGTTGGGTTTTACCAACGCCGCTGGGCCCCACGCACAGGAAGACCGCGGTGGGAGCGTTTGGATCATTGACGCCTGCAAGTGCGGCTTTGATGCCGTGTGCTGTAGCCTCGACCGCGTGGTCCTGTCCAATGATGTTGTCGCGGAGCTTATCGCTCAACATATCGGCGAGTGCGGCGCGATCATTGAGCACGTTGCCCACGGGGATACCGGTCCGTCGAGCCACGGAGTCGGCGACTGCGAGTGCATCGACGACTTCGTGCATGGAATCCCATCGATTTGCTTTCTCCAGTTGATTTCGCAGGTCGGCAATGGTGGCTGGATCGTCTCCTTCCGCCAAGGCGGCGTCGAGGCGGGTGACCAAATCTCGAACACATTCCCACTGTTCCTGCTGGACTTCGAGTTGGCCGGCCAACTCAGTGTGCTGATGATCCAGGGATTCGATTCGATCGGTATGGTCGCCGTGGCATCTGTCATGCTCTCGGCGGAGGGCTTCGAGCTCACGGGCGGTTGCCTCCCTACGCGCTTGTAGTCTGACGAGTACGAGTGGAGGCGCCACTCGGCCAAGGCGAACAAATGATGCGGCGGTATCGATGAGGTCGATAGCCTTGTCGGGTTGTGAGCGACCGGCGATATAGCGATTGCCCAAGGTGACAGCGGCATCAATAGCCTCGTCAAGGATCGGCACCTTGTGCTTCTTCTCGTAGATTTGCCGCAGTCCTCGCAGGATCATACGAGATTGTTGGTCATCGGGCTCTTCGATGTGAACGGGCTCGAAACGTCTCGCAAGAGCGGCGTCCTTTTCGAAGTCGCGCTTGTATTCGCGCCAGGTTGTGGCCGCGATGACGGGCATGTACCCACGCGCCAGGGCCGGCTTAAGCAAGTCGGCGGTTTCGTCGCCTCCCTGTCCGCCCTTGGCGCCTAAGATGGTGTGAGCCTCGTCGATGAACAATATGATGGGTGGCTGAGAGGCTTTGACGGCTTCGATTACACCCTTGAGGCGGCGCTCCAGTTCCCCACGAACCGATGCTCCAGCGCGAAGGGCTCCCAAGTCGAGAGATAGCAATTGCTTCGCGCGCAACTCGGGAGGGGTCTCGCCGCATTCCATGGCTAGAGCAAGACCTTCAACGACCGCCGTCTTGCCCACGCCAGGCTCACCGACAAGCACAGGATTGTTCTTGCGCCGGCGAGAAAGGATCATGATGAGTTGTTCGAGTTCTGCCTCTCTTCCGAAGATTGGGTCGATTTGGCCGTTCCGCACTGCCTCGCGGAGATCTTGGGTGTATGGGCCTAGGCGGGTGTCGCACGATGTGGAGGCAGCGCCCTCGGGTGTGGCTTGGGGAGGGGGACGGCGCGTGTCCTCCAAACTTCCGGCGGTCAAATGGTCGAATCGCTCAAGCAGCGTTCTATCGTCGAGCTTTCCGAGCGCGTCCAACACGGGCTGGTCGAGTTGTTCGGGTCGCCGAAGAACTGCAGCAAGCACTGTACCGGAGCGAAGGCCAACGATTCCCAGTTCGGCAACGCCGATGGCCAAGGCTTCGCTGAAGGCTTGGAGCAGACGTGTAGACCAGATTGGGCGGGCATTGTCGCTTGAGGAGGGTCGGACGCGGGCGATGCTAGCCTCAAGAGCCTGCTCTAGCGATTCGGCCGAAACCTTGTCCGAGGCGATGATTCGACCGATGTCGCTTTCACCGTGGTGCAGTGCGGCCAGGAGAAGGTGCTCGGGCAAGACCTCGGCGCGGCTTGATGCGATGCAGCGTCCAGCCGCTTCTTCGAGGTAGGTGAGCGTCATCGGCGAGAGTTGGCGGATGAGTGCCCTAGTGTCTACCACAGTCATGGCTGGCCCCCAAGGCGATCATCATCGCGCTTGCCGTTGATATGTCGGCTGCAAGCTGTCCTTATTCTGGCGTGGCGCTGGCGACCGCCGCTGAGCCACGCATTTCGTCCAAGGCGGCTTGGCATGCTTCCAAGTTGTTGACCATCACTCCACCCGCCCAGCCCGCTTGGCATGTCGGGGCGTTGTACCAAGAGCACAATCCGGCACAGTGCGTCATTTGGAAGCATCGCGTTCAGCCATCGTTCGAGTTGGATGCGGTGCCCCCCCCCGGGTAGGAAGTCAGCCAGCTCCTCGAGGGGCGCTGGCCCAAACTCCACATCAATTAAGCACGTGCGATCGGAGATGACGGCGCCGACCATACACCCGTTGGCAAGTGTGGCGTTGGAAGTGCCCAACGCAGCTTGGCATCCCTCCGGCGCGCTAGTGCGACGGAGCATCCCATCTCGGACCCTGACCTGCAGCGGCTGGTAGCGATCGGCCAGTAGCCCTCGGATCGAGACCACTGTGACTGGGCCCCGAACAAGCGTGCCCAGCGTCCAGTAGAATTCTGGAGCTGCAAACATCCCGCGCGACCAGATGTCTAGCGGTTGCAGGAGCGATCTAGCCCGGCCGGTGGCATCCTTCCATGCTCGATACAGGAGCACGAGGCTGCGATGATGAAATAGATCGAGCACCTCGGCGCCGGGATGCCCTTCGGCGAAGGCCAAAGTCATGCTATCAGATGTGAGCGACATGGAGCCCGCAAGCCCGGGCATGGCGGTGGTAAGAACAAGCTTTGGCGCCCCTTCATCGGGCACTTCAATTGCGACGATCTCTCCAGTGGGCGAAACGAGGCTTCGCGATAGCCGCATGCGCACTGGCACGCGCGCACCGGGATCGAAGCAATCATGGCCAAGTGCTTGTTCGAGGCGGTCGAGGGCTTCGAACAACGCCATGCCGGGACGTACGCTTGCAGCGGCGTGGTGGGCATCAATGTGCGTTTGTGTACTCATGCCCAAGGGATTCCGATATCGATGTCACCCAGGGACGTGTATGAGCGCTGCGCATCGCTGCCAGTGTCCACGACGACGACGCGATTAATTGTATTGATGGGTGCTGCCATGCGCGTCCAAGCCGCGAGAGCGTCGGCGAAGAGGGCGAAGTCTCCGGGACCCGAGAGCATGGAGACGTCAAGGCTGAAGGTTACCTCGTTGATTCGGTTCCAGACGCCATTGGCTAGGCCATCTCTCGTGACGCAGTGCACACCAGTCAGGGCCGAGCGGAGGATGGACGCCCGTCGTGTCTTTGCTGGACAGGAATAATCCAGCTCATCACGGAGGTTGGGCAGAGATAAGCGGGTGGATCGACCGCTTGATATCAGCCCCAGTACGCGCCAAAGGGCATCGTCCTCAGCACGTGCGGCGAGCGTGGAGGATACAGCCGAGACGCCGATGGCGTCAACCGTTGAAGGTGATCCAGGGCAGTGCCGTCCGATCTGCTCCGGGTCGAGTCGAGCGGCCAACTTGCCGTTGGTGCATACCAGCGACGCTCCGATGATCCCCCCAGACCGAATGCTCGCATCGCCGACGAGCCGTAACAATGTCTGCCTTTGCGCGGCGCTACGGGACCTTGTTCGCACAATGTGGTAGGCCAAGTCATCGGTATGGGGCTTTCCTGATCTGTCGTGGGAGCGAAAAGTCTCTTCAATAGCAGGGATCCGCCCGGCGGCGCCGCCATGCATCCACGCGTGACGGACTTCGAAGATATCTACCTCGTGCGGGACCTGTAGGTCGGGCACGATCAGATGATCCAGGCGTTGACCATTTGTGGCCATGGGTCTGGCGTCACATTCAAAGAGATTGACGGCTGGAGTGCAGAATGGACGCAGCGAGACTGAGTCTGCGCCGGACGGCCACCGCAGATTTTTGAAGTCGATTTGGAGCGCAACAATCGATTCGGGGGCATTGGCTCGGAACAGGCCGAGAGCTTCCAGATCGACATCAACGAACGCGAACCGGGCAGGGAATACACCGAGTTCGAACAGAATGCGAAGCGCCTCATCTGCCCGGTTAGGCCAGGGTAAGAGGCCTGCTGGCTCACCTTCGGGGAGCTGGTTCGCGGTGTGGAAGCCCACTGGGAGCACAACGCATGTTGAGTGCTCGCGAGCAGTTGCCATGGCTCCATCTTCGCCCGTCACTTGAGCCGAGATAACAACCGTAGGATCGAGCAAGGCCGCTCGAACGGCAAGTCGAGTTTCCTCGTTTTCAGCGAGAACGAAGAGTCTCAGGCGTTTCGGCACGCGATCTTGCAGAGGTCCGGGTAAAAGACATTTGAATGCGAGCGACAGTCTGGATCGGCCGTCATGCTCTTGGCGCTGCTGCTGGTTAAGCACCATTGGAGTGACATGTACAGACGCAGTTGTTCGGAAGCCACATTCGACCAATGTCCGTTCGCCCTTGGAGATGGCGCCTTCATCATGATGTCCGCTTGTGGGCTCGATGGGAGCGCTGGAGAATGGCGTTCCGGCAGGTATTGTCTGGGCTTGCCGAAAAACCCCTGGTTTCGGCTTCAACTCCATCACGACAAAGCTCGGAGTCGGCCGGAGTTCCTGGGGATAGAGCACGCGGAGCAGGCTCTGGCATGCGTGGGGAACTTCCTCGCGAACCCGCTGCTGAAACAGCGCTCCAACAGCGGCCATTGACCCTATCAACTGCCTTACATCTGGGTCTCCGCTGTCGAGGCGAACGAAGCGGGCCAAGTCTGGACGCCGTTCGGCGAGTTCATCGCCGAGGCGCATAAGCAAATCCAGTTCGTCTCGGATCAGGGCGTCAATCATCGTTGCCAGCGGCACTGACGCGCGGCCGCCCTTCATAGGAAATAAACAAATGGAATCGCCAGATGGTGTTGTCCGTCAGCGTGAGTTTAACTCGACCCTCCACCGAGCCCGCTCGATGGCCATGGCGGCAGAAACAGCGGACATCGACGAGTCGCGAATCTTCACTGCGAAGGCGCTGCTCCAATCGATCTGCGAACGCCTGAAACTCAGGCGCCGACTCGAGGACATTTGCCGCAACGGCTTTTCTGGATCGCTGGGACCACGTCAACCGAACACTGCCGCCAGCGTCCGACTGAGCTCGATCGGGGTCAAAGCCTCCCAACCGAGTCGGCGCGATCGCACTTGCGGTGTCGACTGAACTGAGTGACGGTGCGAATTCATGGCGCAGCGAATGAACAACGGCCAGAATCTTTCGCGCAAGAGAATCTGAAATACCCACATCCACATCATGCCCACAAGCAGTGGAGATGCGATCGAGAAAGGCAGCGCGTATGTTGTCCATCAATCACCGTCCGATGATGGCGTCCGGCTTCGACATTGTCAGGACTTGTCCCAGGAGTCGGAAGTCGTGTGTGTCGACCCGTGATGCTCCCAAGTAATTGTTCGATAGGTAAAGTGTAGTTGCTCACGCATGTCCTCGGCCTGAGTGCCCGTGGCCTGAGCGGTGTCCGCCTTTTCGGACTGCATCTCGACGATGATGGCGTCTTCGAGCGTGATGCTGTAAATTCTTTCGTTCTCGCCGTTCTTATTGATCATGTAGAAATCGAACTGGACCTTCTGGAGCGTCTCACCGCGGGTCATCGCCTCCCACAAAAGAGGCGATGACAAGTCGACGTGCTTGGAGAAGACGATTGGGTGGTGGGTGCGGTTGCCAGTGGGCTGGCCAGTGTCCTTGTGGCGCGGAATGGTTGTTCTGTTGGAGAAGGCGTAGCCGCGGATGGTCTCCTCGCGGCCTTCCTGCTCGACATCGCCTTTAATCTGCTGCCCTCGACTGTTGGTGATGGTGACGTAAAACGCGCTCACTGTTCATTGCTCCCTTCTGGGGGGTTTGTGCGAACCGCCCCAAATCGAACCAGTTATTTCTCGTCGGTCTCCAGTCTGCCAACCAGGGACAACTCAAAGTACGCGCCCTGATACTTGAAATGCGGACTCACACGCAGGTGAACGCGATACCAGCCCGGTTCACCAGGAATATCGGTCACCTCAATCTGCGCCGCTTTAAGAGGTTTGGTGGCCATGACCTTCGGATCATTCGTGACGTTCGCGGCCACATACTTGCGGAGCCACTTCTCCAGATCGCTGTGGAATTGCTCGCGCGAATAGCCTCTGCCAATATTCTCACGCTGAATCACTTTGATGTAGTGGGCAAGGCGGCTGATGATGAACATATAGGGAAGCTGACAGCCCAGTTTCTCGTTGGTCTCTGAATCCTTGTCGCTGGGGTATCGCAGCGGCATGCGTGTTGATGGCGCACCGAAGAAAGCGGCATTGTCGCTGTGCTTGCGCATCAGCAGTGGAATGAAACCCTGCTCGGACAATTCCATATCGCGGGCATCGGGCAGATAAATTTCGGTGGGGACTTTGGCTGTGACACGGCCTCCGGACTCGAAGGTGTGCACGGGCAGATTGTCGACGGCGCCGCCACTCTGAGGGCCGATGATGTTGGCGCACCAACGATACTTCGCAAAGCTCTCGGAAAGCCGTGTGGCGAATGCGAACGATGCGTTGCCCCAGAGGTAGTCGTTGTGGGCTTCGCTGACATTCTCGTCGTAGTTAAAACCCAGGTTCGGATTGTCTTCGGGATTGTATGGCTTTCGCAGCAGGATGCGGGGCATTGCCAGGCCCACATAGCGGGCATCCTGAGTTTCTCGGAAGCCGAACCACTTGGAGTAGGTCGGATTTTCCGGGGTGATGACATCGCTCAGATCGCCGATGCCATCCATGTCCTCGAAGGATTCCTTGCCGAAGAACTGAGGACCGGCTCCTGCGAGGACGGGAGCGTGCGACATGGCGCCGACAGCCGCAATGTCACGAAGAAGAGCAATGTCCCGGCTCGAAGGCCCGAAGTAATAGTCTGTAACGATCGCGCCGTATGGATCGCCGCCAAACTGTCCGAGCTCGGCCTTGTAGACTTTGCCGTAGAGGCCCGTGCGCATGACCTCGGGGGCGTCTGCGAAGTCTTCGGCTAACTCGTCCTTGGTGCAGCTGAGGATATCGATGCGGATGTTCTCGCGAAAATCCGTACGATCGCACAGCAGCTTCAGACCACGCCAAGTCGATTCGAGCGCTTGCACCTGCGAGTTGTGCAGGATGGCGTCGATCTGAGCGCCAAGCCGCTGGTCGCACTCAGCGATCAGGCGGTCGACAAGCTTACGGTCCAGTTTGCGATCTGCGGCGTTCGCGGAGGGCCACACCTCGAGTATCGCCGCGATTGCAGTTCCCAACCTCTTTTCTTTGGGAGCGAAATCCTCGTCTTGACGCTTGGCGCCGGTGGCCTCGGTAATGTCTGCGATAAGACTCCCGGGTTGCGGTGTCGAGGCCGCGGTCGAATCCTGTTTACCACCCGTCTCGTTCATGACGGCACTCCATTGTATTTCGAATCGCCTTGATGGCGCTGGCCGAGAGTTACTCAGGAGGGATCTTGCTCAGAATTCAGCTCGTGATCGAGCTTGAGTTCGTTCATGAGCTGATTCACGAGTTCGCTGTCGTTGAGAATCGCCTCCAGGCGCTTGCGGAAGGCGGGCGCATTCCCCAGCGGTCCTTTGAGGAAGACCAGCGCCTTGCGCACTTCGAGCACTCTGCGAAGGGCATCGTCGGATTCGGCAATTGCAGCTGGGGAGAAATCCTTCATGCTTGAAGCACGAACTGTGACGCTTCGCAACGCCTGGGGATCATTGCTCAGCTTGTCGGGAACAGTGACGGTCACAGAGGGCGCTAATCCGGCCATGACCTGATCAAAGTTGTTCTTGTTGATGCCCATGACATCGCGATCGGCAAGTGAGCGATCATCTCGGCGCCCTGTAAAATCGCCCAGTACGAGAAACTTGAGAGGCAACTCCTTCTCAGGCTCTCCAGAGACCGCGGACTTGTAGGTGATGTTGACGCGCTCTTTTGGCGCAACCGACACGTCTTTGCTCGCCATTTGCCTGAACCTCCCACCGAGAGAATGCCATTCGTTCTTATTGAATGGAATCCGTTCTAGTCGACCAGCCGATCTGGGGCTACACGCGCGAGGCCAGCCCGAGCGCTCAGTCGCAGTTCGCCCCAACCTCCATCCAGTCTAACTTTGAGGAGCGGTTCGTACAACTGGGCGGCCAGTTCAGGTTCCCAGCTTTCCAGATTTACTTCTTTTGCCATTTCAAAGAGCGACTGGTAGAGCGGGAGTGAGCCAGAGTGGCGTAAATCCATGTTGGACAAAGATTTGAGTATTCTGAGAAAGCGATCCCGGCCGGCGCGAACCTGAGCCACGGAGCCCAGGTCATCGTCAATTTGTCTTTTTTCTGATTGTGTAGATGGGCAAGACGATGGTGCGGTCCCCCCGCTCGAGGCGCCCTGGTCCGCCGCCGTGGCCAGCGGCCGTGTGAGCAGCGGCACGCCCCTGGCGAAGCGGGCATCCCGGAGTTCGGGCCGCCTTTGCAGGAGTGCTTGAATTGAAGCGATCACGACCCGATGAGCGTTGGCGGCGGGGGAACCGCGCGACGCCAGAAGATCAGCGACATGCACGGAAAGATCGAGCCAGTACGGCTGAATTGCGACCCTGCGTTCCGCAGCGGCGATGTCACGATCACTCGGAGATTCGAGGGATGTGGCGAGTGTGGCCTCGGCCGGATCAGGCCCGGGCATGGCGAGGGAACCGTCCGGAGATATTTCGATCGCCTCGGCGTTCGCCCAGGCGTTGCCGCGGAGCAGGGCATAAGGCTCTGATTGAAGCGGGTCGGCCTCATTCAGCAGACGCGCTACCTGCAGCATGTCGCGTCGCAGAGCGGGCAGGCTGCGGCGCGCCTCGCTGGGATTATCCACCGCGCGCTTAACGCCTTGAGCCGAAGTCGCTGAAGCGACGTGTCTCGAAGCGCTCGGCGTAGATGCGGCTTCGGTATTCTGCGGCGGGGCCGCGGCCACGGCCCCGCGACGAGCCTCGCCCGCCAGACGACGCAGGCCCGCCACGGACCGTTGCCGCTGCTCGGGATCGAGCGGATCGAGCCGTTGCTCGATGGTGTCGGCCAACCGGCTCATGGCCTCGGCGAGCAGAATTGCTTCGGGGCCTTTTGGCGCTTCAAGGGCTTTCATTGAATCAACCAGGTACTGAAGCGCCTCCCAGTGTGCACGGCCTCGTCGCTGGGGATCGGGCCATATCGAGGGCCAATGTTGCTCATACATGGATGAGAGCATCCCCAAGCCCTCGGTAAAGCCATTCCATCCGCGTTGCTTGCCCAAGGCGATAGCAAGATAGATCGCCACGCGCGTATCCTTGCCCACGTCACGTAGGAGGCGAGTGGCCTGCTGCCTGATGAAGTCCCAGTCGGGCGGTCGCTGACCTCCGGCGACGTCTCCGCGTATCTGGTCACGCAACAGCTCGAATCCATCATCCTGGTCGGGCGGGTCCCCCCCGGGTCGATCCGGACGAACGGGCTGAGCGCCGAGTCGAATGAACTCGCTGGCGGCCTCGCTCTGGATCAGTGGACTATCAGTCATGGCATGAGTTCCACAAGCGCTGAGAAGTTCGCCTCGCTGTTGACCAATTGGGACAAGCGGTCGCTGAATGCGCCGAATCCATCAAAGTTGTGCGTACCCAACGAACCATCTGCCTCGGCCGCCAGCCAGCGTTCAAAATCTCGTGAGAGCGGGGGGCGAAGCAGGACCCTCAACGCGGGTGTTACAGGCACGCCGCTGACCTGCGATGGCAACGCAATACTGATCGGTTTATTTCGGCCCTCAAATATGCCGAGTCGGTCGAACCATCGCAGCCAGACCATGGATTGGCTCACCGGGTCATGATCGATGGCCACCGGCAGATCGAATGCGGGGATCTCAGAACCCGGATAGACTCCGGCGCGAATGGCGATCCATCGTTGATGGGCGATCCACATAGCGCGGGCCAGCGCATGCGCGCCATCCTTTCCGAGGGATGCCGCCACATCGGGCAGCGTGAGACCATTCGCCGCATCATACACCTCTGATTCGCCCAATGATGCGGGCGATTCGTCGAGGAAGTGGTCGATGTTGCTGTCGGGCGCCGTGCACAAGTTGGTGTCGATGCGCTCCAGTTGGGGCCAGAGTTGTGCGGCTCGGGCGAAATACTCGTGCATGCTCGCACCGGCGTTCTCTTTGGCGAGTGGGACGAATACCGAGATCGGGAACTGGCGACTCTTACTGGCGTCCTCGCTCGGCCGGATGTGCGCGACGATCAGTTCCTGATACCCATCCGCAAAAAAGAGCAGCCGCCATCCGCCGGCGAGCCCACGTCCGGCAGCCTGAGCGCTGTCAATCCACTCACGGTATGCCGCGCTTGCGCCACGAAAGCATCGGCGGCGGAAATACTCGCCTGCAACCGGCAGCTTGCCATACAAGCCCACCGGCGCCACGAACGCCGGAATGGTGTCTGTCTTGTTTCTTCTGAACCACGAAACCACTGAAATACTGGCCTCCTAGTCTGACTGAGTGGATCTGAGGGCCGCTGGTATGATCGGCATTGCGTCTGGGTAGCGTGGCTGGCTGTGGTCATCCGGATCAAATCTCAATTTGATAGTGATGGGCCGCTGGGCGCGACTCCCATCCTGGGAAACTGCCAGCTCAAGCTCTATAGACTCATGGTTCGCCGGCGACCGGCTGCGCAGCGACTCAATCAGACGGAGAAAGGCAAGATCACCCACGAACCAGATCGCACTCTTGCTCTTCGTGCTTCCAGGCGGATTCTCCAGCTCGAGCTTGTCATCGATAAGCTTACTATCAAGAACATTGGCGACACCCGACTCGAAGATCGCAACGCCGGCCTTGCGCCAATTCAGCACACTATCACGTTCGTTCCTTGGACGGATCGTCGCTCTGGGATTGGCTGGCGACAGGAAGTCCTCGGTTGTATCTGAGAGGCGATTGAATACACAGATGCGGACGAGGTCCTCGTTTGCAGACGATCCTCCAAGAACGGATCGAATGTTCTCAAAGGCATTGGCATTGGTGGTGATTTTGACAGGCGGGTTGCGACGATTGAGAGAGCGGGCGGGGACATTAATCTGACGCCATTCCGCACCGTAGAGAAAGTACGCCAGTTGGCGCGAATGCTCAAGGAACATCTCGACATCTTCGGACATGAGTGCAAGAGGCTCGCGACTACGGCGTCGATTCTCAAGCTCGACTCTTCGTGGGCAGAGGTTGGTATAGTCTGACTCGAAACGCACCAACGCACGAATGAACCGTTGCAGCTCATCGGCGTCAACGTTGCCTACGTCTCCTCTCGCGTCCTTAAATGGGAATTTGTTCCCATTGTCGCCAAGAGCATCGACCATTTGACGCAGTTCTCTCTTCGCCAGTTTTCCCATCTCCTCGCGCAAAGACCGTTCGACGCGTTCAGCGAACAACCGAACGTAGTTTTCGACAAGGGAGTGCGGCTGCGTCAAAGTCGGTGGCTCGTCGCCGCGCGGTACTAAAGCTCTAAATGCGTCCTTCCTGTCGTTCCAATTCTTCAGCAGCGCCTCGCGATCGAGTGCGACACGCTGATCTTGAAGATCGAGAATATCGAGCGCACAGTCGATTACCAAACCGATGTGTTCCGCAGTCTGATCTTCATCTTCCGGCGGATCAATCGATGCTCGATTGAGCATAAGCTGTTCGAGAGTATGCCATGCCAGCTGAAGACCTTCAACCTTCGTCATCTGTTCACGCGAGGGGCCTGACCACGAGTCGCTGCCCAATTTCCAGGCGCGACCGTAGCCGTGGAGCCGTTCTGTGATAAAGGATACATAGTAGGCCCGCATCGAAGACCGCCGGAATCGGTCCAGATTCAAGTTTTTCGATTTGGGAAACATATCGAGGGGGCTGAGGGAATGTTCGCCTGGTGCACTACCTGATGATGCACTATCTGAGTGTGCCCGTGGTTTCAGACAGTCACGCCAGTACTCTTCAAACTGATCAAGGTACGCAAGCAATCCTTGGTTGAGTTCATGGATGACGTCCTGCTTACTTCGCACGATTCTCGTGGCCAGCTCATGTTCCGGAGTCATCTTCGGGTGGAGTCGGTCAACGTGACTGGCCAACGGCACGATGAATTTGTCGACGAGCGCAGGGAGGGCGCCGTCCATATAATTCACGTAATCCTCATCGAAGTCTGGTTTCGATGGAGTGCGCAGGTGCACGATGTAGGCCGCAAAGCCGCCATCGGGAGGCATTCTTCGCAATTCTCGCCTGAGCACGTCCCGCATCGCGTCGAGGCCAGCGAGAAGGAGTTGATCGTGCAGGTGATCGCCGAGCGTTGAGAGACCGGCATGGGAATCATTCGTCGCGTTCTTCAGTTCGTCAAGGCGCTTCGACACCGACTCCATACGGTCCGCGACATCGACTAAAAACTCTTCATGAAAGGCGTGTGAGTCATTTTCAACTGAGAGCACGTTCGCCCAGACTGCCGCTGGCAAGTATGTCTCGATCGCGTCAGGAGAGACCCCAGGGACTTCGGCATCGCCAACACGCTCTTCCCACGCCTCTCCTGGGCGGAGGGCTTTCAATTCGCGGAGAGCAGAGTAGAGATGCCCTGCCGCGTCGAATCGAGCGAGAGCCGTCTGGGTGAGTCGGAACTGATTTGGATCGGCATCCACCGATTCCATCCAGCCGTCTTGCGTAAGACGCTGTGGAATCGGTGGAACGTTTCCGGTGAAATGTCCCTCAGTCAGTTGCTCGAGATCATGCCAGAGAGTGGTTCTGCCGACTGACGCCTCCAGCTTGCCTAGAAATGCATTGCGTTCATCATTCAGCCTGTCACGGGCATCAGTATCAATGGTCATGTCGGAAGAGGCGAGGAGTCTGAGGTACGCACTGGACGCGAAGAGATCCGCGACACCGCTCTGCCCCAACGTAAGTCGGGCTTGAGTCCCTCGTGTTGGGAATTCGCGATTGAATACCGACAGCGATCCCCATGCATCATCGACCTTTTGGATCTGCCGAGCGATCTCCACCGTACGTGTGACGGGCGTCAACCTGGGGAGCACAGAGTGGGCTTGGGCATCCACTCCCCCCATGTCGGCGGATGGCTGACGCAACGATGCGTCCATAGCGGAGTGCGGCGGCTCGATGAACCATCCACCCGGTACTGCATCGCGTGGATACCAATAGAAATGGTTGTCGTGTCGCAGGCTCCTAACAATGATATCGGGCAGGTTCTGCCAGACCTGGGACACACTCTCGGATTCGCCGCCCCGCCAAGCTTTGTACCGGTCGTATAGCTTGAGCTTACGCTCACGTAGATGTTGGTCATTCGGCACAGAAAGCTTGAGAGCGTGCCGCAGCCCCTCTGAATCCATCGGCTTGCCTGTCGACCCTTGAAAGACTGTGGTGAGCGCAGCCTTCCACTGGCGGCGAGATTCGGAGGTCTTCATCGATTCCTGGGCTTCATCGAGAATCACTCTTTCGAGCTTAATAGGCTCAAGTATGTGATGGGCATATTGTCGCTCGAAAAGCGATCTCAGGTTCTTTTGGAGTCCCTGTCGCGCCGTCTGGCTGAGTAGATCGAATGAGCCGGGCTGCAGCACCGTTGTCCCCAACGGCGTGCCATCCAATCGTTGCTGCCTGCCATCGAGTCGATCAATGAGATCCGCCAGCGCCTCGAGGCGATCAAGCGCATCCACAGGGTCTGAACCACTGGAAAGTTCGGCTGCACTCTTGACGTGTTGGATCTCTTTGTTGGCATCGCTGTAATGCACCCAGCCCCGATACATCAGCGTCGCCAGGCCCAGCACCATCAAGCCCACCGCTACCGAGAAGCCAGTTTGATTGATCTTGCGCGACACGCGCTCGCGGCGGCTCGTCGGTCGCAGCAGACCAGCTTCGGAGAAGACCTTTTCGGAGTAGAAGTCGCGGACAAAGAGTGTGCGATCCTTCTCGGTCTTGAAGCCGAAGCCCTCGATCGAGCGGCCCAAAAGCTCCTCACAGGCTCGAAAAGCCGGCGACCCCTCTACGAGCGAAGAGCTGAAGAACACGCCACGAAAGAATACCTGTCCCAGGTAGCGATTCTCCGCCAGCATCTCATTGAGATACTCGGCCAGCGGCTCACGAAGACGGGAGAATTCTTCGGGGAAGGAGAAGATCCGGCCCAATTCGTCCGCACGGATCTTATCAGATCGCGCATGAATGATCTCGAGTCGGCGGCCGCGAAACTTTCGCACCATCGCGTTGAAGCCGGCGCGGAACTGCTCGAGGTCGAACAAGGCCCGCCACTGATCGACTGGGGGTGACCAGCCAAGGAGCTGTGTGGCTTCGGCGCCACGCATGCTCTCGAAGAACTCGCGAAATCCGCCGATGATATCCGACTTGGTGATCATCACGGTCACGGGAAATTGCAGCTGAAGGCCTTTACGAAGGTCATTCAGCGCGTCGCGTAAGCGCGTGGCTTTCGCCATGCGCAGGTCGGGGTTGTCGTTGATTAATGCGTCTGCGGGGATGACGACGACGACACCGTTGATCGGCGCGCGGGGACGCAGCTTATTCAGCGAATCGAGGAATTGAAGCCACTCCTCACGATCGGTCGTTGCATTCTTTTCATCATCGTTGCTCTGCCCCTCCACGGCGTGGTGCTTGGGCATGACATAGCGACCAGCCGTATCGAGGATGATTGCCTCATTGGCAAAGAACCAATCACATTTGCGCGTGCCGGCAGAGCCCTTGATCGCGGCGTCGCCGATCGGAAAGTTCAGGCCAGACCGCTGGAGCGACTTGGTCTTTCCGGCCTTCGACTCGCCGATGAGCATGTAGAAAGGGGTTTCATATCGGCTGACTCCGTGCTGCTCCCACTGGCGGACGGCCTGGAGCCATTCTCTCCGTGCTTCATCGAGGGCTGCTTGACGATCTTCTTCTTCCCTGTCCCAACGGTCGGCCTTGGCGCGACCTGCACGGCGTGAGAGGAACGTAATGACCCACAATGCCAGCCCGCAGGTGGCGACGACAAAGATCGTGCCCACAGCAAGGATGACACTCGATGAGATGAGGTACACGCCGATGGACAAGGCGATCGTGGCGAGTACGGCGATAAGCGCCCAGTGAACGGGCTTGAGCTTTGCAATGGGGCCGACAAATCTACTCGCCTTCTTGAGCGTGTTTGTGAGTCGCTTGGCCCGTATGACAAACTGCTGGAACATGCCGATTTCCCCCTCTCGACTCGGGCGGAATTCCTGCTCATTGCTGGATCAGGCCTTGCTTGGCTTCGTTGCTCAATTTCCCGACGGCGTGAGAATAGACCACGTACCTGCCGATGATGAGTAGACCCAGGATGCCCGCCGCCAGCACAACCAAACGCGCGACGCGCACGGCGTCGACTTCCGATGGCGCTGTCTTGTAAATCCGATCATATACTTCTGGACAAATCCGATGATCGCGTTCACCCTTCTCGACACCCAGTTTTCGAGCCAGTTGCTGCCTGTGCTCTATAAGACGCTCCGGCTTGTTGGCGTACCGACCCTTAAACCCCAAGGTGATGATGACAAAGAATACCTCATAAAGTTGCTGCTCAGCGTAGTGTGGATCGGACTCGAGCAGATCGAAGAACAGGTCGCCGCCAAGATCGCTGCCGAGCAATTCCTGCTCGAGCCGGGGCCAACTGTTGGAATCGAAGAAATTGCTGTCACTGGCGATGCCGTCAGCGCCACAGACCAGAATCGGGCGCGCTTGTCGGAAGAGGTGCTCGAGCTGCGGATCACTCTTGGCCGAAGCCTCTGCTTCCGCGAGGAGCCGCTTGAAGTGTTCGCGGTCGCGCTTCAAATCGTCAAGAGACTGTCCGGGCGCGGCTCGTAGAGACGCCAGCAGGAGAAAAAGCGGCGAGCACAGGTCGATCAGGTCGCTCGCAGGCTCGGTTGTCGTCATGTGTCACCCCTTTCGCAGAACAGGGCCATCTGCTCAGGCGCTCTGTTGGGCGATTCCAGCAGGACGCACAGCTTGGGAGACGCGCGCAAGGCTTCAACTCGCTCGGACGCCGAGGCGCGAAGATCGACGTCTGCGTATACGAAGCGCTCGGGCAACCCCGTTAGCCGGTGCTCCCTCGGTCGGAGCGTCAGACCTGCGAGGGCATAACGCTCGACATCCACATCCTTGTTGCCAAATACCTTTGCATCACGCAAGGTCCGCATTGCGGCCTCACGATCGAGCTCGCCCAGGGGCATTGCGAGCATCAAGCCTTGCGTGTCGGGATGCCAGCCGTTCAGGTCCGCCTCCCAGATCCGGCCGTCGACCAATGCGATGGGCATCGGCTCGAAGAGTGGTTCGAAACCAGCGGACAGGAGGTCGTCGAACCGGGCGCGCAGCTCTTCGAATTGCTGTCCGAACACGTCATGTCGATATGGCTCGATATCGGGCATCACGCGGCTCTCACCAAAAAAGGCCAACTCACCCAAGCACGAGGACAGAGTGACGTAGAGGTTAAAAGGATGCAGGTCGTTCTGTTTCTCAAGCGGAGAGAGCAGGCCGAGCACGCGGTTGAGGGCTTGGAGTTTCTGCACCATGAATGTCGTGACTGAATCCATGCCCGCACCGCCGATGCGCTTGCCCGCCAGATCGCCTGCGACCGAGGCGGCCACGTCTCGGATGCGTATGGCCAGCCGATCGAGTTTCACTACGACGACCTCACTGGCGCCCACGCGCAACAGAGGCGGAATGAAGGTAGGGTCGATTTCGAACTCATCGTCGAGGTTCGACTTGCGACGAAGACGCACGACGGGCAGTGTATCCCAACCCGCGAGCGTCTCGCCATCTCGCGCTAAACGCAGCCTGCGTCGTATCACTGAGATTTCTTGTGGATGACTCTGGTCGTCAAGGAAATCGGCCGCCTCGACTTGGACCCGCAAGAGCGCGTCACGGTCGCTCCACCGACCGAGTTGATCTTGGCGGGGCGCAGTGAGGTAGATGGTGGTATGGCTGACGCCGGGATCTGTCACAGGGCCGATCGTGAGCGGTTCGACTTCGTCGGTCTCAGGCGCCGCGATGGCGACGCCGCTGGGGAACACTGCCCGGCAGGACTCCAGCCCCAAGCTGGCGCCGTCCCACCAGGGTTGGACATGCTCGAAACCCCAAGGCGCCACCAGCCCTGCAGCTCGCGCGTGAGCAAGGAGTCGCTCCTGGCGCCGCTCTACCCATTGGAAATGCACTGGATCGAGCAGCATGCCCGAGTGCCATGCCAAAGCTGCGAGATTTGGAAGTGGTCGGGCCATGGGGTGTCATGTGCCGAATGGGCGTCATGGAAACGAAGGGGAACTTCTTCCGAGCCGTACTCGGAAGGTCCCGTCCTTGGATTCACGGGTGTGTTGAACCGACTTGAAATCGGCTCTCCCATCTGGGAGATACTTTACGAAGGCGATTACGTATCCGTAGCGGCTCACAAACCGCTCCAGAGACATCCCCTCTGAAAAGAGATTATGCTCGGTGGTGGAGTAGTCGCGGCCGTCGCCGGTACGAACGTCCCAAGAATCTGTGCTCATGTTGTGTGGATTAAACCTGAGTTCGCCGATCAAGACATCTTGATTTCGAGTCCAACTCCCGGAATCTCGTGCTCTCCCAAACCATTCTTCGGCGGCCGGTAGGCCTCTGTCACGGTCATGCTGTCGCAACTGTTCGAGGGACTTTCTGGAATAGAGCACGTCGACCAACACAGCCCTGCCCTCGTTTATGTCATACTCCCGAAGGCCTCGATCCGGCTCGACCACAACTCGAACCACGGTCTGGCAGCCCGCGAACAACGGGATCCCCGCCAAGAGTAGGACCAACCAAGCCCAGTGTTCTTTCATGTGTCTATCCATGAATTTGTCTCCCTACACCCGATCGACCGCCTTGTATACATTGTAAGGGGAATCTACAGAGTATACCTGACGTTCTGGGGGCCTCAGTCCCCATGTCGCGCATTCATTTATGGGTTGAACGCCCCGGCGCCGCCGCTGCTTACTCCGAAGCGGATATCTGCTCGAAGATGGCATTAATCTCGTCGTCGATGATTCGCGGATGGAAATCCGCAAACACACGCGTATATTCGTCGAAGGCTTTCGCCTTACGAACTACCTCCATGAAGCCCCTCTTGGAGGCCAGCAACAGCTTGGGATCCAACTCGGCCCGCTTGACGGTGGCCCATTGCTCAACTGCCCGGCTGTAGCGCACGATATCGCCAGCATGCATGCGGCTACGTAGTTCTTTGAGGTAGTCTTCCAATCGCCACTGGGCTTCACGCGCGGGCAGGTTACGGAGCTGGATAAGCAAATCTGCCGGGCTGGGCAAGGGTTTTGTACCGATCGTTTTGAGGTGCAACTCATCCAAGTGCGCGCCCAATGCGGCGCACAAGGCTCGTCCCGATCCTGCCGGAGCATCTTGCACGAGCCGTTCCAACAACTCACTGGTGGACGGTCCCTGGTCTTTTCCACGAGGTTCCTCACCGCTCATGGGCGAAGTTTACCCAAAATCCAGATTGTGTATCTCGTAATTCCTTTCTTTTTTCAGAGTCAGAACACCCGCGGAGGTCGGATGCCAAAGGACCTTTCGCGACGCTCCTATAGCCAAAGCCCCAACTACACCACTCGACAGCCGTACTTGAAGCCCATCAAGGCCACACTACCGCCGGCTAGGTCGTCCGGCCACACCACGGTGAGCCTCATCTGCCCCGATCAATGCCACGAACTCGCGATGGCCGTACACTAGCGCCCTCAGGCACGCCGTCTCGCAGAGCGATGTCTTGCCGCTTCCCCGCGGCATCGCCATCGCGCACAGCCCGCCCTCCAGCACCGCCCGCTCGATTCGCGCGATCACCTTCAGATGATCCTCCGACCACGCCAGGTGGAAGGTCGCCGGGAAGTACCGCTCGCAGAACCCCCGGAAGTCGCGCTCGCATTCCTGTTTGCGCTGCGGATTCACGACCTCGGGCAGCGGACCGATGTCGCGCCCCGCGCGGCTGAGGGACACGCTCCGCGCCCGCGTCCGCTCGCGATGGCGCTCGTACTCCTCAGCCTCCGAGATCTCGGGCTCGGCCAGGCGCGCATGCCGCTCCCTCACCAGCCACGCCGCGTAGCGCAGCAGATCAACGCGCTGCGTGTCGCCATCGGCGCAGATGCGCATCCCGGCCCGCGTGCGATGGCGCAGCAGTTGCCGCTCGCCGATCACCTCGCCCAGCGGCGTGGAGTTCAGCAGGCGGCACAGCTCGCCCGGGCGCAGGCGGCGGGGATCAATCTTCCGGGAGTCAACCGGCACCGGATGCGCCTCCCTGCGCGATCTCGCGCACCACCCATGCGGTGTAGTGCACGAGGTTGATGGTCCCGTCCGCGTTCGTCGGCGCGCCGGCCTCGATGTCGGCGCGGAGCATGTCCGCCGTGATCCCCCCGCCCCCGGAAGCGCCGCCAGCGCGCGACAGCAGCGCCGCCGCGGCCTCCACGGGCAAGGCGGCGGGATTCAGCGCTGATTGACTGGACGCCTGCTCGGACATGTCACGCTGCCTCCGCGTTGAAGGTCCAACCCCCGCGTCGCCCGGGCGCCACACGGCGGCCCACGTTCGCCCGTGTGGCGAAGGGGCGGGGATGTGCGCGCTGCGCCGCCCGCGCGCGCCGGGCGCCACACGGGCCAACCTGCGCGAACCTCGCGCGGATCGGCGCAGTCGCCCCTGTTTCACATGCGGGCCCAGATCTGGCGCGAAGTGCGGAATCCTCTGGAATTGCAGCGTTTTCGACTGGATGTTCTCCGCCGGATGCCCCTTCATGTGCATGTGCGAAGGCCATGCCGGCCGCCGCAGAACACGAAAGGACAAGGCCATGAAGAGGACCAGAAGAAATCGCGAACGCAAGGCCAACACGGCGCAGTACGCCAGCGCCCGCAGCGACATCGCCCGCCTGATCGACGTCCTGCAGATGGAGCTCGACAAGCACCACGAACGCGCCGCCGGACTGGTCGAGCGGAACTGGGGCTACGTCGGCGACCTCAAGGAGGTTCGCAGCAACCTGCTCAACACCGTCGCCTTCATCAGCGGAATGGAGCTGGACGAGGTCCAGCGCTTCCTCGACGACGCCAGCGAGAACGACTGAAAGGAGATCGCCATGAGCGAGCGAATCGAACAGATCCTGAAGCAGCACGAGCTCAAGCGGTCCGCGGAGATCGTCCGCTGGACCGACACGATCATGGACGCCGACCCCGAGGACCTGCTGGAGACGGCGATGCGCGTCCTCGACCTCGCCTACAGCCGCGGCTACGAGCGGGCGACCATCGAGCGTGATGTGCTCGACAGCGAGCGGGAGAAGACGCCGCCGCCCACGCGGCTGACCTGCCCCGCATGCAGCCGGGACATCGAGATCCGAGCCATCTGACGCCCGCTTGTTGCGGGCGTTTTTATTTCCACGCCAACCAGAAGGAGCCACGACATGGCGAAGAAGACCAGCACGAAGAAGACCAGCACGAAGAAGGCCACCACGAAGAAGAAGGCGCCGCGGATGAGCGCCAGTGCCGCCCGCGTTGAGGGCGCTGCCAGGCAGAATTGCGACCGCGTCGCGAAGAAGAGCGGCGAGGCCGCTCACACCGGCACGGTGATCCGCGGCGACGGCAAGGCCGTCACCGTGACCGTGCCGCCGAACGAAAAGCGGAGCGGGCTGTCCGAGGCGGCGGAGCAAGTCGTCGTCTTCCGCGACGGTCCCGGCATGGCCTACCGCTGGCAACGCGGCGACAGTGTCAGCGCCAAGCGCTACATGGCCCGGGAGCAGGCCGAACGCGCCGCGATGAAGGCCAACCCCGGCGCCGAACTCGTCCACGAGCCCGATCCGCCCATGCCCGGCGCGAACAAGAAGAAGCCCGCGAAGCAGCGAAAGTCGAAGCAGGACCACGAATCGCCGAGCGCCAAGGAGCTCGCCAACGACGCCCACAACGAGGCGTTCGCCCAGTCGAAGAAGAGCAAGGCGACCACGCCGAAGAAACGCGCCAAGGCGCCGAAGGCCGACACGCCGAAGCGCATCAGCCTCCTCGACGCCGCGGCGACCGTCCTCAAGGACGCCAAGGCGCCACTGCAGGCGAAGCAGATTGTCGATCGCGTGATCGAACGCGGCCTGTGGACCCCCGGCGTGGGCAAGACGCCCCACGCCACCCTCTACGCCGCCATGACGCGCGAGATCGCCGCCAAGGGGAAGGACTCCCGCTTCGCCAAGGTGGACCGCGGCCAGTTCACCGCCGCGTGATCTGGACATCACGCCGCCCTTCCAGCTTCCGCCGCGGCCGGGGATGTTTCTAAGCCGTGCCCGGATCGGCCCGCCGCCGCCGGTAAAGTAACTACTACACGATGAAGGAGTGACTCGTTACCAGCGTCCGTCGCTGGGAAAGGAGTTTTGACCAGCCATGCCCCGCGAATCCGGCCGCTTTCGCGTCACTACCGCGGGCGGCGCGCTTGTCCCTGTTCCTGCACCAGCTGCAGGGTTAGGGATCTGCATCATCCGGCCAGGCTGTCTCTTGGCGAGAGGTCTGTTCAGCCGCCTTGTCAAACCCGCTGCCACGGCACCGAGGCTTGTAGGATGCACACGGCTTGATTAACATTCAAAACCGTTGTTCGACCGACTTGGTGTATTCGGGTCTGCCAGTGCTCATGCCCACAGAACACAGGGTTTTGACTTCGATGACGGTCTCGGCCCGCTGCCAGCCTGGGTTCGCGGCATCCTCAGAGTCGTCGATAGGTCGACGACAAACTCGCCATCTACAACGGAAGACTCATCGCCAATGCCTGTAGACCGACCGGATAGACGAGAATTGTTCAGATGACACCACCACTCCCAACACTGGAACAGCTTCGGTCCCGGTTCACGTGGAAGGAGATTCCGGGATGCCCTGGACGCTGGTTGCTCGCCGGGGAGTGCACTGGAATGACCCTCAAAGCCCTTCTGGGCAAGGCCATCGATATACCTGCGCGGCGGTCTGCGAACGCTCGAGATCCGGTGATCGTCATCGAGCTTTCTGGAGGAGGTGTGATCTCGTACGAAAAGCCGGACGGAGGCTTTGTCCACACCCTGTGTGACGAATCCGGCTTCCGACGGAAGCTCGATGATCTCGGACTGGGATAAGTTCGCGAACCGTATCGGATGTGAGGGTGTCTCACTCTGAACTTTGATTTCATGCAACACGCGATCAGCGCCGAATAAGTCCGGACCAAGTTGAGAGTTGTAGCGGCGGACAGCGGACAGATGGCCTCGGTCACGTCAAGCAGCTTGCACACCCCCCATGGCTGCGTTACCTCCAGAGATCTACGTCCACCTGGCAAAGCTTATTCATGATCACCTCCGCCGAATGACGCTTCCTACCCGTGGCCTTGATCCACCTGATCCGGCCCGGAGTGCAATACTCCGCCTGGACTGTGTTCATGGGGAATAGGTCAGGTGAAGTTGCCCGAGTTGGTATGATATGACATGCATGATGTCATCACGACAGAGCGACTGGTGCTGTTTTGGGATGGCTGGCCATCCCAATGGCATCCATCCCCCTTTGTACTGGACGCAATCTCCTACAATTGCTGTGAACAGTTCATGATGTCTGAGAAGGCCCGCATGTTCGGTGACTTGGACGCCCTGAATCGGATCATGGCTACTCGAAACCCTCGGAAGCAGAAAGCGTTCGGCCGCAGCGTTAAGCCGTTCGACGCCGATCTCTGGGCAGCCGAGTGTCAGCAGGTCGTGTTCCGAGGCAACCTCGCGAAGTTCGAGCAGAACGATGAGCTTCGAGAGCTGCTGCTCGCGACGGGCGATCGGCTCATCGCTGAGGCAAGCCCCGAGGACGAAGTCTGGGGAATTGGCTTGCCCGCCGAGCACCCTGACGCGCTGATTCCCGAGAAGTGGAGGGGAACCAACTGGCTGGGCATCGCCCTCATGAGAGTGCGCGATCACCTCAAGAACAGCGACAAACCCGCGGCAGTCACTGGATGATCGGTCGCTCAGGACCCTGTCTGCCCGCTGGAGATGTATACGTGGTTGCTCTCACTCATGCCGGCGCATGAATCCCATCCAGTCCAGGTTCTGACGACCCCGACGGCGACCGGACACGCTTGATGAGCACTAAGACCTGGCGGTATAGGTGACGGATCAAGGGCATGCCGATGACATCTGCGCGGCTTCTTGCGATCGGCGACATCCACGGGCAAGTGCGGAGCCTCCGTGCGCTACTCGACGCCATTCAGGTCAAAGATCAAGACCGGCTGATCTTCCTCGGCGACTATGTCGACGGCGGACCAGACTCGGCGGAGACACTTGACCTCGTGCAGGCGATGACCAGCCGCCCGCGGACCGTCGCTCTGAGGGGCAACCACGACGACGAGCTGATCAATGTGCTGCAGATGCCGCAGCACTTCGGCGCGTGGGCCACAAAGCGCGGCCGAGAGACGGTTCGCTCCTATGGACTGGATGAGAACACCGCTGATCACGTCGAGATCGAGCGTCGACACGGCGAGTTCCTTCGCTCGACGCGGCTCTGGCAAGAGGAGCCGGAGGCCATCTTCGTCCACGCAGGCGTCGACCCCGTGGCTCTGATGCGTCAACAGGAGCCACACATCTTGCTCTGGCTGAAGATCTACGCAGCTCCGCGGCCGCACATCAGCGGCAAAATGGTGATATGCGGGCACACCGCGCAGAAGAGTTGCCTGCCTCGGGACTTCGGGTGGACGATCTGCATCGACACCAACGCCAAAGAAGGCGGCTGGCTGACATGCCTGGACGTCTTGTCCCGCCATTGCGTGCAAGCCGATGGACTGGGGCGGGTGCGAGAGTTCATGCTTGGACAAGTGCCCTGAGCAGCGAAAGGGGAGAGGTTGCATCTGTGCGACGATGACCAGGGTCGCGAGCGACACACGCCGATAGCCTCTTCAGTCCGAGTTTCTCGCAGCCTTCCACCTCGTGTGGCCGCAGACGATGACGCCGGCCTCGTCCACCACGATGGGCTGGCGGAAGCCGAGGCGCGTGATGCTCTCAGCCACCGCGTCGACGGCGGCGTCGTTGTCGCGCGGGTTCTTCTCGTAGGGGGTGATCGCGCTCGGAGCGCGCTGCTCGATCTTCAGCATGGGTATGTCCTCCATGACGCGCCCCGCCGCGATCCTGCGGCGGGTACGCTGGTGATATGTGCGGCAGAATGACCCGCGAACGTGATGTCAAGACCATGTGCAGCGCGATGGATGCGCGCCCGCCGGGCGTCGAGCTTCCCATCAGCTACAACGTCGCCCCCACGCAGCCCTCGCTCATCGTGCGCCCGATCGCCGCCGGCGGCCGCGAGGGCGCGATCGCCCGCTGGGGACTGATCCCCTCGTGGGCCAAGGACCCGTCCATCGGCTCGCGGATGATCAACGCCCGCGCCGAGACCGCCGCGGCCAAGCCCGCCTTCCGCGCCGCCATGCGCCGACGCCGCTGCATCGTCCCCGCCGACTCGTTCTACGAGTGGCAGGCGGTCGAGGGCTCGAAGCGCAAGCGGCCCTGGCGCATCCACCGCGCCGATGGCGAGCGTCGATGCCGCGCAGGCGCTGCTCCGCCCCGCCGCCGACGGCACGCTGATCGCCCACCCGGTCGGCACGCGCGTAAACAGCCCCGCCAACGACGACCGGTCCCTCATCGAGCCCGTCGAGGAAGCGTGACCCCGACCGACGCCTCGCCATACGGGCGCGCAGGGCGCCACGTGCCGCGACCGTCGCGCCGGATCCCCCCGTGGCCCGCCACCGGGCGCCCTGGCGCCACACGGGCCAATTCCGGGCGCGTGGGCGGCCGTGGGGCGGGATCCGGACCGGACCGGACAGGGCAAGAAAGTCTGTCGATATCCGCGGCTGTTCCCGCGGGCGTCGGCTGAACGGATCGCTACGGAGGACCCGTGGCCTGACACAACCGGTCGCCGATCGACCCTGCCAGGCCACGGCGCCGGGTTTCGTCGGTTCTGTCAGTTGTCTGAGCCGGAGCCTCGGCTTGGCGGACGGGTCGTCACTGCGGCGGACTGCCGCGTGTCGTTCCGTCGGCTCCTGAAGCCCAGAGTCAGCGTTTTGACACAACTGGCAGTGCAGAAACCTTCAAATCATTTGAAGGTCTCTGCCGCCTCAAACCGGACCGGGCCCCTTTGGGCCGCCCCTCTGCATCGCCGAGATCCCTCGCCGCACGCGTGTACAGGTCCAACGCCGTAGCCTGAATTTCCAGTTTATCCATTGTTTCCGATACCGGAAAATACCGATATACTGGAAATATGCCCCTCTCTAAGTCCATCTCCGAGAACGCCATCCCCGAGATTCTCGGGCGGTTCGGCTCACCTTGGGGGCCGGAGACCGAACTGGCTGTCGAACCGTGGGCGCGGGACGTCGGAGGCGCCCAGCCCGATTTCCGGGTCACTGTTCGCTGGGGGGATCGGGCGTTCGAGTTTGCCGCAGAGGCGAAGACCCGGAGCACGCCCCGAGTGCTCGAGGAGGCCGCGAGCAGGGCTGACAAAGCCGCCGACATGACCGGTCTCTGGCCCATGGTCATCGTTCCCTACCTCAGCGAGCGAGCGCTCGACTGGCTCGATGAGCGCGGCGTCTCGGGGATCGATCTGAGCGGCAACGGGCTCGCGTTGGTCCCGGGCGTGCTCTACCTCCGTCGATCCGGTCGGCCCAACCGGTACCCGGAGTCGCAGCCGAGCAAGTACGCCTATCGGGGCGCCACCTCCATCGTGCCGCGCGTATTTCTCTGCCGGCGCGAGTTCGGGAGTGTGACGGCGATCAAGGACGAGATTGAATCGCGTGGCGGCAAGGTCGCTCTGTCGACCGTGTCAAAGGCGCTCGCGCGGATGGTCGAGGATGTACTAATTCGCCGGACCGACGCGAGCATCACACTGCTCCAGCCAGAAGCACTGCTCGACAAGCTTCGCGAGAGCTTCGAGAAGCCGTCCCTGAAACGCACCGCGACGCTTAAAGTGGGTGGTCTCGACCAGTTCTTCCGACGCGTTGACGGCGCCGAGTCTCGGCCTCGACTCGTCCTTTCGGGCGTTTCATCACAAGGCCGCTACGCCAGCGGGCTCCGATCGGATCAACCAGATGCCTACTGCGAGGATCTCAGCGTAATTCGCAAACGCGCGGGAGACTTATGGAAAGAGACGGAACGCTTCTCCGACCTGACGATCATCGAGACGCGAGATAGAACTCCCATCTTCGACGCCCGGCGGGATCCCTCTGGGGTGGTGTACGCCTCGCCCGTGCAGACATACCTCGAGCTCGTCGCTGGCGACAAACGAGACAGGGAAATGGCGGAAAGCATTCGCAGATCGATCCTCGACGGGATCGACTAATCTCCCGGAAGCATGCCGGTCGATCCACTCATCACGACGGTCATTGATCTCGACGAGGCTCTTGGCGGCGGCGCCGATCTGCTGCTCGCCGGCGGGCTTGGTCTCTACCTTAAGCAGCGGCATCTGCAGGACACTGGCGCCCGCACGCTCCTTCCGTCGTCAAGGTGGCCGACTGCTCGGACGACCCAAGACATCGATCTTGTGCTTCGGGCCGAAATCGTTCTGGACTCCGAGGCGATGAGCCGCCATCGCAGCGCGCTCGACACTCTCGGGTTCGAAGTCGTCCCGGGCGTCGAGTGGATGAAGTTCAAGCGGGTCGTCGATGGCCGCGATGTGATCGTGGACATCATGGTCGGGCCGCTTGGACCGCTCGAACCAAAGGTGAAGCGCGACGCGGTGCGTGTGCGCCCGCCAGGCTCCAAGGGTTTGCACGCCCGTGCGACGGATGACGCGCTCGGAGTCGAGCATGAGCCGCGTCGCATCAAGATCGTTTCAGGTGACCGATCGAGCGAAGTGCTCGTGCCGCAAGCGTTCCCGTATGCACTGATGAAACTCGGCGCCCTTCGCGACCGAATCAACGATGCGGACAAGGACGAGGGACGGCATCACGCCCTGGACCTCTACCGGATCGTCGCGATGCTCACCGAAGACGAGGACGCTGTCGCGAATACTCTCGCGCGCCGGCACGCCGGCGAAGACGGACTCCTCGTGGCGATTCGGGTGATCGAAGAGCTCCTTGCGCCGGCGAACGGGCTCGGACGCATCAGGATGCGCGAGCATCCGCTCTGTCCTCCGGACGCGGACGCCGACTGGCTCGCCAGCGAGTTATTGCGGCTGCTGGGTCCACCGTCAGCGTGAGTGCCGATCAGTACGCCTCACTCCCTAGTCCCTCCACCATCGCCACCATCCCCCGCCGGACCGCCTCGGGAAGCCCCGCCCACGCCGCCACCAGTCGGGCGAGGTCGGGGTCTCCCGCCTCGGTCCCGCCGAAAGCGCCACTCGTGGACACGGGCGAACTGGTGCTGTCGTGGGCCGCTCCGCCGGCGGGATCTTCGCCCGACTCCCCACCCCGTGCACCGCGCGCTGCGCCTAGCGCTGCGCGCTTATGCGAACTCGCGTGGTTCTCGGGAGAAACCGAGCGCGCACAGGGATTCGAATCCCCCCGGCTCCATTTCTTTCCACTACAGGGACTTGTGGAAATGTCCCGCAACTCGCGGAAACTCCGCGTATTGCGCGACTCGTCCGCGCTCGCGGCGCATTCGTCATTCTCCCCATTTCCGCCCGTTTCGTGCGCCTTCCGCTGCGCATTTCGCTGCGCGCTGCCCGCCATGCTCGCGGCCTTGTCGAGCAGTTCATCGGGCACGGCGTTGGTGTAGTGCCGATCGCTCACCGTGATGCTGTGGCCGATCCACCTGCTCACGGCGAATTGCGGAAAGGTCATCGCCCATTCCTTCTCGCACGATGAGCGGAGCGTCTTCGTGGGAGATCTTCCGCAGCGGCGTGTCTTCATTGAAGTGCGCGAGGAGCTTGATTTGTTTCTGATTGAGTTTCCGCAATCTCTCCGGCTTGAGATCCGCACGAGCCATCACGCCGTGCTCGGTGAATCGCCATTTGCCCGACCCATCCCATGCAACGCGGAACGGTGAGGCGGCGGCGGCTTCGATGGCGCCCGACTGACCGGCCATCTCGATGCGGAGGGCGAAACGCCCCTCGACAGGACCGGAGGCGGTCAGGAGCAATAGGGCGCGCTGCGCAACGGAAGTGAGGCCATCGTGTTCAAAGGCGGCCCAGCGCTCGGGAACAGACCGCAGGAGCTGTTCGGCAGTCCATGCCGGCGGCTCTGCCGGGGCATAGAAACTCATGTTGATTACTCGTCGAGTTCTTGAACACACCATTCGTGGGATCGCTGTAGAACTCGATGCGAATGCGAGTCCACATCTCGTCGGGCAGATCACTTAACGCCCGCCTTGCAGACACCGGCATGAGCAGTATTTGGCCTGTTTTTCAAACGCGAGCGCAGCGATCGCGACAGGGTTCACCACCATATCCACAGAACCACCGAGGTACAGAGAGCCCTCGATCACGGCGCCGCGGCCTCGGACATCAGATTCGCGCTCCGGTCAGCGCGACTCGCTGCTATTCCCCCAGTTGCCCAGCAAAGTGGCCAGATCCGCAGATCCCACGCTTCCGTCGCCGCTGATGTCCGCCGGGCAGGGCTTGGGCTCTGGAGGGCACACGCCCCAGCTGCCGAGGAGGATGGCGAGGTCGGCGGAGCCGACGCTTCCGTCGCCGTTCAGATCGCCCAGCGTGAAGCCGCCGAGGTTGAGAAACACCGTGACGTCTTCCAGCGCCTTTTTCTTTGGTGGCGGGTCTGGATCGGCGTTGATGGTCACGATATCGGACTTGTCGTTTCCGGTCAGATCGCCCACCAGAACCTGCACGGGCCAGGTTTCGGCGTCAAGCTCTTCGACCGGAGCAAAGAAGAGCCCGATCTCTTGGCCGCGAATATTGCGGAGCAGCTTGAGCACGGGCCGCCCCTCATCGTTGTTTGCGATGGCGAGTATGTCGAGGTTGGGATGATGCCCGGGCAGCGCACCCTCGCCGTCGACATCGGCGAGCGCCACAGAGACGGGCTCCGGCCCGACGGGTAGCGTGATCGCGGAGGCGAAGGTCCCGTCCCCGTTGTTCTCCAGCACCGACAATGTGCCGTCGTTGAAGTTCGACACCACGACGTCGGGAAATCCGTTTCCACTCAGATCGCCGTCAACGATGTCGCTGGGCTCGGAGCCGACCTCAAGCCTGGCTTCTTCGGCGAACATGCCCGTGAGGTCCACGTTGGCGAACTGCACGACCTCATTGGAGCCCTCCTCCGCCGCGAGTATGTCCGTCGGGATGTCGGGGTCTTTGTCCCCGTCCGTGTCCATGGGGTTGATCGTGCCCGAGCCGATCCCGACGACGAGTGTCTGGGTCGGGCTGAAGCTGGTCCCCCGGGCGCTGCGGGACAGCCCCAAGTTGGTCAGGATCATGAGAGCGCCCTCGCCGTTGTCGTCAAGACCGCTCACGGCCAGGTCGACGAGCCCATCGCCGTCGAAATCCGCCGCGGCCACATCGCGCGGCGCATTCAACACCGGGATGTCGATCGCGCCCGAGAAGCCGAGCCACGCGCCCATCCCGTCCACGCCCTGGTTGAGCAGGACGGAGAGACTGTCATCCCCCCGGTTCGCGACGGCGATGTCCGGTCCGTCGGCGTTGTCGAAGTCGGCGACGGCGATTGCGACGGGATTGGCGCCGACGGGGAAGATCGCTTCAAGCTCGAAGCCGTCCCAGTCTCCGTTCGTCGTTCCCTGATTGAGCAAGACGGCGGCGACGCCGGGGCTATTCTCGGGATCGTCCTGATCCGGGACGACGACGATCAGGTCGAGCCTCCCGTCGCCGTTCACATCGATGAGCGCGCCCGCCGCAGGCATGCCGGGAACGTCGAACGACTCAAACTCCTCGAAATCGACCGCGGGCGAAGCGACCTGAATGACCGTGACCGTGACGGCCTGCGCCTGCATTCCCCTCAGGACTGGGTACTCGATCTCTACGCCCAGCCCGGCAGGCAGGCCGCTCACATGAATCGCACTGAATACCCCTTGCACCAGAGAGTTTACGTTCGGAAGCGTGATGAGCTCGAATGTCGCGCCGACCGTGGGCACGTAACCCCCGACGAAGTTCAGCAGCAGCGAACCGCTGAGTTCGGCGTCCAGCCCATCAAGAACCAGGCTCGAATTCTCGGTCGGCGATGCGATGTCGATCGAAAGTGAGCCGGAGCTTTTTTGAACGTAATCCAGGTTGCTCAGCGTCAGCGAGCCAGTCCCTGAGCCGTCGCCCGGCGCCACGATTCCCTTGTTCTCCACCACGCCGTTCGGCGAATCGAAGAAAATTTCGCCGGACCCCGACAGCGTCCCATTGCGCTCCACGACGACCTGACCCATCAGAAGCGTGGTCGGATCCTCAAGATGGTGCCGGCCCGAGACGATGCGCGTCATCTCTGCCTGCAACAAGGCGTCCGGCGACACGATCAACTCCCCGAACGAGCCCGGATCGCGCCCGATCACCGCTTCCTCAACGATCACGCTTTCACCTTCGATCCGCACCGTTGCGCTCTCCCCGGCCCAGTAGCCCACCGCGAGGCTTTCCTGCGGCGCGAAAAGACCCACGATGGAAGAGACATCGGAAGTGTCGATGGTCACGTCACCGCGAACGAAGGTCAGCCGCCCCGTCGTGAAGTCGGCGGTCTCCGGCCCGACCGAGTACGCGCCATCGATCTGAAAAACCCCGTGCCCCTCCGCGTCGGGCGCGGGGTTGGCAGGCCACCAGCCAACCCCGGGGATTGGAAGACCGCCGCCCGGGTTTTGCAGCGAGCCTCCCTCCGGCCTGGTCCAGATCCGCGGCGCGCCGTCGGCCGACGGATCGAACTCATGATGCCCCATATCCACGATCGGCGGCGAGCCCTCCCCCGTGTTCGGCGTCGACTGATCCGAGACTGGCGATATATCGTCCGACACCTGGAGCGAATTCGAGCCCGCATCAATGCACGGTGAACCGGGAAAGAGCTGGAAGTCCTCCCCGAGATGGTCCGTCAGAATCGGATTCGCCGCGATGTTGTTCCCCAGGATCGGCGTTGTCGGGGCATCGGTGAACGAATCCAGATTCTGAATGCAGTTGAATCGGATGTCGATCGCGTTGTTCCCACCCATGAGCGGCGTTCCGAAGGAAACCTGCGCCGACCTGCCCGAGACGTTTGTCGCCCTGTTGTGATACACGATCGAGTTGTGCAGTTGGGCCAGATCCCCTCCGAGAATGTGAACGCCCGCGCCCCTCGACGCCCGGTTCGCGGCGAACGTGCAGTTCACGATCCGTGTGTCTCCCGCAGCCGCCCCGCCGCCGGGCCCCGCAGCGCGATTGTTGTGGAACAGCGTCCGGTCAATCAATCTCGTTCCATCAGGCGCAGCGCCGCTGAAGTGGACGCCCCCGCCCGACCCCGTGACCGCGCGATTGTGCGCGACCACGCTTCGCGACAGCCGCATCCATGAATCCACCGCCAGCACGCCGCCGCCGTCGCCGGTCGCACGGCACCCGCTGATCTCACCCGACAAAAACCGCGCGGCCGAGTCGCTCATCAAAGACATCCCTCCGCCCGACGCCGCGGAGCAGTCCACAATCCGCACATCGCGCATCTGCGCGTCGGCATGCTCCATCCGCACACCTCCGCCCGTATTCCAGGGCGCTGCGCCGTTTGCGTTTCCGCCCCGGATTGCCAGCGAATCCAGCAGGGCCTCCGGGTGCTCAACCTTCGGATCGCCCAGAATCGTCACGACGCTGTAGGCGTTGTCCTCGCGGTTCTCGAAGTTGGGTCCGTCGTCGCTGAGAAGATCGCCGTTGAGGATCACGGGGTTCGACGCCGGGTCGCGCTGCGAATAGTTGGTTTCGCCTCCCGCGAATCCGCCGATGAGCTGAACGCCGGGGGGCACGAGAAACGTGGCCGAACGCGGGTCGCCCCCGTCCAGCAGGTTCTCGGGAACGTATCTGCCGGCTGCGATCCAGATCTGTCGCGTCTGGACCCCCGGCAGGGCCGCCGCGCTCAGAGCGTCTTCGAGCGAGACGAAGGCCGTGTCCCAGGAGAGCCCGTCGCGCTCGCCGGGAGGCGCCGGCGACTGGTGATCGACATACAAGCGAGCGTCGATCAATCGCACAGCCTCGATGTTGTCGATGTAGACCGACGTCGATCCGGTCACGTCGAAGTGTTCGATGTTAAGACGATTCATTCCGATCGTGTAGCCGAGACTATCGGAAACGACATCCGTGCCCTCGAAGATCACAGGGCCGTTCTGTCGGATGGTGAGCGAGCCCTGGTGTCCGATCTCGAAGGTGAACCTGTTGACCTCTCCCGATTTCCAGGATCCTGTCGTCGGTTCGAAGACGCCGGATCCCGACTCTGGATCCAGCTGGAGCGCGACGATCTCCCCGTTCGGCTCGAACACAAGGCGCGTGTTGACGAGGGGGAATGAGAAGTCGATGGGCGTAATTGCATGCCTGGCGCCGGCGCCCTCGATCACGACATCAAGCGACAGGCTGCCGATGACGTCGGGAAACAACGGGCTGCGCATGCCGAGCGTGTTCGGGGCGGGTCCAAAGAACTCTCTGACCGCGGTTCTCTCGCCGAATCCGGTGAAACTCGTCTCCTCGATGATCCCGGAGCCGGTCCACCCGGACTGCCCGCTGATCGGCCCAAGGGAGAAGTCCTCAAAATTCTCGCTGTAAACGATGGTCCCCTGTATGTACACGTTGCCCGCCGGCGTCTCTAGCTCGGTCGATTCACCCCACTGCAGATGCGCATACCCGCCGCCAGGATGACGCCCGTTTAGTGGAAGCTGGTCGAATTGCACCGTCGCGCTGTCAAGCCCCGCAGCCTGAACCGCGGTCAGAGAGTCTGCAATTGCAGCCGACGAATTGACGCGATCTTCCGGCGGCAGCGGCGCCGCCACCACGGGGTTTGAAATATCCTCAGCGGAAAACACATTGCTTTCGAATTCGCCCGGCGTCAAGCCGTCGCGAACGCCGCCCCCACCCTGCGCCGACTCTCCCGCGGCCCACGACATCACCAGACTCAGCGCCAGCAGCGTCCTGACTCGGTTCCTCGTCATCCCCATTCTCCTGTTCTGAATTCGTCCGCCTTCTATCTATACGCTTCACTCCCGGCGATGCTCAACGCCCAACGCTATCAGCGCTCGAGCCATCGTGCGGCTCGCAAATTGAGAGATATATATCCGCAAAGCAAGCTGAACGGGAGCGGCACAAAGCCGCTATTTTACACAAGATTCGCCCGAAATCAGACTCATTTCGTTCGAAGAAAGAAAAAGTAAATCCTCACGTGTCTCACGTCCACTTCCAAGAAAGGCTCTGGCCGGCGCAGGGCACAACACCACCTCACGATTCCGCCAGCAGCCTCTCCAGTTCCGCGATCGCATTTCGCACCGCGCACGGGTCGTCCGCGGTGATCTCCATATCCCGCAGCGTCTCCAGCGACCGCTCATACATTGCTGTCGCCCCCGCCCGGTCACCGCTGGACGCCAGCGCGTTCCCCAGCAGCCTGAGCGCGCCCGCGATCTCCCGTTTCACCTCGATGTCGCCCGGATCCGACTCCGCCAGCCGTTCAAACCCTCGAAGCGCCTCCCGCAGTTCATCCGCCGTCTCCTCCCAACGGCCAAGCGCCAGCAGCGCTTCCCCGATGCGCATGTCGGCTTGGCGCAGGCGCCGGCGCGCCTCAGCGCTCAGCGGATCCTGGTCCAGCATCCGCTCCGCCAATCCGCGTTGCTCACGGAAGCCCTCCAGTGCCTCCTCCGCATTCCCGAGAGCCAGCGCCGCCAGCCCCGTCGTCTCCCGCGCCAGCAGCAGATCCCGGATCGACTGAACGCTTGCAGGGTCGGATTCATGCAGCGCCGCCGCGATGCGCATGATCTCCCCCACGTGCCGCTCCGCCTCGTCATGCCTCCCCAGTGATAGAAGCGTCCGCGCCAGATAATCATGCGCGCGCATCACGCGCCGGTGTGCCCAGGCGCTCTGCGGCGATGCCTCCAGCAGCTCAAGTCCAAGCCGCAGCGCCGCCCGATAGTGCGGCAGCGCGCGCTCCTCATCGCACTGCGCGAGCTCCATGAAGTGCCCCAGCCGCAGATGCGCTGTCGAAAGATCCCGACGCAGTTGGTTCACGTCCAGATCCGCGGGACGCTCGTCCAGAAGCGACTGCCGGATCGACACCGACCGTTCATAGTGAATCTCCGCCCCATCGTAGTCCCCCGTGCGCATCAGCGCGTCCCCCACGGACTGAAGCGTCACCGCCACGCCGCGCCGCAGTGGCGAGTTCCCCGGCGACTGATCAGAAAGCTCCTCCCGGATGCGCAGAGCCTTCCGGAAATGCTCCAGCGATCCCAACGAGTCCCCCAGTTGGCTCAGCAGATCCCCCATCCGCATGTGGATATTCGAAAGCCCGGCCCGCACTCCTACATCTTCCGGTCGCTCTCTTGCAAGCTCCGTGCGCAGACGCAGCGCCTGCTCATAACTCTCTCTCGCCCGCGACAGATCCCCGATGTTGCCCGTGCGCATGCGCCCAAGCACGTCGCCGACGCGCTCGTAGCCCGACGCCAGCTCCCTGCGCAGGTCCGCGTCGCCCGCCGCATCGCGCGACAGGCTGTCAAGATACACCAGCGCCGTGCTCGCGAGCAGCTCTCGCGCCTGCGTCGAGCCCGCCAGGGGATGGATCGCGTCGTGAAAGTCGAACATGAAAGTGTGGGCCAGTTCGCGCACCTGCTCGAACCGCCGCTCCGCGCGTTCTCGCTCCATCTCCGCATCGCGCCGCGCCAGCTCCGCTTTGTGCGCCTGCCACGCCGTGGCGCCGGAGCCGACGAAGAGCAGCAGTGCGATCGCCGCCGCCGCGCCGATTCCCAGCTTGTTCCGCTTGACGAACTTCGACATGTGATGCCAGCGCGAGTCCGAGCGAGCCAACACCGGCAGGTTGTTCAGATGGCGCCGGATGTCCTCGCCGAGTTGCTCCGCCGAGGCGTATCGCCTGTGAGGCTCCTTGCGCAGCGCCATCATGATGATGTTGTCGATGTCGCCGGCGAGACGCTTGCGCAAACGGTGCGGCCCTCCTTCACGGCCGACGATCGATGACGACTTCTCCAGCTGAGCCACCTGCGCGTCCGGCTGCTTTGCGGGCCAGCGGGTGGCCATCTGGCTCGGGCGCTCAGGGACCATGTCGCAGACGGTCCGCTCGATCTCGTGCAGTGACCGCGCTCGCAGTGTGTACGGGCGACGGCCCGTGAGCGTCTCGTAGAGCACGACGCCGAGTGAATACACGTCGCTGGCCGTCGTGATCGGCTCGCCGCGCACCTGCTCCGGGCTGGCGTATTCCGGCGTCAGCAGGCGCAAGTCCGGCATCGTTGGCAGGGGATTGCGGGCGGAGAGGCCGGGGTTGAGCAGCTTGGCGATGCCGAAATCGACGAGCTTGGGCACGCCCTCCTTCGTGACCAGGATGTTGCCCGGCTTGATGTCGCGGTGAACGACGAGATTCTGGTGGGCGTGATGGACGGCGAGGCAGATATTGCGGAACAACTCCAGCCGTTCGTTGACGCTGAGGCGGTTCGATTCGCAGTAGCGATCGAGGGGCCGGCCCTCGATGTGCTCCATGACGAAATAGGGGCGCCCGTCCTCGGTGACGCCGCCCTCGTAGAAGCGCGCGATGTTTGGATGATTCAGCGCCGCCAGAAGCTGCCGCTCCAGCTCGAAGCGCCGGATGATGTCCTCGGTGTCCATTCCGCGGCGCACAACCTTGATGGCCACGAGCCGCTTGAAGCCGCCCTCGTCGCGCACCCCGAGATAGACCGATCCCATTCCCCCACGCCCGATTTCGCGCTCGATCACATACTTGCCGATTTGAGACGGAGGGGGCGCCGCGTCGTGGGCTTCCGAGGCGCCCGGGGCTCCAGGCGGCGCCGTCTGCGAAGTGGGAAGTTCATCGCTCTCGCCGGGCACTTGCATTCGGCGCTCCTGTGAGAGAGCCGCAAAGGCTCAGAAAAAGGTGGCGCGGGATGCGGAAAACGGGAAATAGAAGGCGGGATCGCTCCGGATCCCGATTTCCATCGCCGGCATCCCCTCTCCCTCAGCGGCTCCGTGATTGGGTCGCGTCTGTCAGAATGAAGTACGTGCGGAGGGAGTCGGACCCCAACCTCCTGATGCATAAATCAGGTGCACTACGTAATTGTTCTACGCGCGCTCGGGTGGATCAGAGATAAGAACTTTACCCGTGGAGCAGGTGCGAGACAAGTAGGGTGGCCGCCCGATCGCCGCGGCCGGGATTTGACCGGCGCGCAGCCAGAGACACAACGCCCCGGGAGCCCCGTCGCTAAACCCTTGCGGCTACTTCGCTTGAAAAGGATAATGCCCCCGAGGTCTCTCGGCGGCGTTCATCGTTTCCGGGGGTGAACCGTGGGGCCGGCTCCATTTGGAAACGGCGGCGCAATAGTGCGGATGCGACGGTGTTCGAGGCGTTCATTCGTCGAGTCAGTCCGTACACCGACAACCATGAAAAATAACACCGCCAAACATAGATCACATGCTCTCACTTTCTAGACAATGGCGCATACGCACCCCACTGAGGCGGAGTGCGCATGCACAACGCGCCCATCGACACTCAATACGTCCCCCTCAATATGTCCATGGCTCCTTCCCTGCCCCTGCAGAGGTCTGGACAGAAGTCAGGGCAAATTGCCAAAAAGCGCAACCCGATCATGCGCCGAGCGGCGCCAGGCTTGGGGTGAAGACGCTCGTGACATTCCCCCCAGAACCCGGTCCACACCGGGCGATAGCCTCGGAGGTGGATCATCGAGGATCTGGGCTATGCCGAGGATGCAACATTCGACTGTGGAAGCCGTGAACAAGCTGCGGCAAGCGAACATGGAGCTAGCGGCTAGTCGTTTCTGACGCCGTGAACCCCGATGACGACACCATTCGCGCGGCGTCGTCCGTTCTCGCGCAGCCACATTGCCGCCGCCGCGGATACACCCGAGCGAAAGTATCCGAGCGATTCAGGTCGCCGCGGCCATCGCGCTTCACTCAGGCCTTACTTCCCGCAATTCCCAACCACAGTCGATGCCCAGGCCCGAGATCTCTTCTGAAGTCCACGCGGACGCCTCCTCATCCAGCGTAAAACGAGCGTTCTCAGCGTCCCAGCTGAACACCGAGAGCCCTGAGCGACAGGAATTTATCTCGGCATGTTCCGTGCACAAGCCCCCGTCACGCCGATATCCATGTAGATCCCAAGGGAGCATGCCCATGGTCATTGGACTGGACATCGACGACACCATCACGCGCCATCCAGCCTTCTTCGCCTTCCTCTCCAAGGCACTGATTAAGGCTGGCCACAAAGTAGTGATTATCACTTTCCGAGTCGACCGGGAGATGACGGAGGCCGACCTGCTGGAATGGGGCATCGCCTATTCCGAACTCGTACTGGGCGCCACTGACGACGTTCTATCTTCCGGCGTGGACGAGTGGAAGGCGAGCGTCTGCGAAAAGCATGGCGTGGAGGTCTTTTTCGAGGACGATCCGCATGTGCTCAGCCATGTCAATACGGCGGTGACCTGCTTCATGGCCATCGATCATGTGCGGCACGACTTGAAGAGAACGAAACGAGAGGAAATGTAGAGAGGGAAATCATGAATTCCGCTATGGGTCATGACCAGCTGAGCCAACCCGGATCGCTCCGGATCGGCTGTTTTTTCAGTGAAGAACCGCTATATCGTCCTTTCTCGAATCTCCGAGGTATCTGAGGCATAAACCGTCTTTTTATGTAAGACAGGTTCAGCTCCTTGAGCGCCGTGTAGATGGTCGACGCGCCCACGCCTTGCTGACGCAAAAAACCTCGGCGATCTCCCTGGTCTTCATCCCTCGGTCGTACGCCGCCAGCACACGGTCCCGCAGATCCTGAGAGTACGCAGCGCCCATCCATGGCCTTCTTCCGGCCCGCCGAAGGGCAGACTACGAAGGCCACGGCCAAGGCGCAACTTGATCATGCGCCGAACAGCGCTACGCGAACGCTGAGGATGCTCTATCGCGAAACCACCGTGGGCGACGAGGGCTTCCGTGTGTTCATCCAGAACCGGCTGCCTCCCGCCTCTGCGGCGCTGACGATCGACGGCCCCGTCCCAGGAATGTACGCCGAGGCCAAGACGCCCTTATGCACCTCGCATCAACGTGCACCGCGCGGGTCAGTGCTGAGCAGATGACAATCATTCAATCCGGACTCCCATACAGCACGAACGCGGCCCAGTAGTAGGGGTGGTCGTAGGGGTGTGAAGTCTGCTTGGGTGTGGCGGCGAGTGGTGCGGGTCGGGGTCTGGGATCGCGCGAGACGCTCTGGGCGATGGTCTGGCCGGTATCGTCCTGAAGCCGGTCGAGATCCTCGGCGGTGAGCGAGCGCAGCCACACCTGCGCCTCGCGCAGCGCGGCCATCTTGGGCATCGCCTCGCCCGCGCTATAGCGAACGCCGTCGATCTCGCGGGCTGACTCGGCCTTGCCCAGCCAGTTGGCGTAGAAGCGCGCCATGAGCAGCGCTGTCGCGCGGTCGTCCACCTTCCACAGACTCGCCAGCACGCTGTCAGCGCCGGCGATGAGCAGCCCCAGAGGCAACGCCATCATGGTGTCGCCCTGACGCACGCCGTGGGCGGTGTCGCAGGCGCTGAGCGCGACCAGCTCCGTGCCGCCGAGCTGCGCGCCCCAGGTGGCCAGGATGTCGCCGAGTGTGACGAAGCCGTTGTCATCGCCCGTGGGCTCATCCGGCGCAGTCAGCGCCAGACTCGCCAGCAGCGGGCGATCTGCGCTGCCCAGCAGTCCGTGCGTCGCCAGGTGCAGGACACGCGGCGGATTCGATTCAACCGCCTCGCGCAGGCGCGGCGCAGTCGCATCGGCGCCCAGCAGCAGCGTCGCGCCCTCGCCCAGCATCGCCGCGATGGCCGCGGCCTCGAGTCGCGTGTTGGGCAGCGGGCTCAGACCCCCGCCGTAGAAGCGGATCTGCTCCAGCGCCGAGGCATTGGCGGCGAGCGTGTCCGCCGAGCGGTCGAAGGTCGCCATCGAACGCAGGCCATCGGCGGGCGGGGCTTGTGAAGGAACCACACCCATGGAACCGGTGGCCAGCGCCACCTCGATCTCTTCGCCCTGACCGTCCTCACCCAGCCGCCAGGCTCGGGCGATGATGGGACGGTTGTTTTCCGTGACGCCGCGCGTGGTGAGCGCCTCGGTCGTTGCGTCCATCGCGGGGCCGAGGTCTTCGGCAGATGCGAGTTCGTGCTCTCCGTAACTGAGCAGCACATCGCCGCGTGTCAGGCCGGCGATGGCCGCGTTCGAGCCCTGCGTCACCATGGTTAGCAGCACGCCGGCTTCGGGGTAGTCGGGTTCTTCACGCTCGAAGCCCGCAAAGACCGGATCGCCCAGGACGACGCCGGCGCCCAGCGGGGCCGAAGACGCGATGGCGCTCGACCGGGCGTCGCCATCCAGCCGCGGCCGCAGCGCGATCGTCGCGCTGGGGGCGTAGGCGATCGGCAGATCCTCGAGCAGCAGCTCCATAGGCAGGCCGGCCAGCGGCCCGTCGGCGACGATGATGACCGAGCCCGCGCCCTCGAGCAGGGCGCGGAGTTCTTCCGGCGCCGCCGCCTTGCGCGCCGCGGCGGCCACGCCCACATCCATCGCCTCGCCGCCGACCGGTCTCGATGCGATCGCGCTGCGCAGATCGGCGACCGCCGCGCGCAGGGCCGCGGCCTCGTCCCTGTCCTTCGCCAGCGTCACGCCGGTCACTTCACCGTCGCGGGCGACCAGCGCGATTGCGCTTTCATCCGTGAAGGCGTAGGTCAACAGCGCCTCGCCGGGCGCCAACGTTGCGAGTATCCGCTCGGCCGGGAGCGGGTCGAGCGTCGGTACCAGACCGCGGAGTTCGCTGAATACAGCCGCGGTCCGCTCATTGAGCGACCGCCGGGCCTCCTGCACGCGGCGGGTCCACTCTGCCTTGTCTTCATCGGACGCAGCGCTCAGGCGCGCCTCGGCTTCGAAGAGGGCGCGCTGCGCTGATTCCTCCGCCTCGAGCGCCGCGTTGTAGCGGGCCAGGCGCTCTGGATCGGCGGTCAGGCGCAGCGCCTCCTCCGCCGCGCCGCGTCCGCCCGCGAACATGTCCAGCCCGGCCCGTCCGCGCCCACGCTCCAGCACGCCCAGCGCCTCCGCGGCCCGGCCAAGCTCGACCAATGTCCGCGCGTATGCCGACGCGATGCCGGGGAGATTGAGCCTGCCCGCGAATTGCGCCCGCGCCTGCGCATCGCCGATCACATCCAGACGCAGCTTCTCCGCCGTCGACAGCGCTTCGCGGTAGTACGGCTCGGCCTCGGCGAGCCTGCCTTGCGCCTGGAGCATGACGCCCATGTTGTTGATCGTAATCAGCGTGTCCGGATGCTCGCCGCCCAGCACGCGCCGGTTGCCCTCCAGCGCCTCGCGATAGTACGGCTCGGCCTCGGCGAGGCGGCCCTGCGCCCGGAGCAGTAAGCCCATGTTGCCGATAGAGATGAGCGTCTGCGGGTGCTCATCCCCCAGCAAGCGGCGGCGGGCCTCCAGCGCCTCGCGGTAGAGCGGCTCGGCGTCGGACAGCTTGCCCTGATCACTGAGCATGACGCCCATGTTGTTGATCGTAATCAGCGTGTCCGGATGCTCGCCGCCCAGCACGCGACGGCGGGCCTCCAGCGCCTCGCGGTAGTACGGCTCGGCCTCGGCGAGTTTGCCTTGCTTCTTGAGCAGGCCGCCCATGTTGTTGATGCTGGCCAGCGTGTTCGGGTGCGCATCGCCCAGGACCCGGCGATTGCCCTCCAGCGCGGCGCGCCAGTACGGCTCGGCCTCGGCGGATTTGCCCTGCTTCTCGAGCAGGGCGCCCAAGTTGTTAATCGAGCGCAGCGTGCTCGGGTGGGCCTCGCCCAGGACACGACGGCTCCCCTCCAGCGCTTCTCTGAAGTACGGCTCGGCCTCGAACAACATGCCCTGCGACTGGAGCAGGTAGCCCATGTTGTTGATGCTATCCAGCGTGTCTAGGTGCGCATCGCCCAGGACGCGGCGGCGGATCTCTAGCGCCTCGCGTTGGTACGGCTCGGCCTCGGAAAGCTTGCCCTGCATCTGGAGCAGGACGCCCATGTTGTTGATGCTGTGCAGCGTGCTCGCATGCTCATCGCCCAGGACGCGGCGAAAGCCCTCCAGTGCCTCGCGCCGGTACGGCTCGGCCTCGGACAGACGGCCCTGCGACCCGAGCAGGACGCCCATGTTGTTGATCGACTCCAGCGTTCTCAGGTGCGCCTCACCCAGCACGCGACGGCGGCCCTCCAGCGCCTCGCGGTAGTACGGGTTGGCCTCGGCCAGACGGCCCTGGGACCGGAGCAGGGCGCCCATGTTGTTGATGGAGATCAGCGTATCCGGGTGCTCATCGCCCTGCACGCGGCGACGGACCTCAAGCGCCTCGCGCCAGTACGGCTCGGCCTCGGACAGCTTGCCCTGCGACCAGAGCAGGACGCCCATGTTGCTGATGGAGTTGAGAGTGCTCGGGTGCTCACCCCCCAGGACGCGGCGGCCCTCCAGCGCCTCACGGTAGTACGGCTCAGCCTCGGCGAGTTGGCCCTGCGCCCGGAGCATGGAGCCCATGTTGCCGATGGAGATCAGCGTACTTGGGTGCGCCTCCCCCAGAATGCGCCGGCGGATGTCTAGCTGGCGCTCGGTGATCGCCTGCGCCTCGGCATAGTCGCCCGCACCGTAGAGGCGTCCGACTTGGGCATCTGTTCCGGCCAGTGAGGCGAGTTCGGCGCGGGCCGTGTCGTCCAACCCGCGCAGCAGGCGCAGGTTGGCTAGGGCTTGCCGCGCCTCGATCACCTCATACCACTCTGCCGAATCCCCCGCCGAGTCGCGCCAGCGGACGGCCCCACCCGTGTTCCCCTGGTGTTCGACGCGGAGCGCCAGCACGCGCTCGGCCAGCGCGATCGCCTCGTCCAACGCCGCGTCCTGCGCCTCGCGCGTCTCGGCGGACAGACCCAGCGGCTCCAGATCCGCGATCCGTGCCTCCAGCTCGGCGATCTCCGCCGCCACATCCTTCGGCAGCGCCGGCCGCACGACATCCAGCGGACGCAGCTCCGGCGGCAGGCTCTCGGGGTCGGGGTTCCATTCCGGCAGGTTCAGACGAAACGGCGCCTGCTCCTCCGCCGACTCCGCATCGGAGGCCTGCGCATCGGTGGTCTGGGCCCGCGCGGCGGTCGACGCGGCGTACAGCGCTGCCAGCGACAGGATGATCGCAACTCGGATGAAGGTGTTCATACTCAGTTCCTCTCATTGGGCAGCACGGGAAATGCGATGAAGCGGATGTCCACCAGCTCACTTTGCGATTTCGCCCAGTCGATGGGGTCGAGGACGATGGCGCCGCGGCGGGGCATGGGGTCGCGCATCGCGCTTGCGTAGCGGGTTTCGACGCCGTCGAAGAGGATGACGCCGGAGGCGGGCAGTGTTTCGCGCGACCAGGTGGGCTCGCCGCGGGTGGCGATCCAGTCCGACCATGGCGGGAGCGGATCATCCGAGACCAGCAGCATGAAGCCCTGCGCGCCGGGGCCGGCGCTGAGGTTGAAGAGGTAGCCCTCGGGATCGGCGGCGGGGTCGGAGGGGTAGTCGAGTGAATCGGCGGGCGCCGGAGCTTCAGTCGGTGAGGCGGGAACGCGCGGGCGGACCCGTCCATCGGCGTCGAGCGAGAGAAGGTAGAAGTGCACTGGCGTGGTGAATCGCGCGTGGATGGTGACATCGTCGTCGGCGCGGGCGGCGGGATTGTCGGCGCTGATGGGGCCGACGCGGTGGATCAGATCCGCGATCGGGTCGTAGCGGTAGTGCTGCACCTCGAAGCTCTCGATGCGCAGCGGCGATGGCGCCGCCGCCGCGTCCGGCGCGTCCGCCGCGATCGGTTCTGACTTCGGGAAGAGATTCGGAACAATCATGAAGAGAAGCGCAAGCACGGCCAGCGCCGCGATGGCGGGCGCCCATCGCTTCCAAGGTTGTTTCAGCGGCGGCTCAGCGGTTTGCGCAGGTTCGTGCGCGAGCGCCCGCAGCGCCTCGGCGAGTTCGGCGGCGGAATCGAAGCGATCTCTCGGATCCTTCGCGGTGGCCCTGAGGATGATCTCGCGCAGTTGCGCACCCGCTTCATCAAGCTTGAGCTGCTCGGTGGCGATCTCACGGAACTCAGACAGCTTCTTCGGCGGCCACTTCATCAGCAGCGCCATCAGCACGACGCCCAGCGCGTACTGATCGGCCTGTTCCGAGCCAGGGCCCTCCGGGGGCGTGTAGCCCGGTGTGTGTCCTTCGCCTCTGGGCGAAGAACCATCGCGGAGCAGGCCGTAATCGGCGAGCGCCCAGCGTTCGCCAAGCCGCAGGATGTTGGCGGGCTTGATGTCGCCGTGGGTGACATCCTGGGTGTGAAGATGCCGCAATCCCTCGGCGAGTTCGGCGCCGATGGCCGCGGCCTCGCACGGAGCGCGTTTCCCCTCGCGCTTGAGAAAGGCGCCGAGCGTAAGCGGCCGGTAGCCCGAGGGGTCGAGCAGCCCCGGCGAGGTCGAGGCGGACTCCGCCAGCGGCATCAGGCAGTAGAGCCACGCGCCCACCTCGCCGACTTCCTCGATGGGGAACAGATTCGGATGCGAGGAGATGCGCTGCTTGAGCAGACGCAGCCCCTCCAGCTCGATCGCCTTGCCGCGTTCGATCAGCTTGCAGGCGCGATCGTGCTTGAGCAGCGAATGCCTCGCGATCCACACCTGGCCGAAGCCGCCTCTGCCATCGGGCACAGGGCAGAGCAGCTCGTGGCCGGGAACCTGGATCGGCGGGACAGCGTCGGAGTCGGGGGTCTGCGGCGTGGAGGCGGCTGCCCGGGGATCATCTGGCAGCGTCTCGGGCTCGGACGGGGATTCAGAAGGGCTCGATGCGCTCTCCTCGCGCTCCAGCGCATCGAGATACCGCTCGATTCTTCTTCGAGTCGAGACTCCTTCGGCATCGGGTGGGGGGGACTGTTCAATGACAGCGCGCAGCATCTCCTCCGCTTTCCACGCCCGTTCGTCTTCGGCCGCTCGAT
>RECQ01000043.1 GCA_007693965.1 Phycisphaeraceae bacterium | reverse complement strand
TTCCGGTTGACGGGGGGGGGGAGGGGGGGTAGGTTCAAGCAACTTGAGGTGGTCCGCGAACGTTCTTCAGGGGCGTGCAATGAGCAGTTTGTGGGGTCTAATATTCAGAATCTGGATGGGCACTACGATTGTGCTTTGTTCGTTCCCCGCGCAGGCGAGCGAAGATGAAGCTGCGCTGACTCGGTGGTTGGAGGGCGAATTGCATGAATCTCGTGAGTTCCCGCAACTGACAAATATTGCGATCCAGTTCCGGTATGAGATGCATTGGCCGAAGTCGCCTGGCGAGATCGAGCGTTTGCGGAGGGCGACACAGGGATTGCCGCAGCATCCGGATCGAATGATGGTCGATCTCGCAGATCGGCGGCTACGTGAGGGGCCGATGTCCTATGAAATTACAGCGCACGTTCGCGGTGAGGGGCACTGGAGAATTTCACGAGATCTCTCAGGCGATACATACAGAGATGTTGTTGTCGCACCTGATTACGCATGGTCACTGACTCCAAATCAACTTACGCTCATTCATCAAGAGCACGGCTGGCCGGAGAATCAGCGATTAGACACTCTGGAAAGTGAGCTCGTAAATGCCTTCGCTTATCTTTTTTATGGGGGACTCCACGCCGGTCCTGATGCGTCCCCACGTGTGCTAAGCGCAGATCGTGATGGATTAAGTTGGCACGCCAGAATTGATCCTGGAGACGGGAGGCCGGTGTGGCGCGTCGCAGGTCGTTGGGATGTCGACGCTGGCAGAGGATTCGTTACCGAGGTCGAGTATAATTTCCAGCAGGCCGCTGAGCAGGATCTGGGATCACTGCTTGTCGTGAGTGACTGGGATTATGTAGACACGATCGATCGATACATCGCGCGCCGCGCCGAGTTCAGGTATGCAGACGGATCATTACACCGCGCATATGTCTGGCTTGGTGCAGAACGGGAGGAACCTGAGCGATTTGAGTCGGTGTTTAGGATGCCTCGCGACGATGGTGATGATTTTATTCGCGGACCATTGACTGTGACATCTGTGGCAGACTATCGAAGTGCTCGCGCGGTGCTCTTCGGGCACGGGCCTGATGGCCGAACGCAGGCTGTGCTAAGAGAGCCCGAAGGGGGTACAGGAAGTTGGAAAAGCAAAGGATGGTTCGCTGCCGGGGCTGTGCTAACCGCGTTAGTTGCCTTGCGCGTTCGCAAGAGCCAGCAGCTGCGTGCCCGAACTCGTTGAAGAAAGGAGCTTAATCATGTCTCTGAGTAACAAGTACACAGTTTCTATGTCGTTGTTATGGGTATGTGCTGCAATTGCTTCACTGGCGTTGTCGGGAATGGCCATTGGCCAATGTTTCGTGCCCGCAACTATTAATGGCTGCACAGGCGTCATGATCAACGGAGGAAGAATGTGTGGGACATACCATTGCCCAGATCTGATCAACGCCACCAATCCGATTGATGTCTGTTCCGGTGCAACTGTTGGAGACGAAGAATGTTGGAGGACCGGGGCAGCGATGACTGATGCTTGTGATTATACTATTCGGGCATGTAACGGCACCGGTCCGGCGGCATGCTATGTGGTTGTGGACCTTCTGATATCTGTGCAGACGAACCTTGCGTTCAATAAACCGTGCGGGGCTCCGGAAAACTGTCTTGAAATTGATTGCTGGGACCCTGAGCCGCTTGTGCCGTGAAGGGTGTGCTGTCTAGCTCGATGAGATTCCGATGGTGGTTGCGCCGTGTGTGCGATATTGCCATGGCCGTGCTATTCTGCGCTGCGTTGCTCAAGTTTTACGACATGCATGCGTGGGGACGTAGTTTAGACACATGGTCGCTAATTCCCTCATGGGCGTTCTTTCCGATTCTCATCGGCGTGCCTGGCATTGAGATGGGGGTCTCCGGCGCTTGGTTTCTGCGTATCGGTCGAGTATGGCCTGCGATTTCCGGTGTTGTCTTAGTCACTGCGTTTACAGCAATTTATGCAATGCATTACTTCTTGTCGGATCCCCCAGATTGCGGCTGTCTCGGACAGTTACTTGAATACCGTGCGCTCCAGGATTCGTCACTCGCACTATTTGGCAGGAACACACTCATGTTGTCTGCGATGGTCGCTGGTGTTGTCGGGTCGTGGGGCCTGAGAGTTGGCAAAGAGGTTGAGCTGCGAGATTCCGAAACGATTGAGAATGAGTGCCCGGCAATTGCATCTCGTCGTGCAACAACACTGATTGAAACACTTCTCGCTATTGCGCTGATCGGAATTATTCTTTCGCTTCTTGTGCCCATGATTGGTGGTGTACGTGACCGTGCCACGCAAATCGGATCACAGAGCAACCTCCGTCAGCACGTTGCCAATTTCACAAGTTATACGATCGACCATCGAGGTAACTGGCCGAGATATACCCACCCCGAGGCGACATGGAGTGTGATCCGGCACCCTCGCATTTTGCTCCGGAGTTCGTACTTCGGTGGATTCGCTATGTGGAATGTGGCGCTTGCGGAGTACTACGGTGATGATCCTTTTCACCCATCATTTGCCCCACCGGGATATGTTGGCGGCATTGTTGGGGGGCAAGCGCCGTATGTGGCTATGACGCCCTATTTCTACTCTCATACCTTCATATCCTCTCCTGCGTTCTGGAATGAATACTCCCGGCGTGGTGACCGATCGCAGTGGCAATCCGTTCGAGCTGACGAGGTGGTGTCTCCGTCTGCAAAGGGACTGCTTCTGGACGCCTGGAGTTGGAGCGGCACGTCGAGGCACTTTCCGCCACAGAGTGTCACCAGTGTGTTGATCGGCTTTGTCGATGGCAGCGGACGGGACATCCCGCTTGAGGATCTGACGTCCCCGTTTCTGATCGGTCCACCTCTATCAGAGGAACCGTATATGATATTCGACTTTGCGCCGGTGATGGCGACACGCGACGGTGTTGCAGGTCGAGACGTGCGCTGAGTCGCGGTTGGAGCATGTCTGGTAACGAGTCGAAATCAAATGACGTTGTAATGTTATTGCCTGCGCGCCATCGTCCAAACTCTGCGCTGCTATAGTCAGCGTGGGCGTCGGCAACGCCCTGAAAGGGGCGAGAGTGAGCACGGCACAAGCGGAATCACAGGTCGCTACCGCTGATCCCCACCGCATGGAGTGCATGGAGATCTGGGGCGGCAACCGCGCCATCGACAACGCCGTCTCCATGCCCGGCCTCGACGCCTGGATCCACAGCCGCCCGTATCGCCCCGAGTCCCAGGGAGGCGAATCCGGAGGCGGGGACATCCACTACCTTTCGAGCTGCGCCACCGGGCGCATCTCGCGCATGCTCATCGCCGATGTCAGCGGCCACGGCGCCGCCGTCGAGGACGCCGCGGCGCGCCTGCGCACGCTCATGCTGCGCTACTCGAACTACCTCGACCAGACGCGCTTCGTCCAGGCGATGAACCGCGAGTTCGAGTCCGTCAGCGACGACGGCGGCTTCGCCACCGCGCTCGTCGCCACCTACTGGGCGCCCTCCGACTTTCTCACCGCCTGCAACGCCGGCCATCCGCGCCCGCTCATCCGGCGGGCCGCATCGGGCGCGTGGAGCGTGCTCGAAGCGCCGGATGAATCGCCGCAGGACGGGCTGGTGAATCTTCCCCTCGGCGTCGCCGAGCCCACCAGCTACAGGCAGTTCGGCGTGCGCCTCCACCCCGGCGACATGGTGCTGATCTACACCGATGCGCTCATCGAAGCGTCCGACGGCGCGGGCCGGCAGCTCGGAGAAGAGGGCCTGCTTGAACTGGTGCGCGGGCTCAATGCGGCGCATCCGGAGCAGCTCGTGCGCGAGCTGCTCGAAACCGTCAGCGCCCATCGCGACGGCGCGCCCGGCGGCGATGACGAGACCGTCCTGCTCCTCCGCCACAACGGCGCCCGCCCGCCGCGGCTGACGCCGGTCAGGATGGCGAAGGCGACCGGGCAGTTCATCGGCATGCTGTGGAGCGACCTCCGCGGCCGCGACGAGGCGACGCCCTGGCCCGAGGTGCGCATCGAGACGGTGGGGGGCATGTTCTTCGATCGACTCAACCAGCGCTGGGGGCAGGCCGTCGAAGCCGCCTCTCATTCCGAACGCAAGTCCGACACCGTCAAGCAGCGCTGAACGGACAACAACGAGCCCGAAGCGCAAGCGAGGGACACACCCACCCCTATCGGGTACATTTGTGCCCATGAAAGCCGTCATTATCTCCGAACAAGCCCCCAAGGGCCCCGTCGCGCCCACCATCCGCGCTGTCGAGGACTGGCCCGACACCGAGCCGCCGCAGCCCGGCGAGGCGCTGCTGCGCACCGAGTACTCCGCTCTCAACCACATGGACCTGTGGGTCGGCATGGGCATCCCGGGCGTCGAGCTGACATATCCGCGCGTTTCCGGCTGCGATGTCTGCGCCGTCGTTGAGGCGGTGGGAGAGGGCGTCGACCCCGCGTGGAAGGGGCGGCGCGTCATGATGAACGCGTCGGTCATGCTCGAACCCGCCGACCGCCCCGACGACCCGCCGGATTCGACATTCATCCCCGATCTCCAGCTCATCGGCGAGCACCACCACGGCGCGCACCGCGAGCGCTTCACCGCGCCTGTCTCCAACCTGGCGCCGATCGGCGACGCCGACGGCGCCGAGGCCGCGGCTTTCGGCCTCACCTTCCTCACCGCGTATTCGATGATGGTCACCAAGGGTGACCTGCGCCCCGGCCAGAGCGTGCTCATCACCGGCATCGGCGGCGGCGTCTCCACCGCGGCCCTGCGCATCGCCAAGTGGCTCGGCTGCCCCGTCGTCGTCACCAGCCGCCACCAGTGGAAGCTGGACAAGGCGAAGGAAATGGGCGCCGACCACGGCGTGCTCGACAAAGGCGAAGACTGGTCGCGCGATGTGCGCACATGGACGAACAAACGAGGCGTGGACATGGCCGTCGACACCGTCGGCAAGGCGACGCACCTGGCCTGCATCAAGTCCCTCGCCCGCGGCGGCGCATATGTCACCGCCGGCGCCACCACCGGGCCCGATGCAACGACAGATCTCGCCCGAATCTTCTGGAACCAGCTCCGCGTGATCGGCTCGACGATGGGCTCGAACGCGGAGTTCCGCGAGCTCGCGTCACTCTTCCGCGCCGGCGCGCTGCGGCCGGTGGTCGATTCCATCCACGACTGGCGCGAGGCGCCCGCCGCGTGGAAGCGGCTCGAAGAGGGGGAGCAGCTCGGGAAGATTGTGCTGAAGTGGACGTGATGAAGTCGCATCAATGTGTCCGCATAGAAGTTCGCCCCGAAGGGGCGCGGGGCTGTAGTCACGGGTGAAGCGGAGTTCGCCGCACTCCGGGCGCAGCCCGGTGAGGCGAACGGAGCGGAACCCGTGGAAGTGATCTCCACCTCTCTTCTCTCTTCGCCCCGGATGGGGCGAAGGAATCGATCGCACGGCGCCTGATTGGGACTTTGTGACCGTGCGCTTCCCCCGCCCATCCTGGGCGGTGTCGATCGAGGGGGCTCACTTCTCCACGGGTTGCGCGGCTGCGCCGCTCCACCCGTGGCTACAGTCCGGCGCCCCTTCGGGGCGATTCCGCTTCCCCGCTCCGCCTTCCTACTGAATCAACTCTTCGCATACAATCTCAATCCATCATCCCGCACACCGATCCACATGGGAGCAACCACCATGTCACTTCTCCAGGGCAAAACCGGCCTCGTCTTCGGCGTCGCAAACGACCGCTCCTACGCATGGCACATCGCCAAAGCGCTCACCGACAACGGCGCCACCTGCGCCTTCACCAGCCTCCCGGGTGAGAAGAACGAGCGCCGCACCGGCAAGGCCGTCGAATCGCTTGGCCTCTCCGATTTCTGGCTCCGCCCCTGCGACGCCGCAAAGGATGAGGACCTCGACGCCGTCTTCGACGCCTACACCAAGGACCACAAGCGCCTCGACTTCGTCATCCACTCCATCGCCTTCGCCGACCGCGAATGGCTCGCCCCCGGCAAGTTCACCGAGACGCCCCGGGCTGCCTACCTCGCCGCCATTGACATTTCCGCATACACGCTCCTCGCCATGGCCCAGCGGGCCCGCGGCCCCATGGCCGATTCCGGCGGCGGATCGATCCTCGCGATGACCTACTACGGGTCCGAGAAGGTTGTTCCCGGCTACAACGTCATGGGCGTCGCCAAGGCCGCGCTCGAATGCACCATGCGGTATCTTGCCGCGGAGCTGGGCGAGGGGAACATCCGCGTGAACACCATCTCCGGCGGCCCGCTGCGCACGCTGGCCAGCTCGGCCGTCGGCGGCATCGGGACGATGCTCGAGCACACGCCCGAGCGGGCGCCGCTGCGCCGCAACATCGAGGGCTCCGAGGTCGGCGGCGCCGCGGCCTGGCTGGTGAGCGACCTTTCCAGCGGCGTCACCGGCGAAAACATTTATGTGGACTGCGGCGTGAACACGATCGGCGTCTGAGCGCCGGCCGGGCCGCCTCATCACAGCGACAATCGGCAGTTCGTTATCGGGCGCGCCGTTGCGGCGCGCGGAGAAGTCGCTGCGCATTGAAATCATCATGTGAAGATGTGTTATCGCTCGTGCGCACAAGTCGATGCGCCTCGCGTCCCATATCTCAAATTGCACTGTTTTTTCAGATCAATTCGCTCCAAGGCTTGCCTTCCGTGGATTGGCTGACACACTACTAAGTGAAAGTCGGCCATGACGCCGCAGGAAAACCGGGGCCGCACCCGGCGGGGATTCACGATCCAACGCCGGACGGTGAGATGCCAAGATCGCAACCCGAAATGTGTTTTGGAGAGTCCTCGGCGATGCCGTCCAGGTGAGACGTTCTCACATCCGCATCATCGGGGACCACGATCTCACAAGAACGGCTTCGGCCGAGCGTACAGAGAATCGAGTCGCACAAGTCACAGAAGGAGATGAGAGAAATGAGAAGCCTTGTTACGAAAATGCACATCGCAGCGATCGCCACGGGGCTCGTCGCGGGCTCAACAGCCCTCGCCGGGTTCTCGACGATCAACCCGCCCGCCGCGGGTGAGCTCGGTCACCTTGACATTCTGAACGGGCTCTACGGCGGGTCCTTCACCCAGGATGGCGTGAACTTCATCAACGGCGGCGCCGGCGGCGACATCAACGCCTTGCGCATCGACGACTTCGGAGTCGGCGCCGACAAGCTCAACCTTGTCAACGGCGCCCCCGGCCTTGCCGACGATCAGATCTGGGATGACGGCATCGCCGCCGCCAACGCCCGCGCCGTCTACGCCGGCGACAGCCAGTCCTTCGGCTACTTCCTCGGCGAGTCCGGCGGGACCTACGAAGAGCTCTTCAGTGTCTCCGGGGCCGGCTTCGGTGTGAGCGGCAGCGCCGTGGTCGACTTTGAGGGCGCCACCTGGCGCTGGGGTCGCGGCGGCAACGCCTTCGGTCCGCACTCCTCGCTCGCCTCGGAGAACACCGGCGGCCGCGATCACATGGTCACCTACAAGATCACCGGCCTCGTTGGTGAGATTGCGGTCTGGCTGCTCTTCTGGGAAGATCGCGACTTGGGCGCTCCCCAATCGGACTTCGATTACAACGACCTGGTCGTTGAGATCCGCGCCATTCCCACCCCCATGGCCGCCGGCCTCGGCCTCCTCGGCCTCGGCGGACTCGTCGGCATGCGTCGGCGCCCCATGAACTGACACACACGCGGAGAGCCTTCTGCGACAACAGATACGTGCGCTTCCCGGAGGCGCGGGCATACAGCCCGCGCCTCTTCTATTTTTGGCTCGGGCGCCGCGCCTACGTCCCGGCGCCCGCTTGATGGTGCTCGCCCCGTCTGATCCGCTCGCACCACTCCCGGTTGTCGCGATACCACGCCACCGTAGCCTCCAGGGCGCCGGGCCAGGCGCTCCGCGTCGGGCGCCATCCCAGCTCGTGCTGGATCTTCGATGAGTCGATCGCGTAGCGGCGATCGTGCCCCAGCCGGTCGGCGACGCGCTCGATCGACGATTCATCCTTGCCCATGATCTCCAGAATGCTCCTGGTCAGCTCGAGGTTTGATCGCTCATTGTCGCCGCCGATGTTGTACACCTCGCCGGATTTCCCCTTTTCAAGAGCCGCCAGCAGCGCTTCACAGTGATCATCCACGTGCAGCCAGTCGCGCACGTTTCTGCCATCGCCGTAGAGCGGAACCTTCTTCCCGGCCAACAGGTTGGTGACGAAAAGGGGAATCACCTTCTCCGGGAACTGCCGCGGCCCGAAGTTGTTCGAGCAGCGCGTGATCACCACCGGAAGGCCGAAGGTGTGGTGCGCCGCCCGCGCCACCAGGTCGCTGGCGGCCTTGCTGGCTGAATAGGGGCTGCTCGGCGCCAGTGGCGTATGCTCGGTGAATTTCAGCTCCGGCTTGTCAAGCGGAAGATCGCCGTACACCTCGTCGGTGCTGACGTGCAGAAACTTCTCAACGCCCGCCGTCCGGGCCGCGTCCAGCAGAATCTGCGTGCCCGCAACGTTGCTGCGGATGAAAGGCCCCGAATCCGCGATGGAGCGGTCGACATGGCTCTCCGCCGCCAGGTGGGCCACCATGTCCACATCGCGCATCAATTCGAAGACCATCTCGCGGTCGCAGATGTCGCCATGAACAAAGCGATAATTCGCATTGTTCTCCACATCGCGCAGGTTGTCGGGGTTGCCGGAATAGGTGAGAGCGTCCAGGTTGGTCACGCGCCAGTTCGGGCGCTCTGCCAGAGCCATGCGCACGAAGTTGGAGCCGATGAACCCGGCGCCGCCCGTCACGAGAAGATGCTTCGACATCCGCAATCGCTCCCATCAATCGCCGCCGCTTCAGGCGGGCTCGCCGGCCGTCTCGTTGATCTCATTCAGAATACGCTCCAGCGCGTCCCGCCACGCAGGGAGCGGACCGATCTCTCGCTCGGTGAGCGACAGGTCGAGCACGCTGTACGCCGGCCGCCTCGCAGGACGCGGGAATTCGGCGGTTGTGCAGGGATGCACGATGCACGATGGGTTCAGCCTCGACGCAACCGCGCCCGCCAGCTCACGCCAGGTGCATTCGCCCGAATCGCACACATGGCGCACGCCGCGAGCGCCGGATTCCAGCAGCCGGCGCGTTGCATCGGCCAGTGTCAGCGCCGAGGTCGGTCGCCCGCGCTGGTCCGCCACCACCCGCAGCTCATCGCGCTCCTGACACAGTCGCGCGATGGTGCGCACGAAGTTCGACCCATGGGCCGCGTACAGCCAGCTTGTGCGCACAATCAGGTGGTCGACGCCGGAGGCCTCGATCAGCTCTTCCCCCAGAGCCTTGCTCAGGCCATACGCATTCAGAGGCCGGCGCGGCTGGTCCACCCGGTATGGCTCGGTCGCTGCGCCGTCGAAGACATAGTCGGTGCTGTAGTGAACCAGAGTCGCCCCCGCTTCGCGGCAGCGCACCGCCAACTCGCCGACGGCCGTGCCGTTCACTGCGGTCGCGGCGGCCTCGTTGCGCTCGGCGCCGTCCACGTCCGTATACGCGGCGCAGTTGATCACCAGCCGCGTGTCGTCGCCGATCACACCGGCGACCGAGTCCGGATCAAGCAGGTCGCATTCCCGTCTCGAAAGGCCCAGCGGCGCCGGACCATCCACGACGGGCAGCGACAGCCAGGCACGGCCGAGCATGCCCTCCGCTCCCAGGATGATCGTTCGCGCGCTCATTCGGACCTTCGCACACTTCTTCGCCTCATCGCGACCCGGACTTGAAACCCATCGCGCGGTGATGCTTCGCCTCAATCCCGCAGCGTGGCCCGGCGAACGCCGATCTCGTTCAGGAAGGGCTCGATCGTCTGCTCGCGACCCAGGAAGTTCCGGACCATTTCGTTGGCGTCGATCGAGCCTCCTGGAGCGTAAATCAGCTTGCGAAGCCGCATGCCCGCTTCCTGGTCCATGAGGCCGCCCGGCGCCTGCTCGAAGATGGTGGCCATGTCCGCCGCGATCGCCTCCGCCCACGCATACCCGTAGTACCCCGCGTCGTAGCTGGTGAGGTGGCCGAAGTGTGTGGCGAACGTGGTTCCCTCCGGCGAGGGCAGGAAGACCTCCGCCAGCGTGTCGTTGACGACCTGGTTCACATCCCGGGTCGCGCCCGCATCGTGCAGGCGCAGGTCCGCCAGCGCGAAGCTCATCTGGCGCCGATAGTGCAGGCCCGCCGTCGCCAGGCGGGCTTCGTTCATCTGCTCCAGGACGGCGGGATCGATCTTGCGGCTGGGGTCGCGGTAGTCCGCGGCGAACCTGTTCAGCACGTCGGCGTCCCACACCCACTTCTCCAGCATCTGCGACGGCGCCTCGACGAAGTCCCGCGGCACGCGTGTGCCGGAGAACTTCATGAACTCCGCTCGCGTCAGGATCGAGTGCAGCGCGTGGCCGAACTCATGGAAGAGCGTCACCACCTCGCGGTGTGTGAGAAGTGAGGGCTTGTCGCCCTCCGGCGCGGTGAAGTTGCACACCAGCGACACGACCGGTCGGCGGTAATTTCCGTCCTCCAGCCGCTTGCCGGGGATGATGCCGAACTGGGCAAAGTGGCCGTACTTCCCCTCGCGCGGGAACATGTCCAGGTAGAAGAGCCCCATTGGCTCGCCCGTCTCCGAGTCCGATGCGATGTACAGCTTCACATCCTCGTGCCAGACCCAGGGCGCCTCGATCTGCTCGAAATTGAGGCGGAAGATCTCTTCATAGATCTCGAACATGCCTGTCAGCGCCTGTTCGTAGGGGAAAAAGACCCGCAGCGCCTCGGCGTCCACCTGATAGCCGCGCTTCTTGATCTGGTTCTCGTAGTAGCGCCAGTCCCACACATGAATTTGCGCATTCGAGTCCCCCGTGTCCTCCGCCTTCATGCGCCGCATCTGCTCGATTTCCTCGCGGAACTTCGGCTCCATCCCCTCGATCAGATCCGTCACGAAGGTCATGGCCCGCTCGCCCGACTCGGCCATGCGCGTCTCGGTCTGGTAGTCGTTCCACGAGTTGTAGCCGAGGGCGGCGCCGATCTCGCCTCGGAGCTGCACCATTTCCTGAATGATAGGCGTGTTCACTTCCTTACCGAGCGAGTAGCGCGCCGTCTTCACCCGCCGGCGCGTCTCCTCGTTCGAGACGTTTTGCATCACGGCGATGAAGTCGGTGTTCACGTGCACGCGCACTGCGTGGCGCCCATCATCCCGCCTGGTTCGTGTGAGAAAGTTTTCCGGAGCGCCCTTCAGATCATCGGTGGTGAAATGCAGCGTCTCGCTCGCGTCTGTGACGTTGCGCCCGAAGGTCGTGCTGAGCGACGCAAGCTCCTTCTGCATCGCCTCCACGCGGGCTCGAGTCTCCTGATCCAGGTGCAGGCCCGCACGCCGATAGTCGCGCATGGTGTCCTTGAGGAGCTTCAGCTCTTCGCCGCGCAGCCGCGGGCGCTGGCCTTCGCTGTAGGCGTCCTCGAAGGCCTTGAGCGCCTTGTAGACATCCTCGCGATAGGTCACCCCGACATACCACTGTTGCACCCGGCTGTACTGCTCGGTCGCCGCAGACCGAACCGTTTCATCCGGGTTCGTCTCCTTGGTCAGGCTCAGCTTGCTGGAGACGCACACCACCGGGTAGAGCGCGTGGTCGAGGGCGGCGATCGTGCTCTGGAAAGACGCGGCGTCCTTATTCTGCCGCGCGATCCGATTCAGATGCGCATCCGCCGCGGCCAGCTCGCGATCGACCCATGCCTTCATCTCTCCCGGATCTGTTACGAATGTCGGCGTCTCAATCACAACGCGATGCCTCCTCGCCTCGGTCTGAAAATCCGAAGCAGTTTTCAATTCTTCCCGTTCGGTCATGTCGGTCGCCACCGTCGGAGTTCGTCCGGCGGTCGGCGGGCCGACGACATCCGGCTCCGACACGCAGCCCACCAGGGCCGCGGCCGACACTGCGAGCGCCATCCCAGTCGGGGCCAGTCTGCGCATCAGTTTCACGGTTCAACTCCTGAGTCGTGCTTCTGGCGATGCCTGGCGTGATTCGCCATGGTGCAAGTGTACCGCCCGACCCCGTCACGGGGCCGAGTCTCCCGTCGCCAATCGTGACCCCCACGTCGCCATCAGCGACTGCAGATCCACCGCCGGATCGAGAAATGACGCCGCCAGCCGGTCGAAGAGCGCGTGCCGACGCAGATCCGCCACGCCGCCGTCGTAATGTCCGTAGCGGGTGATGAATCGCCATTTGAGCCCCGGGTCCGATCCCAGCCCGTTGTAGACGGCCGCCGCCGAGGGCGCCGGCGCCACCTCGTCCAGCTCCGCCAGCTTGCACAGGGTCGGACACGTCACCCGACGCGCATGCACCGCGGCGTCGAAGATCCGCAGGGCTCGTTCGATGTCAGTTCTTTGTCCCGGAGATCGCTCGATCTGCCGCGCAATCTCCGCCCCCACGCCCACGCCCTCTGCCTCGACCTGCACGTTCCGCAGCCGCCACGGCCAGTCGCCCAGCGTCGGCAGGCCGATCGCCATCCGGAAGACCTCATCCCGCCCCACGAGCTGCGACGCCGCCAGAATCGCCAGCCCGGCGCCGAAGGATTCGCCATGCATCGAGATGGGCGTCTCCTCGCCGTAGCGATCACGCAGCGCCCGCAGCGCGTTCACCACGTCCGCCACCGCGCCGCGCAGGGCCCACGTCTCCAGCGGCTTGGGCGACTCCAGTCCTTCGACGATCCACCCACCGGGACGCTTCGTCAGATCGCCCAGATCCATCATTGAGCCGGGATAGCCCCGCACGCGCAGCTTGAGCGTCGCCAGCCCGGCGCCGGTCCACGGGGACTCATCGTTCAGCCGATCCGGCTTCGCATAGCCGTGCAGCGCCAGCACGACGCCCCGAACCGGCCCCGACGCCGGCTCGATCAGCCGCCCGCCGATCCGCACGCCCTGCAGGCTGTCGAAAACGATGTTCACGCCCGGATCGCCGGTTCTCGCTGTCAACGGATCATCGCTGCTGAGAACACGCAGGATGGGGGTCTGCTCCCACACGCGATCGCTCCAGCGATTCCAGTAGGGTCCATGCCCCGGCGCGGGCGCCGGATTGCCGACGTGCGCCAGCGTCTCCAGCGCGTTCATGCCATAGCTGCGAGGTCCGGTCACTGTGCGTACGGTATCGTGTCCAAAAGGCAGGCGCCGCCGAACATGGCGCCCAAAAGGCGCCGCCATGCGTGAATCAGAACTCCTCGCCCTCATCGAACTCCGCTCGCAGGACCTGCCTGCGCCGGTCATCGTCGGCCCCGGCGATGACGCCGCCGTCCTCCTCTTCGGCGCTGCCCAGGTGCTCGTCACCGTCGATCAGCTCGTCGAGGGGCGCCACTATGAGCAGGCGTCCGCCACGCTCGACCAGATCGCCCGCAAGGCCATGGCCCGCGGCGTCTCCGACATCGCGGCGATGGGGGGGCGTCCCGCCTGCGCCTTCGTCGCCGCCAGCCTCCGCGCCGGCTTCACCGAGGCCGACGAGCTCTTCGAACGCATGTCCTTCTGGGCCAACACGTGGTCCTGCCCGCTCGCCGGGGGCGACATCGCCGTGGTGGACGGCCCCACCGTGCTCTCCGTCACCGTCATCGGCTCGCCCCATCCCGGCCGCGGCGCCGTCCTGCGGCGCACCGCCCGGCCCGGAGACCGCCTCATGGTCACCGGCCGCCTCGGCGGCTCGCTCGAATCCGGCCGTCACCTCGCCTTCGAGCCACGTCTCGCCGAGTCCGCGTGGCTCTGCGATGAACTTGGCGACCGCCTCAGCGCCATGATCGACCTCTCCGACGGCCTCGGCCTCGACACCTCACGGATCGCGAAGGCCTCCGGCGTGCGCATCGAGATCGACGCCGCCGCCCTGCCCCTGCACGATGAGGCGCATGGCGACTGGCGGGCGGCGATCAGCGCCGGCGAGGACTACGAGCTCTGCTTCACCGTCGCCGGCGAACCGCCCGCAGACACTGCGCCGAACGGAACGAGCATGACGACGATCGGGCGCGTGCTCGAAGGCGAGGGCTGCTTCGTGCGCACTGACGATGGCGAGACAATCGATGTCGCCGACCTCGGCTGGGATCACAACGCCAAATGACCGCTGCGCCGACCATCGAACGCGCCACCACCGATGAAGCGCAGACCATCGCCCTCGGCGCCTCGGTCGGACGCCTGCTCCGCCCCGGCGATGTCGTCGCACTGCGCGGCGATCTGGGCGCGGGCAAGACCCGATTCGTCCGAGGCGTGGCGTCCGGACTCGGCCACAGCCCCGACCACGTCAGCAGCCCGACCTACGTGCTGATGCATGAATACATCGACCCCGCCCACAGCGCGCCGCCCCTCATCCACATCGACGCCTATCGCCTCGACAGCGCCGGCGACCTCGAATCGCTCGGCTGGGACGTCGCCGTCGAGGGAAGCGCCATCGTCGTCATCGAATGGGCCGAGCGCATCGAAGAGGCGCTCCCCGCGCACGCCCTGCACATCACGATCGACCACATCGGCGAGCAGGAGCGGCGCATCCGCATCGAAGGCCCGGACCCCTGGCCGCAGCGGCTTCGCGACATATCATGAGTGTCATGAGCGATCCCAGCGCCGACAGCCCGAAGCCCGAAATGGAGTCGAAGCACGATCAGCTCCGCTGCCGCACCTGCGGCGCCGAACTCCCCGCCGACACCCCCGGCCCCTTCTGCTCGCCGCGCTGCCGCATGGCGGATCTGGGCAAGTGGTTCTCCGGGGATTACTCGATCAGCCGCAACATCGAAGAGCGCGATCTGGACGAGGACTGATCCTTCGTCCCACATCCCTCACCGCTCAACTCTCACCGCTCACCCCTTCTTCACCGCGAAGATCTGGAACCGATGCCCCTGCGGCTCCAGCCCGCGCTCGCGGCAGATCCTGTCGCGCAGCTCGATCAGCTCCGGCGCATCGATCGAGATGATCTCCTGCGTGTCCACGCGGATCAGCAGATCCCGCGGCCGCCGCCCGTAGGCGAGCTGGTAGTTCGCCTGCTCCGAATCGACCAGCACCTGCTGGATGATGCCCGCCTCCTGCAGCAGCTTGAGCGTGCGGTAGACCGTCGCCTTGCTGACGCGGAAGTCGGCCTTGCGCAGCTCCTCCTGGAGCTGGTCGGCCTCGAAAATGTCGTCGAGCTTGATGATCGTATCGAGAATCTGGGCCCGCTCCGGCGTGTACTTCTGCCCCAGCTCCTTCAGCCGGCGACGGAAGACGGCGCACAGCGGCTCCATGATCCGAGGCCGCGGCGAGTCGTCGTCGAACACCGGTCGTGAAGTGGGCTGCAGGTCCATAAAACGATTGTACGCCGTGCCACCGACCGCTGCCCTGAGCGGTCGGTGCTCCTGAGTTCAGAAGCGTGCTTCGTCAAACAGCACCGACCGCTCAGGGCAGCGGTCGGTGGCACAATCACATCGGCGGCATGCTCACGCCGTGGATGCGCTCTCCCGCTTCGATTTCAGCCATCCATGCAGCTTCTTCGCGCTCCACGAGTTGACGCACCGATCCGCAGTGAGCCAGCCGCGACGACCCGTCGTCACGCCGTAGCGCAGGTTGTCGAAGTCGCCCATGCCGTGGACATCGCAGTTGATGGCGATCGTGGCGCCGGCCTCCAGCGCGGTGCGCACGTGGATGTCGCGCAGGTCGAGGCGCATCCAGTGGGCGTTGATCTCGAGCGCTGTGCCGCACTCCGCCGCGGCCTCGGCGATCGCGCCGATGTCCGGCGCCAGCCCCTCGCGCCGGCCCACCAGCCGTCCGGTCGCATGGCCGAGGATGTGCACCAGCGGATGGCGAACTGCGCGCAGCAGTCGCTCGGTGGCTGCTTTCGGGTCCTGCTTCAGCGCCCAGTGCGGCGAGGCGACGACGATGTCCAGTTTCTCCAGCGTCGCATCGTCGTAATCGAGCTTGCCGTCGGCCAGGATGTCCACCTCGCTGCCCGCGAGAATGCGGATGCCCTTCACGGTCTCGTCCGCTTCGCGGATCGCATCGATGTGCTTCAGCAGGCGATCCTTCGAAAGCCCGTTGGCGATGGTCTGGCTCTTGGAGTGATCGGTCACAGCGATGGTGTGGAAGCCGAGCTCCTTCGCAGCGCGGGCAAGCTCCTCGATGGACATGGCGCCGTCGGATGCGGTGGTGTGCGCGTGCAGCTCGGCCCTGATGTCTTCGAGCGTGATGAGCGCCGGCGGATCCTCGGGAGTCAGATCCATCTCGCCCCGGTCCTCGCGCAGCTCGGGGGGAATCCAGGGGAGTTCGAGCTTCTCGTAGATCTCTTCTTCCGTCGCGGCGGCGACGGGCTTCACGCCCCGGCTCTGCGGCGGGGACTTTTCGTCATCAAGCGGGAACAGGCCATACTCGTTCAGCGTGAGTTCGCGCTTCAGGGCCCGCTCGCGCAGGCGGATGTTGTGCTCCTTCGACCCAGTGAAGTAGAGCAGGGCCGCGCCGAAGCTCTCCGGCGCCACGACGCGCAGATCGACCTGCATGGTCGCGACGGCCGGCGGCGCCTTCGTCTCCTCGTCGCTCTTGCCGCGGGTCTCGGCCTTGATCGGCCCCTCCAGCGAGACGCGCACCGATGATTTCGTCGCCCCCGCGGCGAGCACCTGCATCACCTCCGGCATCGAGCGGAACGCCTCGCCCGCGGTTTCGCCGTCTTTCGTGGCCACGAGGATGTCAATGTCGCCGATGGTGTCGCGTCCGCGGCGGAGTGAGCCGGCGACGCCCACGCGCTCGACACCTTTCACCTTCTGCATGCGCTCGGCGAACTCGACAGCGAGCGGGGCGGCGACGCCGAGCGGTGTGCGCCCGCCGCTGGCCTCGGCGAATTCGAGCGCCTTTTTAATGTTCTCGACCGTCTTCTTCCCCATCCGCGGCACTTCGAGGATTGAGCCATCGTCGATGATCCGCTTGAGGTCCGCGATGCTCTCGACGCCCTTGCCCTGCCACAGGGCCCGGGCCGTCTTCGGTCCGACGCCCGGCGTGCGCAGCACTTCGAGCACGCCCGCGGGGACTTCGCGCAGGAGCTGCTCGCGCTCCTCGATCTTCCCCGTCTTGATGAACTCGATGATCTTGTCAGCGATCTTGGCGCCGATGCCGTCGATCTCGAGGAGCGCCTCACGGTCGTCGGCGTAGGTCGCGATGTCCTCGGTCATGTCCTCGATGGCGCGGGCAGCCCGTGAATTGGCGTTGGCGCGGAACGAGTTCGCCCCCGTCACCTCCAGGAGCTTGGCGATCTCGGAAAGCTGTTCGGCCAGGCGCTGATTCGTGCTCATACGGAGATGATACGGTTGGTGAGCGCATTCCACCTGCGCACCCCGGGAGCCGGTCGGTCGGGGGACGACATCAAGGCCCGACGTCCGACCGCGCTCGACAACGATTGGTCATGAGACGCCGGCGTCACGCCGACAAGACGCCGAGGCTGAATCTTCGAAGCCTCGGGCGGATCGCGCGACGGTCGCTGTCTCCGAGGCTTCGTCGAAGACTCCTCAGCCTCGGCGTCTGCGGAGAGTGCAATCGGGACGGGACTTTTCGGGCGGGACTTTCGGCACGGGACTCTATCGGGGCGGGACGCCCCGGCTCGCTGATGCACACAATCACCCGCTCACCCGCTCACCCGCTCACCCGCTCACCCGCTCACCCACTCACCCGCTCACCCACTCATCTCACTCACGCCACATCCGCCAGCCCCAGTGTCTCGCCGTGCTCCTTGAGCAGTCTCTTGCGCAGCAGCGTCTCCTCCGGCGCCTCCAGGGCCGGCGAGCGTTCGATCCACTTCGCCGCATCGCGCCGGGCCATCAGCAGCAGGTCGATGTCGCGCGGGAACTCGGCGACGCGGAAGGGGGCCAGGCCCGACTGTTTCGAGCCCAGCATCTCGCCGGGGCCGCGGAGTTCAAGGTCCTTCTCCGCCAATTTAAAACCGTCCGATGTCGACGCCACCGCTTTCATGCGCGCCTCGGCGTCCGATGTCTTCGCCTCGCCGATCAGCACGCACAGCGATTTCTTCGAGCCGCGCCCGACACGCCCGCGAAGCTGGTGGAGCTGAGCCAGGCCGAAGCGCTCGGCGTGCTCGATCACCATGACGCTCGCGTTGGGCACATCGACGCCCACCTCGATCACCGTCGTCGCCACCAGCGCATCGATCAACCCGGCCCGGAAGCGCCCCATGATCTGCTCGCGCGTCGCCCTCTTGAGCTGCCCGTGCAGGCCCGCCACCCGTTTCCCCGCGAAGGCGCCCTCCTCCAGCCGCTTCACGGTCGAGCGCACATCGCGCAGCCCGCCCGCGCCCTCCTCGATCGTCGGCACGACCACGTACGCCTGCTCCCCCGCGTCCAGCCGCGTGCGCACGTAGTCGTACACCTCGTCCGTCTTGTCGAACCCCACCGCCCGCGTCTTCACCGGCGTGCGTCCCGGCGGCAGGCCGTGGATCGTCGAGACGTCCAGGTCGCCGAACACGGTCAGCGCCAGCGTGCGCGGGATGGGCGTCGCGGTCATCACCAGCGTGTGCGGCGCCAGCGGCTTGCCGCTCTCTCCAACCCCCGCCTTGCCGCGCAATCCCGCCCGCTGATGCACCCCGAAGCGGTGCTGCTCGTCGATCACCGCCACGCCCAGCGCATGAAACCGCACCGACTCGCTCAACAGCGCGTGGGTTCCGACGACAATGTCGATGTCGCCCGCCTCGATCGCCCGGTGAACGCTCTCCCGATCCGGCGGCGCCATCGAGCCGGTCAGCAGCGCCAGCCGCACGTCCGAGCCGTGCAGCAGCTCGGTGATGGTGAGGAAGTGCTGTTCAGCCAGCAGCTCCGTCGGCGCCATCAGCGCCGCCTGCCGCTGCGAGGCGACGGCCATCAGCATTGCGTACAGCGCCACCACCGTCTTGCCAGAGCCGACATCGCCCTGGATCAGCCGTGTCGCCGGCGTGGGCTTGCGCAGGTCGGCGACGATCTCGCCGATCGCTTCTTCCTGACCCTTTGTGAGCGTAAAAGGAAGGCGGCCCCGGATTTTCTTGTCGATCTGCTCACTCCAGCGCAGCGGCGGCGCCTCCAGCGCACGCCGCAGGTGGGCCCGCTTCATCTGCACGCCGAGCTGCAGCAGCAACAGTTCGTCAAACACAAGCCGTCGCCGGGCCTCGCGGACTTCCTCGTCGCTCCCGGGCCGGTGGATCATCCGGTACGCCTCGCGCAGCTCCGGCAGCTCGCGCTCGGCGCGGAAATCAGGAGGCAGGTGGTCGTCGATCAGCGCCAGGGCGTCGTCGAGGATCTTCTCGATCGTCTGCTCGATTGTGCGCGAGGGCAGGTCCTCGCTGGCGGGATAGACGGGGCGCAGGCGGCGCGAGCGCCGACCCGGCTCCTCGACCGCCGCGTCGATGCGCTCCCAGATGGGGTTGGCGATCTGCAGGTTGGCGCCATACTGGCGCGAGCGGCCCTGCACGCGCAGCCGCATGCCGGGGGTGATCTGCTTTCGCAGGAAGCCGCCGTTGAACCACACCAGGTCGAGGCGGCCGGTGTGATCGATCAGCACGGCCTCGAAGCGCTGCTTGCCGTAGCGGCCGGCGACGCGCGTGTCCGTCACTTCGCCGCGGGCGGTGATGATTTCGCCCGGCTTGAGCTGGTCGATCGTCGTCTCCTCGGCCTCAAGCTCGTGGCGCGCGGGGAGATGGCGCAGCAGGTGGGCCACGGCCGGGATCCCGAGGCGCCGGAACGCGCGCGCATGCGCCGCCTTGACGCCGGGAACGGCCTCGATCGCCGTGGTGAGCAGGATGGCGCCGGAGGCGGGCGCGGTCATGCGGATCAGGATACGGCGTTCTTCGCCGGCAGCGGGAGCGCATGAAAAAACGGCCCGGGGCGCCGGGCCGTTCATGGATGGATTCTGAATGCGGTCGGGCTTATTGGGCGCCGCCACCGAGAATGACGATCTCGACGCGCCGGCTTTCGCGCTTGGTGCCCTTGGGCTTGCTGGGGCCGTAGCTGGCGATGTGGGTGCGATCAATGTTCACGCCCTTGCTCACCAGGTATTCCTGCACCGACAGGGCCCGCTCGGCGCCGAGGCGCTGGTTGGTGCGCCAGCCGCTGCGGCGGATGGGGTCGCTGTCGGTGTGGCCGGCGATGCGGATCTGCTGACCGCCGTAGCGCGAGTTGAGCGTGCTGGCGATGCTGTCGAGTGTGCGCCTGGCATCCGCCTTCAGCTCCGCCTTGCCGGAGTCGAAGAGCACATCGCCCGCGATGTCCACCACGATCTCACCGGCGCGGGAGCTGGTGCTCACACCGCTGAGTCCTTCGAACCCGAAGTCATCCGCGGACGCTCTGGCGGGTTCGGGACGGCGCTGGCCTTCCAGTCGAAGACGCTCGTTCTCGGCCCGCAGAGCCCGGAGCTCGCCTTCCGACAAAGCGCGGCGATTTTCAAGATCACCCAGGATCGATTCGAGCTGATCAGCCCGGGCCCGAAGATCCATGTTTTCCTGTTCGAGAAGGTCGGCCCGCTGCTGGAGATCGTTTGCACACCCGCCCAGCATCGTGGCGAGGGCGACCAGTGCGATACCGCGGCTGGCGTGACGGGTGACTGCTGACAACATCCTGTTGTATTTCATTCGCTGAGCCTCCGTGAGCGATCGATCGGGGTTTACTGCTGTATCGGCGCGACCTCCGGCCGCGAGCGAGTTTTGACAATGCAAACGAAAAACGCAGTGATTGTCAAGCGATCACGCCGGTGTTCCCCGCTCTCAGGGAGGATCAGGGCAGGTTCACCGGCTGGTGTGCGAGCATCGTCAGCGCCGCCTCGAAGAGCGGGCGGGCGTAGATGACAAGCAGCGTCGCCGCAGCGAGATAGGGCCCGTAGGGCAGCGCCGATCCGGCCCGCCGGAAGACGCCCGAGAGCACCCCGCTCAGGAGCGCCCCGCCGATGCCGAAGAAGGGCGCCAGGAAGAAGGCGAGCAGGGGGTCGATCCACCCCAGGCAGGCGCCCACCGCCGCCATCAGGTGTACATCGCCCAGCCCCATCGCCTCCTTGCCGAAGGCGAGCGAGCCGAGGATGCGCACCGCCCACACCGCCCCGCCTCCCGCCAGCATGCCCAGCAGCGAGCCGCCCAGCGCCGAGAGCCACAGCGGCGCCGTCGCCTCGGGGTCGATCAGCACGTCTCCGATCAGCCAGCCCAGCGCGCCCAGCAGCAGGCAGGGCGCCAGGAAGACACACTCGCGCAGCACCTCGCGCCGCGCGTGCGGGTACTGAATCCAGATCGGGTCCTCGCTCTCCTGCTCCGGACTCGGCGCCAGGCGACGCAGGATCAGCCCGATCAGCAGCCCCAGCAGCATGCCGAAGAGCATGCCCTCCATGGGGCGGTGGATCTCGTGGCCCAGCGTGAAGCCCAGCAGCATCAGCGCGATGGCGGGGCCGGTGAGCAGCGCGGTGCGCCACAGGATCGGACCCAGCGACATCTTCTTCGACTCCCCCGGCGTCGGCGCGGGGGACTTCTCCTTCTCAAGCTGCGCCAGCTTCGCCTCCGCCTCCTTCTCCCACTCCGCGTAATCGCTGAAGCTGGGCTTGAGCACGCCCCGCCACAGCAGCAGGTTGGCGATGATCAGCCCCGCCGTCGCGCCGAGGGCCGCGCCGAGCATCGCCATGCCGGGCGTCGGAATCGTCCACAGGTGCGGCGAGCGCGTCAGGCCGTCCCGGGTCGCGTCCAGCCACATCGCGTGGGCCGGATGGATCACCAGCCCCGCCGCCACGGCGATCCACGGCAGCGCCAGCGGGATCGTGAAGGTCTTGGCGTCCACCAGCGTCATCGCCACCAGCGACCCCACCAGGATCAGCATGAGCAGGAACATGGGCCAGACGTGCGTGAGCGACTCGCGGGCCCAGTCGGGACGCAGCGTCTCGATGCCCACGCCCAGCAGCTCGATCACCGACGGCTGCATGAACCACATGGCGAAGAGCAGCGCGTACAAGAGTCCGACGGCGAACTCGACCAGCGGGTATTCCGGCGAGATCTTCGTGCGGCAATATCGGCAGCGGCCGCGCAGCGCGATCCACCCGAGCACGGGAAAATTCTCCCGCCACCGAAGCCTCGTGCCGCACGCCGGGCACCGCGATGAGGGAACGACGATGTTCATCCCCCGCGGCAGGCGATACACCACCACGTTGATGAACGAGCCCACCACCGCGCCCAGCGCGAAGAAGAAGAGCAGGCCCATCGAAGCGCCCCAGATCTGGAGCATCCGCAGCGAGTCTGCCAGGACGGGCGCCATCAGAAGGGGGCTTCCTCTTCCGTCCCCGGCTTCTCGGTCAGCTCGCGCACGCGCTGCTCGGCCCGGTCCAGGATGCCGCGGCAGCGACGCACCAGGGCCACGCCACGCTCATACTCGCGCAGCGACTCCTCCAGCGGCACCTCGCCCCGCTCGATCCGATCGATGATCTGCTCCAGACGCTGCACGGCCTCCTCGAAGCCGATCTCGTCCAGATCCTCATCGACCTTCTTCTTGACGGAAGTCTTCTTGCTCACAGATGCAAACTACTCCGAAACACCCCAATCGTCCAAACCTCAAAGACTGATGCCCGGCGCCAAGTGCCTGATGCCTCTCTTCTTCCTACCGAAACAGATCCATCTGGTCCGGCGCATCCTTCCGGCTCTTTCGTTTCCTCTGACCGCGGCCGGCCCCATCCACGACCGAGCGGAATGATCCATCCCCCAGCCGCGTCTCCACCACCTCGCCGGAGCGGACATCCGACGCCGAGCGGATGACCGCCCCCTTCGGCGTCACCGTGATCGAATACCCCCGCTGCAGCACGCTCGTCGGGCCGACCGCGTGCAGCGTGCGCTCCAGGTCGGCGATGCGCGTCGACTCGATGCGCATCCGCCCGCTCCACGCCCGCGCCAGTGAACGCTCGGCGCCGGCGGGGTCGAAGACGCGCAGACGTTCGCGCACCGCGTGGCCCAGGCGGCTGCGGAGTTCGGTGAGCAGGGCGCCGCGGGCGGCGTAGACGGCCTCCGGCCGCTGGGCGCCCAGACGCCCATTCAGCCGCTCCAGACGCATCGAGGCGGCGCTCACGCGGGCCCGGGCGCTGTGGTTCAGGCGGCGCTCCAGACCGTCCACCTGCTCGCGGGCCCTGTCGATCCGGGCGCCGGGGTTGGTGAAGTGGGGATGCCGCGCGATGGCGCGCACGCGCTCGCCCTCGCGCTCCACGCGCCGGCGCAGGGCCAGCGACAGCCTCGCCTCGGAGCGTTCGAGCTGCTCGGCCAGCGCCGCCTTGTCGGGGGTGACGCGCATCGCCGCCTGCGTCGGCGTCGAGGCGCGGAGGTCGGCGACCAGTTCGGCGATGGTCGTGTCCGTCTCGTGGCCGATGGCGGCGACAACGGGAATCTCGCACGCGAGAATCGCCTCCGCCACCACACGCTCGTTGAAGGCCCACAGGTCTTCCAGCGAGCCGCCGCCCCGGGTGAGGACGATCGCGTCCACGCCCAGCCGCTTGTGCTGCTTTGAGAGCTTCGCGATGGCGCGCGCGATCTCTGCCGCGGAACGTGTGGGCGGGTCGCTCTGCACGCGCACATCGACCAGCAGCACATCCACCGCGGGGAAGCGCTGGCTCATCGTCTTCAGGACGTCCTGGCAGGCGGCGCTGGTCTTCGAGGTGACGAGCGCGATGCGGCGCGGGAAGGGGGGGATGGGCTTCTTACGGTCTTCATCGAGCCAGCCGAGCCCGCGCAGCTCTTCGATGAGGGCGCGGAGCTTGGCGTCGAGGGCGCCCGCGCCGACGGGCGCCATGGAGCGCACGTAGAGCTGCGTCCGCCCCTGCCGGGCGTAATGCTCGATGCGCCCCGTCGCCACCACCTGCATGCCATCGACAGGCCGCACGCCCGCATCAACCATCTTGCGCACATCGGAGGCGAACATGACGCAGGAGACGACGGCCTCCGCGTCTTTCAGCGAGAAGTACCAGTGCGTGCGATCGCTCAGGCCGCTGATCTCGCCGACCACGCGCAGCGTCGGCGGCAGGCCGTCCTTGAGCGCCGAATCGATCAGGCCGTTGAGCTGGGAGACGGTGAGCTGTTCATGGGCGCCCTTCTTCGCCGGCGCGGCCTCCTTCGCGCCGGTCATGCGCGACGGGTCGAAGAGCGGTCTGTCGCGCCGGGGGCGGGGGGGCATGACGGGGAGTGTAGTGTTCTTGACGGCGTGCGCAACGGGTTCATAATAAGTTCGAGAACATCTGTACAGGAGCCGTGGATATGCAAGCATCATGCAGATATCGAGTTCCCGCCGCACTCATCGTGCTGACTGCGGTGTTCCTGGCGCACGCAATCGGTTGCGGCGGCCGGGACGACGGCGCCGGCGAGGTCGTGCTCTACACCTCGCTCAACGAACCCGCCGCACGGGCCGTCATCGTCGCCTTTGAAGAAGAGACCGGCGTTCGCGTGGTGCTGCAGGCGGACACCGAGCGCGACAAGACGGTCGGACTCGTGCGCACACTGATCGAGGAGCGGAATCGCCCCCGCGCCGATGTCTTCTGGAACTCCGAGACCGCGAACACCGAGCGCCTCAAGGGCGAGGGCGTCCTGGAGCGGCTGGAGCCGGCGCCGGCGAATGCGGCGCTGATCCCGTCGCAGTTCAACGATCCGGACGGGTACTGGTTCGGCTTCGCGGCCCGGGCTCGCGTCTTGATCGTCAACACAGATCTGGTTCCGGAGGAGGATCGTCCAACCTCGATGTGGGACCTCGTCGATCCTCGCTGGCGAGGCAAGGGCGCGATCGTCCGCCCCGTCACCGGCACGACGCTCACGCACATCGCCGCCCTGCACCACGTCATCGGAGATGACGAGACGGAGCGATTTCTCGCCGGCGTGAAAGAGAACGAGTGCCACCTGCCTCCCGGCAACGGCCGCCTCGCCCAGCTCGTGGGAGAGGGCCGGATCCACTTCGGGTTTACGGATACGTCGGACTACCGGCTCGTGAAGAACGAGGGCAGGCCGGTCGACGCGATCTATCCCGATCAGGATGGAATCGGAGCGCTGGTGATTCCCAACACAGTCGCGCGGATCCGTGGCGGGCCGAATCCTGAGAACGCCCGGCTGCTCATCGACTTCCTCCTCTCCGAGCGGGCGGAGGAGATCCTGGCGCACCACCAGCGTGGGCACATTCCTCTCAAACCCGGTGTCTCAAGGCCGGACGATGTGCTGAGCGTCGACGAGTTCGTCGCGATGCCGGTCGATTTCGCGCGCATCGGCGCCGAGGTTGAGCAGCGAATGATCGAACTGGACGAGCGGTTCCAGTGAAGAACGTCTCTGCGCCTGCCGGCGGGCTGGAGCGGGCCCTGGTCGGCGTGGCGATCGCGGCCGCGCTGCTGGGGGCGTTCGTCGCGGGCGTCTGGCCCGTGCTGCTTGCTTTCTCCGACCTTCTCCGAGATCCGGGGCGGGCGATTGGTGTCTTGCTGGAGGGCCTGCTGTGGCGCCGCTTCGGGCTGTCGATCGGGATCGCCGGAGCGACGCTGGCGATCGCGCTGCCGCTGGGGCTGCTGCAGGGCTGGCTTCTGACACGCGCCGATCTGCCGCTGCGCCGGCTGATGCTCGCGATCACGCCGCTGCCGCTCTTCCTTCCACCACTCGTGCACGCCCTCTCGTGGTTCGGCATGCTTCGGCTGAGCGGACTGCCCGCGATCGTGCTGGTGTATGTCATCTCATTCACGCCGCTGATCACACTGGCCGCGGCGATCGCATTGCGGCAGGTGGGCCGTGAGCACAGCGAGACGATGCGACTGATCGGCGGCCGCCGACTTGTCTTCCTGGACGACCTGCGGCAGGCGCTGCCCGCGGGGCTGATCGGCAGCGCCTTCGCGCTGGTCTTTCTGCTCAGCGACTTCGCAGTTGCGGATTTTCTCACTTCCGTCGGCGCAAAGGTGACCGTCTACGCCGATGCGCTGTACACGCTGCACATGGTGGGCCGTTCGGGGGCGGTGGCGGGGGCGACGCTTCCGGGGGTGGCGCTGTGCCTCGTTGCGCTTGCGATCGCGCTGCGGGCCCGGCGCCGTCTGGGCGCTGCGGTCGGCGCCCGTCATCAGGCCGCGGCGCCGCTGTCGCTCGGGGCGTGGCGAGCGCCGGCTTTTCTGTTCGCACTGACGATCGTCTTCGCGGGGACCGTCCTGCCATTCGGCGCCCTCGCGTGGAAGACCGGGTCGTTCGGCGTGCTTCATGAGCAGTTCGTGATCGCGCGGCCGCGCATCGGGTTCACGCTGCTGGCGGGCGCGCTGGCCGCGACCATCATGACGGCGCTGAGCGCGCCGCTCGCGGCGCTGACTCTGCGGCTTCGCCGCCCCTGGCTGCTGGATCTGCTCATCGCGCTGCCTCTGGCGACACCGGCGCTCTTCTACGGAGTGGGCCTCATCCGGGCGTGGAACCGGCCGGCGTTCGACGCGATCTATGTGGGCGTCGGCGTTGTGCTCATCGCCATGGTGGGCCGCTACCTTCCGATCACGCTGCTGCTGACATCCGGCGCCGCCGAGCGACTGGACCGAGGCGCCTTCGACGCGGCCAGACTCGCGGGCGCCGGCCCCCTGGCCCGGCTCTGGCGCATCGCGATCCCGCTCACGATGACTCCTGTGATCGGCGCGTGGTGCGTGTCGTTCTGCTTCACACTCAGGGAGCTGGACACGCTGATCATGCTCCGCGCCGGTCAGTCGTCGCTGACGTTTCACCTGTACTCGAATATCGTGTTTGCCCGCTCGGATGAGACGGCCGCGCTGGCGCTGATTCTCTCCCTCACCACCGCGGCGCCGCTGATCCTGTTCCTGCTTCTGTTCCGCAGGTCTCTCCGCAGCCTCTGACCCTGCTCGCCCGCGACCAAGGACCCTTCTCGATGCCTGATGCAGGCCTGCGAATTGAATCGATCGGTGTTCGCTACGGCGCGGTCACAGCGCTGGATCGCGTGTCGCTCACCGCCGCGCCGGGTGAGCACATCGCGATCATCGGCCCGTCGGGATCCGGCAAGAGCACGCTGCTGCGCTGCGCAGCAGGGCTTGTCCGGCCCGGCGCCGGCGCCGTGCGCTGGGGCGACGAGGTGTGGAGCGAATCGGGCGCGGGCCGGTTCGTGCAGCCGGAGCGCCGGAAGATCGGGATGATCACGCAGAGCCCGGCGCTGTGGCCCCACCTGAGCGCGCGCAAGCACATGCTGGCGGTTCTGCGTTGGCGCGGCGTGCGCCGGGAGGCGCGGAGCGCGGAGGCGGATCGGCTCCTCGAGATCGTGGGAATCACGGCCAGGGCCGACCACAGGCCGGCGCAGCTCTCCGGCGGCGAGGCCCAGCGGTTGGCGCTGGCGAGGGCGCTGGCGGGCGGATCTCGTTTGCTTTTACTGGACGAGCCGCTGGGCCAGCTCGATGCGCCGCTGCGCCGCTCGCTCGCGGCGACGCTGCGCGATGTCGCGAAACGGATGAACGCCGCTACGCTGCACGTGACGCACGACCCGGCCGAGGCGCTGCGGATCGCAGATCGCGTTGTCGCGCTGGTTGACGGGCGCATCGTTCAGGAGGGCGCACCGGACCACTTCGCCGAAAATCCGGAAAGCTCATTCGTGCGCAGTGCGCTCGGGAATGGCTGAGATTGAGCTGTACGACTCGGCGTAGCCGCGATCCATGGCGCGAATCAGTCGATTCGCGATGTCGGTGAAGGCGCGCCCGAAGGCCGCGGCCAGCTCTTCGGGGGTGGCGCTCGGCATCGGCTCGCTCGCCTGGAAGACCCAGTCGCCGACGACGGCGGGCGCAGCGCCGGACTCGTCGATGAGCAGGAATCGGGCGCGGACGACGGCGCGAGGCTCGCCCTGGACGCTGACGTCGCCCGCGAGGTAGGTCACCGAGGTTTCGAGGCGGCGGATCTGTTCCACGCGGCTGCCGGGGCCGACGATGGTCTCGTGGATTCGCGCATCGGCGAGGGCCCGCTCCAGGGCGCCGGAGAGCAGCGCCTCGGGCGGCGTGACGAACTCGTTGAAATAGTCGACCCGGTAGCGCTCGTCGCCGGTGCGGTAGACGAACTGATGCCCGCTGAAGGGCGCTGCGATGCGCACGCGCTCGACCGCCAAGGCGCCGGCGTGCGTCGTCGAGGCCCGCTGCACATCGCCGAGGTTAAGGCCGAAGCGCTCCTTCTCCTGGTAGGGCCGGTTGAGCGAGCAGCCGCAGAGCAGCAGCGCGATCGCGCCGAGGGTGATCGCGATGGCGAGCGGCGTGTGAAGAATCTGTGAAAGTCGCATCAGCGTCCTCCTCCGGAGGGTTGCATGTCGGTTCGGGGCGGCGGGTCGCCGAAGAGAAGGCGCGATGGATTGGCCGACGCGTCCTCGGCGAGCTTGGAGAAACTTTCCAGCGCGGTGCGCAGGCTTGCCATGATGGTGTCGATGTCCTGCTGCTGCGCGGCGAGCAGCGTGTCGAGGCGGCGGGCCAGTCGGCGCAGCTCCGACGCCGCGGGCGCAGCGGACTCGGCGGTGCGTGAAAGATCAGCCAGCAGCTTCGTCGTCTGCTCGTCGGCGAGGATGTCGTCGATCTGTTCGACGGCAGCGCGCATCCGATCCGAGATCCGCGGCAGATCGGCGATGAACGACTCGAGATCCTGCTCGCTCCCGCCGGTGAGGCGCCGGATGACTTCGGCGCCGGCCGCGAGATCTTCCAGCGTCGAGTCGATGGCGGGGCTGTCGAGAATCTCGCGCACGCGCCGGTTGGAGTCGCGCAGCTCGTCGATCATGGCGAGGGCCGAGTCCTCGATCGCCTTGATGTTCAGCCCCTGCACGCCCTCGTCGAGGCTCTTCATCAGGTTGCCGGCGCGGGAGATCATCTCCTGCACATCGGCCTGCTCGATCTCGTGGGCGATGCGGGTGACGGTGTCCGTGAACTGGCCCAGCACGCTGCGCGTCGAGGGCAGGTAGAGGTTCTCCGGCGTCCAGGTGATCGCCATCGGCGGCGCGCTCACTGGATCGGCGAAGACCAGCTCGATGAACGCCGTGCCCATCAGGTTCGCCGTGCCGAGCCGGGCTCGCAGCCCGTTCTCGATGGCGCGTTCGAGCGCGCTGATGGAGTCGCCCTTCGGGTCGATCACGTGGCTGAGGCGCATCTCGATCAGCACGTTGCGCGACATCCGCGCCAGATCGAAGTCGTCCCCGGCGTGGATCTCGTAGCGGTCGCTGATGAACTTGATGGCGCTCACACTGCCGACCGTCACGCCCAGGTGGCGCACGGGCGCGCCGACGTCGAGGCCCTGCACCGATTCGTCCATGTAGGTCTCGACGCGGATCGTCCGCTGCAGGAAGGCGCCGGCGCCGAGCGCCGCGAGAACCGCCAGCAGCAGGAACGACGAGATGGTGACGAACAGCCCCAGCTTGAAGTAATGCGCTTTCTCGCTCATGCGCCGGCCTCCGGTTTCGTGTTGTCTCCCTCGCCGCGGGAGAAGAAGGAGCGGATCCAGGGATCGTCCGGGTGTTTCAGCAGGTTCTGCGGCGAGTCGTCGGCGACCATGGTCTTGCGGGCCGCGTCGAGCACGACGCACCGATCCGCGATGGTGAAGATGCTCGCCAGCTCGTGAGTCACCACGATGAAGGTGATGCCCATCAGCGAACGCAGATCCAGGATCAGCCGGTCCAGCTCGGCCGACATCAGCGGGTCCAGCCCGGCGGAGGGCTCGTCGAGGAAGACGATCTTCGGGTCGAGCGCCAGGGCCCGCGCGATGGCGGCCCTCTTCTGCATGCCGCCGGAGATCTCGGAGGGCAGCCGGTCCGCCGCCTTCTCCAGGCCCACCAGCTTGAGCTTGCTGAGGCAGATCGCCTCCATGGCGTCCGCGCTCAGCTTCGTGAACTCTTCGAGCGGGACGCGCACGTTCTCAAGAAGTGTGAGCGAGCCGAAGAGGGCGCCGCTCTGGTACATCACGCCCATGCTGCGCAGGAGGGCGCGCCGCGCCTCGCCGCGCGCTTCCTCGACGTTCTGCCCATTGATGAAGATGCGTCCGCCCGCGGGCTTGAACAGCCCGATCATGTGCTTCATCGTCACGCTCTTGCCGCAGCCGGAGCCGCCGGCGATGACCACGATCTCGCCGGCGTTCACGGTGAAATTGACATCCTTGATGACGGTCCTGCCCGAGAAGGCCGCGTGGAAGTTCTCCACGCGGATCACCTCGGCGCCGCCGGAGCTCGCTGGTTTCTTCTGCATGTCGGGCATGGTCGTCATGGCCGGTCAGATTCCAATGTAGAAGAACGCGACGCCGAAGATTCCGTTCACAGCGATCACCAGCACGATGCCCGCGACGACCGCGCGCGTGGTGCTGTCGCCCACAGCCCCCGGGCCGCTGCGCGTCTCCAGCCCCTTCAGGCACCCCACCGCCGTCACGAGGAAGGCGAATACCACGGCCTTGAAGAGCCCCTGGAGAAAGTCCACCGAGTCGACCGCCCGCACGATCTCGTTCACATAGAAGGTGAAGCTGAAGCCCATCGACGCCATCACGAGGTAGCCGCCCAGCAGGCCCGAGAGCGTGCCGAAGATGCTGAGCAGCGGCGTCATCGCCATCGCCGCCAGCAGCCGCGGCGCCACGAGGTAGCGCGTCGGGTTGATGCCCAGCGTCGTGAGCGCGTTGATCTCTTCGGTCACCTTCATCGTGCCCAACTCCGCCGCGAAGGCGGAGCCCGAGCGCCCGGCGAGGATGATCGCCGTCACCAGCGGCCCCAGCTCGCGCACCATCGCGATGCCGAGCATCGTCGGAATGAGCGACTCCACGCCCAGCTCGCGCAGCGCCGCGGCGGACTGGAACGAGATGATCACACCCATCAGCCATCCCAGCAGGCACACCACCGGAACCGCGTTCACGCCCGCCTTCTCTGCAATGACGAACGCCTCGCGGAAGCGGACCTGGTGCGGATGCGTGACCGCCCAGGCCAGCGTGGCGCACAACTCGCCGACGAAGGCGATGAGCGTGTGGCAGTCTTTCAGGATGGTGGCGGTGGCGCGGCCGATGTGTTCGATCGACGACATCCCCCGGTCAAGATCAGGCTCGACGGTCGGGTCGGCGAGCAGCGCCCGGTCGAGCAGGCTGCTGAGCCCATCCGTGAGGCCGGCGAACTCGATCGAGACGCCGCGGCGTTTGGCCTCGCGGTCCAGCTCGACGAACAGGCCGATCCCGGCGCCGTCGCAGTAGTCGAGCCCGGCGCCGTCGACCACGATCGCGGTGTACCCGTCGCCGGCGCGCAGCTCGCGGAAGACGCGCCCCCACAGCGGCGCCAGCGTGTCGGCGTCCAGATGACCGGTCAGACGGATGATCGCGCGTCCGTCGGCGATCTCGACGGAGGCGTCACAGTGCCGAACCGCGCCGGGATCGCTCGCATCGGCCATCAATGGTGCGCTCTCCCCGACTGCGAACAAGCGCGCGGCGTTGCAGCGCACGTCCGGGCGGCGCCCCCGGAAACCGTCGCACCGCAGCCGCACATGCGTTGCATGTGATGAGCGTACCACAGCCCCGTCCCGGATTCATCTGCGCAAAAAACAGCCGCGGGCCCCGTGCAGGGCCCGCGGCGATCGGTCGGGTCGGAGATTCGGCCCGGCTCAGGCGCCGGCGCCGGCGGGCTGCTGCATGAACGCGCTCACATCGACGCCCAGCTTCTCCGCGACGCGGCGGCCATACTCCTCATCGGCGCGGAAGAAGTGGCAGAGCTGGCGCATCTGCACCTCCTCGCGGGCCTGGCCGAGCACACCGGCGATGCGCGTGGCGAGGCGGTCGCGCTGGCCATCGTCGAAGAGGCGGAAGAGGTTGCCGGGCTGGGTGTAGTCGTCGTGGTCCTCGGTGGAGTCGAAGCGATCAACGATGGTCTGCCCAAGCTCCCAGGCGGGGTCCTTGAACTTCTCATCCGGCTCGGGGGCGCCCTCGCGCGAGTTGGGCCAGTAGTTGGGCGCCGAGCCGTAGTTGGCGGCGTCGGCGAGATGGCCATCGCGCGAATAGTTCATCACCGGGCAGCGCGGCTTGTTCACCGGGATCTGCTGGTGGTTGACGCCGAGGCGGTGCAAGTGGGTGTCGGCGTAGCTCATGAGGCGGGCCTGGAGCATCTTGTCCGGGCTGGGGCCGATGCCGGGGACGAAGGCGCTGGGCTTGAAGGCCGCCTGCTCGACCTCAGCGAAGTAGTTCTCCGGGTTCCGGTTCAGCTCCATCGTGCCGACATCGATGAGCGGGAACTCGCCGTGCGGCCACACCTTGGTGAGGTCGAAGGGGTTCCAGCGGAATTTCTCCGCCTGCTCCTGCGTCATCACCTGGATGCAGACGCGCCACTGCGGGAAGTCGCCCTTCTCGATGGCGTCGAAGAGGTCGCGCTGGTGCGTCTCGCGGTCGTAGCCGATCAACTCCGCGGCCTCCTCGTCCATGTAATTCTTGATGCCCTGCTTCGATTTGAAGTGGAACTTGCACCAGACCCGCTCGCCCTTGTCGTTGATCAGCGAGTAGGTGTGGCTGCCGAAGCCGTGGACGAAGCGGTACCCCGCGGGGATGCCGCGGTCGCTGAAGAGGATGGTCACCTGGTGCAGGGACTCGGGGCAGAGCGACCAGAAGTCCCACTGCATGTCCATGTCGCGGAGGTTGGTCTTGGGGTCGCGCTTCTGGGTGTGAATGAAGTTCTGGAACTTGTAGGGATCGCGCACGAAGAAGACGGGCGTGTTGTTGCCCACCATGTCCCAGTTGCCCTCTTCGGTGTAGAACTTGACGGCGAAGCCGCGGACATCGCGCTCGGCGTCCGCGGCGCCGCGCTCACCGGCGACGGTGGAGAAGCGCAGGAAGAGCTCGGTCTTCTTGCCGACCTTCTCAAAGAGCTTCGCACTCGTGTACTTCGAGACGTCGTTGGTGACGGTGAAGGTTCCGTAGGCGCCGGAGCCCTTGGCGTGCACGACGCGCTCGGGGATGCGCTCGCGGTTGAACTTCTGCATCTGCTCGAGAAGCTGCACGTCCTGCATCAGCAGCGGGCCGCGCGGGCCTGCGGTCAGCGCCTGCTGCATGCCGATGGGGGCGCCGTCGCCGGTCGTCAGGACGGGGCATTTCTTCTTGCTCACGGGGGTCCTCCTGTCAGAAGCGAACGTTGACTTGTGTGTGTTTGTGTGCGCCGGCGCCGCCGGGACGGCTCCGGGACTGGAGCCTAGGCCGTCCGGACAGAGTCGTCCATTATCGAAGCGGGCTGCGCGGAGGGATTCAGCGGGCGGGCACGGCGGCTTCTCCGGTCTCGCGACCGACGGTTCTGGCGTCGCCGGCGCGCTCGACGAAGTGTTTAAGGTAGGCCTCGGTCAGGTCGTCGGCTGCGCCTCGGATCGCCAACGCCATGCGCTGGATCTGCTTCTCCATCCACGCCCAGTGCGCCGGCGCCAGATGGGCGATGGGCAACTCGCGGTCGAAGAGCATGATGCTCCCGCCGGGCCCGCGTTCGAGCTGCTCGGTCGCCGAGCGGATATGCGAGCTGTCGGAGCCGATGTGCGCGAAGTAGGGGAGCATCATCAGGTTGTGGGCCTTGTGCTTCATGTCGTCGCGGCCGGAGATGAAATCGGTGTAGTGGCAGATGAGCTGCGACGGATGCACCAACGCCGTCTCGGCGACGGGGGCGACTGCGCGGCTTGGCGACCTGTGCTGCATGTGCAGGAACGTGTCGAAGTCGATGTATCGGCCATTGACCATGCGAATCTTGTTGAAGGCATCGAACGGATGGAATCGCTCGCGCACATACGCCGCATCGAGCACCAGCTCGAAGGTGGTGACCAGATTCATCGACGCGTCCACCCCGTTGCCGCTGTACTGTCGCACGCCGGTGAACTGGGCCCCGCTCTCCACCGCCCGGCGCCACTGGCCGCTGAGCAGGCCGGGATCGACGGGAAACGCGTCCAGATCGTGCAGCAGTACGTGCCGCGTCGAGGCGGCGCCGACGCCGATGCTCCAGGAGAGCCACGAATACACCCACCCCCAGTTGATCTTCGACGCCGTCTGGGCCTGCCGATCCGAGTAGCAGATGATCCGCAGCGGCGCCGGGCCATCCCACTCGTCTCTCGCACGCTTCACAGTCGCGGGCAGGTCGCTCTCGACGCAGTCAAAGACCAGGATGATTTCGCGCAGACCTTCGGGCTCCGAGGCCTCGAGGAAGCGCAGGTTGGCCGTCGCCAGCGGCGCCAGCCTGTGCATGCACCCGACCACCACGGTGAACCCCTCCTCCGGGCTCTGCATCGGAGTCCAGCTCGTCAGGCCGCGGATGCTTGCGTGCAGCGGCGAGCGTCGGGCCCGCTTGTACTGCGTGCGGACCCACGGCAGGATCACGACGCTGTCGCGCAACCGGCGGGTGGGGCTTGTCTGTGTGCTCATGCCAGGCCTTGCGATGGGGATGCGGCGGAACGATCGACCTTGAACAGATGGTCCCGACTCCGACCGGAGCCGGATGGCGACGGGCTTCACCAGATCCCCTCGGACTCGGGCAGAGGACGCCGATGCGGCGATCCCCCCGCAGGCGCCACCAGCAAACCCCGCTCGGCGACCAACCACAGGATATTTATTCTGGGACCGAAAGCAATGGACAATCCGGTAATCCCCTGCAGGATCGTCTCTTCGCCGAGACCAGGCCCGCCTTGGGGTCGGGCCTGGGTCGATCAGAAGCGGACCGGCAGCCCCTCCGCCTTCCATTTCTGAATGAGGAGCTGGCCTTCGGTCATCACCTTCTCCAGCCGCACCGCCACATCGTTGAGCGAGCGGTAGAGATCGGGGTTGACCAGGAACTGGCCGGCGGCGCCCTCTCCCTCCACCAGGCGGCCGGTGATGATCCGCACGTCCTGCAGCGCAGCGCTGAGCGACTCGGTGGCGATGAGCACGTCCGCAGTGACCTCCTCGACTCGCGAGCCGAGGGCGCCCGCCTGCCCGTCGATGGTCTCCGAAGCGGCGCGGAAGGCGGCCATCGCCTCGCCTGTCTCGTCGAGCAGTGTGCGCGTACGGGCGATCAGGTCACGCGTGTCGTTGCGCATCGCATCGTCGCCGACCCATTTGTTGGTTTCGGCCAGAGCCCTGTCGAGGCGCGCGATGATGGTGGCGATGTTCGGCTCTTCTCCACGAGCATCGACATCGCCCGCATTCCGCGGCGCCAGCATCTCGCCGACGCGCCGGCCGACATCGGTGTAGGTGCGGCTCAGTTCCTGTAGCGAGCCGGCGGCGGCGTTCAACTCCTCCAGCCTTGTGTCCATCAACGCGGAGAACTCGTCGAAAATCGTGCTCGCCTTGGCGTAGACACTCTCACCGGGCGCCAGGTACTCCGGCTCCACGCCGTTCACGTCGGCGGGCGCCGAGGTGAGCGCCAGGGCGCCGTCTCCGAGAAGTCCGACCGCGATCGCCACCCGGGAATTTCGCGGGATGCGCACGCCATCGTCGATCGACAGCGTCACCTCGACACCCGGCTCCGGGTGCGTGATGGGCGTCATGTCTGTGATCTGACCGACCGGCACGCCATTCAGCGTCACCGCCGAGCCCCGCACCAGCCCCGCGGCGGTGTTGAGCTTGTACTCGATCGTGTACGCCTTGCGCGTAAACATATCGAGCTCGCCGAAGAGCATCAGGATGATCACGAGGCCGATCAGGCCCACCAGGGCCGTGGCGCCGATTGCGAAATCGCGGACTGCTGGCTTCACGTCTTGCGTCTCCTGGGCGCTTCACCGCGACTCACCGCGGCGACCACTCATTCGATACAACCTCATCCTCACACGGATCCCACTGGCCGGCGATGAAGCGCCGCACGTGGGGGTTGTCCGAACAGGCGAACTCCGAAAAACTTCCTTCAGCGATGATCTGCCCATCATGAATCATGACAAGCCGGTCTGCGACTTTTCTTGCGCTGGCGAGGTCGTGCGTCACCACGATGCCGCTCACGCCCAGCTCATGGCGCAGCTTCAGGATCAACTCGTTGATGCCATCGGCGCGGATGGGGTCCAGCCCCGTGGTCGGCTCATCGTACAGCACCAGAAGAGGGTTGAGCATGATCGCCCGGGCCAGGGCCACCCGCTTTTTCTGCCCACCGGAAAGCTCTGATGGCAGTTTGTGCTCAACGCCTTCCAGGCCGACCGTGTGCAGGGCCTTCCGGACGCGCTCATGGCGCTCCTCCCGTGAGAACTCGGTGTGCTCGGTCAGGGGGAAGGAGACATTCTCCTCAACGGTCATCGAGTCGAAAAGAGCCGCCATCTGGAAGAGAAACCCGATCCGGGTTCGAAGGCGATCGAGCTCCCTGCGATGCAACTGGTCGATCCGCTTGTCACAGAACCAGACTTCCCCCTGGTCCGGCTGGATCAGCCCGGTGATGAGCTTGAGGATGACGGATTTGCCCACGCCGGACGGCCCGAGGACCACGGTGGTGCGCTCGGGAGGGATGTCAAGCGTCACGCCGCGCAGCACCTGCTGGCGTCCAAATGACTTATGCACGTCGACCAGCCGCACCACCGGCGTCGAGAGCGCCAGCCCCGAACCCGGCGACTGCTCCTGCCCGTTTTTTTCGGTCGCATCGGCCACGTGTCTATGATCGTACCGATGGCAGAGAAACCTGTGCGTGAAGTGATCCATCGAGGCGCCCGCTTCGATTTCGAACTGGTCGCCGCGACCGGCCGCGACGGCGTCACGAATCGGCGTGAAGTCGTCCGTCATCCCGGAGCGGTGGTGGTGCTGCCCCTGCTTCCGGACGGTCGGATCGCCCTGATCCGCAACCGCCGCATCGCCGTCGAGGCCGATCTCTGGGAACTGCCCGCCGGCACGCTCGAACCCGGTGAGGACCCCGCCCGCTGCGCCGCCCGGGAGCTCGAGGAGGAGGCCGGCTACACCGCGGGACGTGTCCGGAAGATCGGCGCCTTTTACACCACCCCCGGTATGACCGATGAGCTGATGCGCGCCTATCTCGCCACCGACCTGCGGCAGGTCGGGCAGCGCCTTGAGGCGGACGAGCAGATCGAGGTCCACATCCTGGACCGCCAGGAGGCCCTCAACATGATCGAGAGCGGCGAACTGATGGACGCCAAGTCGATGCTGGCCCTGCTCATCGCCGAGCGGCGCGGCCTGCTGACACTCGGAGACGCCAGAGAGGACGATCGGTGAGCTACCTCGATCGCGATCATGAGACCAGCAGCAGCGGCGGCGCCGGCCGCTTCCGCCAGGCCTTTGGTCGCATCTTCGGCGACGCCGAAAACCCCCTCGGCTGGGCCCTCTCGATCGGCCGCGTTGCGGGAATCCGCGTCCGGCTGCACCTGTTCTTCCTCGTCTACGTGCTGGCGATGCTCCTCACCTCGATCGGACAGGGCCACCTGGGCGTCGGCTACATGGCCCTGGCCATGGGCGGGCTGTTCACGGTCGTGCTGCTGCACGAATTCGGCCACTGCTTCGCCTGCCGGGCTGTCGAGGGCGAGGCGTCAGAGATCCTCATGTGGCCCCTCGGCGGCCTGGCCATGTGCGATCCGCCCCACTCCTGGCGGGCCAACTTCATCACCACCGCCGGCGGCCCGGCGGTGAACGTCGCCATCCTGCCGCTGACGGTGGGGGGCCTGCTGCTGGCGGGCCGGGCCGACACGATTCTCTTCAACCCCTTCATGCCCGGCGCCACAGTGGGGTCGCTCGACGCCTGGTGGCTTGTGGGGCTGTGGTGGCTTCATTACCTGAACCTGCTCATCCTCGGTTTCAATGTGCTCATCCCCATGTTCCCCATGGACGGTGGCCGGCTGGTGCAGGCGATGCTCTGGTCGCGGGTCGGCTATCGCCAGGCCACGGAGACGACCGTCATCATCGGCTTCGTCGGCGCCGGCGTGCTGGGGGTGATCGCGCTGGTGGCGAACCAGGTCATGCTGCTGGCGATCGCGGGCTTCGGCGCGGTCATGTGCTGGCGCGAGCGGAAGCTGCTGCGTATGGAGGCGGAGCTGGGCGCCGGCTTCGGACCGGGCTCGCTGGACGACGAGGACGAAACCGTCGCCGAGCGGGAGCGCAGGCGCTACGAGAAGGAGCGGCTCCGCGATGCGAAGGAGCAGGCCGAGCTCGACCGCATCCTCGCCAAGATCGCCGACAGGGGGATGGCTTCGCTCTCAATCGCAGAGAAGCGGTCGCTGAAGCGCGCCACACAGCGTCGCCAACGCGGGTAACATCCGGACCACAGAACTCCGATTCATGCAGCCAGTTGACTCCGTGGCGACGCTACGCCGACGCCGCGGCGCAGGGAAGATTCCTCCGCTATGGGCATTTATGACCGCGAATACATCCGCGTCGGCCGTGGCGGCCGCGGCCCCGGAGGAGGCGGAGGCGGCGCGGGCCTCGGCGGCATGCGCATGTGGTCGTTCAACACCTGGCTCATCGTCGTCAACATCGCCATCTTCGTGATCGACGCCCTCATCGCGACCCAGGGCGTGACCATCAATGTGGACATGGGAACAGTCTTCAAGCAAGACGTGGAAGACGCCCGCATACAGCAGGCGGAGGTGATTCCGACCCAGCAGCCCTCTCGCACGCTCCCCGGCGTGCGGGCGGACCGCATCGTCGACACCCGCGGCGACACCATCGACGATGCGGCTCTGCGGCAGGCGCAGCTTGTGAGCAGAGACGGGCGCGAGTTCGTCGCCATCGGAAACAACGTCTACGAGGTGATCGGCGAGCGTCGTCACCGCGACATGCCGCCCCTGCAGGGACTCTTCCACTTCTCCACCGGCAAGCTGCTCGGCATCGAGTTCTGGCGCCTCGTCGGCTTCCAGTTCCTGCACGCCGACATGACGCACCTGCTCTTCAACATGATCGGCCTGTTTTTCTTCGGCGGGCTGGTCGAGGGATATCTCGGCGCCAAGCGCTACGCCGCCTTTTACCTGGTCTGCGGCATATTCGGCGCCTTTGCATACCTGCTTCTCAACCTCATCGGATACCTGATGCCTCCGGGCGCGCAGGTGCCCGGGCTGCTCTTCAACGACATCTATACGCCCCTCATCGGCGCCTCCGCCGGTGTCTTCGGCGTGTTGATGGCCGCGGCCTTTATCGCCCCCAACTCGCAGATCCTGCTCTTCTTCGTGTTGCCGATGCGGCTGCGCACCGCGGTCTACGGCTTCATCATCATCGCCGCCGTCAGTCTGCTGCTCGGCGCCCCCAACGCCGGAGGAGAAGCGGCCCACCTCGGCGGCGCCATCGCCGGCTTCTACTTCATCCGCCACACCCACCTGCTCCGTGACTTCTTCGAGATCCTGGGACCCAAGCGTCCCAAGGGCGGAGCGCCCAAATCGCCGCGCAAAAAGCCGCGGCGCGACGGGCCGCCGGAGAAGGAGCTGGACCGCGTTCTGTCCAAGGTCGCCACCCAGGGCCTGCACAGCCTGACCGATGCGGAGCGCCGCACCTTGCGCCAGGCCACCGAATCGAGACGCCGCCCATGAGGCCGCGGCTGTGAGTCTTCAATTCGAAATCCTGCACCAGTCGCCCTCCACACAGGCTCGCGTCGGTCGCATCACCACGCCCCACGGCGTTTTCGACACGCCCGCCTTCATGCCTGTGGGCACACGGGCGGCGATCAAGGGGCTCCTCCCCTCGCTCGTGGCCGAGACGGGGTCGCAGACCATCCTCGCCAACACCTACCACCTCATGCTCCGTCCCGGCGCCGACCTGGTCGAACGCCGCGGCGGCCTCCACACGTTCATGAACTGGCCCGGCCCCATCCTCACCGACTCCGGCGGCTACCAGGTCTACTCGATGGCCGACCTGAACAAGATGACGGACGAGGGCGTCCGCTTCCGCTCCGTGATCGACGGGGCCATGATCGACCTGACCCCCGAGCGGTCCATCGAGGTCCAGCACCAGCTCGGCGCCGACATCATCATGGCCTTCGACGACTGCCCTCCCAGCGTCGATCCGGTGAATTTCAACGAAACTCGGAAGCGGCTGTCCGCCCAGCGGCAGTCGTCCTTCGCGAAGAACTACGACCACGACAAGCGCCTCGAAGTGGCCAACGAGCGGACCATCCGCTGGCTGGAGCGATGCGATGAGACCCACCGAACCTCGGGCCGGGCCGACCGGCAGGCCCTTTTCGGGATCGTGCAGGGGGGCGCCGACCTGGCCCGCCGGAGCTGGTCCGCCGAGCGGGTCTGCTCGGTGGAGCTGCCTGGGTACGCGATCGGGGGCGTGGCGGTGGGGGAGGGCTTCAGGGACATCCTCCGGGTGGTGGACCACACCGCGCCGCTGCTCCCGAGGGAGAAACCCCGTTATCTGATGGGCGTCGGGTACGAGCGGGACCTTGTGGCGGCGTCTCGTGCGGGGTGCGACATGTTCGACTGCGTCCTGCCCACCCGGAACGGGCGAAACGCCAACGCCTTCACCCCGACAGGGCCGATCCGGCTCAAAAATGCCCGATTCGCGGAAGACGACGGGCCCATCGACGAATCATGTGATTGCCCGGCCTGCCGGGGCTTCAGCCGGGCCTACCTCCGTCACCTCTTCCTGGCGGAGGAGATGCTGGGCCCGATCCTGTGCAGTTTGCATAATGTTCGCCATTTCCAGAGGCTCATGTTGGACATCCGGGACACGATCCGCGAAGATAATTGGTCTGCGTTCATCCGGCGATGGCCGGTGGCGTCAGAGGGCTGCCTGGGCCCGGACGATCCGGGGGCGCGGGATGCGGATGTCGGGCACGCTCGCCCGGCTTAAGGTTCCGGATACATTGCGCTGGCGTGAAGCCGCGGTCTCTGCGTCAGGGATGCGGCCGGGCGCGTTTTATCGAGATTCAATGCACAGATGATGACACACACAACCATCCATATCGACGCACTCTCCGGCCTCGGAAGCTGGTCGCTCGCCGCGGCGCCTCCGGTCGCCGGCAGAAACAATGCAAACGGCGCCGGCGCCATTCCCATTCAGGGCGACAACGGCGCGCCGGCAGGGGCTCAGGCGCCGTCAGGCGGCGGCTTCGAGCCCTTCTTCGTGATCCTGATGGGCATGCTCGTCGTCATGATCATGTTCAGCGTCCTCGGCGGTCGCAAGGAGAAAAAGCGCCGCGCTGAGATGCTCTCCAGCGTCAAGCGTCATGACCGCGTGCAGACCGTCGGCGGCGTCATCGGCACCGTCTCCGAAGTGCGCGACGACGAGATCGTCGTCAAGGTGGATGAGTCCACCAACACCAAGATCCGCTTCGCCCGCTCCGCGGTGCAGCAGATCCTCAAGTCATCGAATTCGTCTTCTTCGTCGGGCGCCTCCGATGATGAAGAGAGCCAGGACGCACCGGAGAAGTTCTCCCAGCCCGAAAAGGTCGGCGTCTGATATCCTCCGCCCCCCGCCCGGTCGAGGCGGAACGCTTCTCCTCCCAACGCCATGCAGAACATCACCCTCAAAGTCATCATCATCATCGCGCTGCTCAGCATCTGCGGGATCTCCATCTTTCCGCCCGCAGAGAAACTGCGCAAGGGACGAGATCTCGCCGGCGGCGTCACCCTTGTCTACTCCGTCGATCTCGAAGATGTCGAGGACGCCGACCAGACGATCGACACCATGATCAGCGTTCTGCGGGATCGAATTGATCCGCAGGGCCTCTTCGAGATCTCTTTCGTCCGTCAGGGCCGCAACCGCATCGCCATCAGCATGCCCCTGCCGACTCCCGAGGTGCAGGAGCTGCGACGCGAGTATCGCGAAGCAATCCGCGTGATCGAAGATCGCGAGATCAACCCGGGCGAGCTCGACAGGGCCATCCGCCTGCCATGGGACGAACGGGCCGAAGAGCTCGACCGGCTGGCCCGCGACAACGCGGAGATGCGCTCCCTGCTCCAGCACGCGGCGGACGCCTTCGACCGCGCCCAGGATGCGCGCGTGGCGTTCGAGCGGGCGTCCGAAGCGGCGGATGATGAAGACGACCCGGAGCTGGACGAACTGCTCGCCATCGCCGGCGATGCAGTCGTCGACTATGAAAGCGCCCGCGATGCGGTCCTCTCCGCCACCGTCTCGGCCCGCGAGGTTGAGCGGTCGCTTGAACTGTCCATTGAGGAACGGCGCATCCGCGATGACGACACTCGCGACATCGAGGTCATTCCGAGTCCGCGGAACCTTGCGATCCAGCGGCTGCTGGAGCGCCACGCCGACGCCGCCGATCTGATCGAAGAAGCCGTCGAGGCGCACAACGCCTATCTCGATCGCCGGCGCGGCCTGGACGACGCCAACGATCTCAAACGCCTACTCCGCGGATCGGGCGTGCTCAACTTCCGAATCGCCGTTCGCACCAACGATGAAGTCGCGGATATTCCACGGCTCAGGCAGGAGTTGCGAGAGAGCGGGCCGCGAGCCGCCCAGACGCGGGAAGTTCGCTGGTTCCCCATCCACGACATTGCGAACTGGTACGACAGTGTCCAGCAGTTCGAGCGTTTGAGCCGGGATGTCGAGGCGTACTTCGTTGACCGGTACAACCTGGTCGTCTCCACGCGCGACGGCGTGCACTACATGCTGCTCTACGACACGCCGGGCATGACAATGACCGAGGCGGATGGATCCTGGTCCGTCACCGACGCATTCCCGACCGCCGACCAGTTGGGCCGGCGCGCCATCGGCTTTCGCATGGATCCCCGCGGCGCCCGGCTGCTGGGCGAGCTGACCGGCGCCAACATCGGACGTCCGATGGCGGTGCTGCTTGATGGCTCCGTCTACACGGCGCCGACGCTCCAGGGGCGAATCACGCGCACCGGCCAGATCACCGGCAGCTTCACGCAGCGGGACATCAACTACATCCAGCGCACGCTCGCCGCCGGCGCCCTGCAGGCCAAGCTCTCGGACAATCCGATCAGCGAGGAGACGCTCGGCCCCGAACTCGGCGCCGACAACCTGCGCCAGGGCTTCACCGCCGGCTGGATCGCGCTGTTGGCGGTGTCGGTCTTCATGGTCTTCTACTACTTCGCCAATGGCCTGGTCGCCGTTTTCGCGCTGGTCTGCAGCGCGACGATCATCCTCGGCGCCATGGCCCTCTCGCGGGCCGCTTTCACACTCCCCGGCATCGCCGGCGTCATCCTCACCTTCGGCATGGCGGTGGACGCCAACGTGCTCATCTTCGAGCGCATCCGCGAGGAGCTCGAGAAGGGGTCCGACTTCCGCACCTCGGTCAGGCTCGGCTATGACAAGGTGCTCTCCACCATCGTCGACGCCAACATCACCAACCTCATCATCTGTCTCGTGCTGGGCTACACCGGCACGCCGGAGATTCGCGGTTTCGCCATCACGCTGGGCATCGGCGTCGTGGCCACGCTCATCAGCGCACTGCTCATCACCCGTGTCATCTACACGATCTTCGTGGACCACATCAAGGTCAGGAGCATGCCGCAGCTCCCGATGATGATCCCCGGCATGCAGAAGCTGCTCACGCCCAACATCAACTGGCTGAAGATGCGGCCGGCGTTCTGGGTCTTCTCGACGATCGTCGTCGGCCTCGGATTCTCAATGATCTTCATCCAGCGCGGCGAGATGCTGGACACCGAATTCCGTGGCGGCACCGCCATCACCGTGCAGCTCCGCGACGAAGCGCCTGGCCAGCCCCTGCAGAGAACACGCCAGGACGTGCAGGACAGAATCCGGGACATTACCGGGGACGCGCCCGCCGGCACCCAGGAGGGCGCCCTGCGCCTCGCCGAAGTGCTGCCCATCAACCCGGAGGCGGACGGCGTCACCTCCAACCGCTTCCAGATCAAGACCACCGCGACCGATCAATCCATTGTCCGGTCGCTGGTCATCGAGGCGCTGCAGGAGTGGATCGATGAGCGCCCGGGGCTCCAGTTCGCCGGGCATGATGCGGACTCCTTCGCCGATGCGCCGATCCACCGCGTGCTCGACGGCGCGCTGGGAGACAACATCGGCAGGCCCGATGTGCGCGATCGCGCGGACGAATTCGTCGGCGGCGTCGCCATCCTTCTCGAGAACATCCAGCCCGCATCGCCCCTTGGCAGCATCGAGGAGCGCCTGCGGCAGATGCGTGAGCAGCCCGACTACGCCGACACCGATGATCGCCAGATGCGGGTCGTCATCATTGATGGCACGCAGGCCTCGGTTCGATCCGCCGTCGTGCTCGTGGCCGACGAGCAATACTCGATCTTCGACTCAGAGACGCTCTGGCGCACCTACCTTGCAGAGCGCGAGTGGAGTCTGGTTCGTGAGGCGCTGACAACGCCCACCACCATGGCGAGCATGCAGTCATTCAGTCCGCAGATCGCCGCGACTTTCCAGGCCCAGGCCATCGTCGCAGTCACACTCAGCCTGATCGGCATCCTGATCTACATCTGGATCCGGTTCGGCTCGCTGCGCTATTCGATGGGCGCCATCACGGCGCTGGTGCACGACGTCCTGGTGGTGGTCGGCCTGATCGCCATGGCCGAGATCATCTACGAGGCGGCGCCGGCCTTCTCCTCGCAGATCCTGCTCCAACCCTTCAAGATCAATCTCGCGCTCGTCGCGGCCCTGCTCACGATCATCGGCTACTCGCTCAACGACACCATCGTCATCCTCGACCGCATCCGCGAAAACCGCGGCAAGCTCGCCTACGCCAGCGCCGAGGTGATCAACCGCTCCATCAACCAGACCTTCAGCAGAACCATCATCACCTCCTTCACCACGCTCACGGCCGTGCTCATCCTCTACATCGCCGGTGGCGACGGCGTCCGCGCCTTCTCCTACGCCCTCCTCTGCGGCCTCATCATCGGCACCTACTCCACCGTCGCCATCGCGGCGCCCTTCGTCTACTCGAGCAAAATCCCGCCTTCGGCCAAACCCCGCGAGTCCCGGGCTCTTGAGCCCGGCCAGCCCGCATCCGAGGGATTCAAGCCGGCGTGATCGACCCCGGTCCGATGTTTCCGAGTGAACTGGGACGCCTGCAAGCGCCGACGTAGAGTGCATGCCCGGTCCGCGCCGGATGCGGGCCGCGCAGATCAACCGCGGGAGGATCGACCATGTCTGGCGGCGCCCAACGTCTCATGCTCGCCGCGCTGCTGCTCGTCGGCGTGTGGATCGTCACGTACTGGCTCTGGCCGGCGCCCGATCGCATCGTGAATGATGCGGGCATCACCTTCGGTGAGGCCGCCGAGGTCGAGCGCGCCGAGCCGGCGCCGCGCGAGCCCGAATCGCCTCGCCCGACTCCGCCCTCCCGGCCCGAACCCGAGCCCGAACCAGAGCCGGTGATCGAGCCCGAGCCGGAGGAGGAGCGCTCCGGCGTCATCCCGCCGCGCTTCGAGGAATACGTGGTCGACGAGAGGGACACCATCGCGACCATCAGCGAGCGATTTTTCGGATCGCCCGACGAGTGGCGCATCGTGGCCCGCGCCAATCCGCTGGTGGACATCAACCGCCTTCGCGTCGGCCAGCGGCTGCTGATCCCCGTCGATCCCGACAACATCCAGGGCGTCCCCGTCGGACCTGAGGCCGAGAAGCCGCCCGCGGCGCCCGAGCCCGAGTACTTCGAGTACATCGTCGCCCGCGGCGACACGCTCAGCGCCATCGCGCACCGCTACTACAACCGCTCCAGCGACTGGCGGCTCATCCTCGACGCCAACCGCGACACCATCACCGCCCCTGAGCAGATCCGACCCGGAATGCGCCTGCGCATCCCCCCCGCGTCGCGCCGCGCAGGAGAGGAGGGATGACGGACGGCCGGAACGAAGCCGGAGTCGTGATCGTCACCGGCGCCGCCGGCTTCGTCGGCTCCAACCTGGTCGCGGAGATCATGCGCCGCGACCCTGCGTCGATCATCGTCGCCGTGGACGACTGCCGCTCCGGCTCCTTCGCCAACATCGTCGAGGCGTGCGAGCGGGCGGGCGTCGGCCCGTTCATCGGCGATTTTCTCGCCATGTCCACGCGCGACCTCGACTGGGGCGATCTGCTCGAGGCCATCGCCCCCGACGCCGTCTACCACCTCGCCGCCATCACCGACACCACCGTCTCCGACGAGCGGCTGATGATGGGCGACAACGTCGAGGGTTTTCGCGATCTTGTCGAATCGTGCGCCCTCGCGGGCACGCCCCTGGTCTACGCCTCTTCCGCCGCCACCTACGGCGCGCCGCCCGAAGCCGACAGCCGGCGTCCGCTGCCCGAGTCCGCCGCGGGGAGCCCCAGCAACGTCTACGGCTTCAGCAAGCTGGTGATGGAGAACCTGCACGCGCACGTCAATGAAGCGATCGCCGCCGAGCGCGGCGAGCGTCCGCACATCGTCGGCCTGCGCTACTTCAACGTCTTCGGCCCCGGCGAATCACGCAAGGGCAAGATGGCCTCGATGGCATACCAGCTCGCGAGCCAGATTCGCTCCGGCGGGCGCCCCCGCATCTTCACCGACGGCTCGCAGGCCCGCGACCAGGTGCATGTCGCCGATGTGGTCGACTGCACACTCGCCGGCGCGGCGCCGGGTGTAAAGCCCGGCGTCTACAACTGCGGCTCCGGCGTGGCGACCACGTTCAACGACGTGGTCGACGCGGTCCGCGCCGGCCTCGGCGTCTCCGAGCCCGACGCCCCGACCGACTATTTCGAGATGCCCGCCGAGATCCGGGCCTTCTACCAGTCCTACACCTGCGCCGATCTGTCCACCGTCAAGGCGGGCCTGGGCTGGTCGCCGCGGCGGAAGCCGATCGATGCGATCCGGGAATATGCGGCTTTTCTCGCCTCCCGCGAAGGCCGATAGACTGGTCGCAATGACAACACACACAGCAGTCCTGATTCCGGGCGATGGGATCGGCCCCGAGGTCGCTCAGGCCGCCCGTCGCATTCTCGAAGCAGCCGATGCCCCCGTCCAGTTCATCGAGCGCCACGCCGGCGTCGTCGCCCTCGAACGGGGCGGAGACGACGTCCTCCCCCTCGACACTGTGGACGCAATCCGCGAGCATGGCGTCGCCCTCAAGGGCCCCTGCACCACGCCCATCGGCAAGGGGTTCGGGTCGGTCAATGTGGCGCTGCGCAAGAAGCTGAATCTCTACGCCGCCGTGCGCCCCGTGCGCAGTCTGCCCGGTGTGAAGACGCGGTTTGAAGATGTGGATCTGGTGATCGTCCGTGAGAACACCGAGGGGCTCTACTCCGGAATCGAAAACCTCATCACGGAAGGCGTGGTGATGTCGATGAAGGTGGCGACGCGAAACGCATGCAGCCGCATCGGCGAATGGACCTTCGATTACGCCGTCCGCCGCAACCGCTCCAAGGTGTCGGTCTTCCACAAGGCCAACATCATGAAGATGACCGATGGCATGTTCATCGACGAGGCCCGCCAGGTCCACGAGAAGTCGTACCCGCAGATCAAGTACGAAGAAGTGATCATCGATGCGGCCCTGATGAAGATCGTGCAGGATCCCACCCAGTTCGACATCATCCTCTGCGAAAATCTCTACGGCGACATCGTCTCCGACTTGTGCGCCGGGCTGGTGGGGGGGCTGGGCGTCACGCCAGGCGCCAACATCGGCGACAAGGACGCCGTCTTCGAGGCCGTCCACGGCTCGGCGCCCGACATCGCCGGGCAGAACCTCGCCAACCCGCTCGCCCTGATCATGTCCGCCGCCATGATGCTCAATTACATCTCCGAGTCCCGCAAGGATGACTCGGCCCGGGACGCCGCCAAACGCATCAAAAGCGCCTACAACCTCGCACTCAACGATGGAAAGCGCACGCGCGACCTCGGGGGCGATCTGGGCACGCAGGAATTCACACAGGCCGTCATCGACCGCATGAACGGCTGAACAGCCGGCCCCGCCGCCGCCCGGATATCCTGTCTCCATGATGAGCACGCCCTGGACCATCGACGGCGCCGAAGGGCGCCCCATCCGCGGCGACGCCCACGCACCCCTCGCACCCCACGCCCCGCCCCGGGCCGTCGTCCTGCTGGCCCACGGCTTCAAGGGATACAAGGACTACGGCTTCATCCCGGCTCTGGCGCAGATGCTGGCCGCCGCGTTGCCTGTCGTCGTGCACCGATTCAACTTCTCGCACTCAGGAGTCGGCGAAGATCCATCCACCTTCGAGCATCCGGAGCTCTTTGAACGCGACACCTGGAACAAGCAGGCGCACGATATCGCCGCCGTGATGGACGCCGCCCACGCCGGGCGACTTCCCAAGACGCCTCCCCGGCTGCCGATCATCCTCATCGGCCACAGCCGCGGCGGCGTGAGCTGCCTGCTCGCCGCCGGCCGTCGCTTTCGCGACGCCGCGCAGCCCACCCCGCGGGCCATCATCACCATCGCCGCCCCCGCCACCGCGGCCGGTCTCTCCGAGGACGAGTGCGAGCAGCTGCTCGAGCGCGGCTTCATTGAAACGAAATCCGCTCGCACCGGCCAGACGCTGCGCATCGGCGCCGCATGGCTCCGCGAGCAGTATGCTGCGCCGGAAGATCACGATGTCGAGGCGCTGTGCGCACGCATCGATTCGCCCGTGCTGGCGATTCACGGCGCAATGGATCCCACCGTCCCGCCCCCATCGGCCCGCGTGATCGAACGCGCCTGCCCGCGCGGACGCTCGCTGCTCATCGACGGCGCCGACCACGTCTTCAATACGCCGAACCCGGCCGATCCGGATGCGACGCCTTCGCCGCAACTCGCGACATTGCAGCGTGAGGCGGTCCGGTTTCTGTCTGATGCGCTGGGATTCGACTGAGCCCTGTCAGTCGGCCCGCGTCGGGTCTGATGCATCGTCATCGAGCGACTGCGCCTCAGGAGGCTCGATGGCCGTGTCGGAATCACTCGCGCTCGGCGCTTCCTCCTCAGGCGGCTCATATCCCTCGGTGTGCTTCTCCATCTCCAGAATCCACTCCTCGAGGTTCTTGTACCGCAGCAGATCGAGCTTGATTTCGCCGCCTTCCTTCATCTGCAGGAAGACGTAGAACTTGTCCCACTTGCGCTTGTCGACCTCGCGGATGTCGTCGGGCGTGATCTTCCGGCCGTCGGCGAGTTCGAGCGTCATCGTCTCCGGGTCGTAGCGGAACTTCTTCCGCGACACCAGGCCCACCAGCGCCATGAGCGTCACCGACACGCCGCAGAACACCACGAAGATCACCCACTGCAGTGGAATGTCATACGCCTGCAGCGGCTTGGGCGGATTCTTCGCCTGCCACTCCAATCGCAGCTCGGCCAGTCGTTCACGCGGCTCCTCGAAGGTAGTGCGCGACGGACGAAGTGCGCCGATGCGCGAGAGCGCCGACAGCCAGTCAAGGCGGCGAATCTCGAAATCCGCCTCATCTCTCTGACGCGATCCCTCCGGCGAGCCCTGGCGCGCACGTTCGAGACGGTTCCGCTCATCCCGCAGACGGGCCAGCTCCTCAGCAGGATTATCCACACTCGCCTGGAGGAAGACTCCATAGGACTCGGCCGCATCCAGGTACTCCATCTCCGCCCACTCCGCGGCGCCCTCGCCCCGGTTGGGATACGCGACCAGCGCGTCGTAGAGCCCCCACAAGCCGAACAGGCCCGTGGCGACAATGAAGATCACCATCTTGATCAGCCAGCTTCGATTGATCGTCGTCTCGCGCATCATCACTCCCTGCGGCGCCTGGTCGGGTCGAGTCGGGTCGGTTCGAGATTCAGCGACACCTGTCCCGGACGACGCTGGCCGCCGGGACGAAGATCGGTCGAGTCTCATTATCGCATGAATCGCCGCGGTCTGTTGAGCGGCGGGGCGGAGCTCAGCGGAATCGCTCCATCTGCATGAAGGCTTCGAACCACCACTGCTCGGCCCGCTCGCGTCCGCCGGGGACGTTGGTCATGGTGTCGAAGCCGCCCTCGTCCACGCGCCGCACGGGGATCCGCAGCCCCTCCTGCTCGTAGGCGGGGCGCCGGAGGGTGCGATTCAGCCAGCCTTGGTGGTAGCGGCGCATCCGCTCACCGGGCCCCATCAGGTCGAAACCGCGTTGGAAGGGATTAAATCGCATCTCCGCCGAAAATTATACCCCGCGGATGCAGCCCGGTCGGGGTCGGCGCCACGATTTTCCGGCCTCCGAAACACGAGTGCGTTCACTCAGGCGATTGCGCCTGCGGATCCGAGATCTCGTCGGCGGAATCGTCGCCTGACGGGACGAGCAGAAACCCGGCCCGATCGAGTGCGATCAGGGCAAACAGGGCCGCGCTGATGCAGATCAGAATGCCAAATCGGCGGCGCCGCAACGCTGCATCAGGCCTGCGAGGTCGGCGAGTTCCGGCGACCGGCGACGTGCGAGCGGTGCGTCCCACAATCGGAGTATAAATATCGGGCTGCGATCAGGAATTGTCTGCGGGCTTCTTTTTCTTCTTCTTCCCGCTCTTCTCCCGATCGCGCTCGTTCTCGGCGCACTCGCGCTGAGCCGCGCGGCAGGCGTCCGCCAGCGCCTGGTGCAGCTTCTCGTGCTCAGGAAGCGTCTCCAGACGGTCAAGGAGGCGGTCGACGCGCACCGCCGCGGCGAGTTCGGAATCGACTTGTTCCATCGCCTCATCTCCCAGCGCCTCGCTCGCCTCCAGGAACCACTCGCAGGTCAGCTCCTCGGCGGGGGGGATTTGCGTGCGGACGGTGACAGGGCCGATCATCACGACCGGCCAGCGCCCGAGCTGCGTGGTGGGCTCGCGAACGATGACAAGGACCGGAATCTCGAGCCGGTCCGCCTCCTCGCGCAATGAGCGACCATCGGCGCCGACCATGGGCGGCTGCACCAGCCAGCATCCCGGCTCAATCTTCACCTGCTCCCCTTCGCCCGGCGCGCGGTCGAAGAGATAGATGTGATCGGCGTCCATCGCGGCGAGCCGCTTCTGGCGGCGCGCTTCCTGCAATGGCAGGGCGATGCGCGCCATGCGGTCGTAGTCGCGCAGGCCGTGTGCCTGACGCAGTGCATCATGGGCCAGCCGTTCGGCCTCGAAATACTTTGTATCGGTCAGCGCCTGGCCGGCCTGCTCCATCAACTCGTCGATGCGCTTCTGCTGCCTGGCGCCGGAGGCGGTCTTCACGACTCCGTCTCCCGATCATTGTCGCCGTGGTTTGTTTCCAATCTGGCGGCGAACTCGCGCAGGACAGTGGTCCAGCGCTCCGCCTCCTCGTCGAGGTCGTACGCCACGGCGTCCGAGAGCGAGGACCAGTCCTCGGCCTGCAGCGCAGAGCGGATGTCCGTCAGGCGTCCGGTGAGGTCTTCAACCAGACGCCGGCCATCTTCGCCGGTGATCGCATCGGAGAGCGGCAGGCCGAGCAGCGTGCAGCCGTCCTCCAGCGCACGCCGAACCGCACTCCACACCGAGATCACTTCCGTCAGTTCGGTCATCGCCTCCGCGGTCTCGCCCGTCTGGATCAGTTCGCCGGCGCGGCGCTGTCGCTCGCGGATAGCCTCAAGCGCCTCTGCGGCGTCGAGCAGTGTGCTGCGAACCAGCAGCCCGGGCTCGACGCTCACCAGCCGCAGCTCCTCCGCGTAGGGCTCGAAGGCGGGCGGGTCAGCGAGGTGCTCCTCCGGGATCGAGGCGCCATCGGCGTTGATCTCGACGACCAGCCGTCCCCGCTCCCGGGCCCGGGCCACGCCCGCGCGCAGGGCGGCGCCGAGCGTTTCGCCCTCGGTCGTCAGCGTCTCGTTATCGAGGTAGACCTTCACGGCCCCATCATCGACCGAAGAGGGCGCCGGCACAAATCTTCTCGGAGCCTTTCCGTGTCCGAATCGCCCTCGGCGCAAGAAAAAGGCCCGCCATCCGGAGATGGCGGGCCTGAAGAGCGTGGTCAGCCGTCAATGCTCACTGCGGGCAGGGTCCCCAGTTGCTGAGCAGTGCGGCGAGCTGGGCCGAGGTGTAGGGGTTCCCCCAGTTGGAGAGCAGTAAACCCAAGTCGGGCGCGCCTATGGAGCCGTTGCCGTTGAGGTCCCAGGGGCAACTGTTGGACGCGGGCGCCATCACGGGGGCGTCGGCGCTGTTCGGCGTGCCCGGCTTGAAGAGGCCGAGCGTCGCGTCGGCGTCGACGGGGGGCAGGTCGGAGTCGAACCAGAAGTTGTACATCGTGCCCCAACGCAGCGCGTTGGCGTTGTCGTTGTCGCCGAACGACTCGGTTTCCCAGCGGACGACGCCGTCGCCGGAGGTCATGGTCCAGGGGGTGGAGTCGTAATTCACGCCGCCGACGCCATCGCCGTTGAAGTATTCAACGCCGTTGAATCCCATGTTGGTGACATTGCCGTCGACGCCGAGGGGAACTTCGAAGGATCCGGCGGCGCGGTCTGAGTTGTAGTTGTGAACGGCGTACTCGTAGCGCCATGTGCCGTCGCCATTGTCGCGGACGACGTAGGCCACGCTGAAGCGACCGTCGTCGGGAATGTCAATGTCGTTGATGACGACTTCAGGATCAAGCTCCTGCCATGCGTAGATCGCAGTCTCGCGCTGACGGGTCGGGCCGGAAGATGTGATCGCGAAAGAAGACTGGTTGACCGTCGCATATCGCCATGATGAATTGTCGTACTGGTTGCCGGAATCGATGTCCTGCGGGTGGATGTACTGGCCTTCTACCAGAAAGACCGCGCCCGGGGTGGAGAGTGTGTCCTCGTGCACGCGGATGCGTCCGCCCAGGGTGTTGCTCGGATCGTCGGGTGAGGGGCTGGGCGTGGCGTGGTTCAGCACGCGGAAGCCGGTGACGGGGTTCACTTCAGAACGCGGACCAAGCCGGTTCTGCTGGCCGTTCAGGCTGGCGGAATACGGGTCGGAGCAGCCGGGGCCGAGCTGTGTCGGGCAGCCGGAGCCGGCGGGCGTGCAGGGGCCGCACTGGCTCTGCTGCAAGGCGCAGAAGCCGTGCTTGAGCCATGAAATCGCGACCAACTGGAGTCGGTCATCGTGATACATGTAGAGATTCTGGCCGATGACCGGGTAATTCTGCGTGCTGTTGTTCCAGCCGAGGATCTCGTCGCCACCGTTGGCCGAGGTTGTGCCGGCCGAATACGCATGGAAGCCGTTCACCGGGTTGGAGCCGAAGAATCCACCCGTCCAGTGATGGACGCCCGGCATGTCGCAGACATAGACATCAGCGCCAGTTGTTCCCAGGCTCAGGGTCTCGGGCTGGTGCTCACCAAAATTCTGGGTGAGGGTCGGGTCCAAGGCGAAAGCGCGCTGCATCAGCTTCTCGCCTTCCTCAAAGGCGCCCTGGTTCTGCATCATGCCGCCGAGACGGAGGAGTGACGAGGCGTCCTCCGGATGCTCGCTGACATAGTCGTACAGCTCCGCAATGATTGCGTCAGACTTCGTATTTACGGTGACAAGTTGCGTCGACAATTGTGCGCTGAGTTCAGCGACGAGCAGACCACAGCCGGCGAGGCCTATGGCGCCCAGAAGGATCAACTTCTTCATGGCTCGTACTTCTCTCTCTCTATTTCGGACCCGATGGTTAATGCGTGAGGGAGCATCCAGGCTCCCAGACTTCACTGCTGATGTCATGATTTGACCCGATCCTATTCCAGATTCGGTCAGGAAGCGACCCAAAACAGGCTCTGCGGCGGAGAAAGTCGAGTTTTGCGACAGCGAGCCGGTTCAGTTTGCCATGGCTCCCGGCGTCGTCCACCATGTCACGGTCTCTCCAGATGCGTCATACGATCACTATGTCCGAGAAACGACATCAATCTGAAGGGGATCATCCGGCGAACTCGCAGGATGATGGGCCCGTGGCGGGACGAACGTCCCATTTGAGCTCGCCGGAGGTTGGCATCCCCTCCCTGTCATCAGATCTCCACGACGCGGCGCTCGGACGCCGTCGCTTCTCGCTCGGGCGCTTCCTCTTCCAGATCGTGGGATTCCTGGTGGGGCTGGGGCTGCTCGGCTGGTGTCTCCATCTGGCGCTCTCGTCCGAAGAGACGCGGGCCGGGCTGGCGCGTCTGTTTCAGGAAGCGGGGATTCGATCACTCGGCGTCCTGATCCTCCTCTCCTCGCTCAGCCTCACGATCAACGGCCTGGCGTTCTGGATCACACTCAGCCCGATCCGCCGCCTGCGCATGCTCGATGTGATCGCCGTCAATGCACTGGCGACCATCGCCGCGAATCTGCCATTCAAACTCAGCGCACTGTTGCGCATCCTGATCCACAATCGCCACGACGGGCTCGCATTCAAGACCATCATCGCCTGGTTCGCCGCGATGGCGGCCCTGACGATCGGTGTGCTCGGCCCGCTCGGCCTGGCCGCCGTGTGGCGCCGCGAGGTGGACTGGACATGGTGGACGACCTTCATCGGCGGCGCCGCGGCGTTTGCGACTTGCGCAGTGATCGGAGGTCGGATTGCACGAAACTCTCCGCGCCTCGACAAACTCACGCTCGGCGCCGGCCACATGCTCGGCCATGCGCCGGCGGTCTTCGGGCACGTCTGCCTGCGCCTCATAGATATTTGTTTGCAGATGATGCGCTTCATGGTCGCTGCATCCATCCTCGGGTACACCCTCTCGCCCACCGCAGCGCTTTTCTTCGCCGCCACCTATTTCATCACCGGCGTAGTCTCACCAGCGGGCAGCCTCGGCATGCGCGAGGGCGCTGTCGTCGCGGCGGGCATGCTTCCCATGGGATATGGTCCGGGCGTTGAGGCGATGGCCGCCATCGCGCTCATCGTCACGGCGGGTGAGCTGCTCACCCAGTTCGCGCTGTCGATCCCGGCGCTGCTCCTGATCCGACCGGACAGGCTGATTCGTCCCAGATCACTCGTTTCCGAGCCGCCCCTCAGCGATCCTCCTGAAGCCGGATCGACAAACGGGACGTCTGCGTCTGAGGCACGCTGAGGTCGCCATACCTCCACTCGGTGGCGATGCGCCGGCGGTGCGCCAGCTCCGAGATCGCGCCATGCCGCATGCTCCATGCGCCGCGTCCTTCTCCTTCGTGCTCCGCCAGACGCATCGAGGGCGCCGTCTCATCGGGACGCTCGGGCCGGGCCACTTCAGCGGACTCCCGACCACGGAACCGCACCGTCTGCGCACCGGCCTCCTCGACGATCCAGTCTGTGACGAATATCAGTTCGCCGGCCGGACCCATCGGGATCGCCCGCTCTGTCTGCCAGCCTTGCCGGGCGGCTCGCGGCGCATCGACGAGCCCTTCGGCCCGCCACACGTGGGAGAGAATGTCGCCGAGCTCATCTCGTCCGAAGATGCCCATCGCCAGCGTCGGAACGCGATCGCTCTCTGCGAGCGCCTCTGTCGCCTCATCGACGCCCTGCACACGTATGACCCGGCCGTCCGGCGCCACCTGCAGTTCGATCGTTCCTCGCGCCAGCAGCCGCGCCGCGTTCGTAAGCGCCTCGTCGGGCGATGTCGCCCGCTCCGCCCCGGCATCCGTCGCGATGTCCCAGGTGAACTCGACTTGCCCGTCGTCATCGCTCCACATCATCGACAGCCGCGACAGCCTGCCCGTCACGGTGGCCATGCCCTCATCATCCACACGCTTGACCTGGAGCCGCAGGCGTCCGCTCTGCACCAGTCGGTGCGTGACATCTCGCTGGGAGACGACCAGGTCAATCGAAATGTCGTAGTTCCAGGCGGCGCCCTGCTCCAGTTTCGGACGGGGCTCGACCGTCTCGGCCCGGGCGGCGCCGACGGTCGCGATGGTCGCCATGAACATCGACAAAATCAGGAGCAGTGTGCGTGTGCGGTGAAGCGTTGTTGCGATCGCCATGGGGCGTGGCTCCTTCGTTATGAATCAGGGGATGTGTGCGCCGGCCGGATCCGGCGACCGGGCAGTGTAGGGCTTTCAAGGATCCGGCGTTCACTCCGCGTATGATCGCAGCCCATGCGTCTCGCGCTTGCGCCCATCAACCCGACCGTCGGAGCCCTCGCCCACAACGCCGATCTGGCGCTCGACGCCGTCGAGCGCGCCCGGGCCGCCGGGGCCGACCTGCTCGTGCTTCCAGAGCTCGTGATCTGCGGCTATCCGCCGCGCGACCTGCTGTTCCAGGAGGGGTTCGTCGAGGAGGCGGAGCGACAGGCGGCCCGGGTCGCCGCCGGCGCCCGCGGTCTCACCATCGTCTTCGGCTGCCCGCGCCGCCGCGGCCAGGTTGGCGATGCAGCAGCCATCGCCAACGCCCTTTTCGTCGCCCGCGACGGCGCCATCACAGACCGGTACGACAAACGGCTGCTGCCGACCTACGACGTCTTCGACGAAGATCGCTACTTCACGCCCGGCGACCGCGCAATCGTGATCGAGGTGGGGGGGGTGCAGGTCGGCCTCAGCGTCTGCGAGGATCTGTGGCGCGGCGAGGACGCCGGCGTCGCAGCCCGCTACCGCCTGCAGCGCGATCCTGTCGAAGACCTCGTCGCCGCCGGGGCCCGTTTGATCGTGAATCCTTCCGCCAGCCCGTTCGTGCTCGGCAAAGGGCGTCGCCAGCGCGATGTTCTCATGGAGCATGTGCGTCGCCACGGAGTCATGGTCGCGGCCATCAACCAGCTCGGCGGCAATGACGAGCTCATCTTCGATGGCCACGCGCTGGTGTACGCGCCCGACAGCGCATCGCAGACCGGCGCCCGACTGATCGCGGCGGGCGAGCCTTTTCGAGATGAACTTGTGATTGCGGATATCGCCGCGGAACCGTCGCAGAATGCGGCCCGGACGGCGCTGCCGGATCCGCGGATGGAGGCGTCGGGCGAGAAGCTGGTGTGGGAGGCGCTGGTGCTGGGCGTGCGCGACTACTGCCGCAAGACAGGGTTTGGCGAGGTGGTCATCGGATTGTCGGGAGGAGTGGATTCGACGATCACCGCGTGCGTCGCCGCCGCCGCCCTGGGGCCGGGGTCGATCCTGGGCGTGAGCATGCCGAGCCGTTTTTCCTCGGACGGTTCGAAGACCGACGCCGCAGCGCTCGCCGAGGCTCTGGGCGTGAAGATGGTCACAGCGCCGATCGAGAGTGTTCACGCCGCGACAGAGTCGCTGCTTGCGCCGCTGTACTCCAGTCTCGGCGCCGGCGCGGAGCCCGGCGTCGCCGAGGAGAATGTGCAGTCGCGCATCCGCGGAATGGTGCTGATGGCCTTCGCCAACAAGCTCGGGCGCCTGGTTCTGACCACCGGGAACAAGAGTGAACTCGCGGTGGGCTACTGCACGCTCTACGGAGACATGAACGGCGGGCTGGCGGTGCTGGCGGACGTGACCAAGGTCATGGTGTACCGGCTGGGCAGGTGGATCAACGACCACCACGAGGCCTGCGGCTTCGCGCGGCCTCCGATCCCCGAGATCGTCCTCAGCAAACCCCCCAGCGCCGAGCTGAGACCCGACCAGACCGACCAGGACTCCCTGCCACCCTACGAACAGCTCGATGAGGTGCTCACCCGGTACGTGGAGCGCCGCCAGAGCCCGGCCCGGATCGCGGCCGAGAGCGGGCTGGCGCCGGAGCTGGTCGATCGTCTGGTCCGCCTGATCGACATCAGCGAATACAAGCGGCGCCAGGCGGCGATCGGGCTGAAGGTGAGCGGCGTCGCCTTCGGCATCGGCAGGCGCCACCCGATTGCGCAGGGGTGGCGCCCGCGGGCCGGGGGCTGAAGCTCGCCCTGCGGGACATGTCAGAGCCGGGCGCGCAGGTGGGGCGCATCCCGGCCGGGACATGCCCGAATTAACAACCATTCATTGAATTGCAGCGCAAGTTGCGAACCTTGGGAAGATGGACATGTCCCGGCCTCGCTTTGTTGACGAGCATGGCGACGCGCAGTCATGTCGGGGGATCGCGCCGGACCGGCGTTGCGAACGCACGCGTGGCCGATTTCGCGCAAATCCCCGTTGGATTTGTAGGGGTTTGCACGGGTTTTCATCGAATGCGGGTGAACAACCGCCGCAAATCTGTAAGCAATGAAGAGAGCGTGTGTTAGACCAGTAAAATTCCGCGCGGGATGCTCAAATAGGGCTTGCTTCCAGATGGGCGAACCGTTAGTCTGCGTGCGTGGGAAGTGACCCCGATTCGATAATGAGGACCCGTGTGTAGTGTAAGCACAACAGGATGCGCGTCTTCCCGCCGGCATCCCTGATGATTGGGTCCCCATGTGTGTGTCCACTACGGACGTTTGGTTCAAGTGAGGAGGATTTAGTATGAAGATGCTCCAGTATGCTGCAGCAGGCACTGCTGTGGTCGCGCTGGTCGGCGCCGCACAGACGGCGGCCGTTCCCTTTGTGGAGCCGGCCTTCACATTCTGTGAGGACGCCGAGTACAACTCGCTCTGCGAGTACTACCAGGAAATTGATGCGACTGAAGCGATCTACAACACGGGCAATGAGCTTGCTCGCGACTGCTTCTACATCAATGGAAAGCTGCAGAAGAACTGCGTTTGGGACATCCAGCCCAAGTGCGCGCTCGTCGCGTTCGACAAGCCCGTGCAGTCCTTCAGCGCTGCGGGCCAGGCTCTCCCGGGCCATTTCTATGAGCCCATTCTGGCCAACACCGCCACCAGCGGCGGCAACGGCCTCTACGGTCTGACGCCCATCGACGGCCAGATCCGTCTCGGCGTCACCGCCGTGATGGACGCCTTCGACGGCACCGTCAACGGCTTGGCCTCCAACTCGCCCCACGGCGAGGTTGGCGAAGTCACCATCAAGGTGTTCTACAATGGCGGCTCGATGATCCGTGGCCTTTCCATCGACGAGCCCGATGACTACTACGTCTTCCGCTTCCAGAGCGGCGCCGACGCACTGCGCGTCGCGTTCCCGGTTCCCAGTGGTGTCGAGAGCGTCGACGTTGTCTGCTGCAACGACACCGGCACCGTCGAGGTCTGCTACGACGTCGACTTCTACAAAATCCGCGGTCTTCGTCCCGGTCAGCCCTACTGCCTCACGGTGGTCGGCGGCCTGAACTATGACTGCGAGAAGACCGACACCCTGCTCGGCTGGTTCGACAAGAACTGCAACCTGATCTTCTCCAACGGTCTGGACGATGACGGCGGCCTCGGCGTCTACTCCAACCTCTGCATCTTCGCTGACGGCGACGGCGACATCCGCTTCGCCATCTCCGGCACCGGCGATGAGAACTTCAACGGTCTGGCCGACGCCACCGAGAAGGACTTCTTCGACTTCCTTGACCTGCTCAACACGTTCCAGATTGGCGACCATCCCTACAGCTTCTTGCCCGGCGCCAGCACCAAGGACGACGAGACCGCCGAGTTCGTCAACCGCTACCCCCGCCTCGTCTGGGACGGCATCTTCCGCAACCAGAATCTGGGCATCAACACCCCGACGCCCTTCGGTCCTCTGACGACCGGCGAAGCGCCCGAGGCGTTCTTCCAGCACGGTGTCTGCGGCGAGTATGTCATCAAGGTTCGTCACGGCGAGCACGTCGAGCCTGAGGGCAACGGCGGCAACGGCGGCAACGGTGGCAACGGCGACGTCCTCACCGGCCCCGCCCGCGCTGACCTCAACGGCGACGGCGTCGTCAACGCCCAGGACCTCGCTGTGCTCCTGAGCTTCTGGGGCATGTCCGCTCAGTGATTATTCCGAAGTGAGCGGTGTCGGCGATGGGACGGCCCGGAACCGACGCCCAGAAGCGCTTCAGTTTCATTTGTTTGATCATTCATGTCGGCGACTCATCGCCGACCAGAATCAGGAGATACGAGATGACCAGGACCATCGGACGACTGACTTCAGGCATCGCTGTGATGGCCGTTGTCGGCGTCGCCTCAACCTACGCCGTTCCCGGCGCCCTCCCGCTCTATACGTTCTGTGAGCTGGAGGACAACGACGCGTGTGAAGTCGGTCAGAAGATCGACGCCAGCGCCGCCGTCGCGTTCACCGGTTTCGAAGAGTCCCGCGACTGCTTCTACATCACCGGTAAGCTCCAGAAGGATTGCGTCTGGGACATCCAGCCCAAGTGCGGCGTGATCGCGTTCGGCAAGCCCGTCGCGGCCCGCAACAGCAACGGCCAGGTGATCCCCGGCGCCTTCGTCGAGCCCATTCTGGCCCAGGGCCAGAGCGGCCAGATCCTCAACCTCGCGCCGAACGATGACCGCACCATCCGCCTCGGCGTCTCCGCCGGGATGGACACCTTCGACGGCACCGTCAACGGTCTCGCCCAGAACGCGCCCCACGGCGAGTTCGGTGAAGTCACCGTCAAGATCTTCTACAACAACGGCAACGGCGCCGGCAACGGCCCCGTCCGCGGCATCGACGAAGCTGATGACGAGTACGTCTTCCGCTTCCAGAACGGCGCCGACGCCCTCCGCGCCGCCTTCATCATTCCCAGTGGCGTCAGCTCCGTTGACGTTCTCTGCTGCAATGACACCGGCATGGTCGAGATCTGCTACGACGTTGATCACTACGAGATCAACAACCTCATCCCCGCCAAGCCCTACTGCCTCACCGTGGTCGGCGGCCTCACCTACGACTGCGAAAAGACCGACACCGTCCTCGGCTGGTTCAATAAGAACTGCGAGCTCCAGAGCACCAACGACAACGGCGGCCAGGATGTCTTCTCCAGGCTCTGCGTCTTCGCCGATGGCGACGGCACCATCCGCTTCGCGGTCAGCGGCGCCGGCGACCTCGACTTCGACGGCCTCATCGACGAGTTCCAGAAGGACTTCTACGACTTCCTCGACCTCTACAACACCCTCAATCCCGGCGCCAACTTCGAGTTCCGCACCGGCGCCAGCCTCAAGGACGCCAGCTTCGGCCACGTCATCCGCTACCCCCGTCGCGTCTGGGATGGCTACATCACCGCCAGCGGCTTCCCCTCGCCCCTCGGCCAGCTTGGAGCCGGCTATCCCCCCGAGAGCCTCTTCCAGCACGGCGTTTGCGGCGGCTACACCATCAAGGTCGAGCTCGGCGAGCACGTCGACCTCGACAGCCCCAACCGTCCGGCTGACTCCGGCAACGGTGACACCCTCACCGGCCCCGCTCTTGCCGACCTCAACGGCGACGGCGTCGTCAACGCTCAGGACCTCGCCATCCTCCTCAGCTTCTGGGGAATGACGACCGAGTGATCCTTGAGTGATCTGAAAGTTTCACGTCGCGGCGGGGGGAACCCCCCCCCGCCGAATTGGGTGAAAACACGAAAGTGTTCAGACCGAGGGGGGAGACAAAGTGGATTTGTTCCCGCCACACG
>RECQ01000030.1 GCA_007693965.1 Phycisphaeraceae bacterium | reverse complement strand
AAATCGGGAAACCCCCGGCACCCCCCCCCCCCCCCCCCAATCTGTATCTTTCCTTTATGCGGATGAAGTTGATCGCGACTGTGGGGTTTGCCATTGTAGGGTTCGCCGCCGCTTTCGGCGGCACAATCATTTTTGTATCGCCGCGCGATGGGCGGATGCAAGAGCTGGAGGTCGATATCGGCGCCTTTCCCGCCTACTCAGAGGACGAAACGTCGATCGCCATACGAGCGCCACGATCATTCGCCGCAGACAGGATCGTACGAATCTCGTCGACCTGCGGCTGCATCACAGCGCCGAACGCCGATGAAGTAGAGCAGTCCGGCAATACACTGATCATCCCGATTCGTGTGGTCGCAACTTCGCGGGACGAAAAGATCAACACATCGCTTTACCTTCACACGAATCGGGACAACCGATTTCGTGTGAAGATCACCGGAGAGATTCTGGCGCCATTCGACGGCTGGCCACGACGCGCAGAGGCGATCATTCATCAAACAGATTCGCGTGTGTTCCTTGAGTTGAATCCACCATACCTTGAGAACATCAAGGAAGTCTGGTGTTTCTCAGCCGATGTGCCTGTCTCCGCGCGCCTGGATCATTCGCGGCGAGGGATAATTTTCGAGCCGCCGGAAGGTGCAGACGAATTGGAATTGGCGCTGCGGATCGGACGTTCGACGGAAGGTCTGCCGAACTGGTCAGGGCCGCTGATCATACAGGATGAGAGTGAGCATCGAGACATTAACGGACACGCCGACCGTGAATTGACTGAATCGACCCGCAACCGTTCTAAGGCAAAGTGACCCCATGTCATCAACGAGGTTCATTCCGTCGTCGCGTGTCATCAGGATCACCTTGGTCGCCATTGCTGTGATCGCCGGAGCAATCGGTGGATATATGCTTCTACCGGACAGCGAGCGATCGCGTCAAGTGCGCCGCGATCAGGAGGTAATCGAGGGCCTTCGAGATGTGCAGGTTCCGCGTGAGGCCGAGGTGCGATGGGTGGATATTCAGCCGGAGAATCCACTACGCGCTGAGGCTGCTCGGAGTGTTGTTGAAAGAGCGATTCGAGATCCGAACAGTGTTCTTGTCTCGAACATGCAAGAGAGCTTGGTGCAGACGATCCTCCAGCAACTCTTGGCACGCTCCGAGCGCGAGCCGGACACCTATCTATCGCTCGCCGAACACGAGCGGACTCGCTGGATTAGTGAGCAGGACCCCGAGCAGGAGTGGCGGCTGATCAAGATGCGCCACGAAGGCCTGTTCCCCGATATCCATTTTAACAAGAATGAAGCCAAGCTAATGTTGCGGCGTTTTCTCCAGCATGAACTTGATGAGCGTCAATCAAATCTGATCGCCATCGGGGATGGAATTTGGGGCGCTCGTGTCCATGTTAACCGTTCACGGACACGTGACGACGCCTTCTATTCTGATTTAAGCAAAGAAGAATCTCTCTACTGGCTGGGGCGGTCGACGCACAATGCATTCCGTTTCAGGATGCCCGCGGCGACGGTGAATGAAATTTTGCATCGACACGGGGTTATTTTCACGGCATCCGTTTACATCATGGTGGAGTCGGAAGGTGGTTCGAAATACAACTGGAATTCACGATGGTTCTGGGACCCTGATCGACAAATATGGATATGCCATGCGATGGCGCGCACAGGGTGGGACTCAATGGTTGTAATGCACTATTGAATGTAGTCGCGCATTCGGTGCAAATTGTCTATATAAGCGACAATCAAAAGGAGTGGCAAATGCTTAGGACATCTTTGATTGCAGGCATACTTGGGATGGCAAGCGGCGTCATCCTCGCCGCCGGCATCGCGGTTGCTTGTGATGGCGGTAGCAACGCTGCCTGCTGTGCCGCTGACTCATACTGCGGGCAAACTCATTGTCACTCTGACAGTACCGTCCAATGCCATTGCTGCGCTGTGAGCGGCTCGCCAGGCTCGTATGAGTGCAGACCGTACTCATGTCATGGGATAGGTTGTCCGGATCCGACGAGCGTCACCCCCTGTTAGCAGTGGGTTGCTAGTAGATGAATCACAATTTGCAAGTCATGAAACTGAATTGTGTCTAGGTTGCGTAGATCCGGGGAATTGGAATATCGTCGGGTGAATTTATTCTGTGGACAGGTTGACAGCAACTGCGACCGGCGCCGCATATCTCTCGCGGCGTCGGCCTTCACTTTGGTTGAACTGCTTTTTGCAATCGGCATTCTGGCCGTACTGCTGGGACTCCTTGTTCCGGCGCTTTCTGGCGCACTTCGAACCGCCAATAGCCTGAAGTGTATTATTACACTCGGAGAGATAATGAAAGGCCATGAATATATCTCTCAGGCCAATGGAGGGTATTGGGCGAACCGTCACACGATGGACTCGCAGATTGTCATCTTCGAGATGGGCGGGAATGCCTATGCCATGGGCCACTTCAGACAGTCACATTGGTGGGCAGGCTCATTTATAGGTGTATTATGGGACGATGGCGATTCCGGTGAAGTGTTTGCGTGTCCCAGTCTCTATAGACACAACAGGGAAAAATACGACAATGTCCCGCTGGTTGGCGGGACAGAAAGTTACTATTACAGCGTGGCGATGATAACGCAATCATCGCTCTGGGATCCGGATTACAGCTCCGCTCGCGATGACCCAGATCGCTACAGGCGACGTGTTCAGGTCTCTGAAGTGCGGTTCCCTTCCAGCAAGGTCGTCATGTCCGAGCGAGCCGAGCATCATGGAAGCGGTCGGCCACTCGAACCTGGCGCCGCACTGCGCGCGAACGCAGGCTTCGCCGATCTGCACGTAGAACGCGTGAATATCGCCGATGCACAAGTGCCGCTCGCTGTACCCAGCGAACCGGAAATAACCCACCTTCCCTTTTCCTCAGCCGCATGGGGTTTCATGGGGCGGGACTACTGATGCAGACTGACTAATGCGAGCGATCGAGACGTCGCGCGTTGCTTCACCGTCACTCTCTTCGCTAGGCTCCGCGGCTTGCCCACATCGTGGCCTCGGATGACGGTGTGGTAGGCCATGAGCTGGAGCGGGACCACCACCAGCAGCGGTCGGGGGCTGTCGGGGGTGTGGAAGTCGTCCTCGGCGTCGCCCCGGATGTCCTGGGCGCCCTTGTTGGCGATGATGATGACAGGCATGCCGTGGTCGATGAGGGCGATGGGCCCGTGCGCCCACTCCTCCCCGCCCCCCCTCGCGTATCCTTGAGCGCTGTGAAATACGCGATTGTCATCCTGGAGGGCGCCGCGGATGCGCCCATCGAGGTCCTCGAAGGGCGCACGCCCCTCGAAGCCGCCCACACGCCTTCGCTTGATCTGGTCGCCACCGAGGGGCGCCTCGGGCGCGTCGCCGCCACGCCCGCCGGCGAACTGCCCACGTTCGACCTGTGCGCCCTCTCCCTGCTGGGCGTCGATTCCGCCGTCGTCCGCCCCGGCGCCGCCGCCCTCGAGCGTCTCGCCCTCGGCGTTGACGCGGCGCCGGAGGACTGGTCGCTCCTGCTCGACTTCGTCTGCGTCTCCCACGAGGACGACCGCTCCACCAGCGGCCTCATGCTCGACCACGCCCCCGAGGGCCTCTCCCACGCTGAGAGCGCCGCGCTGCTCGCCGACATCAGCCGCGCCTGGCGCGAGCGCCTGCCCGACATCGCCCGCGACATCCTCGTCACCGCACGCCCCGGCGTCGGCGCCCTGCTCACAGACCGATCCGGGCGCACGTATGAAGCGATGCGCACCATCCCACCCGGCGCCATCGTGCGCCGGAATTGGCGCTCCCACGCGCCCGCGGGCCCCGGCGCCGACATCCCCAACCAGCTCGCCGACATCGCGACGGATGTCCTGCTCGATCACGAGGTCAACACCGCGCGCACCGAGCAGGGCCTGCGCCCGGCCAACATGGCGTGGATCTGGGGACAGGGGCGCGACATCATGCTGCCGAACTTCGAAGAGCAGACCGGCCTCCGCGGCGCCGCGGTCACGGCGTCGGACATGTTCGCCGGCCTCGCCCGCGCCATCGGGTGGGACCGCATCCCCGTGCCCGATGTGAGCGCCGACTTCGGCGCCATGGGCCGCTACGCCGCCGGCGCGCTCGACCGCTACGACGTGGTGTGCGTCCACATCGGCGCCCCCGCCGAGGCCGCAATCCGCGGCGAGTGGAAGGCCAAACTCGATGCGCTCGAGCGCATCGACGCCGACATCGTCGGGCCGCTGCTCGCCCGCCTCCGCGCTTTCGGCGGCGGGGAGAAAGATCCGGCGCCGACTCCCGAAAAAGGCTGGCGCTTCCTCGCCGCCGTCGACCGCTACGCCCTCAGCGACGAACGCGCCCACGCCCCCGACCCCACCCCCTTCGCCATGGCCGGCGACTGGGTGCGCAGCGTCCTCGAACTCCCGTTCCACGAACAGGCCGCCGAAGAGAGCGACCTTCTCGTCGATCCCGGCGCCGACCTGATGGAATACTTCCTCTTCGGAGGGCTCAAGGGGGCGCGCCCCGTCCGCCGCCGCGCCGGGAAGGACAGCCCAGATGCCTGAGCACGACCCCAACAAACCGCACGAACACGACCGCCCCGAAGACACGGGCGCCGAAGCCGCCGAGGATGGCCACATCCCCCTCTCCCCCTCCGAACGCCAGGAGGCGGCCCAGATCAACAAGGAGCACAAGGCCGAGATCAAGGCCCCCTCACTGCTCGATTCGGATGAAGACGACGACACCTGCCCCCGCTGCCACGCCCGCATGCCCTCGCCCGATGCGGTGGTGTGCTTCGAGTGCGGCTTCGACCAGGCTTCGAACAAGGATGTGCGCACAAAGGTGGGCGTTGAAGAGGTGGATGCGCCGGGCGAGGTGAAGGTCTTCTGCAAGGCCGACCGCATCGGCTGGAAGGCGCCGCTGATCGCCGGAGGCGTCGCCCTCGTCGGCGCTGCTGTGCTGGCGGCGATCAACGCGCAGGAAGGCGCCGCCCTGCGCGACGTCGTGCGCGTCCTGCTCTACGGCCCCATCCAGACGGGCCTCGGCTTCGTCGCGGTGGTGGCGACGGCCCGCCTGCTCGAGGAGCGCATCGGCCGGATGGACTACGCCGCGGCCCGGATGGCGCTGGCGGTGGGCCTGTTTTACCTGTGCTTCCAGCTCGGCCAGAGCGTGGATGCGCACGGCATGGTCCGCTTCCTCATCGGCGCAGGTCTGGGCGCCGGGCTCTACTTCGCAGTCCTCTGGGTGCTCTTCTCCCTCACACGCACCGCGGCGACCATGCTCGCCTGCTCGCACTTCGTGATGTGGCTGCTCTTCAAGCTGCTGATCGTGGTGGTGAACTGGATCGAGCGGGGGTGAGGGGATGAGCTGGTGAGTGGGTGAATGGGTGAGCGGGTGAAGGGGGTGAGCAACTGAAGCATTGAAAGTCGGTGTGGTGTGGCCGGCGACTTTTCGGGTCGATGCGAAGCATTCTGTAGACGCCGACTAAGTAAAGACACCGAGTGTGTATAGACGCCGAGGCTGAGGAGTCTTCGACGAAGCCTCGGGAGAGGCGTCAGTACAGCATATGGGGCGTCGCTTTGTCATAGACACTTCGGTTTGCGCAACGCACATGTCGGATCGGGCGTCGCTCCCGAGGCTTCGCAGACTCAGCCTCGGCGTCTATTCGAAAGCCCAGTGCGCGAGGGCAGGTGCAGAGTTCGGTCTGAGCGTCTGGCGTTGTGTTGACTCGGGGCGGGACGCCCCGGCTCGCTGGGCCCTGTACGAATGAAACCACTCACCCACTCACCACCGAAACCGATCATCCCCGCCAGGCCCCGCGCCACGCACGGATCCCGCAGATTCAGCCGCTTTGCCCGTCTCCCGGCAGACCTCTCCGGATGCCCCCTCCCGGGCCCGCTCCTATACTCCTGATCCGTCCCGTCGGCCCCGGAGCCGCCCGGGGTGAAGGATGAAAATCGCCTCGTCGAAAGGGTCGCCCCCAGTGCCGTACACGCTCAAGCCCGAAAACGGATTCGATGTCAACCTCGACACCGTTGACTACGTGAAGGACCGCGCCGCGGTCGGCGATCGCTGGGTGCTCAACTTCGGCCCCCAGCACCCCGCCACGCACACCACGTTGCGCCTCGTCCTCGAGCTCGACGGCGAGCGCATCGCCCGCTGCACGCCGCACATCGGCTACCTGCACTCCGGCTTCGAGAAGCTGGGCGAGCATCTCGACTACAACCAGTACGTCACCATCGTCAGCCGGATGAACTACCTGTCTCCGATCTCCAACGACATCTGCTGGCACCACGCTGTCGAAACGCTCTTCGGCATCGGCCTCACGCCCAGGTGCAAGGTGGTGCGCACCATCATGGCCGAGATGGGGCGGATCCAGGATCACCTGCTCTGCGTCGGCGCCGCGGCTCTGGACCTCGGCGCCTTCACCGGCTTCCTCTACGCCTTCAACCCGCGCGAGAAGATCTACGACATCTGCGACTTCATCTCCGGCCAGCGCTTCCATCCCGACTGGTCCCGCGTCGGCGGCGCCATGATGGACCTGCCCGATGAAGAGATGTTCAAGACCATCGTCAAGAACTTCATCCACGAAGACCTGCCCCGGGCCATTGAGGATCTCGAGCGGCTGGTCCTGCGCAACCGCATCTTCATCGACCGCACCCTCGGAATCGGCCAGATCAGCCACGACGATGCGATCGCCTGGTCGCTCTCGGGCCCCATCGCCCGCGCCTCCGGCGTCCGCCGCGACCTGCGCAAGGACGAGCCGTATCTGTGCTACGCCGACAACTGGGACGGCCAGGGCGCTTCCGCGGTGAGCTTCAAGGTGCCGCTGGCCGAGCAGGGCGATGTCTACGCCCGCTTCCAGGTGCGCATCGCCGAGCTGCGCGAGTCGATCAAGATCATCGACCAGCTCATCGACGACATCCCCGGCGGCCCGATGAGCATCTTCAGCGACGGCAAGGCGGTGAAGCCGCCCAAGGACGAGGTGTACGGCTCCATCGAGGGCCTCATCCAGCACTTCGAGCTCATCATGACCAACCGCGGCTGGGAGGCGCCCATCGCCGAGGCCTACGGCGCCAACGAAACCGCCAACGGCGAACTGGGCTACTTCATCGTCGCCGACGGCGGCCCGCGCTCCTGGCGCGTCAAGACTCGCCCGCCGAGCTTCATGAACTACCAGGTGATGGGCAAACTTGTCGAGGGCCACCTGCTGCCCGACATCGTCGCGGTGCTGGGCTCACTCAACATCGTGGCGGCGGAGCTGGATCGCTGAAATGACCCTTGGTGGCACGGCTCTCTGAGCCGTGTCTTTGATATTCGAAGCGGCTCAGATCACGGCTCGGAGAGCCGTGCCACGAGAGAGCCGTGCCACCCTCTGAGCCGCGCCGTCCGCATCATTTCTGCGACGCTGACCCCCACGACCCCAACAGAATCGCCAGATCCGCGCTGCCAACAGCGCCGTCGTTGTTCAGATCGCCCAGCCGCGCGGTCGTGAACGACGCCGCGGCGGGGAACGACGCCCGCTCGCCTCCCGGCGACGTCGCCACCACGCCCCACCAGTACGTCCTGTTCGGCGCCAGCGCGCCCGGCGGGATCACGAACTCGGGCTCGCTCAGACCGCTCTCCATATAGAGGACGCCCGTCAGGTCCGGATCCAGCGCGATCACCACCGTGTACTCCGTCGCATGGAACCCCGGCGCCGGCTCGCTCCAGCGCAGCTTCGGCCCAGCCTCGCCCCAGCCGATGAAAGCCTCGGGCAGCGACAGGCCGACCGAGCCGTGCGCCGGCCCGAGCAGTTCGAACTCGCCCGGCGTCGGATCGGCGAGGTTGAACAGCACAAGGACATTCTGATTGTGCAAGCCCGTCGCGACGATGTCAGGCGCTCCATCTCCGTTGAAATCAGCGACGGCCACGCCCCGCGACTGGCTCGCCGGGCCGAAACCCGCCGGCGCCGCGAACGTCCCGTCCCCCAGGTTCTCCAGCACCTCCACAGAGTGGGAGTCGCTCGATACGACCAGGTCCGGCGCCCCGTTCCCGCTGACATCACTGATGGCAACCGACCAAGGCGTCTGTCCGAACGAGTAAAACTGCGGCGGGGCGAAATTGCCATCGCCATATCCGCGCATCGTGGTCACGCCGCCAATGACCGTGAAGACCAGATCCTGCGCCCCGTCGCCATCCAGATCGCCGATCGCCACGGCCAGCGGATTCGCAGGCAGGGCGATGCTCTGCTGCGGCGTAAATGTTCCGTCGCCCATGTTGAACAGCACGCTGGCCATGGTGGAGGAGCTGCTCGGCACGACGATGTCGAGCGCCCCGTTTCCATTCAGATCGCCGACCGCCGCCGCCCTCGGGACCGGGCCGGTCTCGTAGTCAACGCGGGGCGCCAATGCTCCGTCGCCGGTGTTCATGAACACGCTGATCGAGCCGGACGAGTTCGCGACTACGATGTCGAGCGCTCCATCGCCGTTCATATCGCCGAGCACGATGTTGAAAGGCGCTGGGGCCGTGGGATAGTTCTGTCGCGGGCCGAACGTTCCGTCGCCGTTGTTCATCCACACATGAACCTGCGACCCGCCCGCGCTCACCGCCACGAGATCGGGCGCTCCATCGCCGTCCAGGTCTCCGATCGCGACCGAGAAGGTGCTCGAGCCGGTGGAATACGTCTGGTGCGAGCCGAACGAGCCGTCGCCGTTGTTCAGCAGCACGCTGATCGAGTTGCTGTTCGAGTTCGCGACCGCCATGTCCGGAGCCCCATTCCCGTTCAGGTCCCCCGTCGCGACGCTCCACGGCTCGGTCCCCACGCCGTGCGCCTGTCCGGCGTCGAATCCCGGAAACCCTCCCGAGGCCGCCGCGGCGTGCGCGACGCCAAGGGCAACGAACACGGAAAGCGAGCGCCAGGGCGCACGCATGATGAAGGATGGTTGACGTGGATTGTTCATGGTTGAACTCCTTTGTTTTCTCGAATTGAATGAAATCTCTTGCGAATGGGCTCGCAACTCAGTGTCCAAATTTCAGTTGCCCCACCAGCTCAGCAGAATCGCCAGGTCCTGCGCGTTCACGATTCCGCTCCCGTTCAGATCGCCGGGGTTGGCCGTGGTGAACGACGAGGACTGGGGCGACGAACGCCGCCAGCCGCGAGCGTTGCTCGCCGTCACACCCCAGTAGTACGTCGTGTTCGGCGATAGCGCGCCCGGAGGAATCGGGAACGACGTCTCCGCCAGCCCATTCGCCTCGAGCACGACGTTCATCAGGCCCGGATCCGTCGCGATCACCACGCTGTACTCGACATCCAGGAACTTCGACTCCGCGGCGCTCCACTCCAGAGCCGCCGGCCTGCCGAACCAGTTGTTCGAGCCGGGCATCGGCAGACCCGCGGCGTCGTCCGTCGGCGTCAGAAGCGAAAAATTGCGCGGCCTTGTCACACTCGAAAGATTGGTGCGCACCTCCAGAGCATTCGCACCGGTATTCGAGATCGCCAGATCGGGGGCGCCATTGCCGGTAAGGTCTCCGATCGCGACTTTGTCGGGGCTCCCCTCCACACCAAGATGCTGCGCCGGCGCAAAGATCCCCACTCCGGAATTGCGCAGAATCGACACCGTGTGTGACAAGAGGTTCGCCACGACCAGATCCGGCGAGCCATCGCCGTCTACATCGCCGACCGTCACCCTCCAAGGATGATCGCCGGCGGTATAGGTCAGAGGCGGCGCGAACGATCCATCACCGATGTTCCGAAAGACGAACACCCCATCCGCGCCAGCCACCGCGATGTCGATGCGCCCGTCCCCGTAGAAATCCGCCGCGGCGACCGAAGTCGTGCTCGCGCCCGCGTCGAGATCCACTGGGTCTTCAAACCCTCCGCTCCCGTTATTGAACAGCACGTGCGCTGCGCCTGTCGCGACGCCCGCCGCGACGATGTCGAGCCACCCGTCACCGTTGAAATCCGCGAGAGCGATCTCGATCGGAGGAAACGCGACAGGGAAGACGACGGGATCGCCGAACGTCCCATCCCCGAGTCCGGGAAGCACGATCAGGGCGCTGGCGCTCTCGGGGATGGCGCTCGGCGCTCCGACCACGATGTCCGGGGTCTGGTCGCCGTTCACATCGCCGATCGCGACCGTGACGGGCGTAGGGGATCCGACGGGAAGGTCCGCCCGCGCCCCGAACGTTCCGTCCCCCATGCCCGGCAGCACGCTCACCGTCCCCGACTGACTGTTCGCCACAACGATGTCGAGATTCCCGTCGCCGTCGAGGTCTGCGACCGCGACGCCCGCGGGCAATGACTGCACCTGAAAATCGTGCCGCGTCGGAAACGAGCCGGCGCCGTCGTTCAGCAGAACGCTGATGGAGTTCGAGCCGGTGTTCGTGACCACGAGATCTTTGAAGCCGTTGTTGTTGATATCGCCCATCGCCACCATGCCCGGATGGAGCCCGACGGAATACGACTCGGCCTCTTCGAACCCCGCGAAATCCCAGGCGAAGGCTTCCTGCCCGGCGCCGATCGTGCAAGCTGCGGCGAGCGAAACCATGCCCGCTGCAAACGCAAAAGTGTTGTGTCGTGTGGTCCGCATAATCCGATCTCCATGAACCTGAAATCAGTCTTCCGTCCGGACGCCCCGCGGCGTCCCTCCGAGGATTCATCCGAAAAACAGGCCCCGGCCATGACAGCGTTTCCGGCGAATTACGGGCGGATTTCGAGAATTGACCCCCCGCAGGGGCCAGCCTCGCGTCAGAAGGCCCGCCGCGGCGACCGACGGATCACTGCCCCCACCAGCTCAGCAGCGTCGCCAGATCCTGTGCGTTCACCGTTCCGCTCACGGTCAGATCGCCGGGATTGGCGGTCCTGAACACTGCGGTCGCCGGCGTCGAGAGCGTGTCGCCGCCGGGATTGCTCGCCACCACGCCCCAGTAGTAGGTCGTGTTCGGCGAGAGCATGCCGACGGGGATCGGAAACGATGTGTCCGTCAGCTCGTGCGCCTCGACGACGATGTTCATCAGCCCCGGATCGGTCGCGATGACCACGCTGTATTGCGGATCGTGGAAGGTCAGAGGCGGGGCGCTCCACGATAACGCCGCGGGTGTATTGAACCAGTTGTTCGTCTCGGGCAGCGGCAGCCCGACGACGCCGTCGCCCGGCGCCAGCAGCGCGAACGCGCCCGGCGCGGGGCCGAAGGTGAGGTTGAAGCGCACGATCATCATGTTGACTCCATCGTTGGCAACGGCGATGTCGGGGCCGCCGTCGCCGTCCAGATCCCCGATTGCCACGGCGGAGGCATACATCCCGGCGTCGTAGCTCAGGGCGGGCGCGAGCGTCCCGTCGCCGACACCAAGCAGCACGTTCACCGAATGAGACGGCCGAACCGCGACGACGACATCGAGAACGCCGTCGCCGTCAAGATCTCCGATCGCCACGGATTCCAGGCCCGTGCCGGCGCTGTAGTTCTGCCGGGGCGCGAAGGTCCCGTCGCCATTGTTCAGAAACACGTCGACCCCGCTGTAGCCGGCCACGACGATGTCGAGCGAGCCGTCACCGTTCATGTCAGCGACCGCCACCGCTCTGGGAGCATTTCCAGTGTTGTAGTCCTGCCTGGGTCCGAAATTGGCCCGCCGGTCGTTGAAAAACACGCTCATGGTGTGGGAATTCGATTGGACCACGACGATGTCGAGGGCCCCATTGCCGCTGACGTCGCTGAGCGCGACCTGGCGCGGGCGGGATCCCGTTTGCAGAGTGATGGGGGCGGCGAATCCGCCTTCGCCGTCGCCCAGGTGCATGCTCAGGCTGTCGGAGAAGGGATGCGTCACAACGATGTCAAGAACGCCGTCTCCATCCAGGTCGCCCGCCGCCACACCCCAAGTGGTGGCGAACCCGTTCGGGATGTTCGTGCGCGGCGCGAAAGTCCCGTCGCCGACGCCGAGCAGCACGTTGAAATGAAAGTTCTCGGTGGCGCCCACGGCGATGTCGAGGTTGCCATCGCCGTCGAAATCGCCGATGGCGAGACCTCGCTGACCATAGTCCACCGCGTAATTCGCACGCGGCCCGAATGTCCCGTCGCCGTTGTTCAGCATCACGCTGATGAACACATCATTCGCGTGCGCGAAGACGAGATCGTTGTGGCCGTTGTTGTTGAGGTCGGCCATCGCCACGTACGCGGGGTCGTAGCCCGCCCCGTACGACTGCGCCGGCCCGAACCCCGAGAATCCGTCGGCGTGAACGGGAGCGGCCGTGAGCGCCGCCGCCGCGATGGCGCCGAGGGAGCGGAGTCGAGACGAGAAAATCCTGCGGCTGAGCTGGTGCGTGAACATGGCCTGGTCTCCCCGGCCGCCGCGGCTGCGGATCTGCGCCCGCCCCGCTCTCGGCCGGTTTCTTCGAACCCACGAACCGAACCCGGTCACACCGGATCCCGGTTCGCTCGGAGATCAATCCGAGAAGGGGGGTTCGAGACCGCCAGTGATTCCCAGGTATTTCGTCATATCGCGATTCAGGGGCCTGTGTGGGGCGCCCACGGTCGGGCCGGGGCACTTGTGGCGGGGTCAGTACACTCCCGAGCACAACGTTTTCGAGCGTTCAGCGACCAGAGGAGATGCGACGCCTTGGACATGCCCTCGAATGAAAAGCTCGACGCCTCGGTCAGAAAGGCCGTTCGCCATTTCTGGAAAACCCAGGGGTCACAAGGCGACGCGAATCGAGCCGGCGCCAGGGCGGACCACGGGCGCCGCTCCTCCGTGACCGGCGGTAAGCACATGGACGGCTTTTTCGACCTGTTCAGATCTCTCGTCCGCGCCGCGGGGGTGTCGGATGCGGACATCTTCACGAACTCGGGCCGTGAACTCCCGGGGTATTTCCGACCCACGAAGCAGTGGGATGTTCTGGTGGTTGTGAAGGGACGACTGCTCGCCGTCATCGAGACCAAGTCGATGGCTTCCTCCTTCAGCAACAACTTCAACAATCGTGTCGAAGAGGCGATCGGCAGCGCTGTTGATCTGCGCACGGCGTATCGCGAGGGCGCCTATGGAGCATCTGCAGACCCCTGGCTCGGATACCTGATGCTGATCGTTGATTCAGAGGCGTCAAGAACGCGAGGGTTGCAGCACAAGGAGCCGCATTTTCGCGTCTTCACCGAGTTCAGCGGGGCGCCCTATCTCGGCAGAGCGGAGCTGCTTTGCCGCCGGCTCGTCCGCGAGCGACACTACAACGGCGCAGCCTGCCTGTGGGCGCCCGACAGCAAACGCGCTCGAGGTGAGTATCACGAACCGGCGGAGGATCTGACATTCCGCGGTCTCGCGGCGTCGCTGGTGGCGCATTGCGCTGCATTCAAGTCGATGACGACAGACCGACCGGATCGCTGATTCCCCCGGCCCTTTTTTACGCCTGCGCTTGACGTCGCAACAACAACCTCAGGCGCCGGGCGGCCGAGTATTGACTGCTTCGCCTCGGAGTCAATTCGAGACCGGAGCAGCTTAAAGTAATCAGGATCAATTTCATTGCTCACGCTGCTTCGATCATGTCGAATCGCCGCGACGCTGGTGGTGCCGGTGCCGGCGAAAGGATCCAGCACGACATCGCCGGTGAATGAGAACATCTGCACCAGACGCGACGCCAGCTCAATCGGATATGGCGCCGGGTGTTCGCGCGTCGAGGCGCCCGTCACATCGGTCCAGAATGACCGAAACCACTTCGGATGATCCGCCTTGCTGATGCGCGATGCGTTTCGCTGCGCTTCTGTCGGCTTCCTGTAGCCCCCGGGCTTCCGTAGCATCAGTATGTATTCAATATCGTTCTTGATGATTGCGTTCGGTTCGTACGGCTTTCCGAGAAATCCCGCCGACCCGTTCTCCACCTCGAAGGAGGCGTTGGCGATTTTGTGCCAGAGGATCGGCGTCAGGTAATCAAAGCCGAGTCGGCGGCATCGCACGGAGATATCCGCGTGCAGCGGCACGACGTGGTGTCGCCCCTTGTTGCGGCGTCGGGCGATGCAGACGTCGCCCACCACGCAGATCAGCCTTCCCCCCGGCACGAGGGCCCTGAAGCAGTGCTCCCAGACCGTGTCCAGTTGATCAAGGAACGCCTCGTAATCGTCAAGATCTCCGAGCTGGTCCGGGTGGTCGTTGTACTTTTTCAGATTGAAGTATGGCGGCGAAGTCAGCGCGAGGTGAACGGAGCCGTCCTCCACCCAGCCAAGGTCGCGGGCGTCGCCAAGGTTCAGAATGTGCCTGGTGGCCGTCGCAGGCGCTGCCGCAACCGCAGGAGCCATGGCGCCTGGCGTCCCCTTCTTCGCGACCTTTTTTCGAGGGCCGGACATTGTAGAATGCTGCTCCATCGCAGATGATCGGAAGCGGGATTTTCGCCTGATGAAAACCGATGCGCCAACAAGTGTAGTCAATTCTCGCAACGGATTCTTCCTCTGCGCGCTCGTTGTCGCATTCGGCTGGCGCGCTCTCCCAGCCCCCGCCGCGCCCCCGCCATTCCCCCACCCCGTCATCATGGAGGTCCTCTTCAATGTCCCCATGGGCCCCGATGGCGACGCCAATCAGGACGGCGTGCGCGACGCCACCGGTGATGAGTTCATTGAGCTGATGAACCACCACAACCGCCCCATCAACCTCGCTGGCTATGTCCTCACCGATCGCCATGAGGAAGGGCCGCGCCAGATGCGCTTCGAGTTCCCCGATGTCGAGCTTGCTCCAGGCGCCATCGCAGTCGTTTTCAACGGGCATCGCGCCGCGATCCCCGGACCGATCGGAACTTCAGACGCAGCGCCAGACCGCGGCAACGATCGATTCGGCGGCGCGCTCGTCTTCAGCATGGAGATCGCCTCCCGCGCCAGGGCCCTCGCCAACGCCGCCGATGCGCTCATCCTGCGCGCGCCCGACGGGCGGGCCGTCGAGGTGGTCTTCTGGGGCTCGCCCGACCCGGCGCCCCCGGCGGACGCGATGCGGACCAGCGAGGTCCCGAGTCGCGTCCGCGGCAGCGTGCAGCGGCTCACGCCCGATGGCGACCTGATCCCCCACGACCAGATCGATGGCGCCCTCTTCAGCCCCGGCGTCATCCCCCGGCCGGCGCCGCAATCTCCGGATACGCTGGAGAGTCGGGAAAGCCGGTCCGGCCGCGAGAGCCGGGTGGCGATCCCGGCAGACCACCCCGAAGAGGCGCCGCCGCGGCGCGAGGAGTGACGCAGTCATGGCATGGGTTGTGAAGCCATCCGGCTCGATGAAGATCGATCGACGCCCCGAGCCCTACCTCACCGACGAGATGAGGCAGCGCCTCGAGCGCGACATCCTGCCGCGCTACGAGCAGAAACGCGGCGCCCTCCTCCCCGCACTCCACGAGATCCAGCACGCCTACGGCTGGATCCCGCCCCAGGCCCTCGAAGAGATCGCCGACTTCTTCGGCCTCGCCGCCGCCGAGGTCTACGACACCGCAACCTTCTACGAGGAATACTGGCTCAAGCCCAAAGGCCGCCACGTCATCGCCGTCTGCCGCTCCATCGCCTGCGAGGTGTGCGATCACAAGAAGATCACCGAAAGCTGCCGCGAACGCCTGAACATCGAAGTCGGCGAGACCACGCCCGACGGCCGCTTCACGCTCGTCGAGCTCGAGTGCATTGGGGCCTGCGGCGGGGCGCCGGCGATCCTCATCGATGAAACCCTCCACGAGAAGGTCACGCCGCAGAAAATGGTCGATCTCATCGACCGCGCCCGCGACGAGGATGTGCACTGAGCCATGGCCGGCCGAGATGACAAATCGCTCCTGCGCTCGCTGGGCGAGTTCGTCGGCCACGTCTGGAAGGGCGTGAAGACGGATCCGGCGAAGCAGGGCGAACGACGCACCCTGCGCCACGATGTCGAAGAAGAGACCCGCGACGGCCCCGAGGGCCGGGTCACGCTGCGCAGGACGACCATCGAAGAAATCGAGGTGGATCGGTCGAAGTAGAAGGGTATGAAGCTTTCCACGATCCGATCCGTCTCCGTCCGACTCTCCTTCGTGTTCCTCGCGGCCTCCGCCGCCCTCACCGCCGGCGCCTGCCAGCGCGGCTCGATGGCCGACACGTCCATCATCAGCTCGCTCGGCTCGCCCGCCGCGACGATCGAGAACGGCTCCTCCGTGCCCGTCCGCATCACGCTGTGGTTGGGCGAACGGGGATCGGACTACAACGAATCCTGGAAGAACATGACGCCCCGCTCCGAGCTCATCACCGCCGGCGGGCGCACGCGCCTCTCGCTCCGCGATTACGACACCTACATCGACCCCGTACTGCGCGTGCAGGTCGAAACCCGCGGCCCCAGCTTTCTGCCGTCGCACGCGTCGTGGCACGAGATCGTGACGGCGCCCTCCTTCAACCTGCGCCTCTTCGGGCGCCCGGAAGATCTGCAGCTCCGATCGACCAACGCCCGCCTGGTGCGCATCCCCAACGAAAAGGTGCTATCGACCGTCCGAGGCGCCGTCGCCACTGGCGCAGACAACGCGGACAGCGCGAGCGATCCCCGCTGAGGCGGCCTCGGTCATCCTTCAAGATGCAGACGATGCAGGCGTCAGGCGCGCATCGAGCCGTTGACTCGCTTGGGGGGAGAGTTGAACGGCTCCGGCATGGTGAGCGGCGCCGGGCCGATGGTGGCCGCGGTCATGCGCCCAAGGTCGCGATCCGCCAGCCGCGCGTTCACCTGGTCGAGCGTGACGGCGTCGATCTGCTCGGCGATCTCATCGAGTGAACGGGCCCGGCCGAGTTTGTGCCAGTCATCGGCGAGGGCCGCGGCCCGGCCGCTGGTCGACTCCGCGGACATCACCACCCGCGATTTCATACCCACCACCGCCCGCTGGAACTCACCCTCGCTCACCCCTCCGCCCGTGGCGACCGCCCCGTTGATGCGACTCAGCTCCTGCATCAGCACATCCAGCGTCTCCTGGGCCCGCTCCGGCGTGGTGCCGGCGTACGCGGTGACGCGCCCCGAGTCGCGATCGGCGCGGTAGGCCGCGAAGACCGAATAACACAGGCTGCGCTTCTCACGGACCTCCGTGAAAAGCCGCCCCGACATACCGCCGGAAAGGGCCGCGATGATGATGCGCTCCAGCACCGAGTTCTCATCCGACTCGCGCGGCGCATCGTGGGCCAGGGCGATGTGAACCTGGTTGGTCGGGTTCGTCTCGTGGTGCGCGCCGCGGTCGGCGTCGCTGTCGTTCCATGTCACAGTCGGGGCGGCGCCGGTCCAGCCCTCCAGCAGCTCATCGAGGCGGCGCTGCACGGCGTCCGGGTCGCAGTCGCCGGCCACGGCGATGATCGAGCCTTCGGGCAGCGCGCTGGCGCGCCACCACGCCAGCATGTCGTCACGCGTGATGCGCTTCAGGCCCTCGATCTGTCCGTGCGAAGATCGGTTCAGCGGCGGGGGGTTGTGGTGGGTCCGCAGGTTCTCCATCACCCGCTCCTGCGGCTCATCGCGCAAGCCCTCGACCGACTGGATGCACAGGTCGCGCGTGGGCTCGATGGAGGCCTCATCGGCGCGAGGCCGCAGAAAAATATCGGTCAAGAGCGGCAGCGCCTCGTGAAGACGGGCGCCGAGAAGCGTGGCGCCCAGATGCAGGTGGAATGTGCGGACCGAGCAGCTCCGCGCCGCGCCGAGGCGGTCGAGCGCGTCGGAATGGGCCCGTGAGTCAAGCTCGCCCGCGCCGCGGAAGAGCAGCTCCGACCACATCGCCGACATGCCCTGTCGGTCCTCGGGTTCGCGGGCGACGCCTCCGGCGATGAGGAATGAGACGCCCACCGATCGCACACCGGGGATCCGCTCGATGATCAGCGGGGCGCCGCAGCGCAGCGTTCGGACTTCGGGGCGGACCATGCAGAGCCTCCTCAAGCGTCTGGAGTCTGAAAAAGCGCCCGCGTCGCGTTTCAGCGGGCGTGAGCGGCGAGTCTATCGGAGCCGGCGTCGGGCCGCAGGCTCTGCGTAAACCTTGCAATCGTCAGGGTTTCCCGCCATCGCGGTTCGGGGCTCCGCAAACAGGCGGGTCAAAAACGCCGATGATTCAGGGGAGGATTTATGCGCTGGGTTGTCAATGCGCTCGTGGGTTTCATACTGATCACGACCATGCTCGGGGTCGGTATGCATCTGCGCGCCCAGCGTGAGGAGGAGATGGCGATTGTGCAGGTTCGCTCGGCGGTGGGGAGCATTTCGCGGGAGATCCGCGTTCGCGCCGGCATGGGCGACACTGAATTGAACGGGCGCGGGTGGCCGGTCACGGTGAAGCCGTCGTGGTTCTCCGGCGGCGCCCCGTTGAACCGACTGCTGGACCCCGAGCGCCCCTGGCTGGAGGTGGCGCCGCCCGAACACGCCGATTTGCAGCACCCGCCGCAGCGCGTCGCGATCCATCGCGACATCGCCTCGTTCTGGTACAACCCGGGCAACGGCGTAGTGCGGGCGCGGGCGCCGATGAGCGTCACCGACCGGCGCACCACCGAGGTCTACAACCGCATCAACAGCGCTAGCCTGTCGTCGATTTTCGCCGATCTACCGGCGATTTCCGGCCATCGCCCGCCCGAAGAGGAAGCGCCCGACAACGATGCGGATGACGCCGACGAACTGTCCGAATGGAACATGGATCCGACGCGCCCGCGCGATCGCGACCGCTTGTGAACCACGTCCGGCGCCCTGTCGCGGCGCGGGCGTGGATTACAACTGCCCGAGGAACTTCAAACTTTGTTGCAGATTGGTGTGGACGCCCTCCGATACATTGTGGATAATCCATTGGTGCGGCTGCGTGTGGCGCTCCGCATCAATTGACCGAACCTCGAGCTCCGAACTCGCAAGAGGAGGTTTCAGAACATGGCTAAGAAACGAGCCAAGAAACGTGCTACGAAGAAGGCGTCGCGCAAGAAAGCGACGCGGAAGAAGGCCCGTCGCAAGAAGGCGACCGCCAAGAAGGCAACCCGCAAGAAGGCCCGTCGCAAGAAGGCGACCGCCAAGAAGGCGACCCGCAAGAAGGCTCGCCGCAAGAAGGCGACCCGAAAGAAGGCCACTCGCAAGAAGGCCGGGCGCAAGAAGGCTCGCCGCAAGAAGGCGACCCGAAAGAAGGCCACCCGCAAGAAGGCCGGGCGCAAGA
>RECQ01000056.1 GCA_007693965.1 Phycisphaeraceae bacterium | reverse complement strand
GAGCGGAGGATTCATAAACCTCAGGTCCCCGGTTCGAGTCCGGGCATCGCCACTTTGCGTCATTGTCTGACGTTGCATGACTGACGCTGCTTTGAGTCTTGTTTTTCCGATGGTTCTGCGCATCGTCCATCCCGGCTCGCGTGTTCTGGTGGCTGACGTTGTGTGCCTTGGCACGACCTTCTGAGTCAGGAAAATGTGCGCTCAATGTGCGCAGAATTGGAGATTGACCCAGGGCTTCCAGCGCCCCAGCCGAGTCGATGAGGCGGACGTGGGAGTAGGTCTTCATGGTGAGCTTGGGATCCGAGTGCCGGGCGAGTTCCATCGCCACCCGGAGAGGAGCGTTGGAGCGGGCCAGCGTGGAGCAGAACGTGTGCCGCAGGGCGTGTGCGTCCACACGCAGGCCCTCGGCGTCCACCGCCCGCAGGAAATCGCTCTCCCGCCGACGCCGCCGCTCGGCCCGGTCGGTCGTCTGGAGGATCCATCGGGCCCGTACGGCCCGCAGGTCCGCCTTGACGACGGGGGCGAGATTGCCCGGGAGCTTGGGCCAGACGACCGCCTCGCGGCCCGTGCGGGCGATCAGCGGACGCAGGGCGTCGGCCAGGTCGCGGCGGATGGGCTGCTCCACTGGCCGGCGGTTCTTCGTGTACCCCGCCCGAACCCGCACCACCGGGGGGGCGGCGTCCAGGAGGAAATCCCCGCCGCGGAGCGACGCCGTCTCACTCACCCGAAATCCCGACCCCAGCATCAGACGGTAGAGCAGAGCGCGATGCTGAATCCGGATGTTCCGAAGACCAGTGCGGATCTTGCCCTTGTAGGTGTACCGCTTCGGGATTCTGACTACGTCGCCGGATGACTCGACGTAGGACAGCAGCTCATCGACTTCTTCGGCTGAGAGAGCACGACGCACGATGACACGTCCATCGGTTTCACGCACGGGTCGGAGCGATGAGAGCGGATCTGCATGGAGCCGTCGTTCACGCACAAGCCATGCGGTGAAGCTCTTGACGGCCTGGAGGCGGGAGTTTCGTGTTCGGGGCGAGAGCGAGTCCATCGCCGCCAGGCGGGCCGCCAGACGGGCGGCGTCGATGTCTGTGATCGTTCCCCATTCGCATCGTTCGATCGCATCTTCCAAGGCTCGGATCGTGCGGGCGACGTGGGTGTTGGTGTTGCCCTTCGACTCCAGGCGTTCACGGAAGTCGACAACGTGCTCGGCGATCGGACGCCGGGCGTGTTCGGCCAGTTTCACCGCCGCGTCGTCGATCAGACCGGCCCGGCGCTTGCGCGCCTCATCTTCCAGACGCCGGGCCAGGTCCTTCGTCGCGGCCTTGTCGGCGAAGCCCGCCCGCCGCTTCGTGCGTCCGTCCGCGCCGGTGAATGTGATCTGCCACCGGGCCGCCTCGACTTCAATGCGTTCACCCTTGGCAGTCTCGACGATCTTCTCGCGCCGCTTCCCGCCGCGCCCGTCCGTCCACTCCGCATAGACGACACCGCCCCGCCCCTCGATGCGCACTGCACCCTCGGGGATCGGCTTGCGGGTGATCGGCTTGTTCAAGGTGGCCATGTTCATCCATCCTTCCGCCGGCGTGGTGGCCGGCTCGTGATTCCGAAGTATCCCGCGAGTCGGTCGGCGGCATCGAGCATGAGGCTCTGCCGCCCGTCGCGGAACCGGACCAGGGACGCCGCCTCGACGCCAGTCGTGCGGGCCACCGCCCGCAGTGACGGCGCCTCGCGAAGCGCCTCTCGAAGCAGTTCTGTCATGGTGTTCATGTGTTGTCCTATATCAACGCTCGGGGAGCGCGTCAAGTCGCCGGGGCCGGTTTCGCAAGACCGCCACCAGTTTCCTTCAGAATCGGCGTTTCCAGATCGTCAGCCGCAAGGCCGCCACCTCGCCACTGTTGGGGTTCGCCGTGGCGGTCTTGTGGCGGTCTTGCCCGCGACGCCGCGTCCACCCGGGCCGTCTGGCGGTGTTTTTCCTCATCGGTCCACCGCGGGGCCCTTGATCCCGGCGCCGGGCAGATGCCAGACGTAAGCGCCCTTGCCCTTGTTGCCCTCGGACCTTCGCCGCGACATGGCGCCCACCCGCTCTTTGGCTCGCTCGATCGTCCGCCACTTGTGGCCGGCCGCATCCGCTTCGGCCTGGAGCACCTTCACCTCGACACCCTCCGGCGTCTCCGACAGCAACTCCATCAGGAACGTCTCCGCTTCGGATCGGCGCGGCGCCTCGCGGTTGTTGGAGCGGCTCGAACCGAACGCATCGTCCGCGTCCTTTTTCAGCGGCTCACCCCATGCGATGACCGGAGGCTGCAACCCCTCGAAACCCTTGACGGCGCCGGGGAGCGTCTCGAACGGGATGCTCATGCCCTTCGGCGCCAGGTTGTTCTTGATCGGGACGAGAAGCCTCGTGGCGCCGCTCTCATCGTCACGGTCCTTGCACACGCCCAGCACCACCCGCGCCGCGGCGACGTAGGCCAGTGAACCCATCGTCTTCAGGATCGCTTCGCCGTCGCCGTTCTTTCGCAGGTGCGAGAGCACGAGCAGGGCGACGCCCGTCCGCTCCGCGACATTCGCGACCACGCGGAGGGCGGAGCGGACGTCGGCATTGCGATGCTCATCGCATCCACCCGGCATGAAAGCCGAGATGGGGTCGATGATGACCAGGCGGCAATCGGGCGTCCTCCGGATCGCTTCCTCGAGCGCCTTTCCCCGATCCACCGTCCACGGCGCCACCGCGGCCTCCGTCTCATTGTTCGAGGGCGGGAGCGGGACGCCCTCGATGAAGGAGATGCGTTTCGGGTCGCCGCCCGCCGCGACGAATCGGGGCACGAGCGTATCCGCGACGCCGTCCTCGGCGCTGGCCATCACGACGCCGGCGGGGCCGCCGACGCACGGCGATTTGTCCGGCATGGTGTCCCCGCGGGACAGTCGCGCCGCCCAGTCCATCGCGATCGTCGTCTTCGCCGTTTCGGGGTGGCCGACGAGCATGGTGACTTTCCCCCGGGCCAGGACCCGGAGCCACACCCAGCTCACCGGATCCATCGTCACGTCCTCACCCCGTTTCATGACGACGTGGGGGCGCTCTTGCGCCGCGTCCGCGGCTGCTGCCACGGCGCCATTCAGCGGCGCGAAGGCGCCCAGGTCCACCGCGGCCAGCAGCCAGCCGACGGGTTTGTCGAACGGCTGGCGCCGCGCTTCGCGGAGCTTGTGCGCGAAGTCTCTCTCCAGTTCGCGCCCTGCCCATGGTGGAGCACAACGCCCGTTGTAAACCTCCACGAGCACCCGCATGGCCGCATCATCCGGAAGCCTGAAACCACGCACGAGAGTTCGAGCAGCCCAGAGCAGGGCGGCGTGTCCGCCCTTCCCCTGGACCGCCGGCGGGATCGACCGCGCGTAGGCCGCGGCCCGCTTCAGCAGCTCCGGCGTCGGTTCGAGGGCCTCGACTTCACCGGATTCGGCGCCGTTGGGCAGGGGGGCGGCGCTACGCGCATCGAGTTCTCGGAGGCGATCAGACAACCAGATGGGGCAGTCAGGAAGTTCTTCTACTCCGCAGTCGAGTTGAGTGATCCAGGAGTAGCCGGGCGACGGCGGCGCCACCACGTATCCGCCATCGGTTCGAAGATCCACACCGACGCCGATGCGCCCGGCGCTGTTGTGAAGCGGCACGCCCTCCGGGGCGCGCATGAAGTGATGGAACCCACCACTCGGCGTTCTCGACCGCGGCTTGTCGATCCAGGCCAGTTCCATCGCAGCGACTTCTTCAGCGCCGTATGCGCGCACGGCGGCCAGGTCCACGTCGAGTACGAGCAGGCCACCGCCGCACGCCAGTCCGACGTTGCTCTCCGGCACACTGGCCCACCACCGACGGATCTGGTCCGCGTCGGTCGTGGCGTCCTTCACACCGTGCGATCCCTGCCATGGTGTTTTCATCTTCGGGCGCAGGGGGAAGGCGCTGTAGCCGAGTTTGGCCAGGCGCAGGGCCTCGGTGAGAATGGGGTTGTCGCTCATGAGCGCGCCCCCTTCCCATGGCGATGGCCACGAGCATCCGATTCTTCGAAGTAGGAAACCGGGATCGCAGAAACCGACTCGCGCAGTCCGCGGATCGCGTCGGCCACGTCGGCGACAGCGGCGCGAAGCTCGCGCACTTCCTCCACGAGCTGGGCCAGGTCAGGATCCGGTGTAGGACGGTCATTCACTGGACGCCTCCCTTCCGGCGACGCGCGGACACCCGGCGTCGACCCATCGCTCGATGTCATCTGCACGCCATCGGATCAGGGCGCCGAGTTTCAGCGGTCCAGGCGCCTTGCCGGCGTTG
>RECQ01000022.1 GCA_007693965.1 Phycisphaeraceae bacterium | reverse complement strand
GAAGCCCTCGAAAGCGCCGCGGGCTGATCAGCGCCGCTTCAACCAGCCTCCGACGGGCTCCGAGTCTTCGCGCCGCAGCACAATCGCCAGCACGAGCGCGCCCGCGCCGATCATCAGCGCGCTGAGCCACTGACCGCGGCTGAGTCCGAGGATGAGCGGCGACGTCAGGTGATCGTCGGGCAGACGGAAATGCTCCGTCGCGATGCGCATCACGCCGTACAGCATCAGGAACCACGCTCCCACCACGCCGGGGCGACGCGGCTTCATCCAGATCAGCCACAGGGCGATGAAGAGCACGATCCCTTCGGCGAACGCCTGGTACAGCTGCGACGGGTGCCGCGCCGCCAGCAGCGGCGCCAGATCGTCGCGCAGGTTGGTGGCGCCGAGCTGGATGCGCCGGATCAGGGTCTCCGTGGCCACTCGCGGGCTCTCGGTGTAATCCCGCGGCGCCACGGTCGCCAGCAGCCGCCGCAGCTCCATCGCCTGCTCCGGCGTGAGCGCCGGCCTGTGATCCGTCAGCAGCTCCTGCGGATATCGCACCGACCACCACGGCCCCGGCTCGCCCGGCGCCGCCACGATGCGTCCCAACAATTCTCCGTTGACGAAGTTGGCGATGCGCCCGAAGAAGAGCCCCACCGGCGCGGTGAGCGTCATGATGTCGAGCACGTGCAGCGTGGGCGCGCGGCACGACCGCGCAATCCACCACGCCGCGAAGACCAGCCCGGCCATGCCGCCATGGCTGGCCATGCCGCCCTTGTTGATCGCCAGCACGCCCCACCACGGCGCCGTGGCGGTGAAATCCCACAGCAATGACGGCTGGTAGATCAGGATGTAGCCGAGCCGCCCCCCGATCAGCACACCCAGCATGATGGCGAGCATGGCGTCGGGCAGGCGCTCCCTGGGAATCAGGCAGGCGCCGCGCTTCGACAGCCAGCGCATGATCAGCCACGCGCACAGAAATCCGGCGATGTAGGCGGCGCCGTACCAGCGGATCCCGAAATCACCGGAAATCCGCCAGACGAAGGGGTTGATGTCGTTCACCCAGTCGGCGAGGTAGAAATGCACGGGCACAGGGTAGCGGCGCCGGACGTGCGCGGTCACGCGGGGCGCCGGGGCCCCATACACTCACGGCATGGGCGATCCGCTTGTCACTGTCGGCGCCGCGCTCCTCGGCCTCGCGATGCTCGGCGCCGTCGCGATCCTGTTTGCGTGGCTGCTCCGCCGCAGTGAAATCCCCGGCGGCGCACTGGCGGCGGGACTGACAGGCGGGCTGATCGCCGGCGCGCTGCTGGGTCCGGGCGTGCTCGGACGGGCGGCGCCGGAGCTGCATGAATCGATGTTCCTCGGGGGCGTAGCAGAGCGGGCCGAACTGGAGCGCGCCGAACTGGAGATCGAGGGCGCAGCCGCGGCGCTGGAGTCGACCGGCGTGTCCGAAGCCGCCCTGCGCGAACACCTGGAGGCCGGCGAGAACGAACTGGCCGCGCTGCGCGATGACCTCACTTGGGCGCGGGATGATCGACGCGGGATCTTCAACGCAGCCGCCCTGCTGGCCTTCTCCATCATCCTCATCACCGCCCCGTGGCGAAGCGCCGGGCGCCCACGCGCCGACGATGAACCGGCGCAAGGACCGATCCTGAGCGGCCTGTGTTCGCTCCTCGTCGCCGGCGTCCCTGCAGCCCTGCTCAGTGTGTGGACGCTCGGGCTCGACCGTCCTCAGGCGCTCGCCTTCGGCGCCGCGATCGGTATCGGCGCGATGTGTCCGGGGCTGCGGGCCCGCGTGGTCGGCAGCCCGGGAAGACGGCGCGGCGTGGATCGCTCGGCGATCACCGCATTTGTCGGCGGGGCCCTGGTCATCAGCGCCCTCACGCTCAGCAACATCCTTACCGCCATGTTCGCACTGCCGCTGCTCGCGCTGCTCATCGCGATGCGGGCGCCCGCATCACGAACCGTCAAGCGCGTCCTCAAGGGCATGTCGTCCAGCGTGATGGCGCCGGTGTTGACGGCGCTGGCGTGCATTCACTTTGACCCGGTCGCCGGCGCCTCGACGTGGCCGTTCTGGATCGCCATTCTCATCGCCGTCGTCTTCTCGAGCGACGGGCGCTGGCTGGGCGGCTGGCTCGGGTGGTGGAGCGGCGGGACCGAACTGGCCCGAGGCGAGGCGTGGCGGCGCTCCGCGGCGTCTCTCAACGCCGGTGTCGGCGCCGTTCAGATCGGCGCCGCCCTCGCGCTCGCAGGCGCCGGCCTGCTGAATGACCGCCTCCTCATGGCCGTGGCTGTCGGCGCCATCACCGTCGAGCTCACCGCCGGCGTGCGCATCCACTTCGCCAGGATGTTCGATCGCGGCGAACCATTCGCGCCGCCCTCGCCGCCCGACGCCTGAACACACTCCGGCTCACCGCTCTTCTTCGATCAACCCGAGCTGGCGATACTTCTCGCGATACTTCTCAGAAAGCTTCGACTGCTTGTTGGCGAGGTCGATCATCCGCCCATCGATGAACGCCATCTCAACGTTCGTGCGGATGTCGAGCGGGTTGCCGTCGGTGATGATGAAGGTCGCCTGCTTGCCGCGCTCGATGGAGCCGATCGAATCGCTCACACCGAGCAGCTCCGCCGCCGAGAGCGTGAGCGAACGGATCGCGACGTCCATGTCGAGGCCGTGAGCGACCGCGGTGGCGGTCTGGTGCAGCATGTTGCGTTCGTGCGGCGCCTGGAACGCGCCCCCGCCGCTGGCCATGCACCAGCGCACGCCCGCCTCCTCCAGAACTGCGGGCAGGCGGAACGGCTCGTCGTAATGGCTGTCGCGTCGGCGCGGCAATGAGTGCGTGCCCGTCACCATCACCGCGACATCGTGCCGCTTGAGCAGATCAAGACACAGATGGGCGTCGCGCCCGCCCACGATCACCGTCTTCAGCCCGCGCCCCGACGCCCACGACACTGCGGACTGAATCTGCTCCAGCTCCTGGGCCCGGATGAAGACCGGACTTGAGCCCTCGATCGCAGGACGCATCGCCTCCCAGCGGATCGATTCGCGCACGCCCGCATCCGCCTTACGAGCCTCGAAATATGCCTCGGCGCTCCTGAAGGCGTCCTCGATCTTCGCCAGATTCTGCTTCGCCTCTTCGAGCTGCTCTTCTTCGGAGCGCTGCATCCACCACGCGGTGACGGGGCGCACCACGGGCCAGTTGATGACCAGCCCGGCGTTGTCGGAGATCGTCATGTCCTCCCAGGTCCAGCCATCCATGCGAATGACGGACGCCCGCCCGGGAATGACGCCCGAAGAGGGGAAGACGCCCGCGGTGAGAATGCCCGCCGAGCGCGTGACGGGGATGATGGTGGAGTCGGGGTTGATGGCCGGCGCCGCCCGCACCTCGGGCGTCACGTCGCCGGTCTCGGCGAAATCGCGCGTGGCGTTGACGGCGTTGATCTCGACAAGCCCGGTGAGCGTGTTGGCGACGATCATACCGGGGTAGATGTGCAATCCTTCGGCGTCGATATCGATGGGATCGATATCGCTCCATGCCATATCGGCGCCCTCGGGCAGGACCGCGAGGATCTGCCCGCCCATGAACCACACCACGCCGCGCTCGATCACGCCGTGAGACACGGTGTGAATGGTGGCGTTGCGCACGCCGATGGGCCGCGTCTGCGGCGGCGCCGAGTGGATGAGATCCTGCGCGCCCGCGGCGGCGGCCAGCGACATCGAAACAACAAAGAAGGAAAGAATGCGATTCATCATGGCTCCGTTTCGTTCGGAGGGTGTGTTCGTTGGAAGTCGGGACGCGAAAATCAGCGGATGACGAGCATGGCTGCGTGATGCACGCCGCAGTCGCCGCAATGAACGCCGTCGGGATCCTGGCCGGAGCGCATCAGCTCGAGGAAATGCTGCTCGAGGGCGCGGGCCTGGAGCCGCTCGATGAGCGAGGTGGGTTCGTCCGTGCCTGCCGGGGCGTCGGACTCCCTGTCGCGATCGCCGTCGGACGCCATCTGCGGGCGCTCGCGCTGCCCTTCGCTGAGAATCTTCTGGATGATGCGCCGGCGCTCCGCATCGGCGTGATCGCGCAGTCGCTGATCGCGCTCGATTGAGAAATATTCGCGGCCCTCGATCCACGTCGCCTCGCAGCGCGAAAAAGCGCTGAGCGGATCGCCGGACCAGATGACGAAGTCCGCGTCCTTGCCCGCCTCCAGCGAGCCGACGCGATGATCGATCTTGAGCTGGATGGCGGGGTTGATGGTGACGAACTTGAGCGCCTCGTGCGGATCGACGCCGCCGTAGCGCACCGCCTTGGCGGCCTCGCCGTTCATGCGCCGGGCCAGCTCATTCGAATCGGAGTTGAACGACACATTGACGCCCACATCGTGCATGATGGCGCCGTTGTAGGGAATCGCGTCGAACGTCTCCATCTTGAAGCCCCACCAGTCGCTGAAAGCGGAAGCGCCGATGGCGACGTCCTTGATCGCCTCCGCCACCTTGTATCCCTCCAGAACATGCTGGAAGGTGCCGATCCTGAAGCCGAACTCCTGGGCCACGCGGGCCAGCATCAGAATCTCGTCCTGCCGGTAGCTGTGGCAGTGGATCAGCCGCTCGCCCGCAAGAATCTCCGCCAGTGTTTCGAGCTGGATGTCCCGCCGCGGCGGCATGGTCCGCTCGCGCTCTCGCGACGACAGCCCTTCGTAGCGCTCCAGCTCCGCGACATAGTCCCGGGCCGCGATGAAGCGGTCGCGGATGATCGTCTCCACACCCATGCGCGTCTGCGGATAGCGCCCCGTCGGGCTTGGCCAGTTCGATTGCTTCACGTTCTCGCCCAGGGCGAACTTGATGCCCTGCGCCGCATCCTCGATGAGCATGTCCTCGGCGTGCGTTGCGCCCCAGCGCAGCTTGATCACGCTGTTCTGCCCGCCGATGGGGTTGGCCGAGCCGTGGAGCTGGTTCGCCACAGTGAGCCCGCCGGCGAGCTGGCGGTAGAAATCGACCGAGTCGGGGTTGATGACATCGGCGATGCGCACCTCGGCGGTTACCGCGTGTGTGCCCTCATTGACGCCGCCGGAGATGCCGGTGTGGCTGTGGCAGTCGATCATGCCGGGGGTGATGTGCTTGCCTTTTGCATCGATCGTGCGCGCCCCCGCAGGCGATTCAAACTCGGAGTCGGCGCCGCCGATGTGGGCAATCTTTCCATCGACCACCACCATCACGCCGTTCTCGATGATTCCCTCCGGCCCGGCGGTCCAGATGGTGGCGCCGGTGATGACGAGATCCTCAGATTCCGGCGCCGCCGCAAGCCCATAGGCGCCCAGCGGCATGGGCAGCTCATCGGGAACGCCCTCGGCCCTGCGCGATGCCGGTTCGTCGGACTTCTCCTTGTCATCGTCCGCGTCTTCCTTCGCATCGGTGTCGGTTGATTCTTCACTCGATGCAGGCTCACTGCGCTCGCCGATCCAGGCCGCGATGCGACCGTCGGGGCCGATCGCGGTTCCGTGCATCATGTCGCGCTCGACGATGGCCGAGAACGTCCAGGCGCCCTCAGCGCCGAGCGGGACGCCGCCGACCACGAAGTTCACGCGGTTCTCGCGCATCGACACCGAGCGAGCCCGCTCGCTCTTCTCGCCGGTCTTCACGGTGATGCGGTTGCGATCGTCGATGGTGAGCGTGACCTCGGCGGCGGGATCGAGATGAATCGTCGCGTCCCAGCTCCCGGCGAACTGGACATCCGGCTTCGCGGTGATCTCATGGCGCCGCCCCGCGACCCAGACATCGCGCACCTTGGCGTCCTTGTGAAAGAGCGATTCGCCATCAATCGCCACAAGGTTGGCGATCTTCCCCGGCTCGACGGCGCCGAGGCGGTCCTCGACGCCGAGAATGGCCGCGGGATTCGTCGTCAGCATCGCCAGGGCCCGCTCCTCGCTGAGGCCGTGCTCGATGGCGAGCCGGAGGTTGTCCATGAAGCGGGCGCCGCGTCGAAGCTTGTCGGTGGTGAGCGCGACGGTGAGGCCCGCATCGGCGAGGCGTCGCGGATTCGTCGGCGCCTGCTCCCAGGTCATCAGCTCGCGCAGCGTGACCGACTCGATGTCGCCCTGCGAGGCGACGCCGGGCGCTTCAGGAAAACTGAGCGGCGTGATGAGCGGCGCCTCCAGCTCGCGCAGGGCGTCGAGGCGACGGAACTCGGTCCCGGACCCCACGATGGCGAAGCGGCGGTCGAACTCGCGCGCGATCTTCGCCGCCCGCAGCGCCTCCAGCTCATCGCCGACGTTGAACATCAGTGGGAAGGAGCCCTCCTCGTTGCGCCCGAGGGCAAGCAGCGCCCGCGCGGGCGTCGGCGGCTCATGGCGCGTGGGATCGTTCTGATACACATTGAGCGAACGGATGTGCCAGTCGGCGTCAAGCAGCGTCTGACGAATCAGCGCGATGGCGCCCATCTGCGAGTTGGGATATGTGCGCTCACCCCAGCGTCCGGTCTCGAAGGCGATGGCGTGGTGGGTGACGGGCGCCACCACCTCGGCCCGCGACTCGGAGCCGGCGCGCTCGGGATCATCGAGCAGCGCCACCGCCACCTGCCCGCGGAAGACGCCGCCGGTCGGCACGATGGCGCCGGCGCCGAAGCCCATCTTGCGGAGCGATTCACGCTTGCTCTTGCTCACGCCCTCGCCATCCAGCGCAGATCGCTGCGCGATCACGCGGCTGTTCCAGTGCGCACCGGGAGCGTCAGCGCCGGGCCGCGGCGCCTCAACCGGGATATGCGCGTCGATCAGGCCCGCGTACACCGTCAGCCCGTCGTAGTCCCACACGCGGGCGCCGGCGGGCGGCTCGGCGCCCGATTCGACCGACACCACGACGCCATCGCGCAACACGATGGTGGCGTCGTCGATCCGTTCACCCGGCCGGGGCACGAGCGTGGCGTTGACGATGGCGTGCCAGCGTGGATCGACCTCGCGAACGCCGTCGAGAGGCGCCGTCTGGGCATGCAGGCGAATCGCGGTGGCATGGACGATCAGTCCAAGGAGTCCGAGCGCTGCGACAGCGCCGACGCCGATTCTGGCCCCGCGGCGGGGACGAAGCAGTTGTACAGTTCTCATGCCGCAAGCGTACCCGTTCAGAGGCCGCTGGCACAACAATGAATTGATGTCCAAGACCCGAAAACGGGGCCTCCACCGGGGGCTGGGGCGGAAGGGGAGCCCGCGGACGATCAGCCGCCGGCGCTCTGGATGATGTCGTTGAAGTCGCTGACGATCGAGGAAGCGCGGTCCGTGGTTCCCGGGACGTTCTGCCGCGGCCCGTAGCCGATGGGAAAACCACCAATGGACTCGGGGAGAGTCGTATTGAAGGAGAGCGGGTTCTCGAAGAAAACTCGGTTCCTGTTTGCAGAGATGACGACCACCTCGCCACGGGCGTTGGATGGCAGCGACGGGTCCGACTCGCTGGGGAAAGCCGGGCTGCCCAGGATCGCAGTCATGTTCTGTCTTCGCATCAACTCCGAGCGCCCAGCGCCCAGCAGACTCACACCGAACTGATTGCCCATGCTCTCGCCCAGCCCCCTCTGCGAAGGATTGCTGCCCGGGTTTCCATCCCGCGCATATCCCGAGGCGAGGTACCCGATGTTCGTATTGTAATAGAAACGCGATGTCTGTTGGCTGGCTGGGGCGTATACGATGCGAGCGAAATCTGTCACATCATTCACCGGCCCGGAGGAGGCGTCCTGCACCCACATCATCAGCGGCGTGCCGAAGGCGTCCACGATGTCGGGCATGCCCTTCACAATCTCGGTTTCGTTGCTGTTGTAAATATCAATGTTCGTCGCCTGGCCGAGGACGGGGTACAGCGCGTTGTCGCCGAGGCGCAGGTAGCCCGGGCCGTCCTGGGCGCCGATGGCGAGCGTGTCGACGAGTGCGTTCTGGTTGTCCGTTGCGAACGGGCCGACGCGCAGCAGGGAATTGTCATCATTTGGGGACGGCGCGGCGGGATCATCCACGACGCCCCCGGAGAGCTCCAGCAGCGCGTTCTCCATCGCAGTGAAGCCACGGGTCGCGTTCGGCATGGCGCCGAGGTCGCGCTGGCTGAAGAGGCCCGGCGGCCGACGGTTGTCGATCATGTAGGTCTGGCTGGCGGTGACCACTTCGCGCACCAGCGACTCCGAAGTCGCAGATCGAGCGGCGTTGCGCACGCCGCCCAGCACGGGCACCAGAATCCCGATCAATACCGAGAGAATGCCGATGACGATCAGCAGCTCGAGCAGCGTAAAACCGCGCGCCGGGGTCGGCGAGCTCGGGGAGTATGAAGTTCGTGTTGCGGCGTAACGCATGATGTGCTCCAGTGCTTCGGGTCCGAAAGGCGCCGTCGATTGTGTCGCTCACGCTGCGTGCTTTGCAGTGCGAGCCCCGGAGTCCGCCGTCGCCCTGCGCGACTGCCTGACGGCTTCCGGACGCTGCGAGAGGCGACCATGGGCGCCCGCCGCCGGAAATACTCTTCGCTCATAGCATCGTCGCGGTTCCGCCCGACCCGCGCGGGTCGACATCCAGCGTTCAGCGCCGACGCCTCGAACGAGGCCGGCTCCGTCACGCCCATCCGCTGATTGAGTGTAGCCCGCCGGAGCCACGGAGGCGAGGCCGATGCGTCCCGGGCCGGAGCCCAGCGCCCAGCCCAGCGCCCAACGAAGTTCAGTGCTGCTCTCTCAACCGCTCCCGAAGCATGTCATTCGCCGACCAGATCCGCAGGGTCTTGGTCCGGCCCATCAGCTCCATCACCAGCGAGGCGCCGGTGGCGAGGATGGCCAGATCCTCATTGGGAGAATCGGCATGCTCCATCAGGGCCTTGGTCATGGCGGTGAGGATGTGCATGTCGCGGGAGTCGACCGCGAGGGGGTCGCGCCGGTTCTGATGCAGCGAGGCCTCGGCGTCAATCTCCAGCCACGAGTCATCCGTGGCCAGGTCGTAGGCCGTGATGTTCACGATCGCGCCCCACGTCGTCACCGGAACCAGCACCACTTCGTTGAGATGGGTCAGGTGGATTGCGCCCTCGACGAACTCGGGAAGGCGCGCCGGATCCACCTCGATGTGCGTCTCGCCATCGGTTGCCTCAGATGCGTCCGGCCCGACGACCAGGCGATAAATCTGCGGCGCCACTTTGGGGGTCGCCTCCAGCGCAAAACGCATGATGTCGCCGTCGGGGCGCTCAACGACGCCCCATGATTTCAACGCTTTCAATGTCGGACTGTATTCAAGAAATTCCACGGGATCCCCGGCAACCAGGTCGGCGGTCGGTTTTCGCCCGCAGGATGCGCCCCAGGCGCTTCCTCCCACAGGCCTCGCTGTCGCGAGAGACTCTACAAGCCCGCGCCCATCCGCCGCAAGGCGCGATGCATCCGCAGCAGCACCGCCCCAGCGCGCCGGGCGGGCGCTTTGATATGTGCAGGCTTGCCCCCCATACTCCCTGCGCCGCCGCCGCTCCTTGTCGGATGCGTCGGCGAACGCCGCCCGGAGCGTCCATGTGTCCGATTCGCCCGCACGCAACATCCTGTTCATCTGCTCAGGAAACACCTGCCGCAGCCCCATGGCCGAGGCGATCGCCCGGGCGGCCCTCGAGCGAACGCCGGAGCAGGCGGGGCGGGTGAACATCTTCTCTGCGGGGCTCGGCGCCGGGTCCGGGGCCCCCATGACAGGCGAGGCCGCCGAATCGCTGCGGAAACTGGGAATCGAGCCCCCGCACCACCGCTCCGTGGGGCTGACCCGGGAGATGGTCGAGCAGGCGGACCTGATCTTCTGCATGACCGGCGCCCACCTGGTGGGCGTGCGCTCCCTCTCACCGCAGGCCGAAACCAAGGCGTTCACCCTGAACCCGGATGGTCGCGACATCGCCGACCCCTACGGTGCCCCGCAGCACGTGTACGATCAGACGGCTGAGGACCTGCAGCGGCTCATCAACGCCCGACTCAAGGAGATCCTCGGATGAACGGACTTCGACTGGCCATCGGAGGCGACCACCGGGGCGCCGACGCCGTGAAGCATGTGGTCGAGCGGCTTCGCAAGCTGGGGCACGAAACTGAGGTCTTCGCCCCAGCAGATGGCAAGAGCTGTGATTATCCGGACCAGGCTTGGCGCGTCGGCAAGGCTGTCGCAGCCGGCGAGGCCCGATTCGGGCTGCTCTTCTGCGGCTCAGGCGTCGGGATGTGCATCGCGGCAAACAAAGTCCCGGGGATCCGGGCCGCCCTGGTGCATGACGAGATCACCGCCGAGATGAGCCGCTCTCACAACGACGCCAACATCGTCTGCATCTCCGCCGACCTCATCGCGATCGGCCTGATCGACAAAATCGTCGATACGTGGCTGAAGACCGAGTTTGAGGGCGGTCGCCACGGCCGTCGGGTCCGGAAAATCCAGGCCATCGAGGCCGGACACGACCCCACCACCATTACAGAATGAAACTCCCCCGCGCAGAAGGCGTACAGTGAGGGAGAAGAAGCCCGATTTCAGCGGCGGCGCCGCCGATACGGGTGACTGTTTAGCCTGAGGGGCCCGGCCGCTTCCCCCCACTGGGAACCCCCGGAAGCCGGCCCCGGAGCGACGGGATGGAACGTCCCGCAGGAGGCACCCGAATGGGCGATCTGACCAGCGTCCTCCGCCGCGCCGCGATCCGCATCAATGTCGGCAGGTTTCTCACCGCACTGGTGACGTGCATCGCCGTGGCCATCGGTCTGTTGACGCTGACGCTCATCGTCCAACGGCTGGTTGCCTTCCCGGTTCCGTGGATGGACGCATGGCTGATCGCCATGGGCGCCGCGGTGATCGCAGCGCTGGTGTGGACGCTTGCCACCATGCCCAGCCGCCTGGCGGTGGCGCGGCGGGTGGACGAGCAGGCCGGGCTGCGTGAATCGCTCAGCACGGCGCTGTGCGTCGCCGGCCAGCCGGATTCCTGGAGCCAGGCGACGGTGCGCTTCGCGAGCGAGCAGGCGAAGAGCGTGCGCATCGGCAAGGCCTTCCCGGCGAAGGCGCCGCGGCTGTGGCCGGCGCCGCTGATCGGGGCGGCGACCTTCGCGCTGTTGACCTTCCTGCTGCCGCAGGGCGACCTGCTGGGCATGCTGGCGCGGGCTGAAGAGCAGCGGGCCGCGGAGGATGAGTTGCAGCAGGCGGTCGCCATCGCGCAGGCGTCGGAGGAGGAAGTGCGATCACAGCTCGCGGCTCTGGGAGAACATGATCTGGATGATCAGTTCGACGGCGCCGATCTTGAAAAACCGAAAACCCCCGAGCAGGCGCTGCAGCGCGCCGTGCGCCGCGTGACCTCGGCGCACGACCGCGTGCAGGAGCTGCGACAGAGCGAGCAGGGGCAGCGCCTCGACGCCATGCGCGAGATGATGCGCCAGATTCGCCAGCCGGGCCCCGGCCCTCTCGGCGACATGGTGCGGGCCATGCAGGATGGAGACTTCAAGAGCGCCAACGAAGAGCTGGCGCGACTGGCCGACAAGCTCGCCGCGGGAGAAATGAGCGATGTGGATCGCCAGCGCCTGCAGGAGCAGCTTGAGAATCTCGCCGAACAACTCAACAAACTCGCCCAGCAGCGCAACGAACTCGCCGAGCAGCTCGAACGCCTCGGCCTCGACCCCGACCTGGCGAGAAACCCCGAAGCGCTGCAGCAGGCGCTTGACCAGCTCGATGGCCTGAATGAACAGCAGCGTCAGGAGCTGATGGACAAGGCGAAAGCCATGCAGCAGGCGGCCGGCCTGTGCGAGCAGATGGGCATGTGCCTGGGCGGCGCGGCCCAGGCGCTCGCCGACGGCGCCGGCGCCGAGGGCATGGACGGGATCGGCGAGATGCTCGATCAGCTCGAGATGCTGGCCCAGGAGATGGCCGGCGCCGATGCGGCTCTCGAATCGCTCGGCAACCAGCTCCGCGCACTCGGCCAGTGCTTCGGCGATGGCCCGGCGGAGTTCAACATGTGGAGCATCTGGTCCGGCGCCGGCAATGGTCCGCCGGAAAAGCGCGGGATTGCCGAAGCCGACTTCGACCTCGAGAAGAAGCGATCCCCCTCACCGACGCAGGAAGGGCCGATCATCGGGCGACGCATGGTGGAGGGCGAGCAGATCCGCGGCGAATCGCGGGCCGAATTCATCGAAGTGGTGCGCACCGCTGGGAACACCGCCTCCGAGGCGATCGAGGACAACCTCATCCCGCGCGAACACCAGGCGGCCGTGAAGCGATACTTCGGACGCCTCGAACGCCGCGCCGCAGAAGCGGCGGAGCAGGCCGAACAGTCGCCGCAGGATTGAGCGAGTCTCCTTCTCACACCGCATCGAACCCCACGCACACATCGACACAAGAACGGAGGAATCCGCTGGTGTTTTTCTTCACCGCTTCAGGGCATATCTGCAGACACATCCACAAGGTTCGAAAGCATTCGGCTCTGAGCGCGATTCCGTTGCTCCTGGCGCCGGCGGCGCTGCTCGGTGCCTGCGGCGACTCCGAGGCGCCGCGCGAGCAGGTGGTGCTCTATTACTCAGCGGATGAACACGTCGCGCGCCCCGTGATCGAGGCCTTCGAGGAGCAGTCGGGCGTGCGGGTGCTCGGTCGCGGCGACACCGAGGCGACCAAGACGACGGGCCTGGTGCAGCGCCTCCGCGCCGAGCGCGATCGCCCGCGGGCGGATGTCTTCTGGTCGGGCGAGATCTTCATGACGATCCAGCTTGCGGACGAAGGCCTGCTGGCGCCCCACTCCAGCGAGATGGTCGCCGACTGGCCGGCGCAGCTCCGCGATGAGGACAACTTCTGGCACGGCTTCGCCCAACGGGCCCGCGTGCTGACCTACAACACCGACCGCGTCGACCTGGAAGAGGCGCCGCAGAACATGGTGGACATGCTCAACCCGCGCTGGCGCGGCCGGGTGGTGATGGCCCGGCCTCAGTTCGGCACAACCCGCGGCCACATGAGCGCGCTGGTGGCGCTGTGGGGTGAAGAGACGACACGCGCCTGGCTCGAGGGCATGAGGGTCAACGGCCTGCGCCTTGTGGACGGAAACATGGCCGTGGTGCGAGCCGTCGCCACCGGCGAGGCCGACATCGGCCTCACCGACACCGACGATGTCTGGGCCGGCCAGCGCAACGACTGGCCCGTCGACATGGTGTACATCCGTCACGATCTGCCGGGCGCCGAGGGCGATCCGCAGGCGCGCCGGGCGGGGCCGATGCTCATTCCCAACACCGTGGCCCTCATCGCCGGCGGCCCCAACCCGGTCGCAGCCCAGCTTCTCGCCGATTTCCTCCTCAGCCCGGAGGTCGAACGCATGCTCGCCGAGAGCGACTGGCACAACATCCCTATCCGCGAGGAGCTGCAGGACGAGTACGCCGAATACCGCGTCCCCGATCCGATGCAGCTCGACTACCGCACGATTGCAGAATCCATGGACGCCGCCATGCGCCTGATTGATGAGACGCTTGGAGGATGAGCGATCATGGCCGTGGGAGCGGGTCGGGGCGCGTGGGGCGCCGGGGGGCGGACAAGGCCGCCGCCACCGACGCATTGACGACGGGCGCCGGCGCCGGACTCTGGCGATGGCTCATGGTCTTTCTCGCAGGCGCACTCTGTCTGGTCGCGGTCGGCGTTCCGGCGATCGGCGTCGTCATCGCGATGCTGCGGCACGATCCCGCCGGCGCGGGAGCTTCGCTCTCTGAGACGCTGACGCTGGTGCGCCTGCGTAACGACGGGCGCCTGCTGGCGCGCACGATCGGTGTTGCGATCCTGATCGGCGTTGTCACGGCGGCGCTGGCGTTTCCCGCGGCGTGGTCGATGCGCCGGCTGAGCCCGAGGCTCGTCGCCCTGCTGGTGGCCCCGATGCTGCTGCCCTCGTACCTGGTCTACGCCTCGTGGGGCCTGTTGCGCTCGCCGGGATCGTGGCTGGGCGATGTGATCGCTCGCGATGCGCCGACGCTGGCGCCGATTGCGTCCCGAATCCAGGCGGTGGGCGGGCTGTCGCTCTGGGCGTGGCCGGTGGCGGCGATCGTGATGGGCGTCGCGGCTCGGCGCATCGACCAGGGTGCGCTGGACGCGATGCGCCTCAGCAGTGCGCCGTGGTGGCGCCGCGCACTGATGACGCTGGGCGCGGTGCGCACCGGCGTCATCGGCGCCATCGGTGTGACGGCTCTCCTGATGATCGGCTCCTCCGTGCCGCTGCACGTCGCCGAGGTTGAGACGTACGCCATCACCATCTGGCGCCGCCTCGACGAGACGGCCGGCGCGCCTTCGGTGTGGTGGACGGCTTCGCCCCTGCTTCTGATCGCGCTGGTGATGGGATGGATCGTGGGCGGGCGCGTGCTGGGGGCCTCGTCGGCCGAGGCGAGCCACAGCGAACAACCGGACACGGGCGTGAGCAGGTGGTGGATCGCAATCGCGATTGCGATCTGGTGCCTGTCGACGTTGGCGCCTCTGGCGCTCTTCAGCGCCAATATCCGCGAGGCGCGGGCGCTGGGCGAGTTCTGGTCACTCTCTTCCCGAGGCGTTGGCAACGCGCTGCTCATCGGCGCGGTCGTCGGCGTCCTGGGACTCTTCATTGCGGCGGGCACGAGCGCTGGGCTGTCGGCGACGCCGGGCTCGTGGATGCGACGACTGACATCGCTCTCGCTGCGCATCTGGCTGATCGGCGCCCTGATTCCCGGCGTTCTGGTGGGATCCGCGATCCACGCCGCATCGAACCACGACCTCTCCGCGTGGCTGACGGACACACGGGCCGGACTGGCGCTGAGCCACATCACGCGTTTCGGCGCTGTCGCGGCTCTGGCGGGATGGTGGCTCGCATGGATGGAGCCGCGCGAGCTGATCGATGCGCGCCGGCTGGCAGGTCCGGAGACGCTGCGAAGCTGGCTCGGCGCCTCGGCGCCGCTGCAGGCGGGCGGCCTGGCGGCGGCGGCGATCGGGCTCACCATTCTCAGCATGCACGAGATCGAGGCCACCGTCATGCTCGCGCCTCCGGGACACGGCAACCTGGCCCAGCACCTGCTCAACAACCTGCACTACCTGCGCGTGGAAGAGCTGAACGTCGCCGGCGTGTATCTCATTGTCGGAGGACTGGCCATCGCGGCGACCGCAACACTCTGCGCCGGAAGAAGCGCACGGCTGCTCCGACGCGCCGCGGCGCCGTGCCTCGCTGCGCTGCTGTGCCTCGTGATCGTCGGCTGCGACGACGGAAGCGCCGTCGAGTCGCGGCCCATCAACGCCCGAGCGGTCCTCGGAGAGCCGGGACGATCCGCCGGGCAGTTCATCTATCCACGCGCCATCACCGGGGATGGCGAGCGGTTGTGGATCGTCGATCGCACAGGACGTGTGCAGAGCCTGACCACCGATGGACATCCGATCCAGAGCTTCATGATGCCAGCCTTCGAAACCGGCTTTCCGGTCGGCATCACCTGGGGTCCGGACGGACTCCTCTACATCGCGGACACGCACCAGTTCAGAGTGATGGTCTTCGAGCCGCCGGACGCCGCGATACAGGCGGGCGAAGCAGCCCCGGTGCGCCAGTGGGGCGAATATGGCTTTGAGCCTGGCCAGTTCTACTACGTCACCGACGTCGCCATCCGCACGGGCGCTGATGGACGCACGCCTGATCGCATCTACGTCGGTGAATATGGCGGCAACGACCGCATCAGCGTCTTCACCGGCGTCGGCGAGCTGCTCTTCACCTTCGGAACCTACGGGTCTGGAGAGGACGCGGCGGACATCCGCTTCCGCAGGCCGCAGGCGCTGCTGTTCGATGACGAGCGTGATGAGCTGCTCATCGCCGATTCGGTGAACCATCGCGTGGGGCGATTCACACCCGATGGCGAGCTGATCGGCTGGCTGGGACGGCCCGGCGCGAGGCCGGGGACCGGGCCGGGTGAGTTCAACTATCCATACGGACTCGCGATGCTGCCGGACAGAACGCTGCTGGTGGCCGAGTTCGGCAACAGCCGCATCCAGAGGATCGATCCGGCGAGCGAGGTGGATGCGGCGCGTGGCGCCGAACCCGCCATCTGTCTCGGCCTCTACGGCGAACCGGGTCGAGGCGACGGCCAGCTCGCCTATCCGTGGGGCGTCACGGTGATTGACGGTACGGTGTATGCGCTCGATTCTGGAAACAACCGCATCATCGCCTTTGACCCGGGTCGGCCGAGGCGCATCACGCCGCGGAACTCCGGCCAGCCCAATTCCGACGAAATGATGGACCACGCATTGTCACCGTCGTCAGAGCCGCCGGACGGAGGCGCGCAGTCGCAGGAGGCGTTGATCCTGCAATGACGCTCGGCCCGCTCCAGTTCGATGCGCCGATGTGGCTGCTGCTGATTCCGGCGCTGTGGGCCGCGTCGTGGTGGATCGCGCGGCGCAGTCTGTCAGGCCTTTCGGGGCCGGTGCGCTGGACGGCGCTCGGGCTTCGGCTGGCGGTGATCGCGATGCTCTGCGGCGCCCTGGCCGATCCGCAGTGGCGGATGCGCACCGATGATGTGGCGGTCGTGGCGGTGCTGGATGTCAGCCGCTCAATGCCGCCGGGCGCCAACGAGCATGTGAATGAGTATCTCCAGTCCGCCGCGTCGAGGGGCGCCGGAACCGACCGCCTCGGCATTGTCACCACCGGCGCCGAAGCGCTGGTGCAGGCGCTCCCCTCGACGCGCACGCGCGAGGCGCACGTGGGCTTCGTCGGCGATCAGAACGCAACCAACCTCGCCGCGGGCGTTCGTCTGGCGATGGCGGTGCTTCCTGAGAACACCGCGGGACGCATCGCGCTCTTCTCGGATGGAAACGAGACGAGCGACAGCCTGCTGGCCGCGGCCCGCGCCGCCGCGGGCGCGGGTGTGCCGATCGACGTCTACCCGGTCCGGTACGACATCGAGCGCGAGGTTGTCTTCGAGCGGCTCAGCGTCCCCCCGACAGCGCGTCTTGGGCAGACGGTCAACCTGCGCTTCGTGCTCAACTCGACCATCGCCACCAGCGGACGACTGACGCTGCTGGCCGGGGACGACCCGATCGATCTCGATCCCGACTCACCCGGCTCCTCGACAATCATCGACCTGCGCGCCGGTGTGAACGTCGTGACGGTCCCTCTCACGATGGACCGACTGGGGCCGCGCCGCTTCAACGCATACTTCGAACCGCTCGACGAGGCGGACGACACCATCGTCGAGAACAACACCGCCCTCGCCGTGACCTTCGTCGCATCAGAGGGCAGCGTGCTGGTGTACGCCGAAGACCTGCTCTCAGCGGAGCCCGTCGTCAGCGCTCTGGAGGAATCGGGCCTGCGCGTCGAAATCCGTTCGCCCACGGAAGAGGGACACCAGTCGCTGATCGACCTGGGCGCCCACGATGCGGTGGTGCTGCTGGATACCTCGGCCTACCAGTTCAGTCGCCGCCAACAGGACGAGCTGCGCGCCTATGTGCATGATCTCGGCGGCGGGCTTATGAAGGTCGGCGGCCCTAACTCCTTCGGCGCAGGCGGGTGGATCGGCTCGCCGCTCGCGGACGCCCTGCCGGTGCGGCTCGACCCGCCGCAGGAGCGGCGCATGCCCCGCGGCGCCCTTGCGATCCTGATGCACTCGTGCGAGATGCCGCGCGGCAACTACTGGGGACAGCAGACGGCGCTGGCGGCGCTCGAGGCGCTCAGCAGCCAGGACCTCATCGGCATCGTCGAATTTGACTGGGGACAGCGCGGCTTCGGGTGGACGCTGCCGCTGAGCGTGGTGGGCGATCGCTCCGCAGCGCGGCGGGCGATCAGCAACCTCAGCTTCGGCGACGCCAAGGATTTCAATGCGATGATGGGCATGGCGATCGCGGGCCTCGAACAGGTCGCCGCGGGCCAGAAGCACGCGGTGCTCATCAGCGATGGCGATCCGTCGCCGCCGTCCCGACAGGTGATGCAGCGATACATCGATGCGGGCGTTGCAGTGAGCACGGTGCTTGTCTTCCCCCACTCGAACAATCCCAACAGCCCCGACTGGCAGAGGATGCGCGACATCGCGAACGCCACCGGCGGCAATCATTACGTCATCAACCAGCAGGGCGACCTGGCCTCACTGCCGCAGATTTTCGTCAAAGAAGCGCAGACCATCCGGCGGACGCTGATCTGGGAGGGCGAGCCCTTCACACCATCCATCGTCGGCGGGATCTCAGAGCCGCTGCGCGGCATCGGGCCGGCGCTTCCGCCGCTCAGAGGCTACGTCGTCACCTCCGAGCGCGACGGGCTGGCGTTGGTCACGATGCGCGGCGAGGAGAATGATCCGCTGCTGGCACAGTGGCAGCACGGCCTGGGGCGGACCGTCGCCTTCATGTCCGACACCGGCACGCGCTGGAGCCCGGCATGGGCGGCGTGGGAGCAGCAGCGATCGTTCTGGGAGCAGCACGTCCGCTGGGCCATGCGCCCGAGCGGATCGGCAAACGTGAACGTCATCACGGAAGACCGAGGCGACGAGACACGCGTCATCGTCGAAGCCTCCGATGCGGAGGGCGACCCGCTCAACTTCGCCAGCTTCGCAGGGCGACTGGTGCGCCCGGACCTGGAGTCCGAATCCATTGAGCTGCGTCAGACCGGCGCGGGACGCTACGAAGGCCGCTTCGAATCCGCGGAAGCGGGCTCCTACCTGCTGAACCTGCGCTACGAGTCCGCACGCACCGGGGATGATGGCGCTCCCGTCGTCGAACGCGGCGGCGTGCAGGCGGCGGTGGTCCGGCCCTTCGCGGATGAGTTTCGCGCGCTCTCCGACAACGCGGCGCTGCTCATGCAGGTGGCCGAACTGACCGGCGGCCGCATCCTCGACCCGAACCCGGACATCGCCGAGCTCTTCAGCCGCGAGAACGTGGTGATCCCCATGGCGACGCGCTCGATCTGGCTGGCGCTCGCGCTGGCGGCGATCGGGCTCTTTCTCGCCGATGTCGCCGTTCGACGGGTGCGCGTGGACCTGCGCGCCGGCGTGCGCGTTGTGAAGAAGGCGCTCTCCCGACAGCGGACCGCGAGCGAGCGGCCGATCGACGCCATGCGCGCTGCGCGCGAGCGAGCCCGGGGCGTGCTCGACGAACGCGGCGCGGGCCAGGCAATGGATCTCCCACGCCAGACGCCCGCCGCACAGAAGACGAAGCCCGAATCGGCGGGCGTCAAGTTCGAAGCCAGCGAGGAGCGCCTCCGCTCCGGCGCCGCCAGCCCGGTAGACGCGCCGCCGGGCGCCGATCGTCCGAAACCTCCATCAGACACCGGCGCCGGCGCCGGAAAGAAAGACGAGGACGAGGAACAGGGCATGTCCCGACTCATGCGCGCCAAGCGCAGAGCCCGCGATGCGATGCGGGATGAGGAGAGAAATGATGACGACAAGAATCAGAATTGAATGACATGGCACGCAATCGAGAGCGATCTGGTTCTTGAACACAGAGGGCGCAGAGAATCGCAGAGAGAGAAGGGAAAGAAATTGGCAGACAATGAACGGAACAAATTCATCGTGGAGCATTGCGGTTTGAGATTGATTCGAGAGAAGACAATCAAATCTTGCAGAATTTCTTCTGACTTCCTCTCTCTTCTCTTCCTCTGCGCCCCTCCGCGCCCTCCGCGTTCAAACCCCTCACAAACCACACCGAGCACAAGGCGCCTGACATGACCCAGTACGACGAGATGAGCACACCCGATGAAGTGCGCGAGCAGTGCGCACGCTTCCGCGACACATTCCACGGGCTGGCGGACGAGATCGGCAAGGTGATCGTCGGCCATCGCGACATCGTCGAGGGCGTGCTGGTCGCGCTCTTCGCCGGCGGCAACGTGCTGCTCGAGGGCGTGCCCGGCCTCGGCAAGACCATGCTGGTGCGCACACTGGCGGACGCGATGTCGCTGCCCTTCAGCCGCATCCAGTTCACGCCCGACCTCATGCCCGCCGACATCATCGGCACCAACGTGGTGATGGAGGATCCGGACACCGGCCGGCGATTCTTCGACTTCCAGCGCGGCCCCATCTTCGCCCAGGTCGTGCTGGCCGACGAGATCAACCGCGCCACGCCCAAGACGCAGTCCGCGCTCCTCGAAGCGATGCAGGAGCGCTCCGTCACCGTCGCGGGGCAGACCTACAAGCTCGAATCGCCCTTCCTCGTGCTCGCCACCCAGAACCCGATCGAGCAGGAGGGCACCTACCCGCTCCCCGAGGCCCAGCTCGACCGCTTCATGATGAAG
>RECQ01000045.1 GCA_007693965.1 Phycisphaeraceae bacterium | reverse complement strand
GGGTGCTCGCCGCCCAGCACGCGGCGGCGGCCCTCCAGCGCCTCGCGGTAGTACGGCTCGGCCTCGGCCAGCTTGCCCTGCGCCTGGAGCACGAAGCCCATGTTGTTGATGGAGGCGAGCGTGTCCGGGTGGTCGTCACCCGAGACGAGGCGGCGGGCCTCCAGCGCCTCGCGGTAGTACGGCTCAGCCTCGGCCAGCTTGCCCTGCGCCTGGAGCAGGAGGCCCATGTTGTTGATGGAGGTCAGTGTGTTCGGGTGCTCGCCGCCCAGCACGCGGCGGCGGCCCTCCAGCGCCTCGCGGTTGTACGGTTCGGCCTCGGACAGCTTGCCCTGCGCCTGGAGCAGGACGCCCATGTTGCCGATGGACTCAAGCGCGCTCGGGTGCTCATCGCCCAATACGCGTCGGTGGATGTCGAGCTGGCGCTCGGTGATGGCCTGCGCCCCGGTGAAGTCGCCCGCGCCGTAGAGGCGCACGACCTCTGCATTGGTCCCGCCGAGCGAAGCGAGTTCGGCCCGTGCCGCATCGTCGAGCCCGCGGATCACCTGTAGGTCGGCGAGCGTCCGCCGCGCCGCGATCACCTCGTGCCACTCGACCGGCTCGCCAGCCGCGTCGCGCCAGCGGACGACGCCATCGGTGTTGCCCTGATGCTCGACGCGCAGCGCCAGCACGCGCTCGGCCAGCTCGATCGCCTCGTCCAGCGCCGCGTTCTGCTCGGCCCGCGTCTCGGCTGACAGGCCCAGCGGCTCCAGTTCCGCGATCCGTGCCTCCAGTTCGGCGACCTCCGCCGCCACATCCTCCGGCAGCACCGGCCGCACGACATCCAGCGGCCGCAGCTCCGGCGGCAGGCTCTCGGGGTCCGGGTTCCATTCCGGCAGATTCAGACGAAACGGCGCCTGCTCCTCCGTCGTTTCGGCGGCGACATCAGGCGCATCGTGCGTCGCCGCAGGATGATCCTCCTGCGCACACGCAACCGACGCGACAGTGGACAGCGATGCGAGCGCGCACACCAGGCGAATATTCCAGAGCATGTCAGGGTTCCCATCAGGTTGAAGCAAGGACGCGGACAATTTGTTCAGGCCGGACGCCCCCACCGTGACCAGAAGCTAAATATACAGGAAGGGGCGTTCAGGACCATGTCAAAGTGATGCTTTGCATGTCATGCCGCACGGTGTGTTTGCATCATTTCTCATTCCTCTCATGTCAGGCGGCGCAGCGAATCGCTTCAGCGCAGCGGGACAGCGGGCCGCTTACAAACAGGTCCCTACCGAGCCGGGAGCGCAGGGCTCTCGGTGCGCGCATCCTCGCTCTCCGGCGTCACACCAGGGATCTCCTACACTGAGAGGCGAAATCGGCGCTGAAAACCGGCAGCCAAAACGGGATTTTTTCACATTCTTCACAGCCGCGGAGCATTCGTGACATGGAAGAAGGCTCGATCACACGGCTCCTGCACGAGGTGGAGGCGGGGGCGCCCGGAGCGGAGGACCGGCTCTTCGAGCGCGTGTACATCGAGCTGCAGCGGATCGCCGCGGCGAGACTGGCGGGCGAGCGGCGGCACGCCGCGGACGGCCAGCGCGATGATCTGGTGCATGAGGCCTACCAGCGGCTCGCCGGCGAGGAGTTCGAGAACCGGCGGCATCTGTTCAGTGTGTACGCCCGCACCATGCGCCAGATCCTGGTCGATCGCGCCCGGCGAAACGGCGCCCGCAAACGCGGCGGCGACTGGCGGAGAGTTTCACTCGAGGACCTGTCGAAGCAGGCGAGCGGCGCCGGGGCGGGGCTCGATGCGCTGGAGGCGGCCGAGCTGCTTGAAAAGCTCAAGGCCGCAGCGCCGCGGCAGGGGGAGGTCTTTGAAATGGCTCATTTCGGCGGACTGTCGTCGGCGGACATCGCGGTCGTCCTCGGCGTGTCCGAACGCACCGTCCGAACCGAGTTGAGCAGCGCAAGACAGACGCTCGCGGCGTGGGTGAGAGATCGCGAAGACTGAAGAAGCGCATGAAGCGACCAACACAGATTCATGTGGTTGATCACATGGTCCGTTGGTCTGTGCTCAAACTCACATCCCGAATAACTTGCTCGACAACAGGAATGGAGCATCAGATCCGGATGCGCAGGGCGAAACGTACCTCGACCATCGCGCCGGATCCCGCCGTGGCGGCCCCGTAGCGCCCCTTCCCGATCCTGCGCGCATACGTGGCTTCGCCGTGTGGTCGCTTACTCGAACGGCCTCGAAGCGAAGAGATTTAGCCCCAGCCGATCCGAGAGAAACTGGCTGACGCGCTGGCCCTTCACGCTGTTGCCGGCCTCGTCGAGGCGCGGCGCGAACGTGCCCAGGCCGCCTTTGCCGGGCGCGACGGTGAAGATGCCGCCGCTGACGCCGCTCTTGCCGGGGAGGCCGATCTCGAAGAGCCAGTCGCCGGAGAGCTCGTACAGGCCCGCGGTCGCGAGGACGGCGAGGACGCGTTTGCAGTGGGATGCGTCGATGACGCGCTGGCCGGTGACGGGGTTGACGCCGCCGTCGGCGAGCGTGGCGCCCATGACGGCGAGATCCTTTGTGGTGACGTTGATGGCGCACTGCCTGGTGTAGACGTCCGTCGCCTGGAGCGAGTCGAAATAGACGCGTCCGTACCCTTCGAGCAGCTTGGCGATGCCGCGGTTGCGCTGGTTGGTGGCGGCCTCGGACTCATACACCTCTTCATCCATCGAAAGCTCACGCCCGGCGAAGCGGGAGAGGCCCTCGAGAATGAAGTTCCACTTGTCCTCCGCGGTGTCGCCGGGGACGAGGCTGGTTGTCGCGATGGCGCCGGCGTTGACCATCGGGTTCATGGTGCGGTCGCGGTTGAGCTCGATGGCCATGACCGAGTTGAACGGCAGGCCGGTGCTGTTGACGCCGAGCTTCTTGCGGGCCTCCTCGGCGCCGATCGCCTGGCACACCAGCGCGAAGACGAAGGGCTTCGAGACGCTCTGCATCGAGAACTCGTGCGCGATGTCGCCGGCCTCGTGCACAACGCCGTCGACTCCGACGATGCAGACGCCGAACAGATCGGCCGGGGTTTTGACGAGGGCGGGGATGGAGTTTGCGACCAGGCCCTCGTCAACATCCTTGAAGAGCGCGTGCGCCTCGGCGACGAGGCTGCGGACGAGCTCGGGCTTCGGCAGGGCGCCGGTCGAGATCGCGGCCCGCGACGCCGCGGCGTCGACGGGGGCCTTCGTGAGCATCGCCAACTTCTTCGGCTTCCCGGTCGTCGGGGATATTCTGTGGCGGCTGTCAGTCATCGTGGAATATCCTCCGGGATGGTTCGAATCACTGGTACTGCGCGAACGCAGCCTTCGCCTGCGCGGCGTCGCCGCCCTGACGCAGGCAGAGCCCGAGCAGCAGGCGGGCCTTGAGCCCTGAAAGATATCCCGCGGGGATCAGGCCGCGGCTGATCAGGTCGATCTCGGATCCGGGATAGCCGTAGGTGCTGGTGAAGACCGGGCCGGTCATCGAGCGCGATGCGAGGACGACGGGGATCTTCTTCGCGACCTCGCCGAGAATCGGCGCCACTTCCGCGGGCACGTGCCCCGCGCCCATGCCCTCGACGACCAGGCCTGCATAGCCGAGCGTGTCGGGGAGCGCTTTGAGAATGCGCGCGTCGTACCCCATCGCCATCTTGAGCAGCGCAATCGGCGCCGGCGAGCCGCGATCGGTGGGGAAGACGGGCGAGCGCTCCACGCGCGCATACAGCCGCGGGCGCCCCTCGGCGACGACGCCCAGCGGGCCGACCAGCGGCGAGGTGAAGGCGGATGGCACGGCGGTGTGCGACTTCTGCACGAAGCGGGCGGCGTGGATGTCGTAGTTCAGCACCACCAGCGCGCCCAAGCCGCGGGCCTGTTGCGAAACCGCGAGCCGCGTCGCCGCGAGGAGATTGGCGGGCCCGTCCGCGCCCGGCGCCTCGGCGCCGCGCATCGCGCCGGTGACGACGACCGGCCGATCGCCGCCAACGAGCAGGTCGAGCAGGAAGGCGGATTCCTCGATGGTGTCGGTGCCCTGGATGACGACGGCGCCGTCGAAGCCTTCTTCGGCGAATCCCTTCTCGATGACCTGCGCCACCTCGAGAATGTTTTCGAGCGAGATCGACGGGCTGGGGAGGCGCAAGAGCGAGCGGGCGTCGAGCTCGGCGAGTTCGTCGAGCTGGGGGATGGACTGCACCAGCTCCTCGGCGCCGAGACCGGGCGCCATGGCGCCGGTGGCGTCCTTCACCATGGTGATGGTGCCGCCGAGTGACAGGATGAGCAGCCGGGGCCGGGCCATGCTTACGCGTCCTCCCTTGTGGGCGGCCCGCAGCGCGTGAAGACCGAAGCATGGCCCGTGTGTTCCGGCGGCGACGCATGGAATTGCGCAGACGGTTCATCAGCGCGCAGCGGCTGCAGCTCGATCGCGGATGTGTCTGCCGGGTTGTTCAATCGGAGTGTCTGGGGCATACGGGGTTCGCTCTCGGGAGTTCCTACGGGCGCATGGTACCTGTCCATCGGAGGCGGTCGCGACAGGCTGCGTGTTTTCCCTCCAGGGTTGCTCCCCTCGCCTGCAACAAGCGGTTCCTGTACAGTCCCGATACGTTGCGGCGGATGGCGCTGCATCGTCAGGTTTGCCGCCGCCCGACCGCATGGGGACTTTTCCGAACCAGATTCGCGAAGACTTCAGACCAGTCATGAACATCGATCTTGTACTTGTCCTGGCGCTGCTGCTCGGCGCGATCGTCATGTTCGCGATGAACAAGCCTCGCATGGACGTTGTCGCCATCATGATGATGACGGCGCTGCCCTTCACCGGCGTCATCACCATGAGCGAGGCGCTGGCCGGATTCAGCGACTCAAACATCGTTCTCATCGCTGCGATGTTCGTGATCGGCGAGGGGCTTGTGCGCACAGGCGTCGCGCGAAAGCTCGGCGATGTGCTGATCGCAAAGACCGGCAAGAGCGATGTCAAGCTGATCGTGCTGCTCATGGTCAGCGTTTGCGGCCTCGGCTCGATCATGAGCTCCACCGCCATCACCGCCCTCTTCATCCCCATCGCCCTGCGCATCGCTTACAGCAGCGGCTCGTCGCCCGGCCAACTGATGATGCCCCTCAGCTTCGCCGCCCTGATCAGCGGCATGATGACGCTCGTCGCCACCGCGCCGAACCTCGTCGTCAGCAGTGAGCTGGTTCGTCAGGGCGAGGAAGGCTTCGGATTTTTCACCATCACGCCCTTCGGCATCCCCATCCTGATCCTCGGGATCATCTACATGCTGATCGTGCGCCGCTGGCTGCCGGGCGCGAAGCAGGATCACACATCGAAGGAGGGGCCCCGGGCCAGCCTGGCGGACTGGATCAAGGAGTTCGACCTCACCAGCCGCGAGCATCGACTGCGCGTCTCCGCCGGCTCACCGCTGGTCGGCAAGACGCTGTCCGAGCTCGACCTTCGCGGCGGCGCGGGCATCAATATTCTCGCCATTGAGCGGCCGCGCCGGTTCGGTCGGGCGATGATTCAGCCCACGCCGCAGACGATTCTCCAGGCCGACGACTACATCCTCATCGACCTGCTGGACCAGTGCCCGAGCGTCGAGCCGGTGCGCGAGCGCTACGGCCTCGAGTCGATGCCGCTGGCCGGCGCCTACTTCAATGACAGGTCGCAGGAGATCGGCATGGCGCAGGTGATCGTGCCCGCCGAGTCGCACCTGGTGGGCAAGACACTGCTCCAGTCGGATTTCCGCCCGCGCACAGGACTCACGGTGATCGGTCTGCGCCGCGGCTCAGAGGCCATCGGCAAGGATCTGGTCAATGAGCCGCTGCGCATCGGCGACACGCTGCTGGTGGTGGGGCCATGGAAGCAGCTCAAACGCGTGCAGATCGACGATGCGGGCGTGACGCTGATCCGGCTGCCTGTCGAGATCCAGGAAGTGCTTCCCGCGCCCGGCAAGGCGCCATACGCGATCTTCGCCCTCGTTGTGACCGTCGCGCTGATGATCTCGGGCGTCATCCCGACGGTGCAGGCGGCTCTGATCGGCTGTCTCATCATGGGCGCGACGGGATGCATCGGCGCCAACAGCGCCTATGGATCGATCAACTGGAAGACGATCATCCTCATCGTCGGCATGCTGCCCTTCTCGATCGCGCTGCAGCGGACGGGGGGCGTCGAGATGGCGGCCGCCGCGGTGACGGCCGTCACCGGCAGCGCGGGAGTGCACGTCGTGCTCGCGACGATCTTCGCCCTCACCATGGTGCTGAGCATGTTCATGTCCAACACCGCCACCGCGGTGCTGCTGGCGCCGGTCGCCATCGCGGTGGCCCGCGACATGGGCGCCTCGCCCCTTCCCTTCGCCATGATCGTGGCCCTGGCAGCTTCGACTGCCTTCGTGACGCCCGTGGCCTCGCCGGTGAACACGCTGGTGCTGACGCCGGGCAACTACAAGTTCGGCGACTTCGTCAGGATCGGCGGGCCCTTCGCCATCATCACGCTCATCGTCTGCGTCTTCCTCGTTCCACTCGTGCTGCCGCTCTGATTCTACGACGCGGCGGTACGTTCTCGACCCGGCGATGACGATGGTTTCACCCGGTAGAAAATGGCGTACAGCACGGGAACGAGAATCATGGTGATCACCGATCCGATCGCAAGGCCGAACATGATCACCACCGCCAGCGAAACCCAGAAGACGTCGGCGAGCAGGGGGATTACGCCCAGCACCGTCGTGCCTGCGGCGAGCAGCACGGGGCGAAGCCTCGCCACCGCCGCGTTCACCACCGCGTCGTACTCGCGCTGGCCCGCCTTCTTCAATGTGTTGATCTCGTCGAGCAGCACCACCGCGTTCTTCACCATCATCCCTGACAGCGACATGGCGCCGAGAATCGCGACAAAGCCCAGCGGCTGGCGCGTCACCAGCAGGCCCACCACCACGCCGATCAGCGCGAAGGGCACGATGCACAGAATGATCAGCGGCTGGCGATAGTTGTTGAACAGCGCGACGATCACCAGCGCCATCACGACGAGAGCCGGAGCCACGCCCGGGATGAGCGACCTCTGCGCATCGCGCGACGAGCGATCTTCGCCGTCCCACATCAGCGCGTAGCCGGGCGGAAGCTCGATCGCCTCGATCCCGGCGCGCACATCCTCCTGCAAGTCCGTCGCCAGCCCCCGCGGCACGCCCTGGGCCGAGATGGTGCGATTTCGGTTGTATCGGAAGATGAAGGGATCTCGCCAGCTCGTCTCGATGCTCGAAGTCACCTGCGACAGCGGGACCGAACGGGTCGAGAGCAGCGGCCGGATCTGAAGCAGATCAAGGTTCCGCGCCACCAGCTCGCGGTCGCGCTCCGAGCTGCGCAGCACGATGGGCAGCAGCTTGTCGTCCTCGCGGTACAAACCCACGATCCAGCCGTCGTGGGCCCGGCGCCGGGGGGCAGCTCACGCTCCGCATCCGAAATCCGCTTCCGCAGCTCGTCCCACACCTGCGGCAGTCCGTGCGATCGAACCTCCGGCCTGATGATCACCTTCACCCTGGAGAGCCCGGCGCACGAATAGAAATCGATCTCCTTGAGAACGGCGATCTCCTGCACCGCCTTCTCGATGACATCGGTGACCTCGAGTTCGACCTCCGCGGGCGAGGCGCCGCGCTCGAAAGCCGTGCCGCCCCGGCTGAACTCCTCACGAGTCCGAGCCAGATCGGCCGTCGCCCGCGCCAGCGACGCCTCGGCGCCAAGGACGCGCGCCTCGAAGTCGCGCGGATCGAGCCGCGCCACCACCTGCCCCTCCTCGACCTCCGTCCCCACGCGCACCGGAAGCGACACAAGCGTGCCCGGGACGCGGAACGAAAGATCCGCGTGCTGAATCGCCTCGGCCCTCCCAGGAAACTCGCGCCCGCTGAAGCCGGCGATGTCGCCGACGACCATGGCTCGCACCGGGCGGATCGGCTCGTCGCGCTCCACGCGATCCGAGCACGACGCCAGACCCAGCCCGCCGAGCATGATGAACGCGATCCACTTCCACATCGTCCATGCGGGCGACGCATCGCGTGGGCACAGGTGCGGGTGACACCTTTGTTCATTGCCATCTCGTTGCATGTCGTCATCGTAGCCTTGAGCGAGTCAATGCACCTGCCTCTCTGACATTGCAATCCGTGGCGATACTCGGTGCCGTTCAGGAGTCAATCTGAGCCTGCCGGAATGCTCCGGTCCACATGCAAAGATCCCCTCGCGCGGCGCATTCGCCGGCGACGGCCTCAGCATCTATCTCTATATAAACACGATGCTTACGCCAGCGCTCTCCAAGCGACCAGTTCGAACCGGTCGCGTGTCGAGTTGTCGAGGCGCATGGCGGCTGCGCGAATCACGCCGCCTGCGATCGCGCCTGCACCATCGGTCGCTCGGCGGGTCGGCCGATGAGGTAGCCCTGGACGAAGGTCGCGCCCGCCCGTTGCAGCCAGTCGAGCTCTTCAGGCGTCTCGACGCCCTCGGCGACGGTGCGAATGCCGAGATCGCGCGCGATCTCCAGGATCTTGGATGCGACGACGGCCTTGTACTTGTCCGCATGCACGTTTCGCGTCAGCTCCATGTCCAGCTTCACGAAATCGGGCTGCAGCTCGTGCAGCATGTTGAGCGATGAGTATCCGGCGCCGACATCGTCCAGCGCCACATGGAATCCGGCCTCGCGGTAGTAGCGCAGGATGGTCTTCAGGTGATCCATATCGGCACAGCGCTCCGATTCGACGACTTCGAAAACCACGTCCTCCGCGCAGAACCCCGCTTCGCGGATCGCGGCGACGGTGGTGCGAAGGCAGAACTTGGGATCGTAGATCGCCGCGGGCGAGAAATTAATGAACAGACCGCCGCTGAGGCCCTGTTTCTGGGCGTTCCGGATGGCGCTGCGCCGGGCCATCAGATCGAGGGGGAAGAGCAGATCGCTTGCCCGGGCAAGTTCCAGCATCTCGCCCGGCGACACGAGCGAGCCATCGGTCGCGACGCCGCGCATCAGCGCCTCGTGCGCGAAGATGTTCGTGGTGTCATTCGCATCAACGATGGGCTGAAAGAGGTGGGTGATGCGCTCTTCAGAGAGCATCTCGACCAGCCACTGGGAACGCGCGCTCATGGAGAAATCATCAAACGGCGTCACGCGCGGGAAGTCCTTTGGAGAGAGGGCGACGCCGGGCGTGATCAGGATGGCCCGCGCATCGCGGCGCTCCTGGCCGGTCAGCGACTCGCCGATTGCATCGAGCAGCGTGGGCGTATTCTCACCGGTCACGACGACTTTCAGAGACAGCGACTCTTCGTCGGCTGTGAAATCATGCCCGCAGCGCCGAACAGCCTGAATCGCCTTCACCAGCGCGTGCGGCGCCGGCAGCCACAGGTGCAGTTCACCCGCGTCGGCCTGCCCCGGACCCTTCACCCGTTCACAACGGTCGCAGCGTCCAGTCGTGCATTTCCCGGCCATGTCCGTTCCTCCCATCGCGCGTCAAGGCGCAGGAAGGAAATCGACGCAATCGGTCGCAGCCTTGAGATCCCTTTCGTCCGCCCCCGGGCGCGTCGCCGGCTGATGATTCTCAGACGTTCATCCGCCAGATGGCGAAGTTCAGGACCGACGCGAAGACCACCCACACCAGATACGGCGCCATCAGCGCCGACGCCGCCGTTGAGATCCGCGCGAACAGGGCGGTCGTCACGCCGATCGCGGCCAGCAGCGCCAGGATCTCGGCGAAGGCCCACCCCGGCGACCGGGCCCCGAAGAAGATGAAGGACCACGCGATGTTCAGCCCCAGCTGCACGCCGAAGGCGGTCAGCGCGCCGGCCGTCGCCTTGTCCCGCAGCGCCCCCTCGCGCCACACCAACCACGCCGCGGCGCCCATCATGATGTAGAGCACGGTCCACACCGGCCCGAAGACCCACCCCGGAGGCGTCCACGCCGGCTTCTCGATCCCCGCGTACCACGTCCCCACCGAGGAAGCCGTGGCCAGCGATCCGATCGCCGCGGCCAGCAGGCACGCGCCGATGAAGAGTCCGAGCGCCACCGTCTGCCTCGTTGTCGACATGCCGAAATCTCCACGGCGCCAGTCTCGCCTCAGGCGGTCGGCGTCCGCAATTCCTCACGCGTGAAGACGATGAAGTCGATCGGCGCCGGCTCGATCCCCGCGCCGCGCAGATCCACCATGATCTGCCCGCGGTGATGCGCCCCGTGCACAGTGAGGTGCGTGAGCACATCCGCGACCCTCGACCGGAACTCGTCGCCACTCCGATTCGCATAGCTGATCGTGCGCTGCAGATCCTGCTTCGAGTGCGCCCCGATGTATTCGATCAGGTCTCGGGTGATGCACTCGCCGTGATGCTCGATCTGGTCGAGCGTCCATCGTTCGGGCGCATCTTCCGGCGCCGGACGTTCCGGATCGAGTCGGAAGAGCCAGATGCGCTGGGCGTCGATGATGTGCGTCATGCGCTCCAGCGTCCGCTCCGGCGGCGAGCCGCGCAGGCCGCGGAGCGTGTCGACAATGCGCTGATTCGCCCATGCCTCGTACTCGAAAAGTGTGATGTAGTGGTCGCGCATGTGTTGTGAACTCCGGATGTCCTGTCAAGCCACCGACGCAGAGACGGCGGTCAGCGCTCGGCGCTTAGCCTAAAACTTTCAGGAACGCCTTCAGCCACGCCGGGTGCGCCGGCCACGCGGGGGCGGTGACGAGCGAGCCGTCCGTATGGGCCTCGGCCCAGTCCTTCTCCACGAACTTCCCGCCCCCGGCGGTCACCTCCGGCGCACACGCGGGATAGCAGGAGATGGACCGCCCCTTCACCGCGCCCGCCGCGGCGAGAAGCTGCACGCCGTGGCAGATGCAGGCGATCGGCTTGCCCGCCTCCGCGAAATGACGCACAGCGCCGAGCACATCGTCATTCAGACGCAGGTACTCCGGCGCCCTGCCGCCCGGAATCACGAGCGCATCATACTTCTCCGGACGAATCTCGGTGAACGTCGCGTTGAGGACGAAATTGTGACCCGGCTTTTCGGTGTAGGTCTGGTCGCCCTCAAAATCATGGATGGCCGTGCGGACGCTCTCGCCCGACTTCTTCCCCGGACACACGGCGTGCACCGTGTGCCCCACCATCTGCAGCGCCTGGAAGGGAACCATGACCTCGTAATCCTCAACGAAATCGCCCACGATCATCAGGATGCTTTTGCGGGACACGCCATCACTCCTTTCCAGTCACTCGCTGCGCAGTACGCCCCGCGCTTCCAGCGCAAGGATAGCTCCCCCGGTTGGACCGGGGGCGCAGCGCGTCCACACAAGCGAATTTCATGCTGCTGCGGCGGGGGGCTCTTGCCGGGAGTCGCCCGCAGGAGCGGCCTCCTCCACCGCCGGACACAGTTCGTTCACCACATTGATGAAGCGATCGATGACGAAAGGCGCGTTGATCATGCGGCAGCGCCTGCCGCGCATCGCGCTCTGCTCCAGCCCCAGCTTGCCGCCGGGCGAGATGAGTATCAGCGGAAGCCCGCTCACGCCCGCCTCCTGCTCGGCCATCAGAAACTGCTTCGTCAGCGACACGCACTCCCGCGCAGCCCGCAGGTGCACGACGCCCACATTGGGCGGCGCCGACGAGAGCGGATCGGACAACTGGCCGCAGAAAATCCTGTACGCATCGATCTCCGGCGACGAACTCATGAAGATCGACTTGAAGGGCGCCAGAAGCTTTCCGCGATGCGCCTGCACCATGTCGGGCCAGCTTCCCATGTCCGATGTAGAGAGCATGGTGAACTTGATGTCGTTGGTCTCATCCCGAATCGATTCGATGATGCGCTTGATCACCCCGGGATTCAGCCGCAGCGTCTCGCACATTTCTTCGGTGGGGTAGATCGCCTCGTTCCCGCTGGTTCCGAGCATCATGGCGTGCGCGATGCGGTTCGCCAGCGCCAGCGTGACGCCCTGTGTCACCTGCTGCGGCGCCATCTTGCGGATGTTGCCAGCCGACAGATGATGCAGCGCGATCGGATTCACCAGATGCTTGGGGAAGCCCCACATCCGCAGGATTCTGTCCATCACATCGGCGTGGGTGAAGAGGATCATCCGCTTCTCAACCTGCTCGACCGGAATGCGCAGCTCGCGCGCGGTGCGCATGACATAGGCATATTTGTCCTTGAGCTGCTCGGCCAGCACCACGCGCCCCACATCGTGCAGCAGACCGAGCGTGAAGGCCGACTCCGCTTCATCCTGACGCTGCTCCTGCGCGATCGCCGTGGCGATCAGGCCGCAGGCGATGGAGTGCTCCCAGAACTGGGCCGCGTCGACGCCGCCGGCGCCGCCCTTGTCTCCCAGGCTGTCGACGACGCTGATGTTCAAGACCGCCTCGCGGATCTGCTCCATGCCGATGCGCACCACCGCCTTCTTCACAGAATCAATCGGCTCGCCGCGTGTGTAGACGGCGGAGTTGGCCAGCTTGAGGATCTTGAGCGCGATGGCGTGGTCGGTCTTGATCGCGTTCACAAGCGCATCGATCGATGCCCGCTGGTTGTTCGAGAGCTTGAGCACCTGCGCGACGGTCGGGGAGAGCGCCTTCAGCTCGCCGCAGGCGTCGATGTGCTCTTCCATCTCCGAGCGATGCACGATCGGCTTGAGGGAGCGCAGCGCCGCCGCCGGATCGTCGCCGTCCGCCGCGGAGATGATCTCGCCCTGCTCGTCCGCCGTCTCCGGCGTCTGCTCCGCATCCGCCACCGGCGCCGCGGCGGGCGCCTGCGCAATCGCCGCCTGCGCTGCGGACTCGGACGGCGTCGCATCCTTGTTCAACAGCGACGCGACCTTCTGCATGAACGCCGACAGTGAAAACCGGGGCTTGAGGATGTACGCGCTGACGCCGTGCTCCGCCGCCGCCACCACGCGCGAACGCTCCGCCACCGATGTCAGCACCACCACCGGAATCTCGCTCGTTGATGACAGCGACCGGATGTGGATCAGCAGGCTGAAGCCGTCCAGCACGGGGAGCTGCAGATCAAGGACAATCAAGTCCGGATTTCGTATGGAGAGAAACGCCATCGCTTCGCGTCCGTTGGACGCCGCGAGCACCTGGTGCCCGGCCTGGATGAGCAGCGCCTGAAGCGGCTCCCGAACCACCGGGGACCCTTCGGCGAGCAGGATCAGCGCCATGGTCGACTCCACCAGAACATCTGGTCCGGCCCTGCCCACAGTCTCGTCCGGGCCGGAAAGACATCCTTTAAGTCGGCATCCGGGCCCCGGCCCTTGTGCGGCATCCTGAGCCTCACCCCAGAAACCTGCCAAATCCCCCCGAACCACGCTGAAAATCCCGGCGCCACCGTCGTGGAACCCCACGCATCAGGCCAGCTATGCAACAGCGTCGCAGCTTCGATCAGTGCGCCAATCGCTCGATTGCGGTCATGACGCGGTGGCGCGCCGGGCCCGTTCATCCTCCACCGCCCGGACCGCCGCCTCGATGGCGCGATCCAGATCGTCGTTGACGATGAAGGCGTCGTAGGCGCCGCTGGTCTGCGCCTCCTCGATCTCCCGCCTCGCCGCGGCGAAGCGCCGCTGGATCGTCGCCTCATCCTCCCGGCCCCGCTCGCGCAGCCGGCGCAAGAGCGACTCCTCATCCGGCGGCAGAATGAAGATCGACAACGCCTCCTGCGCCTGCCGCTTCACCTGCTTCCCGCCCTGCACATCGATATCCAGAATCACGATCCGCCCCTTGGCCAGCTCCGCCTCGACGGGCGCCCGCAGCGTGCCATAGCGGTTGCCGGCGTATTCGGCGTGCTCAAGAAAATCCCCCGCATCCACCCGGGCCGCGAACTCCTCGGGGCTCAGGAAGTGGTAATCGGCGCCATCCACCTCCCCCGGCGACCGCGGCCGAGTGGTGGCGCTGACAGAGAACGAGACCCCCGGCAACCGATCGCGCAACGCCCGCACAATCGTGGTCTTCCCGACGCCCGAGGGACCAGAGATGACGAGAAGCATTCCGGGAGGAGGCATGGGGGAACAGGGTAGCGGAACATCGACTTCCAGATGTATGCTGCCCGCATCGGGGGGATGACGAGCCTGTACAGAACGCGTGGACGAAGTACCCGTGAGAAGGGGCCAGGCATGACAACCGGCGACAACGATCCGACCCGCGCCGATGCGCCGAATGGCGCCGTTCCATCCAGCGAGAACCCCACCGCGCCGGATACGCCGGGCGCTGCCCGCGCTCCCGAGCAAGGGCCTCTCCCCGAGAGCATCGGCAGCTACCGCATCCTCTCCCGCCTCGGCGCCGGCGGCATGGGCGTTGTGTATGAAGCGGAGCAGGAGCACCCGAAGCGGGCGGTCGCGCTCAAGGTCATCAATCCCGGTCTCCTTTCCGGCCAGGCTTTGCGCCGCTTCGAACATGAGGCGGAAGTCCTCGGCCGCCTCCAGCATCCCGGCATCGCGCAGATCTACGAGGCGGGAACCTTCGACCTCGGCGGCGGCAACCAGCCCTACTTCGCCATGGAGCTGGTGCGCGGCGAGACGCTGACGGCCTACGCGCATCGCAAGCAACTCGGCACGCGCGAGCGCCTGGCGCTGGTGGTGAAGATCTGCCGCGCGGTCCACCACGCACACACCAAGGGGATCGTCCATCGTGATCTGAAGCCCGGCAACATCCTCGTCACCGCTGAGGGCGAACCAAAAATCCTCGACTTCGGCGTGGCGCGAGCGACAGATGCCGACATCCAGACGACTTCGCTGCGCACCGATGTCGGCCAGCTCGTCGGCACGCTGCCCTACATGAGCCCCGAGCAGGCCTCAGGCGATCCCGGCCAGATCGACACGCGCAGCGACGTCTACGCGCTGGGCGTCGTCGCCTACGAGCTTCTGGCTGGACGATTGCCCTATGACGTGGCGAAGAAGATGGTTCACGAGGCCGTCCGCATCATCCGCGAGGATGAGCCCACGCGCCTTTCCTCCATCAGCCGCACACTCCGCGGCGATGTCGAGATCATCGTGGGCAAGGCGCTGGAGAAGGAGAAGGAGCGGAGATACCAGTCGGCGCTGGACCTCGCGAGCGACATCGAGCGATACCTGAACGACGAGCCGATCGAGGCGAGGCCGCCCAGCTCGGCGTACCAGCTCCGCAAGTTCGCGCGAAGGAACAAGGCGCTGGTGGGAGGCGCCGCGGCGGTCATCATCGTCCTCGTCGCCGGCGTGATCGGCACGACGACCTACGCCGTGCGGGCGGAGGCCGCCCGCGTCGAGGCCATCGCCGCCAGAGAGGCCGAAGCCGAGCAGCGACGCATCGCCGAAGAACGCGAAGCGGAAGCGCTCGCGGCACGTGAAGCCGAAGCCGAGCAGCGACGCATCGCAGAGGAAAGCGAACGCCGCGCCGTCGAGGAGGCCGAACGCGCCCTCGCCGCCGAGGCCGAGGCCCAGCAGCGCGCTAAAGAACTCGAACTCGTCGCCGATTTCCAGGCCGGACAGCTCTCCGGCATCGACTCCGAGGCGATGGGCGTCAACCTGCGCCGGGGCGTCATCGACAAGCGCCGTGCATTCCTCGAAGGCCGCGGCATGGATGAAGAGGAGATCGCCGCAGCGCTGGCCGAACTCGAATCATCCCTCACCGGCGTCAACTTCACCAACGTGGCCCTCGGCACGCTGGATGAGAATATCTTCGAGCGGGCGCTGACGGCGATCGATGAACAGTTCGCCGATCAGCCGCTGATCAAGGCCCGGCTCCTTCAGACCATCGCGGCGACGCTGCGTGCAATCGGCCTGCTGGATCGCGCGACGCAGCCGCAGGTTGAAGCCCTCGAAATCCGCCGCCGCATACTCGGCGATGAGCACCCGTCCACGCTCACCTCGATCGAGAGCATGGGCGGGCTGCTGCAGAACCAGGGCAAACTCGCCGAGGCCGAGCCGTACTTCCGTGAGGCGCTGGAGGTCAGCCGCCGCGTCCTCGGCGATGAGCACCCGGACACGCTCGTCTCGATCGGCAACATGGGCGGCCAGCTGTGGCATCAGGGCAAGCTCATCGAGGCAGAGCCGTACTACCGCGAGAGGCTGGAGGTCAGCCGCCGCGTCCTCGGCGATGAGCACCCGGACACGCTCACCTCGTTCGGCAGCATGGGCTTGCTGCTGCAGACCCAGGGCAGGCTCGCCGAGGCCGAGCCATACTACCGCGAGGCGCTGGAGGGCCACCGCCGCACACTCGGCGACGAGCACCCGTTCACGCTCATCTCGACCAACAACATGGGCGGACTGCTGCGGCAGCAGGGCAGGCTCGCCGAGGCCGAGCCCTACCACCGCGAGGCGCTCGAGGGCTCTCGCCGTGTTCTCGGCGATGAGCACCCGGACACGCTCACCTCAATCAGCAACATGGGCGCGCTACTGTGGCATCAGGGCAAACTCGCCGAGGCAGAACCGTACTTACGCGAGGCGCTGGAGGTCAGCCGCCGCGTCCTCGGCGATGAGCACCCGGACATGTTCACCTCGATCCACAACATGGGCTTCCTGCTGCAGGCGCAGGGCAAACTCGCCGAGGCAGAACCTTACCTCCGCGAGGCCCTGGAGAGCCGCCGCCGCGTGCTGGGCGACGAGCATCCCTCCACGCTCGGCTCCCTGAACAGCATGGGCTGGCTGCTGTGGCAGCAGGGCAAACTCGCCGAGGCCGAGCCGTACTACCGTGAGGCTGTGGAAGGCCACCGCCGCGTGCTGGGCGATGAGCACCCGCACACGCTCACCTCGATCAACAACATGGGCGCGTTGCTGCGCGATCTCGGGAAGTTGAAAGAAGCCGAGCGGCTTGGCGCCGAAGCGGTCGAGACGGCCAGACGCATCCTGCCGAAAGTCCACTGGCACACGGCTGTTGTCCTCGACCAGCACGCTCGCACGCTCGCCGCCATGGAGCGATACGCCGAAGCGGAAGTGCGATATCTGGAAGCGGCGGCGATCCTCGAATCTGCGCTTGGCCCGCAGCACGAGCGCACCACCGACAACATCCGCCAACTCGCCGACCTCTACACCGCCTGGCGCGAAGCCGAACCCGACGCCGGCCACGACGCCAAAGCCGCCGAGTGGCGGGCGAAGCTGAATGAGCCCGAGGCGCCCGCTGTCGTGACAGAAGAAGAATCCTGACCGCCGGTGCGCCCGTCCTCAGATTCCCGGCGCTCCAGCGCCGCCCCCCACACACCCCTCCAGAACCCCCATCCTTACCGCCACGCCCACGCTCGCCTGTCGCAGCACCACGCTCCGCTCTCCGTCGGCCACGCTCGATGCGATCTCGACGCCGCGGTTCATCGGCCCCGGGTGCATGACGATGGCGCCGGGCTTCATCCGGGCCGCGCGTTCGTCGCTCAACTGGTAGAACGCGGCGTATTCCGCCAGCGACGCCACCATGGCGCCGCGTTCGAGCTGGATGCGCAGGGCCATCACCGCGTCCATCCCGGGGAGAATCGCATCGAGGTCGTGCGAATGGTGAACGCGGTCGCCGAGGGCGGCGATCGACGGCGGGCACAGGTTGGGCGGGCCGACGCAAGTCACCTCGGCGCCGAGCTTCGTCATCCCCGCGATGTTCGAGCGGGCCACGCGCGAGGTGGCGATGTCGCCGACGATGGCGACCTTCAGCCCCGTCAGGTCGAATGTGTCCAGGCGCCCGTGGGCCTCGGCGAGCGTGTAGATGTCGAGCAGGCCCTGGGTCGGGTGTTCGTGGGGGCCGTCGCCGCCGTTGATGACAGCGCAGCGGACGCTGCGGGCGATGAGGTGGGCGCTGCCCGCCGCGGCGTCGCGGGTGACGATGGCGTCCACCCCCATGGCCTCGATGTTGCGGGCCGTGTCCACCAGCGTCTCCCCCTTGCTGATGGAGGAGCCGGCGGAAAGGTCGATCACATCGGCGCCCAGGCGCATCGCCGCGAGCGTGAAGCTGGCCCGGGTGCGCGTCGAGTCCTCGAAGAAGAGCGTGCAGACGGTGCGGCCGGTGAGGGGGAGGCCCCCGGCGGTGCGGCTCCCGGTGGCACGGCTCCCGGTGGCACGGCTCTCCGAGCCGTGATCAGAGCCCTTCCCGCCCTCGGCATACGGCCGCGCGGCGGCGAGCAGGGCGCGGATCTGCGCCGCGTCAAGCTCCTGGAGGGCGAGAAGATGGCGAACGCTCGAAACCCCTGCGCCGGATCGCGACGGTGCGGCCTGTGTGGACATGCGTGGGAGTGTACTTGGCGGTGCGCCGGTGGGGGCGGGGCGTACGGCGTCCGGACGACGCCGGTCGGCATCAATAGAGCGGCGCCACCGGCGATTGAACACGAAGGTGATAGTGGGAAGTGCGCCGGGGGGGAACTGTTCGTTCCCCCCCGGCGATTGAAGAGTGGGACACAAAGAGTGAACGAAATCTATGCTTCTCGAACCAATCTGTCACGGCTGAGTCGCGTCCGCAGGTCAGAACAGAAGCATGGGCATTCCGACGCCCTCACGGGTTTGCATGATCATCTGATACAGCACCCAGCCGACTGAATCGCCTGTCCAGATCAGACGATATTCCAGCCGCTGCGCCTCTCCTGCGTTCGTCTTCACGGGTATCACCACCCGGAGTGCGGGCGAGTCATTTTCCTGCACCGACACCCAGTCGATCGGATATTCGAATCGTGTCGCCGCTGCAAGGAAGGAGACGCCGGGGATCCCTTTATGAAGCTCATCGAAACGCGTTCTTTCGATCTCTATCTGGTTAAACGCATAACGCGTGAACGCGTACGGATCATCCGGCGCACGCCACAAGCTGAGCACTTCATCAATATAGCCGGGCCGATCTGCGCCACGGAGTTCGCCTCCCCAAGCCCGCACGAGCTGCAGGTAATCGATCGCGGAAAGTTCCGCACGAACTACGATCAATTCGCCGGCACGTCGAGCGAAAGACTCTGCCAACTCTGCATCAAGGCCTAGCGACTGGTCCTCTGCAAGCTGCCGAAGATTCTCGTAAACGGCGACCCTGTCAACAGGACCTTTCGCGATATCGACCGCATTCCGTTCATCAAAATACAACGCTGCTTCTGCGGATCCAGGCACCGGACGTCCGGGCGCTGTGGCAAAGTGATAAATCATACCGGCGACACCAACGAAGCAAGCGCCGAGAAACGCCATCACTTTGATTTTTTGTTTCATCTCGATCTCCGTCGACTTGTTCGATATCTTACGGGTCACACGGCTCGAGCTGTGTTGGATCGCAACCGCCACCACCAGGCCCACCGACCCATGGCCCACAGAACGCCACCATTACTTTATTTACTCTTCGAGCATTGCAGCTGATTTCTCCGAAACAGCACACTCCTGCAACGTATAGCAGGCATGGGCCGGGTGTGCCCGGCAAGTCATAGACCGGCATCGTGCAGCACCAGTACGGTGGATCACAAACAATTCCCATTGGAGGGAATCCGGGACAATTTGCATATGAACATTGCACGTTGCCTGGGATAATCGGGCCAAGCCCCGGTTGCTCTGCGAGCGAGACGCCGATCACTCCGAAACAAGAAGCCAATCCAGACACAACCAGTATAATTGTGGTGAGACGCATCCGATTCATTACGAATCCCCTTTATCCAAAGCGTTTGGCCCTACGCGAGCCCGCAATTCCAATCGATTCAACGCGATCCCTGCGCACAACGCGAAGAGCATTAAATGACTGCGTATTGCTGTCGACTGTGCATTCGTCGTCAGGCGATCACCAAAACAGGGACACGATGACTCAGGGTGAAGCACGAGAATGTAAATTGCATACGCACAAAGCGATGCCACGAAGGCGAGCCCAGGGATCAGGGCAATCAATGATCGAGGCCAGAGGAGAAGTCCGGCGCCGATCGCGAGTTCAAAAACTATAATTCCTGAACCCACCATTCTGGATGCGTTGCCCGCCACAGGCAACGTCTCGCGGAGGTACATGAAAAACTCGCTGGGCGAGTAGAGCTTGATGGCCGCGGCCACGACCAGAGTTATTCCGATGAAGCACGGAATGATCGAGGTCACGATCGAATTGGAGTGCTTTTGGGCGCTCATGCGAACCCATCTCAATAATCGTGACCGAGTACTCCTCGCTCCGTGTGAATGACCGGCATCTTGGAGTCGCCCTGCCATGTATTCGCAACCGGCGGCGTCGCATCTGTGAGTCGGAGAAGCCGGGCATGGCCATCGACGAACGACACCGGCGAAGCCCTTTGCAGAGGCGCCTTTGTCCTCCATCGCATACTCGCGCGCTGCGGATGCTCAACCAGCAACCCTTTCCGTGACGGCGAAACGACGTCGGTATACCGCATTGGCCGCCAACTCGCAGGATCCTGTGAGGCCTCACGCTCCCAGTACGACGGCCCCGCCATCACCGATTGTGTCAGGAGATAATCGGATGGCCGATAGGGCGTCAGCGCAGTGTTTCCGGCGTCCGGGCTCCACCATGCTTCTGCAGGCTCATCTCCCATGCTCCAGAGAATCAGCGGCCAGTACGCAGTTTGACCGAACCAACTCATGGCATAATCAGAGTTGTCAGGCAGGCGAAGCAATATCCCCCTCTGTTGCCCCATAAATGACATGTTCGAACTGCCCGATTTACCCAGTGGGAAAAGCCCGGAGCTCGACTCGCAATGCACAATGACGCCGCTCGTGCTCTGCCGGATATTCGAGAGCGATGCTGTGTCGGCTGCGGTGGAACGAACCATCCCAAGCACCGGCGTCAGGATCGCCAGAAGAACCGCAAGGACGCCGAACACTACGAGAAGTTCAATAAGGGTCACGCCTCGGCGCAGCATGAGTTGCGGCGCGCCACACTCGACCCTTGTCCCCCATTTCGAGTTCGACATGCCCGTCTTATAACCCGAGGGGGGGGGGGGGGGGGCCGCGACCGCATATAATTTTCCCACGTATAA
>RECQ01000060.1 GCA_007693965.1 Phycisphaeraceae bacterium | reverse complement strand
CCACCGGGGAGTATCCCGGCGATGCCCTGTGTCCGCCATTCGTGGGCCACCTCACCTCGTTCATCGCGATGAACAATTCTTCTCTTCTTTTCCGACTCCGTCTTCCTCAATAACTCCGTCTCACTCCGCGTTCCTCCGAGTCCTCTGCGTTCAATGTCTTCGATGTCACTCAGACTTCGGCGCCGGCTTCACAGCCGCAAGTCGCTTCGAGAAGATCAGGTGGTCGAGCGAGATGCGGCCGGGGCCGGTGAGGGCGATCGCCAGGAACGCGGTCAGGAAGAGCAGGGCCGGCTCCTTGCTGGCGCCCGAGCCCATGGTCCAGGGGTCGTCGCTGTGGACGATGAAGGCCGCCACGCCCATGGTGAAGACGATGGGGATCGCGGCGAATCGCGTCGCGAGGCCGACAAGGACGAGGACGGCGCAGACGAACTCCGCGCCGGCGGCGCCGATCAGGCTCATCGTGTTCCCGATGCCGAGGGGATCGGGGAACTGGTCGAACTCGCGGCGCATGAGCATCTGGAACTTGGGCCAGCCGTGGGTGATCATGTAGCCGCCGAAGCCGAGGCGGAGGATGAGCAGTCCGACCGAGTTCAGGTGAGTCGTGCAGCACGATTTCATGGTTCGCTCCTTGAGCGCGAGGTGTTGAAGGGAGCCGCCAGACTCTACGGCGGTGTCCGTGGGAAAGGCGAGTCCACACGCTCCATCGGCTCATCCACCCGCGATGGCGCCGACAATCAGCAGCGGTTCCCGTCCCGCCGCCACGGCCTCGGGCAGCGGCGCCTCCGGCGGCTGGTGCGACAGGTCCTGCTCACAAGCGAAGAAACGCAGAAATGGCCGGCGCTTCCCGCTCTCATGGTCGCGGATCGTGCCGCACAGGGCGGGGTGATGCGCCTCCAGCGCATCCAGCACAGAACCCTGCGTGACAGGCGCCGGCACATCAAGCGTGATCTCGCCTTCGACGCCCGCCAGCGTCCGCAGATGAAATGGAAGCATGACTCGGATCATCGCAGCGTCTGGACCTCGACGGAGAGCACCGAGGGAAGATCACGCACGATCGGCGCCCATGTGTCGCCACCGTCCGGCGAGGCGTAGACCTGGCCGCCTGTCGTGCCGAAGTAGACGCCGCCGGGCTCGAGTGAGTCCACCGCCATCGCATCGCGCAGCACGTTCACGTAACAGTTTTCCTGCGGCAGTCCTTTGGTCAGCCCCTCCCAGGCGTTCGGGTCCTCGCCGCCCGTGCGGTTGCGGTAGACGCGCAGCTTTCCCTCGGGCGGATAGTGCAATGAATCGCTGGTGATGGGCACGACGTAGATGGTGTCGGGCTCGTGGGCGTGGACCTCGATGGGGAATCCGAAATCGCTGGGCAGGTTGCCGCTGATCTCGCGCCAGTTCTCGCCCGCATCGTCGCTGCGCATGATGTCCCAGTGCTTCTGCATGAAGAGGACGTTCGGGCGCGATGGGTGCATGGCGATGCGGTGGACGCAGTGACCGATCTCGGCGTCGGGGTCGGGGATGTAGTCGGACTTGAGGCCGCGGTTGATGGGCTTCCATGATCTGCCGCCGTCGTCGGTGCGGAAAGCGCCGGCGGCGGAGATGGCGATGAAGATGCGCTTGGGGTCGGTGGGGTCGAGAAGAATCGTGTGCAGGCACATGCCTCCGGCGCCCGGCTGCCACTTGGCGCCGTCGGCGCCGCGAAGGCCGGCGATCTCGTGCCAGGTGCGCCCGCCGTCGGTGGTGCGGAAGAGGGCGGCGTCCTCGACACCTGCGTACACCGTGTCGGGGTCGCTCAGTGAGGGCTCGAAGTGCCAGACGCGTTTGAACTCCCAGGGGTGCTGCGTGCCGTCGTACCACTGATGGGTGGTGAGCGGCTCGCCTGTCTTCGCGGATGTGTCGTAGACGAACTTGTTGCTCTCGCCTTTGGGCATGCCGTCGGTGCTCTCCAGCTCTTCCGGGCGGCTGCCGGGGGTGTGCCATGTTTGGCCGCCGTCGTCGGAGCGCTGCACGATCTGCCCGAACCAGCCGCTGGTCTGCGAGGCGTAGATGCGGCTCGGATCCACCGGCGAGCCCTTGACGTGGTAGACCTCCCACCCGGCGAAGAAGGGCCCGGAGACCGACCACTTCTTCCTCGCGCCATCGGCGGCGAGGATGAACGCCCCCTTCTTGGTGCCGACCAGGACTCGCACACTGCTCATATGTGGCTCCTTTGGGTTCGGACCCGGTCCCCGCAGTCTCGCCGGCGAGGATACGCCTGGGAAAAATGTGGGATGCAGACCCTCTGCGACTTGTTCCGTGGCGGCAATCATATTCCGTACTTGGAATATGTCAATACGACTTCCGTTGGCGCCCGGTTGCCCCGCCTCCCGGCGCCGGGGAGACTTCGGCGTTGATCCGCCAGCGCGATGCCAGACCGTTCGAGATCGTCAGCGAGTTCTCCCCCACCGGCGACCAGCCGGGGGCGATCGCGGAGCTGTCGCAGCGCCTCGGCCCCCCCGGCAGCGCCCTCGCCCCCGGAAGCGCCCCCGGAAACGCCTCCACCGCATGCCTGCTCGGCGCCACCGGCACGGGCAAGACCTTCACGATGGCCCACACCATCCGCAACCTGAAGAAGCCCACGCTGATCATCAGCCACAACAAGACGCTCGCGGCCCAGCTCTACGAGGAGATGCGCGATCTCTTCCCGCACAACGCCGTCAGCTACTTCGTCAGCTACTACGACTACTACCAGCCCGAGGCCTACATCCCGCAGCGCGACATCTACATCGAGAAGGACGCCTCGCGCAATGATGATCTCGATCGCCTCCGCCTCGCCGCCACCAGCAGCCTGATGAGCCGCGACGATGTGATCATCGTCGCCAGCGTCTCCTGCATCTTCGGCCTCGGTTCACCGGATGAGTATCGCAAGAAGGTCATCAGCCTCACCCGCGGCGCCATGATCAACCGGCGCGAGCTGCTGCTCGCACTGAATGACATGCAGTACCAGCGCAACGAGATGGAGTTCACCCGCGGCCGCTACCGGGTCCGCGGCGACACCATCGAAGTTCACCCCGCCTACGAGCAGTTCGCCGTCCGCCTGGGCCTCTTTGGCGATGAAATCGAGTCCATCCAGCTCATCAACCCCGTCACCGGAGAATCGCTCGCCGAGGAGAAACAGTTCTTTCTCTACCCCGCCGTCCACTACGTCATGCCCGAGGACCAGTTGCAGACGGCGCTCGAATCGATCCGCACCGAGCTCGATCAGCAGGTGATGCATCTTCGCAGCGAGGGCAAGCTCCTCGAAGCCCAGCGCCTGCTGGCGCGCACGAAATACGACCTGGAGATGATCGAGGAAGTGGGATACTGCTCCGGCATCGAGAACTATTCCCGCCACCTCGACGGACGCCCACCCGGCGCCAAGCCCTATTCGCTGCTCGACTACTTTGATTACACCCCCTCCGCCACCAATTCTTCCTCACACAGAACTCAGAACTCAGAACACAGAACTCCCTCCTGGCTCTGCATCATTGATGAGAGCCATGTCACCATTCCCCAGATCCGCGCCATGTACAACGGCGATCGGGCGCGGAAACAGGTGCTGGTTGATCACGGGTTTCGCCTGCCCAGCGCTCTGGACAACCGGCCGCTGCGGTTCGAGGAGTTCGAGGCCGTCGTGCCGCAGTTGCTTTTTGTGAGCGCCACGCCGGGGCCGTATGAACTGGAGCGCACGGGAGGCGATGTGGTGGAGCAGATCATCCGCCCCACCGGCCTCGTCGATCCCGAGATCGAGATCCATCCTGCCCGGGGACAGGTCGCCGACCTCATGGAGCGCTGCCGCAAGCGCGCTGAGCAGGGCGAACGCACGCTGGTCACCGCCCTCACCAAGCGACTGTGCGAAGACCTCTCCACCTACCTGCACGAACAGGGCCTGCGCGTTCGCTACCTGCACAGCGAGATCGAAACGCTCGACCGCATGGAGATCCTGCGCGATCTTCGCACCGGCGAGTTCGATGTGCTGGTGGGCGTCAACCTGTTGCGCGAGGGGCTGGACCTGCCTGAGGTGTCACTGGTGTGCATCCTCGACGCCGACAAGGAAGGGTTTTTGCGCAGCGCGACGAGCCTGATCCAGCAGATGGGCCGGGCGGCGAGGAACGTCCACTCGAAGGTGGTCATGTACGCCGACAAGGTGACGCCCGCGATGCAGGCCGCGATCGATGAGACGGAGCGCCGCCGCGAGAAACAGCTCGCCTACAACATCGAGCACGGGATCACGCCGACGACGATCCGCAGCGCCATCAAACGCGGCCTCGAACTCGAGCTGCGGGCCCAGCGCACCGCCCGCGAAGCGGTGCTGAGCGACGAGCCCGCCTATGAGAAGGCCGAGCTGGTGCGCATGCTGGAGGAAGAAATGCTCGCCGCGGCGGAGCGGCTGGAGTTCGAAAAAGCCGCGCGGCTGCGGGACCAGGTCAAGTCGCTCCAGGCGCTGCCGGACGCGGGGGCGGACGACGAAAAGATGCGTCGATCCGATGTGGAGAAGAAGGCGACGCCGGGGGGCGGACGGAAGAAACCGGGTACGCCGGGGAAGCGGAAGTTTCGGTGAGGGTAAAGCTGGAATTCTCACGATCGCAGATACGACAATCGCCCCGAAGGGGCGCCGGCGTGTCGCCACGGGTGAAGCGCAGCGCAACCCGTGGAACTGTGATCTCCCTCCTTATTCGCCCCGAAGGGGCGAAGGCGTACCAAGAAGAGCGCACTCAATCGAAACAAATCGCTCCTCAAACTCGACACCGTGCGCCTCAAGAAGCCGCAGCGGCTCCGACCTGAAATCCTCCCGCCTGTGATGCTCGGCCTGTCCCTCGATGTATTGCTTTACGGCCTGCTCCTGTGACTTGCTGACGGAGAACGCCGCATACCCATCCTGCCAGGCGAATCCGTCAAGCTCAGGGAAGGTTTCGTGAACCCACTTCGATGAGCGCGACTTGACGGTGCGCATGAGATCCGACACGGCTCCATCCGTTCGCCAGCGCAGGTACATGTGGACGTGATCGGCGGCGCCACCGATGTCGTAAAGAACGCCTTTTTTGGCGCGGATGATGCCTCCCATGTAGGAGTAGAGTCGATCCGCGAGATCCGGTGTGATGATGGGGGCGCGATGCTTAGTCGAGAAGACGATGTGCAGGAGCAACTGGGAGTATGTCCCCGCCATGCCGGTCCCCTTGCTTCCGGTCTCTCCTTCGCCCCTTCGGGGCGAGTTAAGGATTTTGACCACGTTACCACGGGTTGCGCTACGCTTCACCCGCGGCTACAGCCCGGCGCCCCTTCGGGGCGAGAGAGGAGGGAGATCGCTCTCGTTTCCACGGGTTGCGCTGCCCTTCGCCCGTGGCTACAGGGCGGCGCCCCCTCGGGGCAGGGGAAAACTCAGGGGGAACCTTTCGGCCTACAAGGCGTCCAGAAGGGAGTCCGGGTTGCTGAAAGGGGTGCTTGTGGTGAACAGATCTCTTCCACTGCGCGTGGCGCTGATCGTCGGGTTGCTGGCGGGTGGGTACGCCATCGCCAAGGCGCTGGTGGGCAGGGCCGCGGCGGGGGCGCCGGACGCCCAGGCGATTCAGCAGGACCTGGCGCTGGAGCTCCGACTGCTTTCGGATCAGGTGATTCCAAATTACCAGGCCATCGAGGTCGAGCTGACGCTTGTCAACACATCCGAGGATGCCGCTTACCACGTGGTGCTTCCGGGCGATGGATCATGGAAGCGCTGGCGCGAGCCGCACATGCAGTGGAGGGGCTTCTTTGCAGGCGAGGATGGATCATTCCAAAGACATCAATTCCAGCCGTTCTCGCGCTGTCGGCAGCATCATCCGGACTGGCGGGCGGACATTGTTCTGCTACAACCGGGCGAGAGACGACGGCTTTCCGCCGGCGACCCCAGGCGTTTCTTTCAGAAACATGAAGCCGGAACATGGGAATTACGTGTTCACTACGAGTACATGGCAAAGCCTGCACGGAGCGGCCTGGGTGAGGACAGCGTGTTCCCGGACGAGACCGCGTTCGGCGAGATGCGAGGGACGCCTCCGTTTGAGCTCGTATCGAATCCGATCTCCTTTGATGTCGTGGCGCCGCTAGAAATGGAAGTGACCGTGATTGGCGAGCTTCCTGTGAACGAGCCGGCGCCCCTCAGCGAGCTTGTGCGCATCGAGCTGAACAATCGGAGCGAGGCGCCTGTCGAGCTTCTTCCGCTCGGCGGTGATCGACTCCGCTCCGGGATCAGGGCGATCCTCTGGGTCACGCCGGAAGACCGAAGATTCAAGACGATTGAGGCGGTCGATCCTCCCGCGCCTGCGGCCCCTTACGTCCTGGCGCCGGGAGAGACTGTGTCCATGCTCGGCGATCCCCGATTCGCGTCCGATTTCGACGCCATTGTTCAGTTCGAGGCCGACGGTGACGCTCCAGAGTCCGTCAGTGTGAAGATCCACTATTCACGCACGGGGTGGGCGTACAGAATTGTTTCAGATTCGGTCGAGATCCCGGTGCGGTAATCTAATCGAGGCGGCTGTGGCAATGTGGGCGCCGGGGCCGCTGACAGGAGTGCTTTCGTGAACAGATTCCTGCTTCCGTGCATGTTCATCATGGCCGCAATGTTGACAGACGGCGCCGCGGCGGCGGCGCCAGACGTCGAGGCATTGGAGCGTGATCTGGCGTTGGAGCTTCGCCTGCTCTCGCCGGCTGTCATCTCCAACTGGAAGTCCATTGAAGTCGAGATATCGATCGTGAATCGATCGAAGGACACGGCGTACCACGTCGTGCTACCCGGCGACGGCTCGTGGGCGGATTGGCGAGAGCCATACATCTATTACACAGCCGAACGGCAGCTTGCGCCGAACGGAGACTGGGTTGATTTGCCGCGGCGAGGCATGCTGCGATGCGGCCTGTACGATGCGGACTGGCGTGATGAAGTCGTATTCCTCGCTCCGGGAGAGTCAGCCGGCTTTCACTCGATCGAGCCGAGGGTTTTCATATCGACCTCCGCCGCCGGCACATATCGGCTCCGCGCACACTATGAGTACAAAGCCAGGCCTGCGCTCCGTTCATTCATGGATCGCACTCCCCTCCCGGAGGACGAGGCGTTCGGAATGTTGCGAGGCTACCCACCGATCCGGCTCGTCTCGAACACCGTGGAGTTTCGTGTTCAATCGCCTTTGAGACTCATTGTCACGCCAAAGCGAGATCTGATCGAAGGACAGCCCGCCCGGTTCAGCGACCTCGTCGACATCGCTTTGCGCAACGATGGAGACCAACCGATCGAGATTGCTTCGACCGGACGACCTGCGTTGCAGCACGGAAAGCACTGGCCGTCATTGAGAATCTTGTCGAATCAGCGGAGGCTCAGCATTGACAAACCCACGCCTACTCATGATCGCGGCGAGAGCTTCCTGATCAACCCGGGCGAGTCCATCTCACTCGTCGGCGACAGCCCGGCCGCCTCGGGGCATGACGCTGTGCTTCTCTATGATTCGGAGTTGAATAGATCCATCACCGTGCCCGTGTTCATGCTGTTTCGGCAGCCGGGTTGGCGGTATGAGATTCCCTCCGAGCCGATCGAACTCGTTGTTCGCCCCGGCGAGCCTCCTTCGTGAAACCAGAGTCCGGGGCCACTCCCATGAAGCGAATGCGAGCCGTCGATGCCCGAACCTGCACACCCGCATTCATTTCGACGCCGCATACTGTTCCCCTTGTCGCCGGTCTCTCCTTCGCCCCATCGGGGCGAGTAAGGATTTCGGCCACGTTACCACGGGTTGCGCTGCGCTTCACCCGCGGCTACAGCCCGGCGCCCCTTCGGGGCTGGAGAGAAGAGCACGATCACGTTTCCACGGGTTGCGCTGCGCTTCACCCGCGGCTACAGCCCGGCGCCCCTTCGGGGCGTGGGGAAGCGGGTCATCCTCGATCTGAAAGTCGAATCGGCGCACGGGTTTTTTCGTTCACTGCATGCGTTTCGAATCACCCTTCACCTCTCTCCCGCCCGCCCGCGATTCCCTCGCATATCATCCGGGCCCAGGAGAGAGACCACCCGTGCCCCAACGCCCCGCCAACACCCCATCTCCCCCCTCCCCCGACCGCTCCATCCGCGTCCGCGGCGCCCGGGAGCACAACCTGCGGTCGGTCGATGTGGACATCCCGCGCGATCGCCTCGTCGTCGTCACCGGGCTCTCCGGCTCGGGCAAGTCTTCCCTCGCCTTCGACACCATCTTCGCCGAGGGGCAGCGGAAGTACATGGAGTCGCTGTCGGCCTACGCCCGGCAGTTTCTCGAGCAGCTCCGCAAGCCGGACATCGACGACATCGAGGGCCTGCCCCCCACCATCGCCATCGAGCAGCGCTCCAGCGGCCACAACCCGCGCTCGACCGTCGCCACCAGCACCGAGATCTATGACTACCTGCGGCTGCTCTTCGCCCGCTGCGCCACCCCCACCTGCTGGGCGCCGGTGAAGGTGAAGAAGTCCGGCGAGGTCGTCGCCCGCTGCGGCCTGCCCATCAGCGCCAGCAGCGCCTCGCAGATCGTCGACGCCGTGCTCACGCTCCCCGAAGGCTCGCGGCTGATGGTGCTCGCCCCCGTCATCCGCGGCAAGAAGGGCCACCACAAGGAAGTCGCCGAGGGGCTGCAGCGCGAGGGCTTCGTTCGAGCCCGCATCAACGGGGCGGTGACCGACCTGCGCGATGCGCTCAAAGAGGACGGCGAAAACCCGCTGGGCCTCGGCCGCTACGAGCGCCACACCATCGAAGCCGTGGTCGATCGCATCGTCCTGAACGCCGATGCCCGCCAGCGGCTGGCCGAATCAATCGAAACCGCCCTCCGCCTCGGCGATGGCGTGGTGATCGTCTCCGTCGAAGAAGCCGCCCGCAACGAGCCCGAAGCGCAAGCGAGGGACTCCGCCGCCTCTCCGCCGACCTGGACCGATCACATCTACAGCGAGCGCTACGCCTGCGCCGAGCACCCCGAGTGCTCCATCGAAGAGCTCGAGCCGCGGCTGTTCAGCTTCAACTCCCCCTTCGGCGCCTGCAAGGCGTGCGACGGACTCGGCACATTGATGGAGTTCGACGAGGCGCTGGTGCTGCCGGACGACTCGCTGAGCTTCCAGGACGGCGCGGTGGCCGCGTGGAACAAGAACGGGCCGGTGAGGGCGTGGTTCAACCGGCGCCTGCGCCGCTTCTGCAAGGATTTTAATTTCCGCTTCACCGCGCCCATCCGCGACCTGAGCGAGGAGCAGCGGCGGATTCTCCTCTATGGCTCCGGCGCCGCCCAGGCGAAGAAGAACGGCAAGAAGTTTCAGGGCGTGATCCCCAACATCATGGAGTGGTGGGGCACGACGGAGAACGAGGGCGTCAAGGAGTGGCTGACGGGGTTCATGACGCAGACCCCCTGCCACAACTGCCGCGGCGACCGCCTGCGCCTCGAAGCCCTGTCCGTCTTCGTCGAATCCACCGAGCCGCTGCCGAAGGATGTCGTGGACCGCCGCACACAGCACGGGCTTTCCGCCGACCGCAAGCGTGTGAACATTGCCGACTTCACGCGGCTGAACATCGCCGATGCGCTGCGCATCATCGGCGCCATGAAGCTGAATAAGGAGCGGGCCCAGATCGCCGCCCCGATTCTGCGCGAGGTGACCAACCGCCTCGGATTTCTCGCCAGCGTCGGGCTCGAGTATCTCTCGCTCGACCGCAAGACCGCCACGCTCTCCGGCGGCGAGGCCCAGCGCATCCGCCTGGCCACCCAGGTCGGCTCCGGCCTTGTCGGCGCCTGCTATGTGCTCGATGAGCCGACCATCGGACTCCACCAGCGCGACAACGACCGCCTCATCGCCACGCTGCGGCACCTGACCGACATCGGCAACACGGTGATTGTGGTCGAGCACGATGAAGACATGATCCGCTCGGCCGATCACATCGTGGACATGGGGCCCGGCCCCGGTGTGCACGGTGGACGCGTCGTGGCCCAGGGATCGGCGGACGATGTGATCGCCAGCCCGGAATCACTCACCGGCCAGTACCTCGGCGGCGTGCGATCGATCGAAACCCCGAAACAGCGACGCCCGATGAGCGAGAAGAAGGCCGTCACCGTCAAGGGCGCGAAGCAGAACAACCTGAAGAACATCGATGTCGCCTTCCCCCTCGGGGGCGTGGTGTGCATCACCGGCGTCTCCGGCTCAGGCAAGTCCACGCTCGTCAACGACATTCTTCTCCAGGCCACGCGGCGCCATCTGCACGGCTCGCGCGTCAAACCGGGCGAGCACTCCCGAATCACCGGTCTGAATAAGATTGATCGCATCATCGAGGTCGATCAGTCCCCCATCGGCCGCACGCCGCGGTCGAACCCCGCCACCTACACCGGCGTCTTCGACGAGATCCGCAAGATCTTCGCCCGCACCAAGGAGGCGAAGATCCGCGCCTATCAGCCCGGCCGCTTCTCCTTCAACGTGAAAGGCGGCCGCTGCGAGGCGTGCCAGGGGCAGGGCGTCAAGAAGATCGAGATGCACTTCCTGCCCGATGTCTTCGTCGAGTGCGAAGTCTGCCGCGGCGCCCGCTACAACCGCGAAACCCTCGAAGTTCACTACCGCGGCAAGACCATCGCCGATGTCCTCGACATGACCATCGAGGAGGGGTGCGACTTCTTCGAGAACCATCCCAAGTCTCTGCGCTTCCTCAAGTGCATGCACGATGTCGGCCTCGACTACATCAAGCTGGGCCAGCCCTCGACCACCCTCTCCGGCGGCGAGGCCCAGCGCGTCAAGCTCGCCACCGAGCTCGGCAAGGGCGACGGCATTCGCTCCGCCTACGAGCACACCCTCTACATTCTCGATGAGCCCACCACCGGCCTGCACTTCGAGGACATCCGCAAGCTTCTCGATGTCCTCAACCGGCTGGCCGATCAGGGCAACACGCTGGTCGTCATCGAGCACAACCTCGATGTCATCAAGTGCGCCGACTGGATCATCGATCTCGGCCCCGAAGGCGGCGACGGCGGCGGCACGCTGGTCGCATCAGGAACGCCCGAGCAGGTCGCCGCCTCGAAGGCCTCGTACACCGGCGCCTATCTCAAGGACATGCTGGCGCCGAGAGGCCGCAAGCCGGCGCCGGCGGCGAAGAAGCGGAAGAAGAAGCGCAGCCGCGGCGCTGTCAAGGCGGGCTGAGCCCCGCGAAAGCACGCGGCCCATCTTCCGTACAATCCTGCAGGAACCATGTCAGGAACCGACTTCGCCATCGTGATGTTTCTCTGCTTCGCCATCATCCCGGTGGTGTTCCTGATTCTGTCGCACATCTCGGGCTGGCGCCGCCTCGCCCGTCGATATCCATCTTGCGACTCCACCGAGCTCGCTCGAACCCGCTTCGGCAGCATCGCGATAAGATCACCATGGATGCGCTACAACAACTGCATTCGCTACACCACCGACGAGCGATGCCTGCATATCCGCCTGATCCCGCCCTTTGGCCTGTTCTTCCATCCGCCCATGTCGATCCCGTGGGAGCGGATCGAGCTGCCGGAGTCGGTCCGGCGCCCGGCGCGGGTTTCATGGACGCCCATTCAAGTCGACGGCGTCGCCATCTGGCTGCCCGGGATCGTGGTGGCGGATGAGATCAGCCTCAGGGCCGGGCACGGGGAGCCTGCCGGCGCCAACTTCCCGGACGACAACACTCCAGAAGTCGCCTGAAACGCTTGTTTTCTCGACCAGCGTCTCCCCCTTCTGCGAATAGGATGGAATAAGCCCACGCATCCGGGGTGTTTTCTTCGAAGTCCGAGAGTTCGAAGCGCGGCTCGAATGCGCCGCGCTCGCCCATTTTCAGCAGGAATCGCTCACGATGACAGCATCCCGCACCAGATTCGCCATGTTCACCGTGACACCGCTTGCACTGTTCCTGGCGATCGGGATCGGTCTTCGAACGATGACCCCGCCTCTCGGAGCAGTCGCAACCGCCGCTCAGACGAACGATGGGATGAGCATCTCTGACCTGGACGCTCGAACCCTGGAAGGCGAGCCATTCCCCCTCGGGGATCTCGAAGGACTTCCCGTCATCGTCGAGTTCTGGGCCACCTGGTGCGGCCCCTGCCTGCAGCAGCGCTCGATCGTCGAGGGGATCCTGCCGGAGCTCGAAGACAAGGTTCACTTCGTCTCCGCCTCGGTGGATGAGTCGCCGCAACTCGTGCAGCGCCACCTTCAGCGTCATGAAGCCATCGGTCACGAGGTGATGGCGACGGAAGAGATGACGCAGCGATTCAATGTGCGATCCATCCCGATGCTCGTCTTCGCCGACGACCAGGGGCGCGTGCGACATGTCGAGCGGGGCGTGAAGAGCGCGGATGAGATCCGTGGCCTTGTCGCATCCACCAGCGACAATCGTCCGGACGCGGCGCCCGAGTTTCAGCGCGTCAAGCGCCCCGGCTCCGTCGATGTCGACAAGGAGTATGACATCACCGATCTCGCGGTCCCGCTCGGCGAAATCCACGAGCTGCTCCCCCGTGACGCCATCCCCGCCCTCACGGACCCGAAGCGCGAGCGTGCTTCGGATGCTGACTGGATGAAGCCCGACGATCGCGTCATCGAGATCGCCATCGGCGATGAGGCCCTGGCGGCGCCGCTGCGAATTCTGAACTGGCACGAGATCGTCAACACCACCATCGGAGGCGAGCCCATCGCCGCCACCTATTGCCCACTGTGCGATTCGGCATCTCTCATCTCCCGCAGGGTCGACGGCCCGGACGGCGAGGAAATCCTCGAGTTCGGCGTCTCAGGCGCGCTCTACAACTCCAACGTCATCATGTACGACCGCGAGCACATGGGCCTGTGGAGCCAGCTCGCCATGGAGGCCATCTCGGGGCCGATGGCGGGGACGCCCCTTGTCCACCTGCCCGTTCGGCTGATCACATTCGAGGAGTTCCTGGAGAATCATCCGGACGGCGAAGTCGTCAGCATCGACACCGGCCACGAGCGCCAGTACGACGCCGATCCCTACCGCGTCTTCTTCGACACCGATCGCATTCTCGTGCCTGTCTCGCACATCGGCGATGCGCTGCCGCTCAAGACGCTCGGCCTGGGCGTGATTGCGAACGACACGACGTGGTTCGTGCCGACCGACGCCGCCGGCGATGGACTCACACTGAAGACAGATCTCGGCGATGTGGTTCTTCGCACGAGTGACGCCGGCGTGGTGGTCCAGTCATCGCCCAAGGGTGTTCGCAGCGTCCAGACGTTCTATTACGCCTGGTCGGCCTTCCACCCCGACACCCGGATCGTCTCGAACGACTGACCACGCGCATCTCCGACGCTCGATCTTCCTTTCGGTTTCTGCGGCCTGGGCACGTGCACCGGTATACTGCGCGCCGCCGTCGCCGGGCACGCCGCCCGGCCGCAGGAGCCTTCCGGATGCTGTCCTCGCGTTATCCCGATTTTCGTGAAGAAGAGCCGCTGCTGCGTGATTTTCTTGCGGCGGACCGCACCATTCTCTCAAACGAACGCACGCTGCTCGCCTATATGCGCACCGGACTCGCCCTGGTGATCGTGGGCGGGTCGGCGGTGAAGTTCTTCGAGCATCCGTTTGTGATCGCGACGGGCTGGGTCTTCATTGCGAGCGCCGCGATCACGTTTTTCTACGGCGTACGCAGCTATCGACAGACGCAGCGAAGAATCCTGGACGCGATCTCGCGCGGGCCGCGGGCGGTGCGGAAGTCGATGGAGGACGGAGAGAAGCGAAAGAAGCCGGACGAAACGGATGCGGGGAAGAACGCGGAGAACGCAGAGTGACACGGAGTTTTTGAGGGAAACGGAGGGGGAGAAGAAAATTTTGTGCGCTGCGATCTGCGCCGATTGAACGAGCGGCGCTCATCGCGCAAAATCACAATTCTCCTCTCCGTCTTCCTCAAAAACTCCGTCTCACTCCGAGTTCCATCCTCCCGAGCATAAACTCGCTCCCGATCACATCGGCCACACCACCATGATGAGTGGCGCTGCGACCGCGACGTACACCACCGTCAGCGGCAGCCCCATCCGCCAGTAATCGCCGAAGCGGTAGCCGCCCGGGCCCAGCACCAGCGTGTTGGACTGGTGGCCGATCGGCGTCAGGAACGCCGACGAAGCGCCGATCACCACGCCCATGAGGAAGGGATCGACGGAGGTTTCGAGGCCGTGCGCCATGGCGACGGCGACGGGGCTCATCAGCACCGCGGCGGCGGCGTTGTTCACAACATCCGACAGCAGCAGCGTCACGACGATCAGCGCCACCAGCGCCCCGATCGCAGGAAGGGAGCCCGAGGCGGCCATCAGCCCGTCCGCGATGCGCTCAGCGCCGCCGGTGGACTTCAGGGCCGCGCCGACCGGAATCATCGCCCCCAGCAGCACGATCACCGGCCACTCGACGCTGTCGTAGGCGTCGCGAAGCGAAACCAGCCCGGTGATCGCCATCAGCCCCGCGGCGAGCACGAACCCGATCTGCACCGGCAGCGTCCCCGTCGCAACCAGCGCCAGCGCGGAGAGGAAAATCGTCAGGGCGATGGCGATGCGCTTCTGTCGCCCCAGACCGATGTCGCGCTCCGCCAGCGGCAGGCAGCCGAGGGCGCGCATGGTGTCACCCACGTTGGCGGTCGGGATCTGGAAGAGCAGCACATCGCCGGCGCGGATGCGCGTATCGCGCAGCCGCCCTTTGACGCGCGATCCCTGACGGGCGATGGCGAGCAGGTTGGCCCCGAAGCGCCAGCGGGCGTTGATCTGCATGGCGGTCCGTCCGGCGATCGGCGCATCGGCGTTGACGACGCACTCGACCAGACTCACATCGTCGGAGCGCAGCCGATCGCCCTTCTCGATCTTCTTCTTTTTCTTTTTCTTGTCCTCATCCCCGGCGTTCTTTCGCTGTTTCTCGCTCTCTACTTCCTTGTTGTCCTCATTCTGGCGATCGTTCTCCAGCTTGAGGCCGGCGGCGTCCGCCAGCTCCTTGATGCCGTCGTGATCGGCCTCGACGACGATGATGTCGCCGTCTCGAATAGTCTCGAAAGGAGACGGGGCGGGCAGGCGCGACTCGCCCCGCACGATGGCCGCGACGACGACCTCGGCCTCCACCAGCTGGCCGATGTCACGGACTCGCTTCCCAACGATCTTCGAATCTGCATCGACGAGCAGCTCGGCGGTGTAGTCGTTGATCTGGAAGAGCTCATCACGGCTGGACTGGCCGCTGCGCTTCGGGATCAGACGCCAACCGACGAGCCCGATGAAGGCGACGCCCACCAGCATGACGCCGACGCCGACGGGCGTGAAATCGAACATGCGGAAGGGCTCGCCCACCACCTCGGTCCGGTATGTGGCGACGATGATGTTCGGCGGCGAGCCGATGAGCGTCGTCAGCCCTCCGAGCAGCGAGCCGAAAGCCAGCGGCATGAGGAGGAACGAGGGCGACCGGCCGGCGCTGCGGGCCATGCGCACCGCGACGGGCATCAGCAGCGCGAGGGCGCCGACGTTGTTCATGAACCCCGAGCATACGGCCACCAGAAGTGTCAGCGAGATCACCTGCGCGGTGGGATTTTCCCCGGCCCACTTCATGGTCTTCGCCAGCATGTCGACCACGCCGGAGTTGAAGAGCCCCCGGCTGACGACCAGGATCGCCGCGACCGTTATCACGGCGGGATGGCCGAAGCCCACGAACGCCTCATCGGCCGGCGTGATCCCGAGGAGCACGAGCGCCAACAGGGCCATGAGGGCGACCAGATCGTAGCGGAAGCGACCCCACAGGAACATGCCCATGGCCGCGACGATGACGCCGAAGACCAGCAGTTCGTTGAGCATGGGTGCGCCCTGTTCGCCCGATGGGGGTGGGGTGTGATCACGCAGCGGCGAGCATCGGGTCAGGAGACGGCCGAACCGGGCGCGATGTCGCTCATCGGTGTGAGCAGAATCACGTTTCGCTCTTCGCCGGCGCCGTCCTTGGGCGCATCGCTGGCGGCCAGCAGCATGCCCCGGCTCTCCTCTCCCCGAATCGTGCGGGGGGCGAGGTTGGCGACGATGATGATGAGCCGCCCCTCGAGGTCGGCGGGCTGGTAGTGGCCGCGGACCCCGGCGCAGATCTGCCTCGGCTCGCCGGAGCCGTCGTCGAGCTGGAGCCGGAGGAGCCGATCGGCGTTCGGATGCTCTTCGGCCTTGACCACCCGGGCCACCCGCAGGTCGACCTTGACGAATTCCTCGAATGAAATGGTCGGCTTCGGCTCTGCCACGTGGGGCCTCCTTGATGCTGGCGTGTCCTGAGTCGGGGGAGCAGTGTACCGGACACGGGCGAGTGCGCGTCCGGACTCTGGAGGCCCTGGCGCGGGTGGGCCGATACCCTTCTCACACCGCTTGAAGTGAGGAGCGTCTATGCCCACTGCGACAGTGACGGGTCTGTTCGAATTGAGAGTTCACAATCGAAACCAGGGCGTCGGGCGCCGGAGTCTCGCCATGCTGCTCGCAGTGGCGACGCTGCTCCTGCTGGCGCCGCTGGCGCAGGCGCAGCCGCTGGCCCAGGAGCTGCAACGGCTGATGAATTCGGCCCGCCTGGGGGACACCCGCCTGGGCATCATCATCATCGACGCCGACACCTCGGAGGTGCTCGCTTCGCACAACGAGGGCGACGCCTTCATCCCCGCTTCGAACATGAAGCTGCTGACCAGCGGCGCCGCACTCGCCATTCTCGGCCCCGACTTCACCTTCCGGACCGAACTGCTGCACGCGGGCGATGCGCTGATCGTCCGCGGCTCGGGCGACCCCGCCTTCGCAGATCCGCGTCTGCTGCGCGACATGCAGCTCGGGGTCGAGGAGATCATCCAGACCTGGACCCGGGCCGCGGCGGATGCGGGGGTGACGGGGATCACCGAGCTGATTCTCGATGACCGGATCTTCGACGACGACTGGGTGCATCCGTCCTGGCCGGTCGAGCAGCTCAACCGCTGGTACTGCGCCGAGGTGTATGGCCTGAATTTCCACGCGAATGTGCTCTCTGTCTACGTCTCCCCCACCCGGCCCGGCATGAGCCCCACGGTGCGCACGCAACCGGAGGCGCCGTGGCTGAACATCGGCAACATCGCGCGCACCGTCACCGATGGTCAGAACACGATCTGGGTCTCGCGCGCGGCGGGCACAAACTCGATGCGCCTGCACGGCAACGTGCGTCAGACCGCGGAGCGACCCATCGAAGTCGCCGTGCATGACATGCCGGGCATCTTCGGCAGGCTGCTCGCGGAGGAGCTGGAGCGGGCGGGTGTCGGTCGCCCGTCGGTGCGCCGGGCGGCGCCGGACGAAATGCTGCCGCAGGGCAAGCCCATCGCCCTGGTGCAGACGCCGATGCGCGTGGTGATGGAGCGCTGCAACACCGATTCGCATAATCTCTACGCGGAGGCGTTGATCAAGCGGATGGGCCACGAACTGACGGGTCGGCCCGGCTCGTGGAGCACCGGCGCCGCGGCGATCCGCATGGTGATGCAGGAAAAGCTCAACCCGCGCCACGCGGCGGATGTCGTGATCGCGGATGGCTCAGGCATGAGCCGGCAGAATCGCGTCACACCGCAGATGATCGCGCAGTGGCTGCTGGCGCTGGCGCGTGATGAAGAGATTCGCACCGCCCTGGAGGAGAGCCTGCCCATACCCGCCGAATCCGGCACGCTCCGACGCCGCTTCGGCGACACGGAGCTGCGGCACACGCTGCGAGCCAAGACGGGATACCTCAGCGGCGTCACCAGCCTCTCCGGCTATCTGTGGGACGAGAACTCGGGACGTCGGATCGTCTTCAGCATTCTGGTCAACGAGGTCCCGAGCACGATGCCGATGCGCCGCGTGCGCGACTTCCAGGAGCAGGTCGTGTCCATCGCGGACCAGTGGCTGGCCCGCGCCACACTCGCGGAAGTTGTGAACGGGGAGTGATGGATTGAACGCAGAGAACACGGAGGGGTTCGGAGAACGCGGAGTGAGACGGAGTTTTTGAGTGAGACGGAGTAGGGAAATTGTGTGTTCCTATTCGTGAGCACTCTCGTATTCCTGATCGGTCGTGTTCACCAGCGATTCATGCCAGCGCAACACATTCTTTCTCCCCTCCGTCTTCCTCAAAAACTCCGTCTCACTCCGCGTTCTCTGCGTTCTCCGTGTTCAATCACGCAATCCGAAGATGTCGGCGTGTTGCGCCTCAATCGCCTGACCTTGCGCCGCGATCGGCGTCTCGATGAGCATCTCTCCCTGCTCCGGCGTCAGGCATGTCCCGGTGTCGCAGGCTTGCACGTTGTAGAGCAATCGCAGCCGCAGCGGTGAATCACTGTCCGGCGACAGGTCCGCCGGCGCCCGCAGTCGGGCGATGATGACCGCCCGGCCGTGGTAGACATCGAGCGGTCCATCCATGAATTCGAACTCGATCGGTTCACCGGTCGGGTATTTGATGTCAAGCCGTTCGACCGCGCGCTCGCCATCGGTGCGCACATCCATCACCGTGGGCACGATGAAGGGCGCCGAGGGCGGGTTGGCGTTGAGATGCCATCCCTCTTCGATCTCCAGGACCAGCGCCGCTGCGAATGTGTCGCCGGGCCGCACGGCCGATTGCGAGACGAATCCCTGCGCCCGGACTTTCGAGAGCGATCCGGCGCTGTCCGTCCCGGAGGGCTCACGCTTGTTCTCCGCGAAGACAGTCTTGCCGACGGCCTTGGCGCCATCCCCCTGCCCATCAATGTTCAACCGTCGCTCAACGGCGTGGATCATGTGCAGCAGCCCTTCGGGAGAGGCCGCCATCAGGCCGGAGAAGCCGTTCAGCAGTCGATCGGCCCGCTCCAGCCACCGTGAGTCGCCGGTGAACTCTTGCAGATCAAGCATCACATGGGCCGCGCCGGAGTTTCCCGAGGGCGTGGCGCCGTCGCTCATGCTCTTCACCCGGGCGATGAGCAGGTCATCGGGCTCGGCGAAGAAGTAGCCGGCGCCATCGGGGTCGGCGAAGAGATCTTCAGCCTGCTCCATGAGCCGCACGCCGGCTTCGAGCCATTTCGCGTCGCCGGTCGCGCGATGGAGCGATACCAGTCCCTGGGCCACGAAGACAGCGTCCTCGTGAAATGCATCGACCTCCGCAGCGCCCTCGCGCCAGATGCGATTCAGCCGCCCGTCCCCGCGCATCATCGACTCCATCACGAACGTCGCGGCCTGTTTCGCCATCGCCAGCGCCCGATCCGATTCGAGCAGCGTCGCCGCCCTGGCGCAGGCGTCGATCATCATCCCGTTCCAGGCCGCGATCACCTTGTTGTCAAGAAACGGACGCTCGCGCTGCGAGCGGGCTTCGAGCAGGGTCTTCCTGATGCGCTCAAGCCGCGCGAGCAGATCGGTATGCTCGATTCCCATTGATGCGGCGAGGCGCTCAGGCGCATCCAGCAGGTACACCGCGCCCCCCTCCGGATGCCTGTGCCCGGGAAAGTTCGGCGGGGGCTCCAGTCCGTGCGTGCGCAGGAAGAGCGCCGCGTCCTCCTCACCCAGCGCCTCGTGGATCTGCGCTTCGGTCCAGACGTAGAACTTGCCCTCCGTCGCATCGGTCTCCGCGTCCAGCGCGGAGAAGAACTGACCCGCATCGCCCGTCATCTCGCGGGCTAGGAAGTCGAGGATGCCTTCCGCGGCCTGTCGCATCAACTCGTCGCCGGTGGCGCGGTGCGCCATGGCGAAGGATGTGAGCAGCTCCGACTGGTTGTAGAGCATCTTCTCAAAGTGGGGCACGCGCCAGCGGGCGTCGGTGGCGTAGCGGTGGAAGCCGCCGCCGATCTGGTCATGGATTCCGCCGCAGGCGATGCGCGTGAGGGAGTGCGCGGCCATGCGGAGTGTCGTCGCATCGCCGGTTCGGGCGTGGACATCGAGCAGGAAGGGGTAGGTGAAGCCCTGGGGGAACTTGGGGGCGAGGCCGAAGCCGCCGTGCTCGGCGTCGAAGGACCTTGCGAGGGCCTCGACGACGTGGTCCACCATGGCGCGCTGGAGCGGGATGGGGTCGATGCGTTCGAGGCGTCCTGCGAGTGACTGGCGGATGGCGTCGGCGACGGCGCTCCCCTGCTGTTCCACCTCGGAGCGCCGGTTGGTCCAGGCGTCGTGCAGCACGGCGATGAGTCGGGGGAAGCCCGGGCGTCCGTGCTGGTCCTCGGGGCCGAAGTAGGTCCCGGCGTAGAAGGGTTCGAGGTCGGGGGTGAGGAAGACGCTGTTGGGCCAGCCCCCCTGGCGGGTGAGGAGCTGGGTGGCGAGCATGTAGACCTCATCGACGTCCGGCCGCTGCTCACGGTCGACCTTGATGTTGATGAAGCGCTCGTTCATGAGCGCGCCGATCTCGGGGTTCTCGAAGACCTGGCGCTCCATGACATGGCACCAGTAGCAGGAGGAATAGCCCACGCTGAGGAAGATGGGCATGTCGCGGGCCCGGGCCTCTTCGATGGCCTCAGCCCCCCACGGACGCCAGTCCACGGGGTTGTGCGCGTGTTGGAGCAGGTAGGGGCTGGAGCTGCCGGCCAGCCGGTTGGCGGGTCGCTGTTTTTGGGCGTCGCGCTGGTCCATCGGGGCCTCCTTCCCAGGCGGACTCGACTATAGCCCACGGGCCCGGAGGCTTTGGATACACTCAGGCCATGACACATGCAGGGATGCACGGCGCCGGCCCGGACAGGGCCGCAGGGCGGAGCCCGTCGCCGCAGGACACGCGGCCTTCGCGCTCCCGGATCATTGCGCTGATGAACCAGAAGGGAGGCGTCGGGAAGACCACCACCACGGTCAACCTCGGCGCCGGCCTTGCGGAGCTCGGCCACTCCACGCTCATCGTCGATCTCGACCCGCAGGCGCACGCGACGCTGCATCTGGGCGTTGATCCCGATGGCCTGGAGTCGTCGGTCTACGACGCCCTGCTCGACCCGGAGGCGTCGGCGCTGGATGCGGTGCTGGAGCTGCGCCCCAAGCTGGCGCTGCTGCCTGCGGAAGTGAATCTCGCGGCGGCGGAGACGGAGCTGGCCTCGGCCCCCGACCGGCAGCGCCGGCTGGAATCGGCGCTGGAGCCGCTGCTGGATCTCTTCGATTTCGTGCTGATCGACTGCCCCCCCTCACTCGGCCTGCTCACGCTCAACGCGCTCGCGGCAGCGCAGGAAGTGGTGGTGCCCATGCAGTCGCACTTTTTAGCGCTGCAGGGCGTGGGGAAACTGCTGGAAACCGTGCGTCTGGTGAGCCGGGGCGTGAACGAATCGCTGCTGGTCTCCGGCGTGATTCTGTGCATGCACGATGAGAACACCAATCACGCCCGCGAGGTCGTCGCCGATCTTGAAGCCTTCTTCGAGGAGGCCAAGACGCAGAACGTGCCATGGCGCCATGCGAAGGTGTACCGGCCTGCGGTGCGGCGCAACATCAAGCTGGCGGAGTGCCCCAGCTTCGGACAGACGATTTTCGACTACGCGGCGTGGTGCCCGGGAGCGCTCGACTACCGGGCCCTGGCCGCATCGATCGCGGCGGAACGGATCGAAAAGTCCGTAGAACCACTGAAGGAAACAGCGCCAACGCCGGAGGTCACGATCAGAAACACATCGGCGCCCTCCACGAGCGCCCGATGAGCCGACCACGTGACACATCGCGCCGAGCCTGGCCATGGATAGCGCCGCAGTGGTTGCGGCGTACGATTTTCGCCCTGTATGCGGTGGCGCTGTTTCTCGGAACACACTGGCCTCAGCTCGATCTGGGCGAAGCGCCGGTGCGCCACTTTGACAAGCTGCTGCACTTCGGGGCGTTCGGTGCCTGGACCTGCCTGCTGGTCGGTTGCAGCTTTTTCGGTCCTGCGCTGTCGAAACGGAACCTGCGGTGGTGCCTGGCGATCGCCCTCTTCTATGCGGGGCTGGACGAGCTGCTGCAGGTCATCCCGGCCCTGAACAGACAGGCGGACTGGTGGGATTATGGGGCGAACACGCTGGGGGTTCTCTGCGCCATGGCGGCGTGCCTCGTCCTGAGGGGGACGATGGACCGGGCTGCGCGTGAAACTGGGTAATACCCAGAGGAAAGTCCCACTTTCTTTGGAGAGATCCGTCTTTCATTCTTGACGGCGCCCCCTCTTCGTGATATTCAAGAGACTGCGTACAGGGAAGATCTTCCGCCTGCACAGCGGAGGTTTTCAGAGAGTCAGTTAGCCACACATCAGGCTAAGCCACAGGGAAAAGGCGGTCGTGTCGTTTTTGACCGCGTTAGGAGAGAGATCAAATGAAGACTCGCACACTCCGCAATTTCATTGCGGGCGTCGGACTCGCTGCTGTCGCCACCGCGGCGCCAGCACTCGCTGAAATCGAAAATGTCCTCTGGACGGCTGATCCGGGATTGGCGCCTCAGAATGACCGCGCCCGCCTGCAGCCCAACGGGCTGGCCATCAACCTGGCCCAGCAGTTCACGCTGCCCGACCCGACAACGATGCACACGCTTGCGTTCCACGGCATCGGCACGAACGTCAACCTGTCGATCGTTGACGAGGTCGGTCTCGCCGCATCCGACGCGGAGAACGTTCTGTGGTCGACCGTCGGATACAGCTCCGATGCGATCAACCACACCTGGCACGAATTCAACCTCGGCGATCTCGATCTGGCCGCGGGCACGTACTACGTCGTCATGACCTCGGACAACAGCACCGGCGGACGCTGGAGCCGCATCGGACGCGAGGACACGACGAACGTCGATGACCGCGGCTCCGCCTTGTACACCTTCACAGGCGGCATCCGCACCGCGGACCTTGAGTACAACTTCAACACGAACCCGGACCATCCCGTCTTCGCCGTCCGCGCGACCGGAACGGTTATCCCGAGCCCCGGTTCGATCGCGATGGCTTCCATCGGCGGCATCTTGCTCGCCGGCCGCCGCCGCCGCTGAAGCTCGACACCGACCGCCTGACATCGATCTGTACGACAAACGGCTCCGCGCTCGCGCGGAGCCGTTTTTTCGCGCCCGCACAATCCGTGCGCGGCGGGTCGGTGGCGAGTCGCAGCGGCTTCGCCCGATATCCTCCACGCTGTGCCGCAGGACCGGAACGAGCGTGAGGCGCCCCCCACTGATCAGACGGGAAGTCGGTTCGCGCCGGCGCTGCGCGTGGTCTCCGGGCTCACGCTGTTGAGCCGGGTGGCGGGCCTGGCGCGGGACGCCGTCTGCTCGCGGATCTTCGGCGCCGGCCCGGTGTGGTCCGCCTTCGCATTCGCATTCCTGCTCCCGAACCTCTTTCGCAGGCTCTTCGGCGAAGGCGCCCTCTCGGCGGCATTTCTGCCCGAGTACGCCCAATTGCAGAAGAATGATCCGGCGCTGGCGCGGCGCTTCGCCTCCGCGACGATGGGCGTCCTGCTTGTGGTTCTCGGGGCGCTGACACTGCTCGGCGAGCTGTTGCTGCTCTTCCTGCTGGTGGGCACGCCGCTGGGCCAGCATGGCGCGTTGGCGCTGAAGCTGGCGATGGTGATGCTGCCATTCATGCCGCTGGTCTGCGCCTCGGCGATCCTGGGCGGGATGCTGCAGACGCACGGGCGTTTCGGACCGACCGCCGCCTCGCCGGTGCTGCTGAACCTCTTCATCATCGCAGCCGCGGCAGTGTGGGCGTGGGGGCTCGGCGCCGACCTGGTGACGACGGTCTTCGCCGTCGCGATCAGCGTCGTGCTGGCCGGTGCGGCCCAGGTGGCGTGGTCGCTGTTGGCGTTGCGCCGCAACCAGCAATGGACCACCAGTCTGGCGGGCGCCTCGGCGCCGGTGAGACGCATGGCGGTGCGCATGGGGCCGGTCATCATCGGGCTCGGCGCCCTGCAGATCAACACGCTGCTGGACGGGCTGATCGCGAGCTGGCCGATTCTGGTCGGCCCCACGATCTCACTGCCCGGACTGGGACGCGTCGACTATCCGCTCGATGAGTCTTCCAATGCGGTGCTCTTCTTCACCCAGCGGCTGTACCAGTTTCCACTCGGCGTCTTCGGCATCGCGCTGGCGACAGCGATCTTTCCGGCGCTGGCGCGGGAATCGGACGAGCCGGAGCGATTCAGCGACACGCTCCGTCGCGGCGTGCGCCTGAGCCTCTTCATCGGGCTGCCGGCGTCGATGGGGCTCGCCTTCGTGCGCCATGACCTGGCGGCGGTGATCCTCGGCGGCGGCGCCTTTGTGGCCGAGGACATCGACCGCGTCGCCTTCGTCCTGCTGGGCTACTCCCCGGCGATCTGGGCGTACATGCTCTCGCACCTCTTCTCCCGAGCTTTTTACGCGCTCGGCGACACCGCCACACCGATGCGCATCTCGCTGTTGACGGTGGGAGTCAACCTGGCGCTGAACCTGGTTCTGATCTGGCCGCTGGCGGAGGCGGGGCTGGCGTGGGCGACCTCGATCTGCGCGGTCGGCCAGTGCCTGGCGTTGGGCTGGCTCCTCGCTCGCAGGTCAGGACGGGCTGTGATCGATCCAGTGGGCCGCGGCGCCGTCGGACGGGCGATCGGGCTGACACTGGCCATGGCGATCGCGCTGGGGGCGTTGCTGCTGCTGCTCCCCGGCGCCGCTGAGAGGCCGGAGTGGACCGCCCGGGCCCTGACGCTGGCGGCGATGGTCGCCGTGGGCGCCGTCGTCTACCTGGCAGGAGCTCGGGCGCTTGGCATGTCCGAACCGGGCTGGCTGCTGGAGCGGCGTCGGCCGGACTCCCGATAGTGCGAACCCCTCTCCTCCAGACGCCGCAAGACACGCGGAAGCGTCCGGATTGGGGCGAGGGGAGCAACCTGTCATAAACTGATCCACCCACCCGTCCGATAGCGGATGGCGTATCCCCGTCACGCGGCGGGGCAATCTCCGAGAGGGCCGGCCCGGACGCCGGCCAGAGCAACGAAACGCGAGTACCAGATGCTGCACGCCAACCAGGCTCGAATCCGTTCCTTCCGAGTGGTGCCCTCCCTGCCGGAGCCGCTGGCCCCGCTGCTCGAGATCGCCCACAACCTGTGGTGGACGTGGCACCCGGAGGCGGCCTCGCTCTTCCGGCGTCTGGATCGGGAGCTGTGGCGCTCCACGGATCACAACCCGGTGAAGATGCTGGGCACGATCCGCCAGGACCTGCTGGAGAAGGCGGCGCAGGACCAGAGCTACCTGCACGCCCTCGGCCACGCGATCGCCAAGCTGCGCAACCACAACACACGGGCTGCGTGGTACCACCAGGAGCACGCCGCGATCGCGAGTGAAGATCAGAGCGGTCGGCCGCTGAGCATTGCCTACTTCTCTGCGGAGTTCGGGCTGACGGAATGCCTGCAGATCTACTCCGGCGGACTGGGCTGCCTCGCCGGCGATCACCTGAAGTCGGCGAGCGAACTGGGGCTGCCGCTGGTCGGCGTGGGCCTGCTCTATCGCTGCGGCTATTTCCACCAGTACCTCAACGCCGACGGCTGGCAGCAGGAGACGTTCCCCGAGATCGACTTCCCCAACCAGCCGGTGCACCGCGTGATCGATCCGGAGACGGGCGAGCAGTACCGGGTGCAGGTCGAGCTGCCGGATCGGATCGTGACCATCGGCGTGTGGCGCTGCAACGTGGGACGGGCGCCCCTCTATCTGCTGGATACGAACTTCCCGGAGAACTCGACGGAAGATCGCGACATCACGCGCAACCTGTATGGAGGCGACGTCGAGACGCGCATCAAGCAGGAGATCGTGCTGGGCATCGGCGGCATGCGGGCGCTCGCCAAAATGGGCATCACCCCCAGTGTTTATCACATGAATGAGGGTCATTCCGCCTTCCTGGCTCTGGAGCACATCCGGATGCTGCGCCAGAAGCACAATGCGACCTTCGAAGAGACGCTGGAGGCGGCGGCGGCGCAGCACATCTTCACCACGCACACGCCGGTGCCCGCGGGCATCGACCGGTTCTCACCCGAACTGATCCGCCGATACCTCGGCTGGATGCCCGAGCCGCTGGGCCTGTCGATGGACGGCCTGCTTACGCTGGGGCGCGAGCATGAGCAGAGTCATGACGAATTTTTCTCAATGGCGGTGCTGGCCATCCGCACATCGAAATTCTGCAATGGTGTGAGCAAGCTGCACGGCAAGGTGAGCCGCAACATGTGGCGGAGCCTGTGGCCGGGACTTCCGGAGGAAGAGGCGCCGATCGGCCACGTCACCAACGGCGTGCACGCGCGCTCCTGGCTGTCGCCGGAGCTGATGACGCTCTTCGACCGCTACATCGGCTCGGCGTGGCTGATGGATCCGACGGATCATTCGGTGTGGTCGGGCGTCTTCGAGATCCCGGACGACGAGCTGTGGCGCGTCCACGAGAAGCAGCGCGAGAAGACCGTCACCTGGTGCCGGCGCAAGATCCGCCACCAGCTCACGATGCGCGGCGCCGGGTCGGAGGAGATCGAGGAGGCCGCCTCGGCGCTGGACCCTGACATCTTCACCATCGGCTTCGCGCGGCGCTTCGCGACGTACAAGCGGGCCAACCTGCTGCTGCGTGACAAGAAGCGACTGAAGGCGCTGCTCGAGAACGATGAGCGGCCCGTCCAGTTCCTCATCGCCGGCAAGGCCCACCCGGCCGATTCGGCGGGCAAGGAGCTGATCCGCGAGCTGGTGAACTTCTCGCAGCAGCACGGGCGCTGCCACCGTGTTGTGTTCCTAGAGGATTACGACATCTCCATCGGGCGTCGGCTGGTGCGCGGCTGCGACGTGTGGCTGAACACGCCGCGGCGCGGTCTCGAGGCCTCCGGCACTTCGGGCATGAAGGCCGCCATGAATGGCGTGATCAACGTCTCCATCCTGGACGGATGGTGGGACGAGGCACACGAGAACGAAATCGGCTTCGCGATCGGGCGGGGCGAGGCGTACAACGACGCCGACACCCAGGACGATGTCGAGTGCCGCGCTCTATACGACCTGCTGGAGCGGAAGATTCTCCCCGAGTTCTATGATCGCGACGCCTCGGGCACGCCGCACAAGTGGGTCGCGCGGATGAAGCGCTGCATCTGGGCGATCACGCCGTTCTTCAACACCAACCGGATGGTGGCGGAGTACGCTGAGAAGTATTACTTCCCCTGCCATGAGGCCGGAGGGCGGCTTTCCGAAGCGGATCTGTCGCACGCACGCGAGGTCGCGGCCCAGCTCACCAGGTATCACAAGCACTGGCATGGCGTGCACATCGAGCACATGGAGACGCCGGTGGGGCCGTCGACGCCGATCCACACCGCGGTGCCCGTCACGGCGACGGTGAACCTCGGCGAACTGCGCCCCGACGAAGTCGCGGTGCAGATCTACTACGGGGCAGTCACCGGACTCGGCGACATGGTGGAGGCGGACGCCGTCGATATGCGCCACGATCGGGACATGGGCGCCGGGCGCCACCTCTACGTCGGCGAGTTCCCCGTCGACCGCTCCGGGCGCGCGGGCTTCTCAGTGCGTGTGATGCCGCGTGATCCAAGGGCGGTGCACTCCTACATCCCGGGGCTCATCACCTGGCACCACGACGCGACCCAGCCCGGCGCGCCATCCGGACACGGCGACCACAAGCGCCATCGCGAACGGGTGGGCGCCGGCAAGCCATGATCGGCGCCGGCCACTCCGGCGTCATTCGCTGAATCGTTCTACACTCCGCCCATGGCGGAGTCGTCCCATGTGCTGCTCTTCACCGACGGCGCCTGCTCGGGCAACCCCGGCCCGGGCGGCTGGGCGTACATCCTGCGCCACCCCGCCAGCGGGAAGGAAGTTGAAAACTCCGGAGGCGATCCCGCGACCACCAACAACCGCATGGAGCTGATCGCGGTGGTCGAGGGCCTGCGTGCAGTGAAGCGCCCCAGCCGCGTCGAGATCTATTCGGACAGCAAGTACGTCCTGAACGGGCTGGAGAGCTGGCTGGAGCAGTGGAAACGCAACGGCTGGCGCACAGCCGCCAAGAAGCCGGTGAAGAATGAGGACCTCTGGCGGACGCTGGATGAACTGAAGGGCGTTCACAGCCTCAGCTTCCACTGGATCCGGGGCCACGCCAACCATCCGGAAAACGATCGCTGCGACCTCATGGCTGTCCGGGCCCGCGATGAGGCCGCGAAGGCGCATCGGGCTTCAAAATCGACCTGAAAAGGTCGCAGATCGGACCTGTGGGCCTTGCGTGCCCTCGCCCGCGAACAGTGGTGTATTCCCGGGCGTCGAACGTGATCGGTCGGAGGAGCTCTGCCCGAACGGCGCAGGCCGCGCCCCTTGACCGGGGGGTTGTCCCAGGCGCTGGCGTGGCCGGGGCGGACGGCCGATCAACCCGAGTCATGAAGCGACGCACCCTCTTCCGGACCGCCTTCCTCCTCGCGGGGCTCTGCCTCGCCGTGTGGAGGCTCCCCGACATGCTCGATCGGATCAGCGGCGTCTCCGCGGCCTACGACCCGCAGACGCTGATGGGCGACGGCGCCGTGGACATCGATCTGCCCACCGATTTCCCCGGCGCCGTGATCTTCAACAGGAACGACCCGCGGAACCCGGTGTCGAGCACGCTGCTCCTGGGCAATCCCGACATGACCGAAGAAGAGCTGGCGCGGCTGGAGGCACAGGCCCGGGCGCTGGCGCCAAAGCCGGTCGAAAAGATCGATCGGAACCGCTGAGCGGCGGCGTCCTCATTCGGAATCCGCGAGGCCGAGCTTCATGCGTTTGGCCTGCCACTCTGCCTGCTCGCGTTTGTTCTCGGCGCTGATCTCGGCCGCTCCGGTGCGGATCGCCTCGATCTCGAGCTTCGTCAGGCGCATCGAATCCAGTTCGTAGTCGCGGAAGGCCTCGAGTGTGACAGGCACGATCGGCTCAATCAGCGCGTACATCGCGTTGGCGAAGTCGCGGATCTCGCGCTGGGCGTGGGCGTCCATGCGCAGGCTGAGGAAGCGCAGCGTGTTGTGCAGGTCGCACTTCCAATACCACTCGGTGTAGACGCTCTGGGGCAGCGCGATGCGGGCCAGTTCACGGGCGACGCCGCGTTCGGTGAGGTCGAGGTATCTGGCGTAATTCTGTTCGGCTTCTTCCAGATAGGCGAGGTAGTCCTCGGCGGTCCCGACGTCGATCGGTTCCTCGCCCCCCTGCCGGTTGACGCTGGACTGCTGGCGGACATTCTCGATGCCGGGCCTGTAGAAGCGGTCGGGCATCACCGAGTAGCGGGCGGAATACTCGTTCACGTTCGCGGTGCGGTGACGGATCCACTGGCGGGCCACGAAGATGGGCATGGCGCAGTGGAACTTCAGCTCCACCATCTCGAAGGGCGTGGTGTGGCGGTGGCGCATGAGGTAGCGGATCAGGCCGCGGTCTTCGTTGACGCGCTTGGTGCCGGCGCCGTAGGAGACGCGGGCGGCCTGGACGATGGCCTGGTCCGCGGTCTGCCCCTGCGGCACGAGACGAGGCATGACATCCACCAGACCGATGAGGCCGTGGTCGTGGATGCGGACGTCCCAGCGAGCGGCGCCGCCCATGAGGTCCACCAGCGGCGCCTCGGCCTGTTTGTGCTCGATCTGGATGGAAATATCGCTCTCAGCCACGTGTGCGCTCATGTCTTCCTTCTAGTCTGGAAGCGATCCGGACCAGCAGGCGCCGCCAGGCGATGACAACTTGCTCACAGACCGACAGGAAGCGACAAGTTTTCCACAGTGTTCCAGACACCCGCCCTCACTCCCACCGGCTCACCTTCGCCACGAAGGTCGATCCGACGATGAGCAGCCCCGTCGACGTCAAGAGGACGCTGAGGCCCGCCACCGGCCACGTCCAACCCATGGCCCCGATGGCGCTGCGGATCGGGCCGTAGTTCGGATAGGACATGGGCGAGCTGGCGCGCATCGCAGGGGTGTGCAGGCTGGGCGTCACGTTCATGGCGGCGACGAACTCCCACGTGTGAGGCTGATTGGCGAGCGCGCGGTAGTTCTGCTCGGAGCGCTCGATCGAGCCGTCGGCCTTCAGTTCGAGGAATGTGTATTTCCAGTCCTTGTAGCGGGCCTGGCCCCAGGTCTCGGGGTCGTGTCCCGGCGCCGGGGCGCGGGCGACGACGACGAGCCTGGGCACGATTGCGCCCGATTGCAGACCCTCCTCCAACTGCTTCTGATCACCTTTCACCTCGGCGAGGCGGAGGACGCGCAGCCATTCCTGGTGTTGCAGAAGCTGCGGCAGGCGTGCATCGTCCCGCCCGGTGACGGGCAGACGCACGCTCGACTCCCCCCATTCGATGGTGATGGAGGGGGCCGCCGCCTCGGGCGCGGCGTGGACGGCGCCCTTGCGCCCGGCGTGGACGAACGTCTGATCAAAGATGGGCTGGACGCTCCACCGGGGCGCATCCGCCTCGGCGTAGTGGCCTTCAAGACGTTGCGACATGGCGAGGAGCGACACAGCGAGCAGCGCAGCGCCGGTCAGCAGCAGGGCGAGACCGATCAGCCGCGTTCGCTTGGTGCGTGTCATTGCGTGTCACATGGCGCCGGGATCGGCGTTCCTCGTGTCGGTTTACTCAGGGGGCGATTCGTTCTGGTTGGCGCTGTCGTCGTTGTCGGGTTCGAGGCGGCCTTCCGCAATCGCCCGCTCACGGGCCTGTTTGACAACTTCTGGCGTCATCATTTCCGCCCGCTTGGGATCGACCATGTGGCGTGAGCCGATGTCGATCGCGGTAAAGCCGATGAAAGTGACGCCGGCGAGCAGGCAGAAGAGCAGAGCCACTGCGTTGAACTTGTTGTCCCAGTGCAGGTGCATGAAGAAACCGACGACGAGCGCCGCCTTGAAGGAGGCGATGAAGAGCGCCAGCAGGAGGTTGCCGGTGTCGCCCAGATACACCTCAAGGGCGGTGTAGACGGTGAGTCCGGTGAGGATCAGCAGCAGCACCAGGATGCCGAAGAGAAACTGCCATGAGACGACGTGGTGGCCGTGAGACCCGTGATCGTCGGCGCCGCCGTGTTGTGTGTCGTGTGCGCTCATGTCTTGCTCATCCAACGAGATACAGCAGCGGGAAGAGGAAAATCCAGATCAGATCCACAAGGTGCCAGAAGAGGCCGACGTTCTCAAGGCTCGTGTAGTGCGTCGGGCCGTAGCGCCGCTTGGAGGCGACCCAGAGGCACCAGGCGAGCAGACCGACGCCGATCACGACGTGCGAGCCGTGGATCGCTGTGGAGACCCAGTAGATCGACATGAAGAGCGGGTCATATGCGCTCTCTGCGCCGGCGTAGCTGAAGTTGGCGCCGGGGACTTTGCCTTCCTGAATCTTGGGAATGTACTCGTAGAAGATCTTGGCGAAGAGGAAGAACAGGCCGCAGAGTATGGTGATGAAGAGGTTGATTTTCAGGGCCCGCTGCTGATTCATCTGCGCATTACGGATGGCGAGGGCGACCGTGAAGCTGCTGATGAGCAGGACGACGGTGTTGATGGCGCCGATTTCCCAGTCGAGATACTTGTGCGACGCCCGCTCGAAATCCTCCGAGTGGAGCATGCGGAAGATGGTGTAGGCGCAGAACATGCCGCTGAAGAGCAGGAGCTCGGTGGTGAGGAAGAGCCACATGCCCAGCTTGGCGCCCTGGTACTCATCGTCGTTGTTCCGCCAGTGGGGCTGGTGCTTGTGCCGTTGCCAGGGCGGCAGCGAGGGGTCGACCGCGGGTGCGAACCCTTCTCCGGATTGTGGTGTATTGCTGCTCATCGTTGCGTCGTATGCCTCGTCCGCTGGCGAGAATTGTCCTTTGTTCCGTCACACCTCCCGGACGCCCGGGAGGCGACGATCAATGCATGGTGCGCCCGGGCTTCAGCGAGTCGGACTCGATCGGCTCCGGAAGCGGGTAGTCGGCCGGGTCGCAGTGCGGCGGGACGACATCATCGAAGTCGTATGGACCATGCTGAACCAGCGGCTCGTGGTGGAAGTTGTGCTCGATGGGCGGGCTGTCCGTCGTCCATTCCAGCGTCAGGCCGCCCCAGGGGTTCGGCGGCGCCTTCCTGCCCGCAATCAGCGAGTGCACGAAGACGAAGAGGTGGACGAAGAAGCCCAGCGCGAGAATCCACGATCCGATGGTGCTGGCGCGGTGGAAGGGCATGAACTCGTCGACATAGGTCGCATAACGGCGCGGCATGCCGTCGGCGCCCATCAGGAACTGCGAGAAGAAGGTGACGTTGAATCCGATGAAGACCAGCGCGAAACCCACCAGGGCCCAGCGCTCGCTGTACATCTTGCCGAACATCTTGGGCCACCAGTGGTGCAGGCCGCCCATGAAGGCGATGGCGGTGCCGCCCATCATGACGTAGTGGAAGTGGGCGACGATGAAGTAGGTGTCGTGCAGGTGGAGATCGGTCGGGAGCGAGCCGAGGAAGATTCCGGTGAGGCCGCCGATCGAGAAGGTGAAGAGGAATCCGAGCGCGTAGCACATGGGCGTGTTCAGCGCGATTGATCCCTTGTAGAGCGTCGCCACCCAGTTGAAGACCTTGATCGCCGAGGGAATGGCGACCAGGAACGTCAGGAACGAGAAGATGGCGCTGGCCAGCTCACCCTGGGCGGTGAACATGTGGTGGCCCCAGACGATGAAGCTGATCGCCGCGATGCCGAGGCTCGAGAACGCCACCGCCCGGTAGCCGAAGATCTTCTTCCGGGCGTGCACACCGATCAGCTCGCTCATGATGCCCATGCCGGGCAGGATCATGATGTACACCGCCGGGTGTGAATAGAACCAGAAGAAGTGCTGGTAGAGGACGGGGTCGCCGCCGAGCGCGGGGTCAAAGATGCCCACCTTGAAGAGCCGTTCGACCGTGAGCAGCAGCACGGTGACGCCGAGCACCGGCGTCGCCAGCACCTGGATGATGCTGGTGGCGTAGATGGCCCAGATGAAGAGCGGCATATCGAACCAGCCCATGCCCGGGGCGCGGAGCTTGTGCACGGTCACAATGAAGTTCATGCCCGTGAGTATCGAGCTGAAGCCGAGAATAAAGACGCCCGTCGTCATGAAGACGACGCGCCAGTGCTCCTCATCCCCCTGAATGCTGTATGGCGTGTAGAACGTCCAGCCGGTGTCAACGCCGCCCAGCAGGATCGAAATCAGCGAGAACGCGGCGCCGGTGACGTAGATGTACCAGCTCATCAGGTTCAGTCTCGGGAACGCCACGTCCTTGGCGCCGAGCATGAGGGGCAGGAAGAAGTTCCCCATCGCCGCGGGAATCGCGGGGATGATGAAGAGGAAGACCATGATCGCCCCGTGGAGCGTGAACAACCGGTTGTAGGTGTCGGGGCTGAAGATCTGCCCGGTGACGACCGTCTCTTCCGTGACCGCGTCGATGATGGTTTTCGTGGGGCTGAACAGCTCCATGCGCACCAGCAGCGCGAAGACGCCTCCCAGGAAGAAGGCGAAGAGGGTCGCGAAGAGATACATGACGCCGATCTTTTTGTGATCGATCGTCGTCATCCAGTCCCACACGGTTGCGAAGAACCCGCCCTTGGGGTGCAGGTAGCTCACGTCGTGGTGGTCGTCATGTGTGCTGGCGCTCATGGTTCACTGATTCCTGGACGGGGGAATGCCCTCTCTGTCAATCCTGCGAATTTTCATCCTCTTCCGCCTCTTCCAACGCGGCTTCGATTTCCTCCTCCACCGCATCCAGCTCCTCGCGGCCCTTTGCGCTCAGACTCTTGATGAACGCGATCAGCGCGTTCAGCTCCCGCTCCGGCATGCCCTGGTAACTGGGCATCACGTTGCGATAGCCCTCGAGTGTGCGCCCGCTGGGGTCGAGGATCTGGCTGCGCAGGTAGTTCTCATCCGCGGTGGTGGTGGAGCCGTCGGTGAAGCGGCGCTCCGAGCCGTAAATGCCCGCCCAGCCCGGCCCCTCGCCGGAGCGATCGTCCGTCGCATGGCAGGCGTTGCAGCCCCGGGTCCGGTAGAGGATGCCGCCGAGCTCGACCGGCGACAGCGCGTCGTCCAGGGTGTTGTCCTGCTTCCATTGCAGGTAGTCATTCATCTCCAACACCTTGATGACCGCGCCCATCTGGGAATGGCCCGAGCCGCAATACTCGGCGCAGAACAGGTAATGCTCCTCACCGGCCTTGCTCGCCTCGAACCACATGGTGGTGTAGCGCATGGGGAAGACATCGAGCTTGACGCGAAAATCCGGCACGTAGAGGCTGTGAATCACGTCCGTGCTGTGCATGATCAGCCGCACCGGCTTGTCCGCGGGGACTGCGAAGACTGGAACATCCTGATCCGCGATCCGACGTGTTTCCTGCGCCTCTGCGCCGTTGTCATAGACCCAGGACCACGCCCACTTCTGCGCTGTGACATTGATCTCTTCCGCATCGCCCGGCGCCATGTGCATGTCCATGTACACGTGGAAGGCCCAGAAGAACAGACCGAGCAGAATCACCAACGGGACCACGGACCACGTCAGCTCCAGCGGCGTGTTGTGCGAGGCGCTGCGCTGGGCCGGCACACCCGGACGCCGTCGATACTTGAATATGAAGTACGCAGACAATCCCATCAGCAGCACGAAGAAGAAGACCGACAGCCAGAAAATGAACCAGAACAGCATGTCGTGCTGCGTCACGAAGGTGGAGCCCTTCCGATGCAGGCCCACGCCTCCTTCGACCGGGACGTGCGGCGCCGAGGCCAGAAGTCCGCACAGGTTGTTGAGCAAAGAAATCATCCGATCAACCTTCCATCGCCGTGGCGGCGCCCGACCCCGGGCTCCGCTCGTGACTTTCGATCGACTCCAACGATCCGCCGCGGGCGCCGCTTCGCCGCGACCCGGTGAAGAAAAGCCACCCGATGCCCGCCCCCAGCACCAGCGCCGTCAACGCCGCCGATATCTGCATCACACGGAATGCGTGCAGAACATAGCTTCCCTTGCGCGGATCCCAGATGTGGCAGTAGAACAGAATGCGGTCGAACAACGATCCGATCTGGCCGTCCGCGGCCTCCATCAGCGCCAGCCGAAGCTGCCGCGGCGGATACTTGATGCCGTACAGGTAATTCGAAATCACCCCGTCCGGTGTGAGAATCATGATCACGGCCGCGTGCGAAAACTCGTCCACATCCGGCATGTACACGTAGCGATACCCGACCGATTCGCACAGCTTCCGAGCATTCGAGGCGTCCGCCGTCAGGAAGGGCCAGGCGTCCTCTTCGATGTAGCGAGCGTACCCGACATGGGCCGCCGCCTGCCGCTCCCTCGCCATCGCGGTCGTATTCGTGTGATCGAAGCTGATCGAGACCGCGCGATACTCCTGCCCCAGCGTGAAGGCGATGTCATTGAATCCGGCCTGGGCGCCGTTGAAAATCAGCGTGCACAGCAGCGGGCAGTCGTAATAGCCGATCACCAGCACGACCGGGCGCTCACCATCGAAATAATCGCCGAGGGTGACGCTGCGGCCGCGCGCATCCTTGAAGGTGAGGTCGAGCGGAACCTGCTCGCCCCGGCGCTCATCGATGCCGGCGCCGAGCGTTTCCGCAGGATGCTCATCGAGCAGAAGCTGGGCCCACGCCAACTGGCCTGCGCCGAACACGAACGCTGCGACAGCGCACACGGCGAGCCGGACGATGCGGGCGGTCAGGATGGTCCGAAGTTCGGTTCGCATCCGAGTCAACGCTCCTGGGCGTACTCCCTCGCGACCGAACGGATCGCGCGGTCGATGGGGATGTGTACAACATTGTTGGGCGCGTCCACCCAGCCGTAATTCCGCAGGTCCGCCTCCCACACGCGCTGCAACGATCGAACATCCTGCCCGATATCGATCTCAACCTTGCGGGTATATTCGATCTGGTTGATCTGGATGAAGTAAAACGCCACAAATGCCATCGTCACACCCAGCAACGCGAAACTGATGATCCCGACCGCGGCGATCGTCGCCGGCGAAGTCTCGCCATGCGAAGGCTGCGGCACGCCCTCATCAGGGGTGTGCGCGTGCCAAGGGTCGTCGGTCTCACCGGAATGATCGGCGTCGACCCAGGGCGTTTCCTGATGTTCCTGCAGATCGTCTTGGCGTTCGTCAGACATGGTTCAACCTCTGGAATCCGCTACACACTGTCGCCGGTGGATTCGTGCGCCGCGGCGGCTGGATTCCCCGCCGCCGGGCCGCCCGACTGGGGTCAGATGTAATTCTTGTGGTGAAGAGACTCATCCATTCTCGGATCATGAAGGGGGACGAGCGGACCGGACGCGATCTTTCGCACCAGCAGCCCGAGGAAGAGGCTCACCGGACCCAACGCCGCCGCCACATCGAGAAGGTTCAGCATGATGGGCTCGTACGTCGCCGGATCGTAGACCTGCGGCCGCACGATCCAGAACACCTCCAGCGCGTGGAAGCCGATCAACCACACGCTCGCGAACGCCAGTACGGCCGGCGAGCGCCGGAACGGCCTCGGCATCAGCAGAATGAAGGGGAGGATGAATCGGCCCAGCGACAGGGCGATCGCGATCGTGCCCCAGCCGTCCGCCTGCCGACGCTGGTACCACATCGTCTCTTCAGGAATGTTGGCGTACCAGATCAGGAAATACTGGCTGAAGCTGATGTACGCCCAGAAGACCACGAAGCCGAACATCAGCTTGCCCAGGTCGTGGTAATGCTCGACCGTCACCAGGTCCGCCAGGCGCCCCGAGCGGCGGAGCATCAGGAGGATGAAGGTGACCAGGCAGATGGCGGCGCCGACGTTGGCGGCGAAGAAGTACACGCCGTACATCGTCGAGAACCAGTGGAAGTCGAGCGTCATCTCCCAGTCGAAGGCCGCGAAGGCGGTGGTGAGAGCGAACAGCAGCAGCCCGTAGCTCGACATCCGACGCGCCTTCGCCGTCAGCCACTTGTCTCCGGTCAGATCCTGCTGCGTCGAGTAGCGGAACAGCGAATGCGCCAGCCAGATCCAGATCACGAAGTAGACGATGTTGCGGATCAGGAAGAACGTCGTGTTCAGGTAGGGCTTCTTGTGGTCATAGAGCGCGTCCCCGGCGACATACTCAGGATCCATCCACTTCCACAGCGGATCGCCGAGCAATGACAGCAAGATCACCGGGATGAACAGGATGGCGCAAGGCCACACCAGGCTCATCACATTCTCGAACTGGCGTCTTATCAACCCGGCCCAACCTGCGTTGACCTGGTGCAGAATCATGACGATGGCCATCGCCCCCAGGCTGAAGCCGATCGCGATCAGGAACCCCACGTGGTACGAGGCCAGCGCCTGCCGCGCCACCGTTTTGTCGCCTGTCGTCAGTCCAAGCACGAGCGTGAGGCCGACACAGACCGCGCCGATGGCGAGGAGAACCGCCGACAGAACCCGGGCGGCGCTCGGCGACATGCGAATGTCGCCGCGATCGGCCAGGGATGTGTTGTGCGCGCCGGAGCCGCTCACGATGCGTCCTCCATGGAAGTGTGCGAATCGTCGTCGCCATGCGGATGACCGGCGTCCGCGCCCGTCTGCGTCGCCGGGCGTCGACGCTCCAGCCGCTCACGCTCCGCATCAGGAACAAGATCGATCGGGGCGCCTCGGGCCCGCTGCAGCGACCGGATATACGCGACGATCGCCCACGCGTCGTGCTCGTTCACCCGATCGCCATAGGCAGGCATCCGCAGGGCCGGCTCGGCGCCGGGGGCGTTGGCCACCCCGTTGCGGATCACATGGAAAAGGTAACCGTCACTCCCGTCGTCAGCGCCAGGCTGGAACCGATCGTCATGGAAGTTCGGCAACGGCGCCGACCACTCCTTGCCGACAGGCCCATCGCCGGCGCCGGCGCCGCCGTGGCACACCAGGCAGAAAATGTTGTACTGCTTCCGCCCTGTTTCGATGAGGCGCATCACCAACGCTTCGTCAATCGAGTCATCCGGACCGAGGTTGTAAAGACCTCGGATCGGAATCCGTTCGACCCACGTGTCGTCATTCTCGATTCCGCGGAAGACCCGGTCATCGTTGCGCAGGAAGTGCGTCCGCTGGAGCGAAACGCGGGCCCGCCCCTCTTCTCGCTCCGCTTCACCGGAGCCGTATTCGAGATGAGGCGCGCGCCCGAATGCAACCACGCCCGAGGGCGGCTCGCGCATCGCTCGGCGATCACTGAAAAATCGCGACTCGGCCTGCGCCTTGTACTTGGGCTGATCCATCAGTCCGGGGAAATACTGCCGGGGCGGATTGTCCGTCCGGTCGCCGCGGCATCCGGCCGACGCGGCCAGCACGCTCGCCGCCAGCGCGATCGACGCCGCCACTTTCACTCTGTCCATCACGGCTCGCATGCCCCTCACTCCTCCACCACTGTTTCTATGTGCGTCCCGCCGCACTCCTCCAGCAGACGTCGCGTTGCTTCGGCGTCGAACTTCGGATCTTTCGACTCGACCACGATCATGAACCGGTCATCGCTCACGCGCAGAAAACGGTCATGGCCGAAGAGCGGATGGTTCCACCGAGGCAGGCCGTTCAGCGTCAGCATCGCCAGCAGCGCCATGGTGGCCGAGAAAAGAATGCCCAGCTCGAACGTGACCGGCATGAACTGCTCCCACGCGAACAGCGGCTTGCCGGCTACATTGATCTGGTAAGCGAACGCGTTCATGAACCACTGCATCAGCAAGCCGCCGCTCACACCGACGATGGCGCCGACCGCCACGAACCAGCCGACCTTGCTCGGCTTCAGGCCCATCGCCTGGTCGATGCCGTGAATCGGGATCGGGGCGTACACATCCCACTTCGCATACCCCGCGTCGCGGAAGCGCTCCGCAGCATGGTAAATCGCCGCCGGGCTCTCGTATTCAGCCGTCATGCCCCAGATCGGGGCGTCAGTGCGAGGCTCAGCCATGGGCGCCCTCCTTCCCGTTCTTCTCTCCGGCTCCATCACCGCTCTCGGAGCCATGGTGGCCGTGCGGATCAGCCTGCGGCAGCACGTTCTTCACCTCGCTGATCGCCAGCATCGGCAGGAACCGCATGAACAGCAGGAACAGCGTCATGAAGATGCCCAGGCTGCCCACGAAGGTGAGCACATCCACATACGTCGGAGCGTAGTAGCGCCAGCTGCCCGGCAGGAAGTCCGACGACAGCGTCGTGACGATCACGAATCGCTCGAACCACATCCCGATATTGACGAAAATCGTGACGATGAAGATGAACCAAGGCGTCGTCCTGGCCCACTTGAACCAGAAGACCTGCGGGCTCAGCACGTTGCAGGAGAACATGATCGCGTAGGCCCACCAATAGGGGCCGATGGCGCGGATGATGAAGGCCTCGCTCTCGAACACGTTGCCGCCGTACCAGGCGATGAAGAACTCCATCGCGTAGGCGAAGCCGACGATCAGGCCCGTCAGCGTGATGATCTTGCACATGTTCTCGAGCGTGCGGGCGGTGACGAAGTCCTTCATGCCCGGGTACAGCTCGCGGGCCGGGATCAGCAGTGTCAGCACCATCGCGAAGCCGGAGAAGATGGCGCCGGCGACGAAGTAGGGCGGGAAGATCGTCGTGTGCCAGCCGGGCAGGATCGAGACGGCGAAGTCGAAGGACACCACCGAGTGCACACTGAGCACCAGTGGCGTGGCGAGGCCGGCGAGCAGGATGTACGCCTTCTCGTAGTTCAGCCAGCCGCGGGAGCTGAAGCGCCACCCGAGGGCGAAGAAGCCGTAGCCGAAGGCGCGGATCTTCCCGAGCGCGATCTCGATGGGCCCGACCGCCGCCTTCATGTGCAGCCGCTTCAGGGCCCGGTCGCGCAGCGTCGCCAGGTCCGGGATCATGCCCATGTACCAGAACAGCAGCGAGACCGTGAAATACGTGCCCACCGCGAAGACGTCCCACAGCAGCGGACTGCGGAACTGCGGCCAGATGTAGTTGTAGTTCGGGATCGGGAAGAGCATCCACGCGAACCAGACGCGTCCGACATGGATGCCGGGGAACGTGCCCGCGCAGATGACCGCGAAGATCGTCATCGCCTCGGCGAAGCGGTTGATGCTGGTGCGCCACTTCTGCTTGAAAATGCACAGGATCGCGGAGATGAGCGTTCCGGCGTGGCCGATGCCCACCCACCACACGAAGTTCACGATGGCCCAGCCCCACATCACCGGGCTGTTCAGTCCCCACACGCCCACGCCGGTGATGATCAGGTAGAGGATCATCAGCGTGCCGATGCCGGAGACCGCCGAGGAGATCAGGAAGGCGGGCATCCACCACTTCGGCGCCGGGTTCTCCGCCCAGCCGCAGATCGTTTCGGTGACCGAGTGGAAGTCGCGATCGCCCAGCACCAGCGGCGGACGCACCGACGGATCGTCGATGATCGTGCCGTCGATCGTCTCCGGATCGCGCGGTCGCTCGGCGTCGGGGCGATCCTGCCCGCCGGCCATGCGCTGCGCCGTTCGTTCGTCGGGGTTGAACGAGCTCATGCCGTCCCTCCGAGCTTGGCGGCGACGCTGGTCATCGCTTCAATCGGCGATGGCGCGTTGGTCAGAACCGGCAGGCTCATGATGCGCCCTTCATCCTGAGAGGCCTCTGAGTGCTTGTGGCGCGCCGGGTCGAACTCATCAAAGGGGTCGACCACGGGGTCGCGCAGGCGGCTGTTGGGGTTCCGCAGCCGGGCCAGGTAGGTCGTTCTGGGTCGAATATTCAGATAGCCGAGCAGGTCGTATGTCCGCCCGTTGTCGCGCATCCGGCGGATCTTGCTCAGCGGATCGAGGATGTCGCCGAAGACGATCGCCTCGGTCGGGCACGCCTGCTGGCACGCTGTCTGGAAGAAGCCGTCGGGGATGGCGTCCAACCCCTTGAGCTTGCTCTCGGTGCGGGCCTCGTTGATGCGCTGCACGCAGTAGGTGCACTTCTCCATCACGCCGCGCTCGCGGACGGTGACGTGCGGGTTGTACTGCATGACCTGCAGCTCGCCCTTACCCTCTTCGATCTTCTCGCGGAGCCGCGGCGGGACCAGGTGCTCGTTGCGGATGGCGCCGCCGACCAGGTCCTTGCCGACATAATCGCCGCCGAGACGCTTGGTCGCGTAATCGAAGTAGTTGAAGCGACGCACCTTGTACGGGCAGTTGTTGGAGCAGTACCGCGTGCCGATGCAGCGGTTGTAGGTCATCTCGTTGAGGCCCTCGCGCCCGTGCACGGTGGCATTGACGGGGCAGACCGTCTCGCACGGCGCATTTTCGCAGTGCATGCAGGGAACCGGCATCACGGCCATGTCCGGATCTTCGAGGCGCCGTCCGCCTGTGTACGGGCCGGCGTCGCCGAAGTCGCTCAATGATCTGGGCTGCTCCTGGTCCACAGGGGTGGCGAAGTAGCGATCGACGCGGATCCAGTGCATCTCGCGACCCTTGATCACCTCATTCTTGCCGACGATGGGGATGTTGTTCTCCGCCTGGCAGGCGATCGTGCACACGCCGCAGCCTGAGCAGTTCCCCAGGTCGATCGACATCCCCCACTGCGGCCGGGACTCGTAGGTGTGCTGTTGGCGAGGCTGGTAGATGGACTCGTTCGCCGGTGTGTGCGGCGCGTTGTTGGGAGGCAGACGATCGGCGAAGCGCAGCGGCTTGTACTGGCCGTAGGCGTCCTTGTGATCCTCCAGCACCTCGTCGCCGTGGGCCAGCCACGCCTGGTGGTCGCTCTCGAGAATGATCGGGCGCCCTTCCATCGCCCAGTGCGTCTGCACGCAGGCGATTTCGTGACGACGGCGACCCTTGGTCGCCGAGGCGCCCGTCGCAAGTCGCTTCACGTCGCTGGCGCGAAGCGAATACGTGTTGAACCCGACCCCCAGCCCGACGCGCCCCGCGGCGGTGCGCCCGTAGCCGAGATCGAGCACGATCGTCTCGTCGGACAGGCCCGGCATGCGCCACACCGGTATGTCGAGCGAACGGCCGCCGACCTCGATGGTGATCTCGTCGCCATCCACGACGCCGAGCCGCATCGCGGTCGCGGGGCTGATGAGCGCGGGATTGTCCCAGCACACCTTGGTGACAGGATTCGGAAGTTCGTTCAACCAGCCGTTGTTGGCGAAGCGGCCGTCGCCCAGCTTGTAGCAGGGACGGAAGACGACCTCAATCCCCTCGGCGTCTGCGTGTGATTCGATTTCATCAACAGCGCTGCGGAGCGCGCCGAAATTGATTCGGCCTGCGTTCGAGATCGCCGTGCCGGCCGTACCCTGAAGGAAACCGTCGTGCAGTGTGCGTCGCCAGCGCTTGCGGAACTCGTTCTCGGACGAATTCAACATCTCGCGCCACGTGTCGCGCACGATCTCGAAAGGATCGCTCCGCTCTTCGCCGAGCAGCAGCGCCAGCAGCTCAAGCTCGCCGCGACCCGGCTCGATGTCGTCCGGCTCGTAGCCGATGGGAGCGATCATGGGCTGCACGACGCTCATCGAGCCGTCCGCGGCGACAACATCGCCCCATGTCTCCATGAAGTGGGCCCGATTGAGGCGCCATGTGGACGCCTCGGCCGTCTCGTCCTGGTGCAGACCAAGATGGATCGTGGTCGAAATTGAGGCGAAACGATCGGCGAAGTTCAGATCCGCCGGCGCTGAATAGACGGGGTTGGCGCCGATGACGACGAGCGTGTCAAGCTCGTTCGCCGACATGCGCGCCAGTGTGCGGATCGACTCAGATGAGGAAGCCGCCGCGTCCTCGGGCATCGCGGCGTAGGAGACCGTGCTCCCGACCGCGCCGATCGCGGCGTTGATGGCGTGCGCCAGCGCGTGCACCGGAGCCGGCTGCGCGGCGCCGACGACGACGACCGATGCGCCGCGGTTCTCGATGAGATCGTCGGCCACGGCGTCGATCCATTCCTGGCCGATGCCGAGCCGCGCAGGTGCGCCAGAGAACCGAGCCGCCAGACCGCCAAGTTCACCCGCATTGCCCACGCGCTGCGCCACCGCCGCCGCCAGAGCGCCGACATAGAGGCCGATCTGGCTCGGTCGAAGGCGCAGACGGTGATCCGCCATGCCGCCGGTGGGCGTCATGGCCGACTCAACGGCGTAGAGCCTGCTCATGCGGCTCTCATCGCCGCTGGTCTCGAGAACGCGCCGCCCCGCCGCGAATCCGCGGGCGTCGCTCAGCATGCTGTCTTCACCGTGGCCGGAGACGAAATCGCGATCGACGGAGACGATCACACGGGCATTGGCAAGGTTGAGAATCTCCCGTCTGGGCTCGCCGAATGCGATGCGCGCCCCGGTGAGGGCGTTCTCATTGTCGGCCGCTTCATACGGCAGCCAGCGGGCCTCGGGCCATCGCTGCATGAGCTTGCGACGCATCGCATCGCGTGAGGGGCTCGTCGACTTCTCAACAAGAAAGACAAGGCCGCGTCCGCGTGAGTTGTTGAACCGGGCGAAATGGCGCGATGCGAATTCTTCGAACTCGCGCCACGTGGCGCGCCGCCGCTCTCCGTTGGCGAGCCGCGACGGGCCCATCAGTCGGTCGGGGTCATACAGATCGAGAATGCTCGCCTGGGCCCAGACGCTGCTCTTGCCCTGGTTGATCGAATGCAGCGGATTGCCTTCGACCTTGGTCGGCCGACCGGTGTGCGATTCGACAAGAACGCCCTCGGCGCCGCCGCCGGGAAGGGGCATCGCAGTGGCGTAATAGATCGACTCGCCGTGGATCACATCCTCGGGGTCGCGCGTGTAGGGCATGATCTTGTGATCGGGGCGCCGGCAGCCGGGAACCGCGGCCACGCCGGCGAGCGCCAGCGACGCCGCCATCACGCGCAGAAATTCGCGCCGCGAGCCCTCGAGCAGCTCCGAGGCCCCCGCGGGGAACTCGCGATGGAGCATTTCGCGGAACTCGGGCGTCTCCGCAAGCTCATCCAGCCCGCGCCAGAACTCTTTCCCAGTGGCGGCGCTGCGGCCGGCGGAGACGCTGGGCGTCTCAGCGGGCTTCTTGCCGACCGTCGATGGACATTGTTTCGCTCTGCTCATGGGCTCTCGATCATCCCTGCTCGGTGGTCGATCGTCGGCTCGGCGCCGACAGCGTTCATCAGTAGTGGCAAGCTGCGCAGTTCTGTGAAGGAGCCATGCGAAGCCGCTCGGCGATCCGCGCTCCGACAGTTCTGGCGTGGTCGCGGTCGGCAAGCATCTCTTCAACGGCTGCGAGGTCTGTGATGTATTCCTGCTCGACCAGGTGCTTCTCCGGCGCCCGGTGGCAGTCGAGGCACCAGCCCATGCCCATGCTCTCGGCGTGAAAAACGACGGGCATCTGATCGATGCGCTTGTGGCACGAATAGCAGCTCACGCCCGCGTTCACATGCACGGCGTGGTTGAAGTGCGCATAGTCCGGAACCTTGTGCACCCGTCGCCACGGTATCGGCTTGTCATCGGCGTAGGCGTTGCGAACGATCTGCAGATCCTCGCTGCGCCAATGCGCCGAGGGCGACGAGCCGTCGCGGCTCACCGCCTGCTGCAGGTAGCCGCCAAGCTCATCAACGACGGTGTGACAGCTCATGCATGTGGCGGTGGATGGAATATTGGCGTGGCGTGACTGCTCAACGTGCGTGTGGCAGTAGCGGCAATCCATGCCGAGTTTGCCGACGTGCACCTGATGGCTGAACGCGACCGGCTGCGTCGGCTGGTACCCGACGCGCGTGTAGCTCGGCGTCATGTAGTACCACACCGTCGCCACGATCAGCACGAGAAACGCGAATGATCCTCCCGCGAGCACGGTCGGAATCATTTTGGTCCACTTCGGGAAGATGTTGGCCACGGGATCCTTCCGCCTCTTCCTCGGCCCGGGTCTGCGCCCCGGCCTGCCGCGTCACGATGGATGACAGGCCGATCGCTCGGCCTCCTCTGAAACATGCCGCCCCGCCCATGAGGCGAAGGCCGTCCGGCCTCTCGGGCCGTTTCTGCGAGACAGTAGTAGTTGCGGGATTGAGAACATCTGTCAAGGCCGTTCGGGACCTGCCCGGTAATCGAGACTCTGTCTCAACAATTTCTGGACAGGTCAGCGAGACACACACTATCGGCGGACGCTGGACTTTTCCATACTCGCAGTAATAATTCTTGCAAGACAAACGACCTGCTCCGCCGCTCTCGCGCGTCGAAGCCACATCACCCGCGGTAGAGTCCTGCCCATGCCGAACGCCCCAGACTCCCTCTCACCCGCCGTCCGGCGCCCCCTGGTCGGCCCCGCGATCACCTTCGGGTTCGCCACCGCACTGGCGATGTGGACGGTCGGCTACGCCCTGCACATCCCCGAGGATCCCGCGATCCCCGGCCCTGTCATCGCCGCAGCCCTGGTCGCCCTCCTGCTCGTCGGCGGCGTCTGCATCGGCCGCTGGGTTCCCCGCGCCGACGCCCTCACCATCGGCCTCGGCGCCGGCCTGGTGACCAGCCTCATCAACCTGATGATTCTCGGCTCCATCCTCTCCGCGGAGGACGATCCGGAAGCAGGACTGCGCAGCAACGCGGCCATGTGGGTCGCAGGATGGATCGTCTTCGGCACGGCGCTCATGTGCATCAGCGCTGTGGCGACATCGCGCATCACCGGAGGCCTTCCCGAATCGCGGCGCGCTGACGCCGATCGCTGGCTCGCCCGCTTCGGCATTGTCGCCGCCGTGAGCGTGCTGCTCATCCTTCCCGTCGGCGGCATCGTCACCAGCACCGAGACCGGCATGGCCGTGCCCGACTGGCCGACCAGCGAAGGCTTCAACATGTTCCTCTACCCGCTCAGCCGCATGACCGGCGGCCTGCTCTATGAGCACGCCCATCGCCTCTTCGGCGCGCTCGTCGGACTTACCACGATGACGCTGATGATCTACGCGCTTGCCGTGGATCGGCGCCGCTGGCTCAAGGGCGCGGTGGTCGGCGCCTTTGTGCTCGTCGTAATCCAGGGAATCATGGGCGGCTACCGCGTCGAGTGGGACAACACCGCGTTGCGCATCGTTCACGGTTTCACGGCGCAAATCTTCTTCGCCTTCATGTGCGCGATCGCCGCGTTTCTCTCTCTGACGTGGAGAAGCGACAAACCCGCCGCTTCAACTCGCGCTGCCGGCGCCATCCGCGGCTTCGCATGGGCGCTGGTCGCGGCGATGGCGCTGCAGATCCTCATCGGCGCCACCGGCCGCCACATGGGCCAGCACCTGCACGCCCTGCTCTCGCACGCCGTCTTCTCGATCGTGCCGCTCGTGCTCGCAATTGGTGTGGGCGTGCGTCTGAAGACCGCCTACCGCGACATTCCCCACCTCCGCATCGTCGGCGCCGGGCTCATGCACGGCGTTGGGCTTCAGATGGTCCTCGGCGGACTAGCGCTGTGGATCGTGCTGACGCACCGAGGCGAATACCCGCTCATCCGCGTCGCCATGGCGACCAGCCACCAGGTCCTCGGCGCCATCCTCTTCGGCCTGAGCGCCCTCGCCGTCGCATGGACGCACCGACTGCTGACGCGTGAGGCTCGGGCCGAGGGCGCCTGAGCACGGTCATTGCGGGCACGGGCCCCAGGCGCCCAGCAGCGCCGCCAGGTCGCCGCTGCCCACCAGCCCGCTCCCATCGACATCGAATGGGCCGCCCCAGTCGCCCCACGCGCCCAGCAGAATCGCAAGGTCCGACGACCCGACGACGCCATCACCGTCCAGATCGGCGGGACAGGGGCTTCTCACAGTGATCACCAGCCGCGGCGGCTGGCCCGACTCACGACTGAAAAACCGGCGATGGCCCACCATCGCCACGCCAAGTTCGATTGAAACCGGCGCCGGCGCCTGGGCGTTGATGGTCGACGTGAGATCGAGCGAGACCGGTATATCGCGAGATGCCGGCGGCAGCGCACCGAGCAGACCAGCGACGCCGGGCGCATTCGAATACGTGATTCCCAGCTCGTCCCACGTTGAGTCCGGCACGAACTGCACACTGGCAGGAATTGAACCGCCGGCGCTGCGAAAATTCAGCTTCGCGTAACGCACCGGAGCGACCAGATCGTCCAAGACGAAACGCACGAACCCGCGCGCCTGCACTCCGTTCTCCATGGTGAAGGTCACGACCTCGGGCCCGGATCCGGAATTCGTATTCGGCATATCGCTGCGCACGTGGGCGTCCGCCTCGGCGTCGATGGCGACGAGGCGCACATCAGCGCGGGGACGCCACCACACGTGAGCCGTCGGATCGGAGGCGAAAGAGTCCGACAGCAGATCGGCGACCTTCTGCTCGCCCGAGGGCGAAGGATGGATGTTGTCGCTTTCGTAATCCTCAGGCAGCCATGTCAGCCCGTCAGAGCGCGGCTCAGGGCCGTCCGCCCAGAGGTAGGGCCCCCACAGCAGAAGCGGAGCGCGCACAACGCCTTTGTCCGCATCGAAATTCAACTCCGGATCGCCGTCGATCTGATCGTTGATCAGCCATTTCACTGCGAATCCTGTCTGGTAGGAAAGTGGCTCATTGCGAAACGGGTTGTCGGTGTACCCTGCATAAATGCGGCTGGAGAGGTAGCAGATCTGCAGATTGGGAAATGTGTCATGCAGAATGTGCACGATGTCGCGCAGATCATCGCGCAACGACTCGGCGTGCTCGGGGAACGTTGGCAGCGGCTGTGTCTGCGCCTGCTTCAGCCAGATCACCTGCACCTGCTCCGGCGTCAGCCCCGCCGCGTGAATACGATTCTGCACCAGGCCCCAGTACATGGCGCCGGGATCGTTAATCACATCCGCCGGCTGCCCGCCCTGTGCCGCGCCGACGATCACGATTCGCGCGTTGCGGCCGGTGTTCAAGTCCTCTTGGCGCTCAAAAACCGCAAATTCCTGCGCCGTATTCGACATGCCGATCGCGATCAGGCCGATCAGCCCGTCGGGATCGGGCGCCCCGGTTGCATCGCGCGGGATGATCTGCGTCGATCGCGCCATCGCCTCGGCGAGATGGCCGGCGGGAGGCTCATTCACACCGCCGGCGTACAGCCCGCCCTCGAAGCCGAGGTATTGCCCCGCGCCGAGATCATTGAGGGGCGTCAGCCCGCTCTGCGCCGACGCCGCAGCGCAAAGCACGAGCAACATCAAGGCTGATTCGAGACGCGGGAATCGCAGCATGACAAGGCCTCCTCCAGAGCGCAGCAATGTGAGCCCACGGGAAGCAGAACGCCAGCTTGCGATGGCTATTGCCGACTCCGGCGCCTTTATTCCGGCGCCCCGCTGCTCAGGTCGTAGACCCAGCCGTCGATCGAGCGGCTGAACTCCGTCACCTCGTCCTTGCCGAAGAAAAGCTCCAGCTCGCGGGCCGCGGCCTCGGGGCTGTCCGAGCCGTGGATCAGGTTGTACGAATTCGACACGCCGAAATCGCCGCGGATCGTTCCCGGCTCTGCCTTGGATCCGAACGTGGCGCCCATCATCTTCCGCGAAATTTCAATGACTCCGACGCCGCGGATCGCCATGACCAGCACGGGCGAGCTTGTCATGAATCGAACGAGCCCGTCGTAGAAGGGCTTGCTTTTGTGTGCCTCGTAGTGGGTTGCGGCGAGATCCTGAGAGATCCGCATCATCTTGCAGCCGACAATCTGGAGGCCCTTCCGCTCGAAACGGGTGATGATCTCGCCCATCACACCGCGTTGCACGGCGTCCGGCTTCAGGATGATCAGTGTCGTCTGCACAGTGTCGCTCCTCGTCTCTTCACAGTTGGATGAAATTTCCGCCGCCCGATGTGGCGGTCGCGGCGATGTCACACAGGCGCCCCAGCGGCGATGGCGGCGCCGGTCGCCTACTGGGGGGGCGACAGCATATCCGACGCGGTCGATGCGGACACCCGTCAACCGGCGGCCTGCGCGAATCTCACAGTTCGTTGGCCCGAATGGGGAGCCCCTGCGGATCGGTGAAGTGCGTCGGGGCGTCGACATCGGCGTAGAAGACCGCCTCGGGAGGGTTGGCGTCGTTGTCGACGTAGTAGCGCCACCCCCCCGCGCCAGTGACCTCGCGCCGCCACGCCTCCAGCCGCGTCGCGGGTTGCACCGTCGCCACGCCCGTCAGCGGATTGACCGGAATCTCGATGGCCGGCGCGCCGGGGCCCGCCAGTTCGCCCACGGAGGGATAGCCCGGCCGGCCCTCGGCGGAGCGCTCAGAGTACATGTGCGCAATGGCGATCCGCACATCGCCCAGCCGCTGCTCCAACAGGTCCGCCACCGTCTGCTGCCGGGCCTGAATCAGACGCGGCCCGCCGATGATCAGCAGAAGGATCGCCACCATCACAACAGCGCCCATTTCGATCATGCGCGTCGCACTCGGGGCGCCCGCTGTCCGCTTCATCACGCTTCTCCTCGTCCAGACTTGTCGCGGCGTCCGGAAGCATTGCAAACCAAGGACTATCAGGTCCGGATAACCGATGGGCGATCAGGCTCAAGACAGAAATCGGTCCGCTGCGTCGTCCGCTTGAAACGACCCCTTTCGGGTTTCTGGAGCGCTGGCAGGCGGTTTGCTCTGAGTGCTTTGTAGAACAGCGCCATCCAGACACGAAGGGAGACCACCCATGCAAATTTCCTCCACAACAAGCCAGGACACACTCCGAATCCTCGCCGCAGGCGCGCAGGTGGACATGACCGCGATCAAGCAGAAGCAGCTCGCGGCGGCGAATCCGCCCCACCAACTGAGCGAATCGAGCAATCGGTCCGATACATTCGAGCGCGCCGAGGCCAATCCAGTCACCCGCAGCGAAGGGCGCGATCCAGTGAAGATCGACGAGCACGCGATCACCAGGTCACCAAGCGCAGCGTCGCTTACGCCGAATGATGCGCAGGGAACGCGCGTCAATGCGCAGGATCAGCCCATCACGCCCCGCCCGGGACCGGGCTCGAACGAGCCCGCTCAGGACGGCCGCACTTTCACTGAATCAGATCGCGACGCCCTCCTGGCCGCGTGGGGCGCCCGTGTCGGCGACGAGCGCTACAACCCCGAGTACGACCTCACCGGCGACGGCATGATCGGCGCTGCCGACCTGGCCGCCCTCCTCTCGCGTTTCAGCACGGAAGCCCCGGCGGGCCCTGCACCGATCGATGATGCAGCCCCCGGCTCCGACGCTGAGCTCACATTGGAGCAGATGATCAGCGAGCTTCGCTCCATGTGGGGCGCCCGCACCGGCTCGGAGCGATACGACCCCAGGTACGACCTTGATGGCGACGGCGTCATCGGTTCCGGCGACCTCGCCGCCCTTCTCGGCGGCGCCAGTCCCCCCACGCTCTCCGACCCTCTGAGCGAGTCACCCGGCGATGGCAACAACCCTGAGAACCCCGAGACCGTCATTGCGGATGCTTCGTTCGACCTGAAGAGCCTGCTTGATGCCTTTGGCCGCCGTGCCGGTGAGCCCGGCTTTGACGCACGCCTCGATCTGAACGGCGACGGCGTCATCAGCTCCGCGGATCTGGCGGCGCTGCTTGGTGGCCAGCGGCAGGACGCCGAGGAGCAGGACGGGACAGATCCTGTGAAGACGCCATTCTCACTCGCGGAGCTCGGGGATCTTCGTTCGCTCCTCGGCAAGCGACTCGGCATGGCGGGCTACAACCCGCGCCTCGATCTTGACGCCGACGGCCTGCTCAGCGTGAAGGATCTGGCCGGGGCCATCGGGCGCATCCGCTGACGGAGTTCCACCCCCGACCTGACACCCAGTGACCCAGAGGCCCGCCCATCGGCGGGCCTTTTTTCGCGCCGATTGCTACGCTCGCACCATGCAGACCGAATCACGGAAGGGAACGCGCCGGTCAGGGAAGACCACGCCGCGCACGGGGCCGTCGCCCCGGCGCCCGAAGAACACGCGCACGCCGCAGACCGCCGAAGCCATGGCGGCGAAGCAGCGCGACATCTCCGTCTCCGAGTTCTTCGCCAAGAACCGCCACCTGCTCGGCTTCGACAACCCGCGCAAAGCACTCCTCACCACCGTCAAGGAAGCCGTGGACAACGCCCTCGACGCCTGTGAGGAGGCGGAGATCCTTCCCGACATCTCCGTCTCCATCGAGCACCTGCCGAAGATCAGCGAGGGGCGATACCGCATCACCGTCGAGGACAACGGACCCGGCATCGTCCGCAAGCAGATCGACAACATCTTCGGCAAGCTCCTCTACGGTTCGAAGTTCCACCGCCTCAAGATGTCGCGTGGCCAGCAGGGCATCGGCATCTCCGCCGCGGGGATGTACGGGCTGATGACCACCGGGCGCCCCATGGTGATCGTCACCCGACCGAAAAAGGGCAAGCCCGCGCACCACGTCGAGCTGGCGATGGACACAACGCGCAACCGCCCCGAAGTCACCATCGATGTTGAGACGGACGACTTCCCCAAGCACACCGGCACGCGCGTCACCGTCGAGCTCGAAGGCCGCTACATGCGCGGCCGCACCAGCATCGACGAGTATCTCGAGCAGACCGCCATCGCCAACCCCCACGCGCGCATCGCCTACCGCCCGCCGGGCAAGAGCGCCGAAGGCGAGAACGGCGCCGAGGGAGAATTGCTCTCCGCGCCGGATGTCGCCGACTCCGCCCCCCCGGACGCGGAGAACGCCCTCACCACCACGCGCGCCGGCGACTGGATCATCTTCCCGCGCACCATCGAGGAGCTGCCTCCTGAGCCGGCCGAGATCAAGCCCCATCCCCGAGGCGTCGAACTCGGCGCGCTCATGCAGATGATCAAGCAGAGCGAGGCGTCTCAGCTCGGCGCCTTCCTGCAAGGCGCCTTCTGCCGCGTCAGCCCGACCGTGTCCAAGCAGATCTGCGAGAAAGCCGGTCTCACGCCGCGCACATGGCTGAAACAGATCGGCCACGCCGAAGCCGAGGCGATTTACAAGGCCATCCAGAACACGCGCATCATGTCGCCCCCGCTCGACTGCCTCGCCCCCATCGGCACGCGCCAGATCCTCGCCGGCCTTCTCAAGGGCGTCCGCGCCGAGTTCTACACCGCCTCCACCCGTCCGCCCGACGTCTACCGAGGCAACCCCTTCCAGATCGAAGTCGGCATCGCTTTCGGCGGCAACCTCCCCGCCGATCAGACCGCTCGCGTGATCCGCTACGCCAACCGCGTTCCGCTGCTCTACCAGCAGTCGGCATGCGGCTCCTTCAAGGCCGTGCTGGAGACGACGTGGCGGAATTATGGCCTCAGCCAGTCCCGCGGCGCCCTCCCCGAGGCGCCCCTTGTCGTCATGATCCACATGGCCAGCGTCTGGGTGCCCTTCACCAGCGAGAGCAAGGAGGCCATCGCGGACTACGACGAGATTCGCAAGGAGATGAAGCTGGCCCTCCAGGAGTGCGGCCGCAAGCTCGCGACCTACGTGCGCAAGCGCCAGCGCATCCGCCGCGAAGGCCAGCGGCGCGACATCTTCGAACGCTACATCGGCGAGGTCGCGAAAGCGCTGCACACCATCAACCCCGAGCTCGACCCCGCCCGCATCCGCGATGATCTCGAAAACGTCGCCCGCAGCCGCACCGAACTCGCCGACGAGCAGCTCGAGGAAGACGTTCTCCAGACCCAGACCCGCGATCCCGCAGAAGCCCTCGACGACAGCGGCGACACGCTCATCGTCGAAACCGAAATCCCCGGCGTCGGCGATGATGAACCGGCGGGGGACATCGAGCCGGACACCGGCCAGGGCGGCGACGGAAAGAAGAAGAAAAAGAAATCGCGTTCGAAGACCGGAAGCAAGAAGAAGCGCTCGCGCAAGGCGAAGGGCGCTGCTTCGTCAGATGATGACGACTCGCTCTTCCAGAGCTGAAAGCACACAAGGCAGGCCGCAGACGTATGGCGAAGAAGAAAGTAAAAAGAAAGAAGGCCCCCGCCGCTTCCCCGGCGAGGAAAAAGGCCGCGGCCGGCGCGAAGAAGAAAGCGCCCGCGAAAAGCGTCCGCAAGAAGACCCGCCGCAAGCGCCAGAACGGCGACACCAACCAGCGCCTCGTGCGCATGGCCGAGGACATCGCCACGCAGGCCGCGAAGGGCAAAGACCCCTTCGTCGACATCCCCACCCGCGCCCTCTCCAATGTCGCCTTCAACGAGAAACGCCGCATCATCGAGATGGGCGACTCCAGCCAGCGCCGCAACTTCTTCAACCTTGGCCAGGCCAAGAAATTCATGCAGACCGTGCTGGTCGCCTCAGGCTGCTCCGAGCTGATCCACCAGAAGAAGACCACCTCGATTCGAGATCTCTTCTACCACTGCAAACACACCATCCAGGGCACGAAAGAGAACACCTTCGACGAACAGGTCGAGTCCGATGTCATCATCGAAGATCTCGAAGTGGCGCTGGCCTCATTGCGCGAGGAGCTCGGCCTCTTCGCCGAGCCCAAGGGCGCCATGGTCGGGCCCATGACCATCGTCGACAAGGGCGACACCATCGATCTCGCCCGCATGGGCTCCGGCGGCTACGCCATCCCCTCCATCGTCGAAGACCACGTCATCCAGTTCAAGAAGCATTCCGCCAAGTTCGTTCTGCTCATTGAGAAGGGCGCCGTCTGGCGCCGCTTCAATGAGGACCGCTTCTGGGACAAGCACAACTGCATCATCATCCACGGTGGCGGCCAGCCCCCCCGGGGCGTCCGCCGGCTGCTGTGGCGGCTGCACTACGACCTCAAACTTCCCGTCTACGTCCTCGTCGACAACGACCCCTGGGGCTACTACATCTACTCGGTGGTCAAGCAGGGCTCGATCTCCCTCGCCTTCGAGAGCCAGCGCATGGCCATCCCCGACGCCCGATTCATCGGCATGTCCAGCTTCGACGCCGAGGAGTTCGGCCTCTCCCCCGAGGTGACCATCCGGGTCACCGACCAGGACATCCGCCGGGCCAAAGAGATTCTGGCCTATCCCTGGTTCTCGGAGAAAAAACACTGGCGCCGGGAGATCGAGCGGATGCTGAAGCTGGGGGTCAAACTCGAGCTCGAAGCCCTTTCCAGCAAGGATTTCAGCTTCATCACCGAGACCTACCTCCCCACCAAGATGAAGCAGGGCAATTTCCTGGACTGATCAGACCGGGGGCTTCCGCCCTCAGCTGTACACGCCCCATGGCCACCTGGATCAGGGGGCAGGGCGAACACCGTAGGGCGTTTTGCATCCCGCCCCAACCGGGGTATAACCTTATTCGGTTCGAGCGCGGCGCCCTTCAAAATTCCGGGGCCACGTCACCCGACGTTCGAACGAGTGAATGAGTCTGATTTTAGACCGGGCTCGATTCGTTCAATCAGGGCGCACGATACTGGAGTGGCGCACTTGCCTCCGACCGCAACGACTCGCAACGTGGGTGGGTTTATGACGTCCGCAAGGGAAATGACCGATGCAAAGTCGCTCAATGGCCCGCGGCGGGTTCTCATTGCCGATGATGAGCACCTGATTGCATCCGGCCTCGCCATCATGTTGAGCGAACTGGGGTGCGAAGTGATCGGCCCCGCCTCCAATGGCCAGGCCGCCATCGACTTGGCGCGGACCGCCACGCCCGACATGGCCCTGCTCGACATCCGGATGCCGATCATGGACGGCCTCACCGCCGCACGCACGATCTGGGGCGAGCTGCGAATCCCCGTCGTCATCCTGTCGGCGTTCAGCGATCCAGAGAACGTCGACCAGTGCACAAACATCGGGGTCTTCGCCTACCTGCTCAAGCCGGCAGATCGCGACGCCCTCCGCGTCACGCTCTCGATCGCATGGAGCCGCAGCCGCTCCTCGCTCGACCAGACGGATCGGATCGTGCAGCTCGAGAAGAACCTCGCCCAGCGGCGCATTGTCGAACAGGCCAAGTGGAAGATCGTCGAGCACTGCAGCATCACGGAGGCGGAAGCCCACCGGCGCCTGCAGAGCGCTGCGCGCAACAACCGTTCTCCCCTCTCAGAAGTCGCGGAGCGCGTGATCGAAGAAGGCTATCTGCTGAAGGATTGACGAGTGTTGCGCGGCCTCACCGGCGATCGCGCCCCCCTACTTACCCCATCTTCACACCGGATCGCCTGGAATACCCCTAAGGTGAAATTTTTTGCGCGCATCATCCATCCAGCACCATGAAGACACGGCCTTCGCTTGGTACGCTTTCCGCTGCGGCATTCACGCGGCGAATCCCGGTCGGCCCCATGACAGGCCGTTCCGTTCGACACCAGGCGACGGCCTTCGGAGGAGGGGCGGTCGCCGTCGGCGGGCGGCCTGTTCTCTTGCGCACGCCGCACAGCAGCGCTGCATCGCATCGCCCGTCTTTCCTCATCGCTTCCAGTGAACACCGGAGAATGAGCACACCATGAGCGCCAGGCAGATCGGCTTCGCGCGCGACAAGGCGCTGATCGGGATGATTCATGTCCACGCGCTCCCCGGGGCGCCTCGATCGGCGCGCACGGTCGATGAGATCGCGGACATCGCCGCGGCGGAGGCGGAGCTGCTCGCTGGAGTCGGTTTCGATGGGCTGATGATCGAGAACATGCACGACGCCCCCTACCTGCGCGCCAAAGCGGGCCCTGAGATCGTCGCCTGCATGACGCGTGTGGGGATGGCGGTGCGCGCCGCCGCGCCCGCTGCGCCGCTGGGCGTGCAGATCCTCGCCGGCGCCAACATCGAAGCCCTGGCCGTGGCGCATGCGATCGGCGCCATCTTCATCCGTGTCGAAAACTTCGTCTTCAGCGCTGTCGCCGACGAGGGGCTGCTCGACGAGGCGAGCGCGGGGCCGCTTCTGCGCGAGCGCCGGCGCCTCGGCGCGGGCGGCGTGCGCATTCTCGCGGACATCAAGAAGAAACACTCCAGCCATGCGCTGACGGCGGATGTCGGCGTCGCCGAGACGGCCAGGGCCGCGGCCTTCTTCGGCGCCGACGGAGTCATCATCACCGGCGGCGCCACGGGCGAGCCCACGAGCCTCGCCGACCTCGACGCCGCCCGCAACGCCGCCGAGTTGCCGACGCTGGTCGGATCGGGCGCAACCGACGAGAGCCTGCAGGAGCTCCTGCAGCGCGCCGACGCGGTGATTGTCGGCTCGTGGATCAAGCGCGACGGGTTGTGGTCGAACCCGATCGATCACGATCGCGCTGCGCGGATCGTGGAGGCCGGCCGCGGCTAATATCAACCGTCCCGGGATGAATCGACCCGAAAGGACTGTTCATGCACCAGACTCACTCAACGCCGAGAGCGCTTTCACTCCTCCCGATGAGTCTGCCGCTCCTGCTCGCTCCCGGCTGCCCCGCGGCCTGACGCCAAGGTGATGACACGATGAAGAATCCGTTCCCGATGTTCCGAGACAGACAGCGCACAACCACGATCGGCGCCCTGATACTGATCGCTCTGTGGTGGCCGATTATCGCGGTCGCCGACGAGCCGTCGCACCGCCATTGGCGACCCGACCGGCAGGAGGCCCAGCGTGAGCTGGAGCGCCGCCTGCTCGAACTGCCCGAGCCGCGCCGCATGCGCGATATGCACGAACTGCTCGCCTCGGAGCCGCACACCGCGGGCACGCCTGGCGACCTCTTCGTCATCGACGAGATCGCGTCGTACTTCGAGTCGCTCGGCCTCGAGGTCGAGAAGCAGGAACTGTGGCTCTACCTGCCCCGGCCGGTCGACGCCGCACTCGAGATCGTCGCCCCCGAGCGCATCGCGCTGCCGATCAAGGAGAAGCCGATCCCCGGCGATCCCTACTCCGCACGAAGCGACACATCGATCGGCTGGAACGCGTACAGCGCCACCGGCGATGTCACCGCGAGCGTCGTCTACGCCAACTACGGCACGAAGGAGGATTTCGAGAAGCTCGCCGAGCTCGGCGTGAGCGTCGAGGGGAAGATCGTCATCGCCCGCTACGGGCGCAACTTCCGCGGCTACAAGGCGAAGTACGCCGAACAGGCCGGCGCCGCGGGGCTTCTCATATACACCGATCCCGCCGACTCAGGCTATGCCCAGGGCGCCGTCTATCCCGAGGGTGGCTACGCCAACGAGCACACCATCCAGCGCGGCTCGATCCTCACGCTGCCTCACAACATGGATCCGCTCACGCCCGATCGCGTCGCCACACGCGACGCCGAGCGCCTCGATCCGGACGACGTCGACTTTCCGAAGATCCCCGTCCAGCCCATCGGCTGGGCCTCGGCGAGAGAAATCCTCTCGCGCATGACCGGCGAGCCCGTGACCGAGCGCTTCGGGCGCGAATGGCAGGGCGGCCTGCCGTTCACCTACCGGATCACCGGGGGCGACAGCCTCCGCGTCCGCGTCATGGTCGAGCAGGAACGCAAGCTGACCAGAACCTACAACGTCGTGGCCACGCTCCGCGGCGAGCGCTATCCGGATGAATATGTGATCGTCGGCTCCCACCACGACGCGTGGGACTTCGGCGCCCACGATCCGCTGTCGGGCACGATCGTCACGCTCGAAGCCGCACGCTGCTTCGCGGCGCTGGCGGATGAGGGCCTGCGCCCGCGGCGGTCGCTGATCTTCGGGACATGGGGCGCCGAGGAGTTCGGCATCATCGGCTCCAGCGAGTGGGTCACCGCCCACAGCCGGCGTCTCACGCAGGGCGCGATCGCGTACTTCAACCTCGACGCCTCAACCTTCGGCATGAACCTGCGCGGGTCGGCGGCGCCGTCGCTCAAACCGCTGCTGATCGAGGCGGCGCGCGATGCGATCTCGCTCTCGATCGAGCTGGATGGAATGGAGGAGAATCACGTGGAAGGCGCCGACACAGCGCGCCCGATGCGCGAGCAGCGGGCCGGCCTCTCGCGCCTCGGCAACCTCGGCGGCGGCTCGGACCACGTCGGCTTCTACTGCCACATCGGGATTCCATCCGCCAGCTTCAGCGCCAGCGGCGCCCGCGGATCAATCTACCACAGCCTGTACGACAACCTGAACTGGTACCAGCAGACCGTCGGCGACGACTACGAGCCGCACCGCATGCTCACGCGCGTCGTCAGCATCACCATGTCGCGCCTCGCCAACGCCGACCTGATCCCCCTCGACCCTGTGCAACCGCCGATCGAGTTCCGCATGCACCTGGAATCAATCGAGCAGCGGGCCCGCGATCTGGGCATGGTGGTTGACTTTCTCGCGCTGCGCACGGCCGCGCAGGAGCACGAACGCCGGGCCCGCGAGACCCGCGCCATGCTGCTCGACGCCCTCACGCGCGACGAGCTTCCGGATCAGACGCTCCGCGCTCTGAACAGCGTCATCATCTCGCTCGAGCGCATGTGGCTGCGCCGCGAGGGCCTGCCAGGGAGACCGTGGTTCCGCAGCCTCTACGCCTCACCCGACGAAACCTCGGGCTACGCCGCATGGATGCTCCCCGCGCTGCGCCGCGCTGTCGAACACACGGATGAGGAGGCGCTCGCCGAAGCGCAGATGATGTATCTGAATGTCTTCAGGAACCTGGACCGGATGCTGGATGCGGTCGAGACGATGGTCGGACCGTGAGTGGTCTGAGCCGATGTCTCAACCCTGCGCGGCCCGCGGACGGACCATCACCCGGAAATCAATGCCCCCACCACCTCATGTGTGGGCGCCGGAGGAGCCCTCCCTAGGGCGTCCCGCCTGACGGCTCGACGATCTCCGGCGCTACGCCCAGGTACGCGAGGCTTCGATCGACGACGCGCCGCACCACCGGACCCGCCGTCGCCGACCCGTAGTGCCTCCTTGCTCTCACCAGCGCCGGGCCGGGGTCATCGATCACCACCAGCACCACAATGCGTGGTGAACGCACCGGCGCTCCGGCGATGAAGCTGGAGAAATACTGATCGAAATACCCGCGGCCGTCGGACCTCGGGATCTTGGCGGTGCCGGACTTGCCGAAGAGCGGGTAGGCGGGGTCGGCATCGAGCGCGTTGTCCGCCATCAGGCGCCGGTCAAGATTGGCGCCCACGCCGCGCATGGTTTCCCGCGTCAGATTGGCGGTCCATGCGGGCAGGACGCGGTGGACCAGCTCGGTGCGCTCCTCGGGTCCGGGGGCGGTGAGACGCACGTTCGGGAGCGTGCCGGCCATCTCACCGGTGCGTGCGAAGGCGCTGAAGGCGCGCACCATCTGGATGGGGGTCACCGCGATCTCGTAGCCGAAGGAAACGCTGGTGTGCGTGAACTTGTTCCAGTTGCGCGGACTGGTGACCAGTCCGACAGCCTCTCCCGGAAGGTCGATCCCCGTGCGGGCGCCGAATCCGAAACGGCGCACTGCGTGCTGCATCTGTTGCGGCGTCAGGCGCTCGCACACCTTGATCATACCGATGTTCGATGAGTTCACCAGCACATCGGCCCAGGTCTGCTTGTCGCGCCGCACAACATCCTCGATGCGCCGGCCGTAGCTGGTGCGCCAGCGGCCTCCCTCTGTGTTGATCTCTTCCTCGGGGCGGGCAAGTTCGAGCTCGGTCACAGTCGCCCACATGAAGGCCTTGAAGGTGGAGCCCGGCTCGTACACATCTTCAACGCACCGGTTGCGCCCCATGGCGGGATGGACAAGGCGCCCGGGATCCGGCGCCATCACATCGAAGCGCACGCGCCGATTGTCGCGTCTCGCCTCGGCCGCCTCTTCCGTGCCGGGTTTCACCAGGCCCGACAGCTCGCGCGTTAGGTCCACCATCGCGAGCACTTCTCCGGTCATCGGGTCGAGCATGATGAGGCGCCCCCCCGCCGCATCTGCCTCGACGACGCCGCGCATCAGCTCCTCCTGCGCGATCTGCTGCAGTCCGAGATCGACGCTGAGGCGGACGGACTCGCCGCGCTTGGGCGCCGCGTAGCCTCCGGCCTCGATCCACAGGGCCCGGCCGCGGGCGTCGTGCACGTAATCGAGGCGCCCGTCGCGGGCCTGCATCTGCGAATCGAGCGTGCGCTCGGCGCCGAGCAGGCCGTCGTGATCGACGCCGACCTTGCCGACGATCGTCGCCGCCAGTTTCTCGCCGGGTGTCTCACGCACGCTGCGGCGTTCGAGATGCACGCCGGGGATGCCGAGCGATCGCACATGCTCGGCGCCGGCATCGCTCAGAATCGGACCGATCGACACATACTGAATCAACCGGCGCTGCTCGGCGCGCCGGCGCTCGTTCTCGGCGATGCGCGAGAGAATGCGGGTCCCGACGATGTCGGGGTCGATCCCCACCGCGCCCGCGAGTGCGACAATGTGCTCGTCATACGGCGCGGGGAACCGCGTGGGATCGACGAAGACACGCCGCCCGACCCTCGTGCCCGCCAGCAGGCGGCCGCGCCGGTCCAGCAGGTCGCCACGGGGCGCGAACTCGCTGCGCGATGCGATCCGATCCTCGACATGGGCGGCGAGGCGATCTCCGGGAAAGGCCTGAAGCTGGGCGACGCGCAGCAACACCACCACAAAGACCGCGGTCATGGCCAGCATCAGGAGCCGTCCCAGGCGCGAGATGCGTTCGAGCGGCGCTTCCATCGTGTCGGCGCCGTCGTTCACTGCGTCTCGCTCCCGGCGACCGCGGCCTGCGGCGTCAGCGCCAGACGCCCGTCGCCGGGCAGCATCGGCGGACACCAGTCGATGAGCACCGGCGACATGGGATCAAGCGTCGCGACCATGCGCTGCACCTGGTCAGGATGCGTGCGATGAGCGATCTCCATGCGAAGACGCCAGAGCGTCTCATCGTGCTCCACCATGCGCTGCTGCAGGCGGGCCATTTCGTAGGCGATGTCGACGCGCTGCTGGCGCGCCGAGAGAAGCGACGCCGAGGTCGCTGCGACTGCGAGCGCCATGGCCACCAGTTTCGCCGGCACGGATGCGCTCCAGGTGATCTCTCTCCCCCCGGCGACCCTCACCGGGCGGGAATCCGGAGAACGACGCCTGCGGGAACATGGTCGGGATTGTCGATCACATCACGGTTCAGCTCGTGAATCTCGCGCCAGCGCCGCGCAGTGCCCAGGAGCTTCTGGGAAATCTCTCCGAGCGTCTCACCTCGCTGCACCGTATGGCGGCGGGCGGCGGCTTCAGTGCTGGACCGATCGGGAGTCGCGGTGGCTCGTGTTGTTGCAGTCGGGGCTTCGCCGCCGGCGACGAGCTCTTCGCGCACGGGGATCAGAAGTGTGGCCCCGACGCGCGGATGACCGTCGGAATTGAGGCGCCGCCTGTTGTACTCGGCGAGGCGGGTGTGAAGCGTGGGGTCGCCGTAGCGCTGCTCGGCGATTTTCCACAGCGTGTCGCCGGCCTGAACCTGGTGCTGCGCAGGATCTGGCCACGTTCGTGCAGGACGCCAGTTCATCGGTGTGACCAGAGGCTCATCCGACAGCGCTTCTTCCATCAGTTCGGAAGCCGCCTCGGGATCGCGACGCCGATCGGTCTGCGCCGTCACAGGCGCCGCCCCCATCTCAATGATGGGAATCCGGCCAATCGTGGCTTTAACGGCGCCCGCCAGGGCTTCGTGGCCGGAGACGGGCCTATCGCGCTCGGCGATGCGCTCTTGGTCGATCTGCGGCTGGGTGAGAGGGACCTCGTTGACTCCGTGCGGCGCCGGCAGCGGCTCCGAGGCGAGCAGCTCAGCATGCGTGGTGAGCCCGCCGCCGATGGGCCGGCGCCCTTCCTCGCGCTCATCCACAACCTCGCCCAGCCGGGCGGAGCGGGCGCCGGAGAAGTGGTCGGAGACCACCACGCCGACAATCAGCACGAGTGCAAAACCGATGAGAAGGGCCAGCTTGTGTTCACGGGTCATGTTCGCGGCGTCCTTGCCAGATCGGTGGTGTGCGGCCCAGTCATTGAGCCAGTGAAATGTCCTGCGCCCGCCCGTGAACTCAGGGATTCGGACGCGCCTCGGTCGGTCCTTCGACCGAAGCATGATACCGACGCCGCGTCGGAAGCTGTCGCCTCCTGACGGAGCCTGCGTGCGCCATCGCGTCAGCCGACGCGAATGGCCCGCAGCCTGGCCGAGCGCGCCCGCGGATTGCTCGCGATCTCCTCGTCCGTCGCGCCGTCGGGCTTCTTCGTGAGCGCCGGCGCCATGCCGCGCCGTGTGAGATCCGCGAACAACCGCTTGACCGGCCGGTCCTCGAGGGAGTGGAACGAGATGACGCACACCCGGGCGCCGCGGCGAAGCCAGGTCGGCCGCGACTCCGCGCCGACCTTCAGGCTCGTCGCCGCTCGTCCGACGGCTTCGAGCAGCGCCGCGAGGCTGCCCAGCTCGTCATTGACGGCGATGCGCAGGGCCTGAAAGGTCCGCGTGGCCGGGTCGATGCGCCCCTTCTCGCGCCCCCCGCGCATCGCGGAGCGGACGATCTGAGCGAGTCGAACCGTCGAATCTATCGGCGCGTCCTTCCGAGCCTCGACAAGTTTTCGGGCGATGCGCCGCGCCTCCCGATCTTCGCCGAAATCGCGGATGATCTCGGCCAGCTCCTCCTCGGGAAGCGTGTTCACCAGAACCGCCGCTGTGACGGGAGATTCGGGGTCGAACCGCATGTCGAGCGGGCCCTCGCGCTGGAAGCTGAGGCCGCGGGCGGGGTCTTCGATCTGTGTCGAGGCGAAGCCGAGGTCGGCGAGCACCACATCCGCCGCGAGCCCCTGCTCGAGCATGCGGCGCGGGGCGTCGGCGAAGTTGCCGCGGAGCATGATGACGGCGGGCGGCTCGGGCAGATCGCGCAGTCTTTGCGCCGCTGCGGCGAGGTTCGAGGGGTCGGCGTCGTTGAGGACCAGTGTGCCGGAGGGGCCGATGCGCCGGGCGATCGCCTCGGCGTGGCCGCCGAGGCCGGCGGTGCAGTCGAGGGCGGTCTCGCCGGACTGGGGGTCCAGCACCTCGATCGTGCGTTCCAGCAGCACGGGCACGTGGCCGGGCCGCGGTGCGGGAGGCGGGCTGGAGTCTGCGGATTCGGTCACAGCGCCGACGGTACCGAGGCCGCGGCTAGACTGCGCGGATGAAGCACCACGAGAAACAGCACGCCGATGGATACACACCCGCCGATCGGAGCAGCCCCGCCCCGAAGGGGCGAAGGGATGTAGCCACGGGTGCAGCGGCGCAGCCGCGCGACCCGTGGAAAACGACAGCGCCCAACTCCCCCGCCCCGAAGGGGCGAAGGAATGTAGCCACGGGTGCAGCGGCGCAGTCGCGCAACCCGTGGAAAACGACAACACCCAACTCCCCCGCCCCGAAGGGGCGAAGGGTTGTAGCCACGGGTGCAGCGGCGCAGCCGCGCAACCCGTGGAAAACGGCGCCCAACTCCCCCGCCCCGGACGGGGCGGAGGAATCCTCGATCAGGAACACCGCGCGCCTCGCTCCAGATCTCGCCCGTTCCAACACAAACACCTCTCACGAATCAAACCCGCGCCAACGGCTTCCGCGCTTACTCTGCGGACCGGCACTCCGACTCATCGCCCTCCTCCTGCTCGGCGCACTCATCCTCCCCACCGCCGGATGCGTCCCCCAGCGGTTCGTGATCGACGTCGCCCCCTCCCGCCGCGACCTGGCGGAGACCGTCGTCCTCGCCGACGCCGGCGCGGGGCGCACCACGCCCAAAATCGCCCTCATCCACATCGGCGGCGTGATCGCCGACGCCTCCATGCCCGGCCTTCTCGGTTCGCGCCCCAACCCCGTCGATGAACTCGTCGCGCGCCTCGAGAAAGCCGAGAACGATCCGCTTGTCCGCGCCATCGTCCTGCGCATCAACTCGCCCGGCGGCACCGTCACCGGCAGCGACACCATGTACCGCGAGATCCGCGGCTTCGCGGAGCGGTCGAAGAAACCGGTCGTCGCGACGATGGGCGAAGTCGCGGCCAGCGGCGGCTATTACATCGCGCTCGCAGGCGACCACATCGTCGCCCAGCCGACCAGCGTCACCGGCTCGATCGGCGTCATCATCCAGACCGTCAACTTCAGCGACGGCCTGGCCCGCATCGGCGTGCGCACGCGCGCTGTGACGAGCGGCCCCAACAAGGACCTCGCCAACCCGCTGGCGCCGATGCGCGACGAGCAGTACGCCGTGCTCCAGGGCATGGTCGACGATTTCTACAACCGCTTCCGCGGGCTGGTGGTCGAGCGGCGCTCGGGCCTCAGCCCCGCCGACGTCGAGGCGGCCACCGACGGACGCGTGATGACCGGCGCCGCGGCCCTGGAGATGGGGCTGGTCGATGAAACCGGAGACGTGCGCGACGCCTTCGAGCGCGCGAAGAAACTGGTGAACATCGAAACATCGCGCCTCATCACCTACCACAGCGACGCCGCCCGCCCGAGATCGCCCTACGCCGCCATGTCGGAAGGCTCGACAAACACGCCCGAAACAACAGGCCGCGGCGGGGACGTCAACCTCCTCCAGGTGAACATTCCCGGGCTGGCTGACGGGTGGCACGGGGGGATGGGGTTTTATTATCTGTGGGTTCCGTCGGGGGGATGATCGCGACGGGCGATGCGTAGGGGGAGACATACGGCGCCCCGTTGTGCACCTCGGCCTCGGTGTCTAGTTACACGGTACCTGAGACCGGCTACAGATCGCACAAACTCCGACCTAACGATCCCCAATTTCCGCACATGCTTACACGCCGCGAGATCACTTCCAGGCGATGGGGCAGACAGCCCATTCAGCGGGCGCCATCTCGTTTTGAGGATTGACAACAAGGGAGGGGGGGGGGTAGCTTAGTATAGGAATGTTGCTCAGGTCCGTGGGAGACTTTCATGTCTGGGAGCACAAACACCCATCGATTCCCGTTGCTTCAAGTGCTCTCAAGTCGCGTGCTGCCGCAGCTCTTTACTGTTGGCATTTTCCTGGTGCTGGGCGTCGCTGGCGTATCGAAGCTGATCCACCCCGAACCCGCCGTTCGTTTTCTCTCAGTACAGGCGCATCTCACTTCCAGAGGTTGGGTATACGCAGTCGCGGCCTTCGAGATTACGCTGGCGCTCTGGCTGTTGAGCGGCGTGAAACGATCCCAGGCCGCTCTATTCACTGTTGGATTGTTCACAATATTTCTCGTCATTCACGCCATGACGCTGAGCGTTGAAGGTGACTCCGTGACCGGATGCGGCTGCTTTGGCGCAGTCGGCGCAGAGGCGCCAGCTGCCTTGTGGCTCGCCTTGGCTGTCGTGGGATTGATCGGCGCATCGACCATCGCGCTCTGTTCCGGTAGTGGATCTCGTCCCGTAGAAGTTGAGCAAATAGAGGGTGAAGACTCATGATACGATCACCCCGCGCCGCGACACTTGTCGAGTTGCTTGTCGTCATCGCGATCGCAGCGACGCTGACCACACTCATGATTCCAGCGCTGCGTCAGCTTGTCGTCGTGCGAAAAGATCTGCTTGATCTCTCCAACCTACGACAGACCATGATCGATTTCCATGGATACGCAGCAGCACACCGGGACCGTGTGGTGAACATTGGACATTGGACCGAGACGGGCACAGAGTGGTATTACAGTTCTGCCTGGGGACAACCGCAAGCGGTGAACATATACCGTGGACAGGGACGCGGCTGGAACCTCATCCTGTCTCGCTGGACCGGCCCGAACGGGCCTCACTGGCATAGCGCGTACGAGGACTTTCTCATTGAGCATCCCCTTGAAGATGGGCCGGTGCATGCGAGCACAATGGGTGATCGTATGCATCTCATTCCGACCCGTTATGTGCTCTCAAAAACCATGCGGACTCAGCCGCACATCTGGACGTATCCAGGCGCCGGGCTATCGATCGAGGAGTTCGCAGAAAAAGGTGTGCAGGTAGTGCGCTTTTCAGATATTGCCAGTCCTTCTCGGAAAGGAGTTCTCCTGCACATGGATCATCCCCGCTGGGAAAAGAATTTGAGCCATGTCGCGTTCGCTGACGGGGCGGCGGCTCTGAAAAATATGGACGAAGCCATCCCCGCTGCGGCGCCCCCATTGCATCCTCGCAGAGAAGACCGCGGCACACCTGTCCTATCCACCCTCAACGGACATCAAGGGATTGATTTTTGATTCACGACCCCATGTCGCAAAGAAAGGCACCAAAATGGCAACCATATTCAAAAGTCATTCGTTTCGCTCGACGACCGTGGGTATCACTACGCTACTCGCCGTCGGCGCTACGCTTTCCTCGTTGCAAGCGAATCAAGGACTTTGCCGCCAGTGTGATACGATTGGCGATGTAGTCTTGGGCTCCCCGCAAGGGGCGGCGGCAGACCCGACTGGACTCCCAATAATTAATCCGCCACAACCGGGACAATTGATTTTCTATCGTGATCCAGGTCTATGTATAGACAAGGACACAGGGCAGCCGTGTTTTGGCGAAGTTCCGTGTGAGTTTCCAAAGCTTGGCTGGTTCGGCTGTGGTGAAATCTGGACATTTGATTGCGAGGTGCTCTTAAGATGGTGTCACAGCATCTGCTGCGAGAGTCAGCCTGCAATAGCTACGGTGGCTGTTCCTGCATGCTCGGGCAAGTTTGACCAGCGCCTCAATTGTCCAGATTCTTGACCTCCTGCTTTGCCCCTATTTCCTTGACCGCCCCATCATCTGACTGCACGAAGCTCGATGCTATCCGGGCCATCCTTCAGTTAGAAATCTACCGTCCCTGTGGAAAACCTCCCCATCGGCGCTGATCTCCCCGCCGCCGCCATTCGCTGTCTTGCGCATGTCGCACACCATGTCCCAGTGCAGGCCGCTCTCGTTGGTGCTGCCGCTGTCGGGATACCCCGCGCCGACCGCGGCGTGGAACGTGCCGCCGATCTTTTCATCGAAGAGCGTGTTGCGTGTGAAATCCTGGATCTGGTAGTTGGTGCCGATGGCGATCTCGCCGAGGCCGCGGGCGCCTTCGTCCTGGTCGAGCATGCTGTGCAGGAAGGCCTCGTTCTTCGTGGCGCTGGCCTCGACGACGCGCCCGCCGCGGAAGACCAGGCGCACGCCGTCCACCTCGCGCCCGTTGTACACGGCGGGGAAGTTGTAGTTCACCACGCCCTCGACGCCCTGCGGCCCGCAGAAGACCTCTCCATCGGGGAAATTGTTGTCGCCGAAGCAGTTGATCCACGTGCCGCCGTCAACGCTGACTTTCAGATCGGTCGCGCCCTGTGACGTGTCGCTGCTTCCATCGGGTCCGGGGCGACGGAAATGGATTTCCTTCTTCCCCTGCAGCCATTCGCGCAGCAGCTCCTGGCGCTCCCTGACCTGCTTCCACGCCGCCACGGGGTCTTCGAGGTGCAGCATGCCGGCGCGGAAGACGAAGTCCTCGTACTCATCGAGGCTCATCTCGGCGTCCTGGGCGGCGGCGAGCGTGGGGCACTGCGTCAGCACCCAGCTCAGATCCCCCTCCGAGGCACGATTGAGCGACTTGAGCAGCGAGGGCTTGCGGGCGCGGGAGACGAGCATCGACTTGCCGGGATCGACGCGAGTGAGGCTGCGCGTGTTGAGATCGGTGATGAAACGGATGAAGCAATCGACCGTCTCCGCCTCGTGCATCACGATGGGCGACTCGAAGCCGAGCTGATCATCGTTCGCATGCGCATAGAACGAGTCGAGCAGCTCCTGCGAACGCACGCTCCAGTACGGATGCGCCCCCTCCTGCAGCACGCGCTCATACACCGCCTTGATAAGCGGCATCGCCACGGGGTCGCCCATGATGGCGACGACATCGCCCTTTTTCACATGGGCGGAATAGCGGACGAGGACATCGGCGAGCTTGTCGTGGCGGGGATCGCGCATGGAGTGCTCCGGGGGAGTGGAAAACAGCAAAGCGGGAAAGCAGCAAAGCAGCAAAGGGGGCGGGCGTCAAGGGAGGGGTGGGAAAGCGCCAAATTCTAAATTGCCAGAGCGCCAAAGCGCCAATTTTTTTTGTTGTGGTCGATGGGTGTGATTCAGCGGTCGTTGAAAATGGCGGCGATTTCTGAGTTGAAGCGGTCGGTGAGGGTCGCTTTCACCTGCTGCATGGTCGGGCAGCTCGCGCCGAGCTCGCGTTCAAGGCTGGTGACCGTTCGTCCCGCGAGGCCGCAGGGGACGATAAGGTTGAAGTGATCAAGATTGGTGCGCACGTTGAGCGCGAGGCCGTGCATGCTGACCCACCTGCGCACGCGCACGCCCATGGCGCAGATCTTCGATCCACCCGCCGGACCGGCGCAGGCCGCGTCCGCATCCCTCGCAGCGCCCCCCTGCTGCATCGTCGACGACGCCTGCTCGCCCCCGACCCACACACCTGTGGCGCAGATGTCGCGGTGGGCCCGAAGACCGAACGATTCGCACACCGCAATGACGATGCGTTCGAGCAGACGCATGTAGTCGTGAAGACCGAGCCCGAGCAGCGACAGATCGAGGATCGGGTAGACGACGAGCTGGCCCGGGCCGTGGTAGGTGATGTCCCCGCCGCGGTCGGTCTCCGCCACTTCGACGCCCGCCGCCCTGAGCTGGGCGTCCGTGGCGGTGAGGTGGGCCCGTGCGTTCGGACGGCGGCTGATGGTGATGACGGGCGGATCGTGCTCCAGCAGCAGCAGATGGCCGACAGCACGCGGCGCGGCGACGTCGCCCGCCTCCGCCGCGGCCCGCGCGCCGAGAACCGCCTCCACACGCTCCAACTGGGTCTCGTAGCCAAGGGCGTAGTCGATGCGGCCCAGGTCCTCGACCACGAGGGCGTGGCGCCGGGCGCCGGCTTTCGAATCGGAGGCGGGCTCGATCATGGGATTCCAGTGTAGGAGCGTCCGCGGGACACGCCCGAAGCCCCGAACCCCGCGAGACTTGCCGCAACAGAATCGAGCCCGGGGCGAATGGGGGTGAAAATGGTGGAACCGCCTCAGTCGACGGAGCGGATTCTTGGTTGGAGGAGACGGTGGTCGCGGGACCGCGGCAGGCGAGTCGTCCTGTGGTTCCGTCGAAAGCGATGCGGGTCGAGCGAGGGCCCGACAGGGCCATGAGCGCCCCGCATCGCTTTTTCAATGCGCCTCACATATAGGAACTGCGCACCCGGGCCTGATATCGAAAGCTGTGTACCCTTTGGCGCAGCGGCGTCCGGCGATCCGACCGGGACGCCGCGGACACCCGCCCGCATGCCCAGCGCCAAGAGCACAACCTGGACCACGCGTTCGCTCCTGAAATGGATGGGCGACGCCTTCGCGAAGGCCGAGATCGATTCGCCTCGACTGAGCGCCGAAATGTTGCTGGCCCACGTGCTCGGATGCGAGCGCCTGCGCCTATACATGGACGCCGATCGCCCCGCCACTCCGCTGGAGCGGGAGTCGCTGCGCGAGCTGGCGGCACGAGCCCTCCGCCACGAGCCGGTGCAGTATCTCGTCGGAGAAACCTGGTTCTTCTCACTGCCGATGCACGTCGACCGCCGTGTGCTGATTCCGCGGCCATCCACCGAAACGATCGTCGAACTGGCGCTGCAGCATGCGCGGCTGTCGCCGGGCTTCGAGCGCGCCATGATCGCCGATGTCTGCGCCGGATCGGGTTGCATTTCGATCGCGCTGCTCAAGCACTTGCCCGAGGCGCGGGCGGCGGCGTGCGACATCTCCGCGGAGGCGCTGGAGGTGGCGGAGAAGAACGCCCGGCGCCACCACGTCCACGAGCGGCTCGATCTGCTCCGGGGCGATCTGCTCGCCCCCCTGCTGGAGCACCCCGCGGGGCGCGAGCTGCACTGTCTGGTCTCGAACCCGCCCTACATTCCGGATTCGGAGTGGGCGGATGTGGCGCCCAATGTGAAGGACTACGAGCCGGAAGTGGCGCTTCGAGGCGGTGAGGATGGGCTGAAATTCGTTCGACCCTTGATCGAGCAGGGCCCGGCGCGACTGCGGCCCGGTGGGCTGATGCTGATCGAGATCGCGGCGTCGACTGCGGAGGCCGTTCTGGAGCTGGCGCGGGCAAACCCGCTGCTCACCGCGCTGCGGATCGAGCGCGACCACGAGGGGCTGCCGCGCGTGCTGCACGCGGTTCGAAAATGATGATGTGGTGATGCGAAGGGGCGGCGGAATGGTCAGGCGTCGGGCGATTCCTCGGCCGGCGTTTCCTCATCAGCACTGGTGATCGCTTTGCGCACTTCTTCCAAAAGCCTTTCAATCCGGAACGGCTTGAAGAGCACGCATTGCAGACCCTCCTGGCTGGCGCGGACGATCGAATGGTGCGGGTCGTAGCCGAAGCCGGTCATGAGGATGACGGGCATGTCGCGGTCGAGCAGCTTGGCGGCGGCGAAGACCTCGTAGCCATTGCGATCCGGCATCTTGATGTCGGAGACGACCAGGTCGAAGCCGCGGCGGGCGGGGTCGGCCCCGGCGCTGATGGCCTCGCGGGCGGCTTCCAGCTCTGTAATCGCTTTGGCGCCATCCTCACTGATCACGACTTCACAGCCGCGGCGTTCGAGCACATCGCGGATGGTCTCGCGGATCGTCGGCTCATCATCGGCGACGAGCACGCGCCGGCCGCTGAAGCCGGGCTCGACGCCCTCCTCGCGCAGGGCCCGCTCGGCGCCGAGGATCGTGCGCGGCCCGCGGGCGACATCCCGGATGCGCCTCCGGATCGACTCGACATCGCGGATGATCCGATCTACGTGCATGGCGGCTTCCGGATCGGCGGAGGCCTGGCCACGAAGCCACTCGGCTTCATTCGCCAGATCTTCCAGCGGCTCGCTCACCTCGCCGACGACGCGACCGCTCAGATCCTCGTTCGTGCTCGATCGCTCGACCACCAGCAGGTCCAGGATGTGCAGGGCCATGGCGACGTAGCGGCCGAAGATCTCCGCGAAGCGCCGATCGTCGTCGCTGAAGGCGTCCAGCCGCGAGCTCTCAATGTTGAAGACGCCGATCACGGGCTCCGTGAGCTGCAGAGGCACCGTCAGGGATGAACCGGAGGCCCTGAGCCCGGGGAGATAGAGAGGATCCTTCGATGTGTCAGAGCAGATATAGCTGCGCCCGGTCGCCGCGACATGACCGATGATGCCGTACCCCTTCCGCTCGGCCCGTAATTCGCGCTCAGCGCACTCCGAGGGGAGCCCCAGCGACATCACGAGATCCAGCCTCCCGCTCTCGCGATCAAGCAGCCGGATTGTGAAGTGATCGAAGTGCAGCAACTCATGCGCGAACTGGACGATCCGATCCTGGAGCAGCGCGAGGCGCTCGGCGGCGTTCATGCCGCGGACTGATTCGACATCGAAACGCATCAACTCACGCCCGGCGCGGTCGATGGCGTCGATCTTCTGCTGCATTCGGCGAGAAGTTGTGACATCGAAGACGACTGCCGCAACGGCTTCGAGCGCGGGATCGGCGCCGGCTGCTTCGCCGTCCGTCTTGCCATCCCCCGCCAGGCTGAGGACCGGGGAAAGGGCCAGTTCGTAATGACGATCGCCATCCGGCTCAGACAGCTCATGCTTGCTGGTGAAAAGAAGGTGCGAAGCGCTGTCGGCGGAGAAGCTCTCCTTGAAATGGCCCGCGCGTTGTGTGCAGATGGCGGCGATACGCGCCTGCATGCGCTCGCTGTAAAGACGGAAGCGGTCGTTGGTCCACACGCACTCGCCCGAGGGATGAAAGAGGGCCACGCCCTCGCCGATCGAGTTCAGCAGGCTTGCAGCGCGGTGATCGAGCAGGCCCCGTTCAATGGGGAGAAAATCCCCCGTATCCGCAAAGACGGCCTTCACATCAGATCGGCGCAGCGCCTCGGCGGCGTCCTCGGGAGAGACGCTCAGCACCTCGTAGTGCTCGCGCAGCAGAGGCGCCAATGATTCGACGGGCACATGGGCGCCGCCCAGCAGCAACAGCTTTGCGGAACGAGACTCAGACATACAAAGCGGGCCGCAGACCTCGCCAGCCTGCGTTTCCGAGGGCGCCGGATACTCCCGGGCAAGTGTACGATCGGATCGAGGGACGCTCCAGACCCGCAAAGAAGGATCGGAAGGGGTCGGCCCGGATCTTTTTTGCGCCTTAAGGGACCCTGTGCGTCGATTCATCGTAGAGAAGGAGAGCGGGCCGCGTCCCTCGACAGAGCCTTTCGTCCAACATGATCGATGTCCGAGACATCCGGAAGAGCTTCGGAGCGGTGCAGGCGCTTCGTGGCGTGAGTTTCCAGGCCTCCGCCGGGCAGGTGGTCGGTCTGCTGGGGCCGAACGGAGCCGGCAAGACCACGACCATCCGGGTGATCACGGGGTATCTGCCGCCCACCTCCGGATTCGTCACCGTCGACGGGCTGGATTCGATCGAGGACACCCGGGCCGTGCGGTCCCGAATCGGCTACATGCCCGAATCGACGCCCCTGTACCCCGAAATGCGCGTCGAGGACTACCTGCGCCACCGCGGCCGGCTCTTCGGCATGCGCCGCCGGGCCCTGCGCCTGGCGATTGACCGGGTCATCGAGCGCTGCTGGCTGGCCGAGGTCCGCCGCCGTCGGACGGGTGAACTGAGCAAGGGCTTCAAGCAGCGCGTCGGGCTCGCCTCGGCCCTGCTGCACGACCCGCCCGTCCTGATTCTCGACGAGCCCACCAGCGGCCTCGACCCGACCCAGATCGTCGAGACACGCCGCCTGGTGCGCGACCTCGGGACCGACAAGACCATGCTCATCAGCTCGCACATCCTGCCCGAGGTCGAGCTGACGTGCGACCGGATCGTGGTCATCGCGCACGGACAGGTGCGGGCGGATGGCGCCATCACCGACCTGGTGCGCCCGGACCGCGGCGCCGGGCTGTACATCATCGAGGCGCGATCGCGCGCTGCGGTCGCCACTGGCGCTGAAGATGTGATCGGCGTCGCCCTGCGCCGCCTGGCGGGCGTGGCGAAGGTGTCGGAGAACGGCGCACTCGAGAACGGCTGGCGCCGATACGAAATCATGCCCGAGACCGACGCCCCGGACCTGCGCGAGCGGCTTGCCTCCGCGACGCAGGAATCGGGCGCGATTGTGCGCGAGCTGCGTCGGGATACGCCCACGCTGGAGCAGATCTTCATCCGGCTCATCGACGCTCCCGGCGCGGAGGCGTCGGAATCGAAGAGCCCGGAACTGGCCGCGCAGGGAGAGGAACACGCATGAGCGCCGCACTGGCCATCGCGCAGCGCGAGCTGGCGTCCTTCTTCCGCCTGCCCATCGGCTGGGTGGTGATCGCCCTCTACCTGGTGCTGACCGGCCTGGTCTTCGGGATGTGGACGCTCCGCCCGGGCGAGCCGGCGAGCATGCAGTCGCTCTTCCATCTCTCCGGCTGGCTGATGATCTTCGTGGCGCCGGCGATCTCGATGCGGCTGATTTCCGAAGAGCTCCGCGCCGGCACGATCGAACCGCTCATGACGGCGCCCGTCTCGGACTGGCAGATCATCATCGGCAAATACCTCGGCGGCGTCGGCTTCCTGGTCGCGATGCTGGCGCCGACGCTGCTCTTCGTCGTCACGCTGGAAATCTTCTCCAACCCGGATTACGGACCGATTGTGGCCGGCTACGTGGGATTGCTGGCGCTGGGCATGCTCTACCTCGCCGTCGGGCTGCTGGCGTCGGCGCTCACATCGAACCAGGTGGTCGCGTTCCTGGGAACGCTCTTCTTCCTGCTCTTCATGCGTATCGCGACGACGCAGGGCGCCGCCTTCCTCGGCCCGCCGCTGGACCGCCCGCTCTACGCGCTCTCAGTCGATCTTCGCATGCTGGATTTCGCCCGGGGCGTCATCGACACGGGGCACCTGGTCTTCTTCATCGCCGCGTCGGTGTGGTTCACGGCCCTGGCGGTGGTGGCGCTCGAATCAAGGAGGTGGCGATGAGCGCTGCGCATGAAGCGAAGTCAAAGACCACACGCACCGCGGCGGGCCGGCGCGTGCGCTTCGGGGCGCTGACCGCGGTCCTGCTGATCGCAATGACGGCCTCTTGCGCCATCGCGGTGATGCTGGGATCGACCTACCGCACGCGCATCGACGTCACTGCGACCCGGGAGCACACGCTGGCGCCCAGAACACAGGGTCTGCTTTCGCGGTTGGACTCGCCGCACGAGATCATGGTCATCGCCGATTTCGACGCCCTCGACCCGCGGGCGGCGGGGCGAATTGACGATGTGCTGACCGAGTTCGACCGTGCCAGTCCTCATCTGCGCTACAACCGCATCGATTCAATCTCGCCCGGCGACCGCGCCGCGTATGCCTCGCTGCTCAACAGGCTCGTCGATCTGCACGCCGATCGGCTGGCGCGGCATATCGAGGCGACGGAGCAGTCCATCGAATCGGCCCGCGCCGTCGCGACCGGGATGCCCCGGCTGTCGGAGGCGATGCTGGCGCTCCGCGATGCGCTGCCCGCCCAGGATCAGCGGCATCGCGACATCACCAACATCGCCGCGGTGGCGCGGGCGTGGGCCGCGGACCTCGATCGCGTCGCCGAAGTCGCGGAAGAAGCGTTGAATGATCGCGTTGCGGGCTCGAACTTCCCACCGGTGGACCGGGCCCAGCGAGCCCTGGCCAGTCCGTTGCGCCGCATCGGCGATGAGCTTCTTACGCTGCGCAACGTGATGGATCAGTTCGCCGGTTCACTCGGAGACGAGCCTTTCACCAACGCTCCGGAAGCCGCCGAACTGGCGCGCGATGCCGCCCGCGTGATGCGCCCACTTCGCGACGCCGCAGCGCGAGGCGCCGACGCCCTGGAGCGGCTCGCTCCCCTTGAGCTCGTCGCGATCGTGCGCACCGTGGAGGCGGGGCCGTGCGCGGTCATCGTCTCCCCCACCGGCGCGACCGCGGTGCGGTTCGAATCGCTCTTCCCATCCGGCGCCACGATCGACATGGGCGGCGGCGCGGGCGCTGACCTTCGATTCACCGGCGAAGAGCTCATCGCCACCGCAATCGCCGCGCTCACTAACCCAACCAATCCCATCCTCATCTTCGTCCACGGCCTCAACGAACGCATCCTTGACGATGCGGGCATGCCGGCCACACCTGAAATGGAAGGACACCTCGGCCACCTGCTGGACCGCATGCGCCTCCGCGGCATCGATGTCGCGGAATGGGCGGTGGCGCAGCAGTCTTCCCCCCCAACACTTCTGGAGCTTGACCCCGAAGGCGCCCGCCCACTTGTGTGGGCCACGATCGGGATCTCCGTCACCACCCCCGAGGGCGCCGAGCGCCTGGGACGGGTGGTGAGTTCGCTCGAAGCGCTTTTCGAGGCGGGCGAGCCGGTGCTGCTCTCGGTCGAACCCTCGACGCTCCCCGCCGTAGGCGAACCGGATCCGATTGCGACGCTGATCGAGCCCTTCGGGCTCAGAATCGATTCCGGACGCCCCCTGCTGCGCCGCATAAGCACGGCGTCGGGGCCCGAGATCCAGTCCGGCCAGACGGCGTCGCGTTCAGACGATTCGCACCCCATCGGTCGGGCTGTGAGCGGACTCAACACGCTGCTTCCCTGGTCGCAGCACATCGAGGTGATCGACGCCGAGGACGATGCCCACGCCCATGCCTGGCCCCTGCTGACGCTCGACGACAGTCGCGACATCTGGGGAGAGGCCCGATGGGCTGAGTTCCGCGCCCTCAGCGGCGCCCAGCGCAGCATGGTCTCGAACCCGCCGACGCCGGATCCGAGACGGGACAACATCGACGGCCCCTGGACGCTGGCGGCGGCGGCGGAGCGGCGCATCGCCGATGACATCCCGCCGCAGCGACTCGTCGTGGTGGGCTCGAACGGCTGGTTCTTCGACGAGTTCACCCAGCTCACAACGCATGTGGATGGTCGCCCCGTGACCCGATTCCCCGGCAACGCCGAACTCTTCGAGGCGGCGGTCTACTGGCTGGCGGGGCTTGATGAGTTCATCGCCCCGAGTCCGCGCGTCCGCGATGTGGCCAGACTGGCGCCGATCGAGCCGGGACAGCTCATCGCCCTCCGCTGGGCGCTGATTGCGGGGCTTCCGGCCCTGACGCTGCTTACCGGGCTCATCCTGAGGCTGGTGCGCGGATAGGCTGGTGTGTGAAATGCGTCGCTTTCGCACGCACACATCCGCCGCACGCGGACACGGCCTCCAGTTGTGTCCACCCACCAGGAGCACGCTCTACACATGTCCAGGCCAGCACTCATCATCGCCCTCCTGCTCGCGCTGGTCCTCAGCGTCGTCGCGCTGATCGTCTTCGTTGGCCCCCGCTCCGGTGAGGCCGATACGCCGGGCGGCGATCCGCGCACCATCAATATTCCCATCGACCCCGCGAGCGTGGAGTCCATCACCGTGCAGCGGACGGGCCGCGCGAGCGAGGAGATCGTCGAGCGCACCAGTGAGGGCGGCTGGCGGTTGCGCGTGGTGCAGGCCGGAGAAGACGCCGCGGCGCCGTGGCCGGTCATTCCCGCACGAGTCCGCGGCCTGGTGGGTGTGATGGCGCAGATGCGCCCGGTGGCGACGGGCGCCGGCGACGACGTCTCGATCTCCGATCGCGCAGCGCGTGCGACTTTCCGACACTCCGATGGGCGCGAAACCTCCATCCGCGTCGATTCTCAATCTGTGGGTGGGCGGCGACTGATCGAAATCGACGGCGCTGACCTCGGGTACATCGACGAAGACGTGTACAACGCGCTGACCTCGCCGGGGCCGCGCGGCTGGCGCGATCCCACGGCGATGCCCGGCGTCGGCTCGGACGCCTCGCGCGTCCGCCTTGTCGTCAATGATGTGAACATCACGGCGGCCCGCACCGGCGGTCGCTGGTGGCTCCGTTCCCCGGCCAACGCCCGCGCGGAGGAGAGCACGGTCAGCCGCCTGCTCGATGCGCTGCGCGAGCTGCGCATCGAGCGATTCCTTGACGATGAGGCCGATGCGCGGCCTGCGCTGACTGATGCAGGGCTGGACTCGCCGCGCTACATCGTGGAGGTCGAGTCGGATCAGCGCCAGATCGGCGACGATGGCGACGTGTCGGTCACGACGCAGCGGCGCCGGCTCAGCATCGGCGGCATGGCGGATGTCGCCGGACGGCTTCTCTACGCCACCCCGGACGAAGGGCGCACCATCGTCATCATCAGCGCCGAGGCACTGGGCAAATTGATTCCGGCGCCCGCGATGTACGTCTCCCGGCGGGCCACCAGCGTGGAGGCGGCGAACGTCGGCTCGCTGCTGCTCTCGATCGATGGGCGCGATGAACTGCTCTTCCTGCGCAGCGTTGATGGATGGCGGGCCGAGTCAGACCCGCACGATGACGAGACGCTGCACCGGCGCGTCGAGGAGCTTCTCACATTCCTCACCACCCGGGCGGCGTCGGACATCCGCCTTCTCGAACTCGACGGCTGGTCGCGGGCGGCGGCGGTGACGCTCATGGATTTCAACGGCGATCCGCTCGACTATGTCGAAATCGGCCTCCACGGCGACGACATGCTCACAACGCGCACCGTGGATGTGCCGCAGAGCCGCCAGGCGATCTTCCGCATGCACGCGGGAGTGGCGGCGCCGGCGCTGCTCGGCGAGGAGGCGCAGGCGCCCCCCGTCGAATACGCCCCGGCGAAGTGATTCAGCCCGCGAGCACCTCGGTCGCGGTCTCCTGCATGCGCCGCCACGCGGCTCGGATGTGCTGTTCCTGGGTGCGCACGGCGCCGATGGCCATGCGAAGCGTGTAGCGGTCGACTCCTGGCGCACCGGGATCGGGCAGCGTGGTGTGAGTGAGAAACATCGCACCGGATTCATTCAGCCGCCGCAGCAATTCGCGGCTGGGCTCATCCCCGGCGCGAAGGCGGAAGCAGACGAGCGATGTCGTGCGCGGAGCGCAGATCTCAAAGCGTTCGTCCGAGCGCACCAGCGATTCAAAGAGCTCCGCAAGACCCAAGTGGTGTCGGATGAATTCGCGGAGCCCCTCGACGCCGTAATGTCGAATCACGAACCACAGCTTGAGAGAGCGAAAGCGCCGGCCGAGGGGAATCTGCCAGTCGCGGTAGTCGATCACGGCGCCGGCGTCGCTCGCGGCGTTGCGCAGGTACTCCGGCGTGATGGACAGGGCGCCGAGCAGGTCGGCGCGGTCGGCGACCCAGAATGCGGAGCAGTCGAAATTCGTCAGCAGCCACTTGTGCGGGTTGAAGACGAAGGAGTCGGCGTGCTCGACGCCGTCGATGATCCACCGATATTCCGGACAGACGCACATGGCGCCGGCGTAGGCGGCGTCAACGTGCAGCCACAGGTTCTCGCGGCGGCAGAGTTCGCCGATGGGGCGCACCGGGTCGATGGCCGCGGATGACGTCGTGCCCACGGTGGCGCAGACGAAGAGCGGGCGGCGCCCGGCGGCGCGATCCCGCGCAATCGCCTCCGCGAGCGCATCAGGGCGCATGGCGAGTCGCTCATCGACCTCGATCAATCGCACCGCGTCCGCCCCCAGGCCGGCGATGGATGCGCCCTTCACAATCGAGGAGTGGGCCTGCGTCGAGGTGTAGACGCCGAAGGGCGCGGAGTGATCGACGTCAGGATCGTTGCGAAGAGCCCGGGCCCGGGCAGCGACGAGCGCGACGAGCGTCGCCTCGCTGGCCGTGCCCTGGATGACGCCCCCACCAATGCCCGTTCGGCTGTCGAACCGCTCCGGCAGGCCGAGCATCCCCGCCAGCCAGTCGAGCACGCGGGTCTCCACCTCGGTGCAGGCGGGGCTGGTGGACCAGAGCATCCCCTGCACGCCGAGACCCGATGCCACCATGTCGGCGAGCATGGCGGGTCCGGTGGCGTTGGCGGGAAAGTACCCGAAGAACGATGGCGACTGCCAGTGCGTGAGGCCGGGGAGAATGAGCTTCTCAAGGTCGGCCATCACCGCGTCGAGCGGCTCGGGACCCTCCGGCGGCGCCTCGGGCAGCGAGGAGAACACCTCGCCGGGCCTCGCCCGCGACATGACGGGAAACTCCTCGACACGCTCCATGTACGAGGCGACCCAGTCGGCGATGCGTCCGGCCGCTTCGCGGAACTCGTCCGGGGACATGTGAGGGGGGCCGGCCTCGGCCATGCGGCGATCCTTTCTCGCGCTTCCGAAGCGTGTGGGGAAGCGAGAGAGAGTAGCCGCAGGAACCGCCGCGCGCCCGGAGCGCGCAGCGCAGCCGGGAGTCGGCGATGGGATCTGGCTCACGCAGCCGGTTCGCGCCCCGAGATTCAGCGGCGCGGTCGCCGCGAACGCTGGAACTGGTCTATCGCTTCCTCAGCATCCCGGAAGAATTCGGGCGTGAGCGGCGGCAGGTCTCCGACGGGATACTCGGTCCATGCGGGGGCGCGCCGGGCCAGTCCGCGAAGCTCACCCAGGTAGGCGCGAGCACGGGAGACGTTGTTGTGGTTCAGCGCAATCTGAAGCTTCGCGATGATCTCGCGGGCCTGCACCTCGGTCCGTTCGAGCTCCGCGCGCATGCGCTGCTGATGCTCATCCGCCTCGTGGCCGACCTCGACCCACTCAGGGATGTTCATGAGGCGCATCAACGCGTCTTTGTTGTCGGCCGTGCCGCGGGAGAGGCGGAACCGCTCGGCGTCGCGTGAATTGAGGGTGAGAATGCGATCCTTGGTGGAGACGATGTACTGGCCATCCAGATCGTTCCGCCAGGTGACGGCGCCGGTGCTGGAGTCGATGTCGCAGGAGAGATCGACACCGATCTGCATGGCCCGCATCAGCAGCGGATCATGCTGGCCCCGACGGGAGATGATCTCCATCTGCCGGAGGACTTCGTCGAGGGCGTCGCCGGAGATGGCCGTGGCCTTGCCCTGCTCATTGGTGAAAAAGCCAGTGGCGCCGCCGAAGCTGCCGCGTGAGGTGAAGTAGATTTCCTCGCAGGTGATCGATGTCATCGCGGCCGCGGAGATGGCCGATCGGATCCAGGAGACGGTGCGGTACTTGGGCTTGATTTCACGCTCGATCACGTCGGAGAGCTTCTGGATCTCGCTGAGATAACCACCGCCGGAGTCGAAGTCGAGCACGACCACGGAGACATCCTTGCCCTCGAGCATCTCGACGGAGCGCCGAAGCGAGTTGGCGTTCATGTACGGACCGACCATGCCCTCGAGGGTGATGAAGGCGACGCGGGTGGCGCCGTCGGGGATGTCGCGGGGCGATGTGCGCCGGTCGGCCGGCCTGGAAGGCGCCTGTTCATCCGCCTCGGGCTCGGAGCGAATGATCTTTTCAATGTCCTCAGTGAGCACGAACTGGTTGTGCTCGATGTCGCCGATCTTGACGGCGATGTAGACGAAACCATCGCCTTCACGAATGATCCGCCCTTCAAGCTTGGTCCCGTCCTTGAGCTGGATCGTGTCGGCGAACGCCGAGCCGGCGAACAGGACGAGTGTCGCAAGAAGAATCGACAGCGTTTGAAACAGTCTCGTGATGCTCATGTGGCGAAAATCCTTCGTGTGCTTCGATTGTCAGATCCCGGACGGTCCGGTGACGGTGCATCGTTCGTGCGTGCGCTGCCGTTCGGTCAACGCGGGGAGAGCCCCGGACTGCGGCGGGGTCCTCTGTTGTCGCGCTGCGGCCCCATCGAGCGGAGCGTCATACGCAACTCTTCAAGCTGAACGCTGATCTGAGCCCGGAGCTGTCCTGAGGGGTCGAGCACTTCGGCGTAGCGCGACAGAATGCCGTGCATCTGCTCCAGAATCCTCCGCTGCACGCCGAGCGCACGACGCGCGTCCTGGCCGCGACCGCGGCTCTGAGCTTCCTGCAGTTCACGATTCAGACGCTGAAAGTCGTGCTGCGCTCGATCGATTTCGGTGCGCCAGCGGCTCAGGATGTCGTTGGCCCGACCCTCCAGAACCTTGTAGTCCCGACCGACCCGCAGCTCGAAGAGCAGATCGTCCAGGGTGTTGGCGGTGCCCTTGGACACACCCAGCCGGTAAGCGAGATCTGCATCGAGATCGAGCACGGGGTCGCCTTCCACCTCGGCGTCGCGGCGTCGATTGCGTCTGTCAGAGGGGTTGTGAGTGAGGATCGTCCACCCCGGACCGCCGTCGGCGGGTGTCATCTTCTCTTGCTCAGTGGGCTCGCGCTCCAGATAAATCGGTCGCCCGCCCTCAAGCCGGTACGCCAGCCAGCGATCGCGGATGGCCATCGCGCGCACCAGCACCGGGTCGTAGCCGCCGCGAATCGCGAAGCCCTCGGCGGCGCCGAGGCGGGCGGAAATGAGCTTCTCATTGACCAGCTTGTCGCCGACATCGAAGAAGCTGAGATCGCCGATGCCTCCCAGGCGCCCGCTGTCCTGGAAATACATGTCCGGGCTGATGAAGGGCAGAAACGCAGCGCCGAACTCGGCGCGCTTGATCCAGAAGACCACCCGAACCCCGTCACGATAAATCACCTGGTCGACGAGCGGAGCGAGATCCTCAGCGGCCCAGAGTCCATCAAAGCCCTCGTGGTGCGTGCCGGCGTCCAGCTCGATCACGATCAGGTCGGGATCCTGAGACACGGCGTCGTCGAGCGCGGATTCAAAGGGCGTCTTGGAGATGTCCCAGCCGACGTTGCCCTTGAGCTCCATGTGATAGATGCGCGGGGCGTCGTCGGGAATCTCCCGCGCCGAGGTCTCACGATCGCGCTGGGCAGGCGCCGGCGTTTCAGACGCGACCGCCCGCACGGGAACGTCGCGACGAATCTCCAGAACCTCAGCCTTGCGATACGTCGTCGGCGCCTCCATGCCGCGGAAGATGACGAGGATCTCCACCTCTTCAGCCGTTTCTCGCAGGATGCGGCCCTCGATGATCGTGCCGGTGCGGAGCGTGATGATGTCCTTGGTCTCGGACTTCTCAGCGGTGACACTCTCGGCGCGGGCCACAGACCCTGGATGCGTGGCGCCGGGCAGACCTGCCAAGACGGCGACCAGCATGATCGCGACCAGCATCGAGAAGTTTCGCTTCAGCTTCATAGTTCCTCGCTTCCTCGTCAGGACTCGCGTGTCAATCGCCAGTGTCGGCGGCCGACTCCGGTGTGCGCAGCGCGCAGCGACCGTGCAGGCTCGAACGCTCACCGCCTTACTATACGGTTGAGAGCCCGTCCGGTTCTAGGCCATTTTCCGAACAAACCACCCAAAAACCCGGATTTCACACGTCCTGAGGCGGTTGCTGCAGCTCCGTGGCCATCCGCAGCGCCTGCTCCCGATCGCAGATCCGGCCCTCCAGCTGCGCATCGTAGAGCGAGTCGAGCAGCGACCCCAGCGCCGGACCGGGGGGAATGCCCATCGCCAGCAACTCATCACCGGAGATCAGCGGCGCCGGCGCGAGCCCGTCCCCGATTGCCTGCAGCTCATCAACCCGCCGCCGAATTCGACCGGCTCGCTCCGAATCGCGGGCTTCGAGAATGCACAGCGCGTCCGCAAACCATCGCGAGGCGGCGATCCGTTTCTGAGGCGCGACGCCCAGGCCATCCCAGTCGCGCAGCAGCGTCACCAGTCCGGAAAAGATCCAGCGGAGCAGATCACGCTCGTCGTTGGCCAGACAGACGGCGGCCCGGAGGCGGGCGACGATGGCGCCGAGTTCAGAATCAAGCCGCAGCGCGTCGGCGGGCTCCCCGGCCCTGGCGTCGAGGCGATCCAGCTCCCACGCCGCCTGAGAAGAGATATACCCCGCCTGCATCGGCAGGGCCGCCAGGGTGGGCAGGGCCTCGGCCGGTGAGGCGTCGGCGAACGCCGGCTCACCAAGGGCCGGGGCGTCGAGGCCCAGCCGCTCCATCAACAGGGCGGCCTCGACGCGCGTGGGGTGCGAGAGCATCCGACGCAGCTCCTGGCCGATGCGTTCGCGGCTGACGCCCGCCAGCTCTGTCGCGTGACGCCGCACGGCCTCGCCGGTCGGCGGATCCATGCTGAATCCCAGCCGCGCGGTGAACCGCACCGCCCGCAGAGCCCGCAGGTGGTCTTCGGCCAGGCGCTTTTCGGGGTCGCCCACCGCGCGCAGCACGCGCTTCCGCAGATCGTTCACGCCGTTCACATAGTCGATCACGCGCCCTTCCACGGGAAAGGGCGGGCCCGCGGTGTCGAATGCCTCGCCGCCGCGCTCCAGCGGGTCCAGGAAAAGAGCGTTGATGGTGAAATCGCGCCGTCGGGCGTCGCTGGGGGCGTCGGCGTAACGAACGTGGTCCGGGCGGCGACGGTCGGAATACTCCCCCTCCTCGCGGAAGGTCGCCACCTCCACGCTCACCCCCCGCTCCCGCACCAGCACCACGCCGAAGGAGGCGCCGACCTCGCGCGTGTGGCGGAAGATCTTGCGGACATGCTGGGGCCAGGCGTCGGTCGCAATGTCGTAGTCCTGCGGCGTCTGCCCGAGCAGCTCATCGCGCACACACCCCCCGGCGAAATAGGCCACATGCCCGGCGTCGCGCAGGGCCTTGACCATGCGGGCGGCGATCTGTCTGGGTTCGGCCCTGCTGCTCATCGGGCTGAGTGTACGGCGATGGCTTTGATCGCGGATCTTCACGCCCGCGGCGCTCGCGTCCAGATAACTCCCCGACCTGCTGAATTCGGGTGTTCGAATCCGGTGAAGGCGCACAGGTCCACAGGACTTCCGCCCCGGAGCGGCCGATGAAGGCTCCCGGACCACCAGCACCCCGGAGATGACGATCATGAAATGCCCCGAATGCTCCAACCCGCTGCGACGCATGCGCTACGAAGGCGTCGAGATCCACACCTGCGACGGCTGCGGCGGGGAGTTCATCGGCCAGCGCGAGCTTGTGCACATCGTGCGCACGCGCGAGGCTCGGTTTGACGCCCAGCTCCAGCACAAGCTCGCCGATCGCAAGCCGCTCTTCGGCGTGCCCATCGAAAAGACGGAGCGCGAGCTCACCTGCCCGACCTGCGAAGTGAACATGAATGTGGTGAACTACGGCGGCGACACCGGCGTCTTCATCGACAAGTGCGTCGACTGCGGCGGCGTGTGGCTGGACAACGAGGAGCTGGAGAAAATCCAGATCCTCGTCGAACGCTGGCAGGATGAAGCGCCTGCACAGATCGCCGCCATGCAGGCCCGGCTGGACGAAGTGCGCCGGCTCACGAGGGAGCAGTCGCAGGCGCGCTACGCGGGCTCACGCTTCGCGTTTGTCAACGCCCTGATGAACCGCTTCCTCGACGCGGCCTGATCCGATTTTCGCCGGGATTCAGCGCCCGAAACGGCGACGACGCCCGAAGCCCAGCGCGATCAGGCCGAGCCCCGCCAATCCCGCGGCCGAGGGCAGCGGGATGACGCCGATCTCAACGACGAGGTCGTTGAAGTCGCGGTCAGACACGCCCAGCGGCAGATCTTCCCAGAACAGAAGCCACGTGGCGAGGAGGCCGTTTTCGAGGCCCTCGATGCGGTAGGTCACCATGTGGTCGGCGCCGGATGGGTTTTCATCGGCGCGGGACGAGTGAATCGTCGGGCCTCCGTCGCGGCCCCAGCGCCACGTCATGCCGGAGAAGTCCATCACCGCGGAGCCGGTGACGTTGAAGCCGGAACCGGTGACGTTGAACATCGTGTTGAATGAGCCGCCCGAGTCGCCATCGAAGTAACCGAAGCTCTGCGGCAGGTCCGCGTAGCGGGCCAGGGCGCGTGCCGCGGCGACGCCATCACTCCAGATCTGATCGTCCGCGGTTCCGAGCCCGCCGGTGACGAGATTCATCACGCCGCCGAGGCCGGAGTCCACCATGCGGATGGCGTTGACCATCCCGCTGGCGCCGCCGCCGATGAAGTCGTTCCCGACCTGAGTGAACGAACCGCCGTATATGCCGTCAAGGATATCATGATGTCCCAGTTCTCCCGGGAAAATTGGGTCCTGGACGTTGGTGAATGTGGGTCCTGCAACCGCCGAGCCCGTGGCGATAATGCAGCAAGATGTCACAATGGTCAGGCGTAGCATCAGTCTCTCCCAGAAAATGAGCCAGAGTCTCCTGCCTCCAACTTCCTCTATCTTGACACATTCTCGGACTCTTGCAAGCCCTCTAAGGCTCTCAGCTACATCAAATTACCATGGGATTCAGAATCGGACTGCCCGAGGCATCCGTGTGCTGTGAGCAAGTACAGAAAAACAGCACGCCAGACGCAATGCGAGCACCGCCCCCGGTGTTCGTCGAGCCGGCTTCCGGGGCCGGCTGCTTCCGGCCAGCGGTCCGCTCAGAATCCGGCCGCCTCGAGCCAGGTCGATGGCTGCATGCCGAGGGCCTGAGAGATGGCCAGAAGCGACTCCAGGCTGGGCATGTGAGCGCCCCGTTCGATCGAGCTGAGCTGGCTGACGCTGACGCCGCTGGCTTCGCTCAGATCCTTCAGCGTCCATGTGCGCTCGGTGCGGGCCAGGCGGATCTGCCGGCCGAGGAGGGCTCGGAGGCGGTCCTGGGGTCGCCCACCCAAGTTGAACTCCGCCGCGGCCTGGTTGAGCGTGGCCCGCAGCTCCTCCAGTGAGAAGGGCTTGGCGATGTAGTCGTACACATCCTGCTTGAACGTCTGGCGCATGGTCTCCAGCGATGGATAGCCGGTGACGACAATCACGCACAGGCGAGGCCAACGCGTGCGGATCTCCGCCAGCACCTCTTCCCCGGTGTGGCGCCCCATCTTGATGTCGAGCAGCACGATGTCCGGAAGCTTCTGCTCGCACTGCTCGAAGAGCTCATCGGGCGTGGCGGCGACGCGGACGTTGTGCCCCTCGCCTTCGAGGACGACGCGCACGTAGTCGCGAAAATCGGCGTCGTCATCAAGGGCGATGACAGAAAGCTGCACCGGCTCGGCAGCGCCCTCGTCGGTGGCTCGTGTGGTCGCGGCGTCGGCGTTGTTCATCGGTTGACCTCGCTCCTCGGTTCAGACTCGTCCGGCGGCCGCGTCGCCGGGGCTGTGTGTCGACTCGCCTTCAGCGGTTTCGGCGCCGGCATCGTCATCTTCCCCGTTCGGGAGCCCCCCACCGGCGACCGGGAGCATGACTTCGAAGATAGCTCCTCCGGCGTGGGCGTTGCGGGCGAGGATCACTCCGCCGTGCTCGCGGACGATCCCCTCAGCGACCGCCAGGCCCAGCCCGGTGCCGCGATCGTCGAGGCGGGTGCTGGTGAATGGCTCGAAGAGGCGGGGGAGGACATCGGGGTCGATGCCGGGGCCGGTGTCCGCGCAGGTGATGGAGACCCACTCGCGCCCGTCGCGGATGGCCCGCTCGGCGGAGGTGGTGATGACGCCGGCGCCGTTCATTGCGTCCGCCGCGTTTCGGAGCAGGTTGACGAAGACCTGGGTGAGGCGGTCGGCGTCTCCGATCACGGTGAGGTCTTCCGGCAATACGTTCTTCAGTCGAACATCCCGAGTGTCGCGATCAAGGCGCACAAGCGTCCACGCCTCTTCAACCACGAATCGCACATCGACCTCGTCGGCGGAAGGTGGACGAACGCGAGCGAAATCAAGCAGACTTTCGCCGAGACGCTCAAGTCGCAGCACCACGCGAAGCATCAGCTCAGCCTGGTTGCGGGAATCGTCATCGCCGGCGCGCTCGCGCAGCTTTTCAACACAACCTCGCAGCACCGCGAGCGGTGTATTCATCTCGTGAGCAAGACCGGCGGACATCATGCCGAGGCTGACCAGGCGATCCTGGTCGGCGAGATTGCGCCGCGCGGTTTCGAGAAGATGGTTCTTACGCTTGATATCGGTGGCGACGAGTTCGATGCGTTCAAGGGCGTCGGCGAGGGCCTGCTCCTGCCGGCGCAGCTTCGAAACCGACTCGTTCCGCGATCGCATGATTTCACCCAGCTCATCCGAAGGCATGTCGACCTCGTCAATCAACTCCGATTGACGCTCGCCCGACTGAAGGGCGAGATCGGCGCTCAGCATGCGCCTGATGGGCCCGTACACCTGCCGGGGCAGGATGAACACTTCGAGCGTCAGCGCAATCAGCAGGTACGCGCCGACCAGCGCCGCCACCAGCAGGCCATACAACCGCCAGACGCCGTCCCGGGCGGCGGAGGCGCGGGCGGCGGCGAACATGTAGACGCCTCTCCCCTCATCCCAGCGCACGGCGAGCGGCCAACCCGCCACAGTCTTTGACATCACCGTCTCACCGGGCGCCGCGCGGGCCTGCTGTGCGATGTCTTCTGGCAGACGAAGGGCTTCAAGAGAGCCGACGCCGAACTGCACATCGCCGCGGGCCCCGCGCTTGGGCGGATCGGGCGCTTCGGCGAGCATGTCGAGCGCAAGCAGACACTGCTGCGTCTCCGCGCGAACGACCACATCATGAAGCGCCGGACGAAGCGCCAGCAGCAGAATCACCGCAAGAACCAGCGAAAAGGCGGTGTGAAGGATGATGAGCTTTTTGCGGATCCGCATCCCGCGAAGTCGCCACGCAGGATCAGGACGCGACTTCACCGACTGACCAGGCTTGGCGCTCGCGGCGTCGGGCATGGACGCCATCGTCCCAGCCCCGGTCGCTTCGGGCAAGTCATGATCACTGCGCACGACGTCGAGCGATCGCTGACTCATGCGAGGCGTCCCCACACAGAAATACACATGACGATGGCGATCACCACCATCACGAGCCAGACGATGAGCCGCAGTCGTCGGCCGCGTTTCTTCACCACAGCGCGCCGGGCGATGAAAGCGCCGGGATCGAGCCGATCGGCGCCGTGGCGAAGCGCGCCGAGGGCGTCTTCGGCGTCCTCTCCCAGCAGCAGCGTCATGCGGTCACGGGCCTGCTCGAGATGTCGTGCGGCGGCGGTCTTTGAGCAATCCATGGCGCGGGCGATCTCGATCATGTCCTTCCCGTCGAGCTCCCGCAGAATCCACGCCTCCCGGGCCTGCTCAGACAGCGAACTCAGGGCCTCGTGGGCGCGGGCGGCCTCGCCGTGAAAGAGCCGGATGTCCTCCTGCTCAACGGCGACCGGGCCGCGACTCCTCACCTCGCCCCGCGCCTGGCGATGCGACGCGCGGAGACGGTCCAGCAGCACCCCGGGCGCGGGAAGGCGTGGGAGGCGCCGGGGACTCCGACGGTTCCGCGGGTCGCGCGACTCACCCAGGATCTCGCGGGCGCGCAGAATCACCAGCCGATCAAGCCGGGCGTCAGGAAGAAGTGTGGGGTCGGGCTGGGCGTCGAGCGCCTGGGCGACAATACGCTCGGCCCGCACGGAGTCTCCGGAAAGCAGGGCCGCCAGCCTCCAGGCGCGGCGTTCGCAGGCCTCGCTTGTGTCCATATGTGGATCTTTGGCGCGCCGAACGCCCCGGGTCGCGATTCCTCGCAGATGGGTACGCTCGACATCGATGCCCCGTCGCTCCCTCATCACCCTTCTCGGACTCACACTGCTCCTGCTGGCGATGGCGGCGCTGCGGATGGTGGCGGCGCCGCCGACGTCGGGCGCCCCGATCTTCGCATTGCCCGCCGACAGCGTGGAATGGGAAATCCGCGGCGTGCGCGTGCTGATCGGGGTGGTGGTGGGCTCGGCGCTGGCCGTAAGCGGTGTTCTGCTCCAGGCGCTGCTCCGAAACCCCTTGGCCGAGCCAGCGATTCTCGGCCTGAGCGCCGGCGCCGGACTCGGGGTGGTGGTGTCGATCTGGCTGATGTACCTGGCGACCGGATCGCTCGCGACCTACAGCCCGCCGGTGATCAGCGCCATGATCGGCGCGCTCGGAGCTCTGGCGATCGTCTACGCGCTGGGACAGAAGCGGGGGCTCATCGATCCGGTGTCCCTCATTCTGGTAGGCGTGGTGGTGAGCGTGATCTGCGGCGCCGGAATGGCGTTCTTCCAGCATCTGCTCCCGGCCCAGGGGTGGGCCGTCTCACTGCAGTGGATGATGGGCTCGATCCGCGATGATGTGAGTTGGAGCCGGCTCACGGCCATCGGATCGCTGGCGCTGCTCGGAGTGCTGGTGGGCGTGCGGCTGGGGCCGGCGATGGACGCCGCGACACTCGATGAAGATGAGGCGCGAAGCGTGGGCGCCCCCATCGGCGCCCTGCGCCTGACGCTCTTCGCCCTGGCGGGCGCGCTGACGGCGGGTTCGGTGCTGCTGGCGGGGCCGATCGGCTTCGTCGGGCTGGTGTGTCCGCACGCCGTCCGGCTGCTGGTCGGACCGTCGCACCGTGTGCTGGTGGTCGGCTCGGCTCTGGCGGGCGGCGCTCTCATCGTCGGCGCAGACGCCCTGATCCGCGTGATCGACCTTGGCGCAGGACGCATGCCCATCGGCGTGCTGACAGCGCTGGTGGGCGGGCCTGCCTTCATCTGGCTGCTGCGACGCAAGGAAACATGGTCATGACGCTGGCCTCAGAGCGCCTCACGTTCGGATACCAGCGCAGCGCACCGGTGCTGCGCGATGTCTCGGCCCGCTTCCGGCCAGGCGAAGTCGTGGCGGTCGTCGGCCCGAACGGAGCGGGCAAGTCGACTCTGCTGCGTCTGCTGGCGGGCCTGCGCACCCCGTGGTCCGGCGCGGTCACGCTCGATGGCGAACCGGTGCAGGCGCTGACCCCAAGCAGGCGGGCCCGCGCGATGGCCTACGTCGGACAGAGGCCGACGGTTGGCGCCGCGTTCACCGCGCGACAGGTGGTGTCGCTGGGTCGCTACGCGATGCAGCGCGATGACCAGGCCGTGGCTCGCGCCCTGCAGGCGATGGACGTCGATGAGTGCGCTGCAGCGCCCTTCTCGACGCTGAGCGTCGGACAGCAGCAGCGTGTGAGCGTGGCCCGGGCCCTGGCCCAGCTCGATGGCGCCGATCCGGCAGCCTCGCGCTGTCTGCTCGCCGATGAGCCGGTCGCCGCGATGGATCCCCGCCACGCGTTGCTGACGATGCAGGCACTGAAGATGGTCGCGGCCGGGGGCGCGACCGTCGTCATCGTGATGCACGACCTCACCATGGCCCGCCGCTTCGCGGACGCGGCCGTCGCGCTCAACACCGCCGGAGAGGTCGTCGCAGCGGGGCCGACGGACCGGACGCTCATCCCCCAGATTCTCGACCCACTCTTCGAAGCCCGCTTCCGACTCCTCGAAACTCCCGAGGGCGCCGCATTGCTCGCGACCCTGGCCGAAGGCGTGGAAGGAACGCCGGGCGTATGATCACACCGTGACGACCACACAGCTCATCATCATCCTGTTCGCCATCGGCTTCTCCTTCCTGAGCTGGCTCGTGGGCAAGATCCGCGAGCAGGCTGAGATCAACCGCGTGCAGCGCGAGCGCACCCTCCGTCGCGAGGAGGAGCTGCGCACCGGGCGCCCCCAGCCCGAGCCGCAGAAGTCCGGCGTGCGCCTGCCCGCGGAACTCCAGTCGCTTGCGGAGCGTCGCCAGCAGCAGCTTCGCGCCCTGCGCGAGCAGCAGATGCAGCGGGCCCGCGGCCAGCAACCTGCGCAAAGTGCGCAAAGGACGCCGCAGGCCGGCCCCGCCCCCGCGCGTGGCGACGCGACATCCGAGACATCCTGGCAGTCGCAGCAGACGCAATCGGCGGGCAGGCAGCACGAGATGCGCACACCAACTCCCCTACGCCCGACGACGCTGAAATCCTCGCATCCGCAGACGCCGCACCAGTCGCGGACGGCTGGTCGTGAATCAATGCGCACGCCCACGCCGATGCGGGGCCAGACGCTCTCGCCGCCCGCCAAGAAGCCGCCGTCAACGCAGCAGCGCCCGGCGCCCGCGCAGCGTGTCTCGCTCCAGCCCTCGCGACGCCCGCAGGCGCGCACACCACAGGCTCCCCCTCGCCCCGAGACACCGAAGCGGCCCATGAGTCCGTATGAGCAAGCGGTCCACGAGCAGCGTGCGCAGGACAAGCTCGACAAGAGCGCGGCGGCGACGGCGATCGCCGGCTCGATGGCCCTCGGTCTGCGGAACATGACGCGAGAGGACTGGCGCCGCGCCATCGTGCTGCGTGAAATCCTGAATCCGCCCATCACGGAGCGCGGCGAGGACGCCCAGCCCGGAACGGCGTACTGAGCCAGCAGGGCCTGCAGCGCCCGGCACGGGGCCACGACCCCGCTATACTCGACCCCGTATGCCAACTTCCCCGACCAGACCCCAACCGAAACAGACAAACGGGGCCGACACGAAGAACGCGACGCCCCACCAGCGCCGCCTCCAAGCCGTTCAGCGGTCGGTGGTGAAGGCCGGTTGCGATGCGCTGCTGATCATGGCGCCGCAGGACATCCGTTATCTCACCGGGTTTCGTGGTGAAGACAGCGCCGCCATCGTCCATGGCGATGGCCTGGTTGTCGTCAGTGATTTCCGTTTCCAGGAAGAGTTGAACGCGCTCGATGGCGTCGCAGAAGTGGTGATTCGCACCGGCTCGATGACCAGAGCAATCACGGACGTGATCGGCGACCTCTCGCCGGAGCGTCTGGCGGTGCAGGCCGAGCAAATGACCCTCGAGACCCGCCGTGAGCTGGCCAGAAACGTCGGCGCCAGACTTTTGAAAGAAACGGTGGGCCTGCTGCGCGATGTGCGGGTGATCAAGGACGAAGACGAAATCAAGTCGATTCAGCGCGCTGTCAAGCTCCAGGAAGAGGCGCTTGAGGCGACGCTCGAGACGATCGGCGTCTCCCAGCGTGAGAGCGAGATCGCCGCCAAGCTGGAGTTCGCGATGAAGGCCCGCGACTCGGAGGGAACCGCCTTCTCGACGATCGCCGCCGCCGGCGCCAACGGCTCGCTGCCGCACGCCGTGCCCGGCGCCGCCAAGACCAAGACCGGCTCGACGCTGCTGATTGACTGGGGCGCCCGCATGGGCGGCTACTGCGGCGACATGACGCGCACCGTTGCGTTCAAGCGCTGGCCGGAGAAGATGGAAGAGATCTACAAGGTCGTCCTCGAGGCCCAGGAGGCCGCGATCGAGGCGATCCGACCCGGCATGACGGGGAAAGAAGCCGACGCCGTGGCCCGCGACATCATCACGCGGGCGGGATACGGCGAGGCCTTCGGACACAGCCTGGGCCACGGGCTCGGGCTCGACGTGCATGAACATCCGCGGCTCAGCCGCCAGTCGGACGAGGTTCTCAAACCGGGCATGGTGGTCACCATCGAGCCGGGCGTTTACATTCCCGGGCTCGGCGGCGTGCGCATCGAGGACGATGTGGTGATCACCGACAGCGGCGCCAGGAACCTCTCCTCACTGCCCAAGGACATCGAATGGGCCACGAGATGATCGAAGTTGAACAACTCCAGACGCTGATCAAGCTCATGGTCGACAACGACCTCTCCGAGCTCGACCTTCGCGACAGCGACCGCACGATCACGATCAAGCGCGGCGGCGTCGCACCGCCGGCCGTCCACGCGGCGCCGGCCGCCCCGCCCCCGGCGCAGGCGTCGGGGACAAGCGCCGAAGACGCACAGAAAGCGGCGACCGCCGCCGCCGACGCGGGCCTGGTGGCGATCGAATCGCCGATGGTCGGCACGTTCTATTCCGCAGCCAATCCGGATTCGCCTGCCTTTGTCTCGGTCGGCTCGTCGGTCGGCCCGGACTCGGTGATTTGCCTGATCGAGGCGATGAAGGTCTTCAACGAGGTGAAGGCCGAGTGCGCCGGCACGATCGAGCGCATCCTCGTGAACAACGGCGACGCCGTGGAGTTCGGGCAGAAGCTCTTCATGGTGCGGCCGGCCTGACCCGGCCCGGTCGCCCTTCCCACACAACCGATCCGACCATGTTTCAACGAATCCTGATCGCAAACCGTGGTGAGATCGCGCTGCGAGTGATCCGCGCCTGCCGCGAGCTCGGCGTCGAGTGCGTCTGCGTCTACTCGAAGGCGGACGAGGGCGCTCCCTATCTCGAACTGGCCGACGAAGCCGTGTGCATCGGCCCGGGTCCGGCGCGCGAGAGTTACCTGGACATCCCGCGCATCATTGCCGCGGCGGAAATCACCAGCGCCGACGCGATCCACCCCGGCTACGGCTTCCTCGCCGAGAACGCCCACTTCGCCGAGGTGTGCCGCGACTGCAACATCGAGTTCATCGGCCCCTCCCCCGAAGCCATGGCCCGGCTGGGCGACAAGGTGTCGGCGAAACGGATCGCGCGTGAGGCGAAGGTCCCCGTCTTCCCCGGCACAGACGGCGCCATCGACGATCTGGACGAGGCCGCGGAGGTCGCCAAAAAAATCGGCTATCCCGTCATCATCAAGGCGTCGGCCGGTGGCGGCGGTCGCGGCATGCGCATCTGCCGCAACGAGCACGAGCTGCGCCAGAACGTCTCCTCGGCCCGCCAGGAAGCCGAGTCCGCCTTCGGCAACGGCGCGGTCTACATCGAGAAGTTCCTCGAATCCGCCCGCCACGTCGAAGTGCAGATCATCGGCGACAAGCACGGAAACGCCGTCCATCTCTACGAGCGCGACTGCTCGGTGCAGCGCCGCCACCAGAAACTGGTGGAGGAAGCGCCGGCCCCCCACGTCGAACCGCGTCGTCGCGATGAAGTCTGCAAGGCCGCGGCCAAGCTGATCAAGAAAGCCGAATATTCCGGCGCCGCCACCGTCGAATTCCTGATGGACGACAAGCAGAACTTCTACATGCTCGAAGTGAACACCCGCGTCCAGGTCGAGCATCCGGTGAGTGAGATGATCACCGGCGTCGACATTGTGCGGACGATGATCCTTGTCGCCTCCGGCGAGCCGATCCCATTCAAGCAGCGCGACATCAAGATCCGAGGCCACGCCATCGAGTGCCGCATCAACGCCGAGGATCCGGATCGAAACTTCGCCCCCTTCCCCGGGAAAATCACCCGCTTCGACCCGCCCGGCGGCCCCGGCGTCCGCATGGACACCCACTGCGTCGCCGGCTACGTCGTGCCCCCCACCTACGACTCCATGATCGGCAAGCTCATCGTCCACGACGACGACCGCCGCTCCGCCATCACGCGCATGGAGCGGGCCCTGGACGAGTTGCACATCGAGCCGATCAAGACCACCGTCGGCCTGCACCGACGCCTGATGCAGAACCACGCTTTCATCGAGGGCGGCGTCGACATCCACTTCCTCGAGCGCCTGCTCAAGAAGTAGCCCCCGGGCGCTTCAGGAGTCCGGCAGTAGAGGAACGATCTCTTTCAGCAGCGATCGCCACTCCCCGTAGTGGTACGGCACGCCGTGTTCATCGTGGATCGCGCGGATCTCGCCGAGCATGCGCTCGCTCAGCTCGTTCTGCCAGTCTCCCGACGAGCGGTCGCAGAAATAGACCCGGCATCCCAGCGGCCTGATCGCATGAACCCCGCACAAATTGCTCTCCTGATACGGGCAGCCCTCGCCGTCGATCGTCAGATCCGTGAAACCGGCCCGCAGGGCCGTGTAGGCGGCCTCGAGCCCGGTGACATAGAGACGATGCCCGGCGCGTTCGAAGTTGCAGCACCGCCCGGACGCCCAGCACGCTGGGCCGCGCTCGTTCACCGCTTCGGCGATCTCCGCGTACACACCCTCCAGCGCATCGACAACCTTCGCACGCTGCGCAGCGTCAACCCAGGTTTGCGCTGACTCTTCCATACTGATTCCCGACTCTGATCCGCTCGCCACGCTAATGGCGATCTCTGCTGACTCTGATCTCTTCGATGGGAACAAGGTTCCCCCTGCCGATTCCTTCGCACGATCGGGCCGCACGCGCCCACGCCTTGGGGCTCTCCAGATTCTCCGGCCACCAGGGAAACGTGCGGCACTGGAGCGGGCGATCTTCGTAGAGGCCACAAACCGCCTTGCCGGGGACGGCGGCGCGGTCGAGAAAGACACAGTCGTAGCCGCGCTCGGCGCGGACCTCGTTCAATGACCAGCCGCGCGGACCCTTGTGCGCATAGTCGCGGTAGAAGGCGGCCTTGCTGATCCCGAGGCGCCGTGCGATGGTCCGGGCCTCATCGTCGGTGAAGGAGACGTAGCCGGGCGGGCCGGTGCAGCAGTCGCCGCACATGGTGCATTCGAAGCGGAGGCCCTCTCCATACCACTCCCGCTTCTGCTTTATTCCGACGCCATCGGCCATGCAGGGATTGTACGGTGTGAACGCCGGTTGTCCGCAGAATGCCTGAAAGGAGGTATGCCCATGACCAGTGAAGCGTTCCATCGCGCCCTGCTCGACGCCGCCGTCGAGCAGGCGGAAAAATCGTGGGCCGAGGGCGGAATCCCCATCGGATCGGCCTTGGGGACCCCCGACGGGGCCATCGTGGCGGCGGGGCACAACCAGCGATTTCAGACCGGCGACACCACCGCCCACGCCGAAATCGTCTGCATGCGAAACGCCGGTCGCCGACGCGACTGGCACACGCTCACGCTTGCGACCACGCTCAGCCCCTGCGTGATGTGCTCCGGCGCCGCCCTGCTCCACCGCGTGCCCCGCATCGTGATCGGGGAGAATCGCACGTTCATGGGCGCCGAGAACCTGCTGAAGGAGGCGGGCGTCGAGCTGATCCACATGAACGATCCCCGCTGCATCGGGCTGATGGAGCGGATGATCCGCGAGAAGCCCGAGCTGTGGAACGAGGACATCGGCGTGCCGCCGGACTTTGACGCCTGATCCGGCGCCTCGCCGATATCAGTTCGCCCATGCTCCGACCCGGCGACGCCATCGTGCTCTGCGTGCTCTGCCTGCTGTGCATCGGAGTGCTGATGGTCAACTCAGCGGGCCTCAGCGTCGGCGGCGAGGGGCCAGGGGTGACGTTCCTGTCGATCGTCTTTTCCCGCTCCAGCGTCTACATGGCCCTCGCAGTGGCGGCGATGCTGGCGGTCTCCCGGATGCCGCTGTGGTGGCTGGCGGGCCGTGAACGGGGTGCAGTTGGGCTCTGGATCGCTGCGGCGGCCCTCATCGGCCTGTGCCTGCTCGTCTACGTCCCCGGCGTCGGCCGCGAAATCAATGGCGCCCGGCGCTGGATCGGCCTGCCCTTCATCGGCGCCGGCGATCTCGGCTTCCAGCCCAGCGAAGTGGCCAAGTGGGCTCTCATTCTCGCGCTGGCGTTGTACGCAGCCAGCCAGGGCGCGAAACTGGCGCAGTTCCGCACAGGGCTGACCCCGGCGCTCCTCGCGATCGGCCTCGTGGCCGGCGTCATCGTGCTGGAGGATCTGGGCACGGCCACACTCATCATCGCGACCTCGACACTCATGCTGCTGGCCGCGGGCGCCCGTTTCGCTCACTTTGCGATGCTCGCGCCCATCGGGCTGATCGTGCTCGTGGCGGCGGTGATCACCAAGCCCTACCGCGTGCGCCGCCTCACCACCTTCCTCGATCCCTTCGAAGACCCCGCCGGCGCCGGCTACCACATGATCCAGTCGATGGTCGCCGTGGCCAACGGAGAGATCTTCGGGCGCGGCCTTGGCTTCGGGCTGCAGAAGTTCGGCTACCTGCCTGCAGACCGCACCGACTTCCTCTTCGCCGTGCTGTGCGAGGAGCTGGGGCTCGCCGGCGCCGCAGTCGTGATCGCCCTGTACCTCGGCCTGCTCTGGGCCGGTTGGAAGATTCTGCTGCGAGAGCGCCTTGTTTTCCTGCGGCTGGTGGCGCTGGGTGTCATCGCGACGGTCGGACTCCAGGCGCTGCTGAATCTCGCGGTCGTGACCGGACTGGGCCCGACCAAGGGCATCGCCCTGCCGCTGCTCAGTTCGGGTGGCACGGGGTGGATTCTCACCGCCGCCTCGCTGGGCCTGCTGGTCGCGATGGACCGGCGTCACCAGCGTGAGGAGCTGATGGAGGAAGCCGGCGTGATCCAGCGAAGCCCTGCAGGCGGCTCCGGCGTGACAGCCGGGTCGCCCTCACGCGCACCCGCCGCGGCCCGGTCGCTCCCCATGCCCCTCGTCGTCACCCGCACAGGATCCTGCGACACGATGCTCCAGAGCCGCTCACCGCGTGCCCGCACGGCCCGACGCTAACCTGCCCCCATGCCGACGAGACGAGCCTTCATCTTCGCCGGCGGCGGCAGTGGCGGCCACCTCTACCCGGGGCTGGCCATCGCCGAGCGCCTCGCGGAGCGCGATCCCGACGCCGAATCGCTCTTCATCTGCTCTGACAAGCCGCTGGATGCGCGTCTGCTCGCGGCCGAGGGCGTCGCCTTCCGACCGATTCCCGCCCGGCCCTTCAGCCCCAGACCAGTGGCGCTGTTGCGACTGCTGCGTCAGTGGGGCACATGTGTGCGGCTGAGCAGGCAGGCGATCCGCGAACTGCGACGTGAGAAGCTGGAAGTGCATGTGGTCGCGATGGGCGGGTACGCCGCGGCGCCGGTGGTGCAGGCGGCCCGCGTCGAGGGCATACGCGTGACGCTGGTGAACCTCGACGCCACACCCGGCAAGGCGAACCGGTGGATCGCGCGGCATGCAGCGCAGCGATTCACTTCGGCGCCGATTGCGGGACAGAGCGCGGACTGGAGCGTGGTCCCCTCGATCGTGCGTCGCGCTGCGATCGCGACGGCGACGAAGGAGGAATGCCGCCGCAGTCTCGGCCTCGACCCATCGCTCCCCACGCTGCTTGTCACAGGCGCCAGCCAGGGAGCGACGTCCATCAACGCCTTCATGGCGGCGCTGGCGATGGACCAGCCGGGGCTCTTCACGGGCTGGCAGGTCTACCACCAGTCTGGAGAGGGGAAAGGGACCGCCGGGCCGCAGGATCTGTTGGCGGCGTACGAGTCGGCGGGCGTCCGGGCCGTGATCGAGCCATTCTGCCACGACATGGCCTCAGCGTGGGGCGGCGCCGACCTCGCGGTGAGCCGCTGCGGCGCCGGGAACGTGGGAGAAGTGTGGGCCAACGCCGTGCCCACTCTCTTCCTCCCTTACCCATTCCACCGGGATCAACACCAGAAGCACAACGCCCGGCCGCTGGTCGAAGTCGGCGGCGCCGAGCTGGTGGAGGATCTCATCGACTCGCAGAAGAACCTCATGTACGCAGGCGCTGCGCTGGCGGCGCTGCTCTCGGACGCAGTGCGACGCGATCGCATGCGTGCGGCGCTGCGCGGGCTGGGCCCCGCCGATGGCGCCGATCGTGTGTCGGCGGCGCTGCTGGCGCCGGAGGCGTATCCGCCCGATTCCGCCCGGTTCAGGGGCGTGTGATCGTTTTCCGCTCGGATCCCAGCGCCGGCGGTGTACACTTGATCATGGACATGGAAGCTCCACGCGCCCATTCATCGCACGAAACGGGCGTCCAGGGCGCGCCGTCGGTTCGTTGCGTGGTGGTGGCCCGCGGCGGCGCCCCCTCGATCCCGCCCGACCTGCTCGCCTCGCTAAAACGACACGGCGTGGAGGTCGTTCCCTGCGCCGATATCTTCAATGGGCTGGCCAAGGCCATGCTGCTGCACCAGAGCGCCGCGCCGGACGCCGGGCCCTCACCGACTGCGGTCCTTGTTGTCGAGCCCGAGCAGACAGCTCGCTCGTTTGAACTGGTGGAATCCATCCAGCGCTTCGCGCCGCGCATCGCCGTGTGGCGGTACGACGCAGATGCATCCCCGAAACTCCGCGGGTTTCAATCGGAGCGGTCGAATCGAAAAAATGAGACTCCGAGCAGCGTCGACACCGCGACGCGGACTGTCCCGGCGCTGCGCCTGACTGGCGTCGATGAGCAGGATGGCGCACTGCACTTCAAGCTGGCCCACGATGATGACCACGGCGCACAGATGAATGAGTCCGAAACAGGTGAAGAGGGGGAGCAGGAGCGTCCCTCGGATCTGCTCAGCGCCGAAGAGCTCGCCATGCTCCTCTCCGACGATCCGCCGACACCCGAGCGGGGCGGGAGGCGTCCATGACCATCGCCCACAGCACGCGCGAACATTCCAGCGGCCCCGACCTGCGCGTGGTCCTCGTCGGTCGGACCGGCGTCGAGGCGGCGCTGCGCCGCGACGCCGGCGTCGAACTCATCCGCACCGCGGCGCCGACCGATGCGATCTGTGAAGTGATCGATCCCATCGATGGCGAATCACCCCACAGAACCACCGTCATCGTCGGCCCCGACGCGATCGACGAGCTGGAGGCGTGCGGTTTCGTCGCGGCGTTGCGCTCCGTGTCCCCCGATGTGCGTGTGCTGACCATCAGCCCAGCCGTCAACGGCCAGGCGGGCGGCCCGATCAGCGCCGGTCCATTTGATGGGCGGCTGGCGATGGGATCCGACGGCGCCAGCCTTCGCAGCGTCCTCGATGCAATCGACGCCACTCCCCGCGCTGAAGCGCATGCGCCGACGCAGGAATCACACGCATCCACCCACCAGGATGAACCGACGCCGACCGGATGGAGCGTGCCCGAAGCGGATGCGGGCGCAACAGCGTTCTCGCCCTCAGCGCCCGCGCCCGATGCCCTCGGCGCGGAATGCGCTGCCCTGGACGCGATGCTCGCCGGCGACAACCCCCTCCCCCACTGTCTGCACATGCTGCGCAAGCGCAGCGGCGATGATGAACTGGCCTACATCCCCTTCGATCGCCCTCGGGCCGCATGCGATGAACAGGATCCGCGTCAGGCCGCCCGCGCGACCATCCACCGCGGCGGGCGGACGTTCGGCTGGCTCGAATCGTGCGCACTGGAAGAAGCCGCGCTGGAAAATCTGGCCCGCGTGATGGCGGGGTGGCTCACGCTCGCGGATCAGCAGTCCAGGCTGCGCGATGCGGCCTTCAAGGACCACCTCACCGGCGCGTGGAACCGGCGATACTTCGACAAGGCGCTGCCCCTGATCCTCGAACGGGCCCGAAACCGGCGCAACGACATCGCACTGATGGTCTTCGACATCGACGACTTCAAGATCTACAACGATCGCTTCGGCCACAGCGCCGGCGACGAGATCCTGCTGGAGACGGTTCGCATGCTCCAGTCGGTGATCCGACCCTCGGACCGGGTATGCCGCATCGGCGGCGACGAGTTCGCGGTGATCTTCAACGATCCCGACGGCCCGCGGGTCCCCAGCACCCGCAAGCACCTGTCCGTCAGCGACATCGCCCGGCGCTTCCAGCGGCAGATCTGCGACCACCGCTTCCCCAAGCTTGGCGCCCAGGCCCCTGGCGCCCTGACGATCTCGGGCGGCCTTGCCACCTACCCGTGGGACGCCTCCGACTCCGAGGGACTGCTGGAGCGGGCGGATCAACTCGCCCTGGAGTCCAAGCGGCAGGGCAAAAACCTCATCACCTTCGGCCCCGGCGCCGAGCGCCTGTGCGAATCACCGCAGCTGGATGAGCGGGGTCGCCCTCCGAGGGATGAGGCCTGAGGTTCAGGTCTCCCGCTCTCCAACTCGCCAGGACTTGGGGGCCATCTCCCGGGCTCACTTGCCATCGGAGCCGATTTCGGGAAGGATACGGCCACTCGGGGCCGGCGCGGCCCCACTTCCCTCCCACCACTTTGAGAACACCGGAGGCGCCGCGTGGAGGAATTTGATCGCCTGAAGGCACTTGTCACCGAAGCCGAGCAGGACCTTATGAAGGCTGAAGGCGGCAACAAAGCCGCCGGCACCCGCGTTCGCAAACTGATGCAGGACGTCAAGAACGCTGCTCAGGACGTCCGCGTGAAGATCCTTGACATACGAGACACCAGCGAGGCATGAACCAGAACGGCCCAGCACTTGCGCCAGACCGCAACGTGACGCGTACACCACAGTTCCTGATCGATCTGGAGACGCTCGATCTCCAGAAGAAGATTCTCACCCGTGAGGATCTGGAGCGGTGGAACCCTCATCGCGGCCCGATCGCCCAGCTTGACGGCGTGATCTGGCATTCCGAGGGGTACGACGCGGGCGTGGCTGTGAAGCATGTCCGGGACGATGAGTTCTGGGTCGAGGGGCATTTCCCCGACCGGGCGCTCATGCCGGGCATTCTGATGGTCGAGGCCGGCGCCCAGCTCATCAGCTTTCTCTTCTACTCGCGACGGGGTGAACCCTGCATCGCCGGCTTCACGCGGATCGACAACACTGTCTTCCGCGCCCCGGTGGTCCCCGGGGATAATCTCTACCTGATCTGCCGCGAGGTGAAGTACAGCCCGCGGCGCTTCATCAGCGATGTGCAGGGCGTGGTGAACGGCAAGCTGGTCTTCGAGAGCCGGGTGACCGGCATGGTGCTCTAGGCAGGAACCCTGGGGCGCCGGGGAAGGGGCCATGGGCGGGAATACAGATTCCACCGCCGATCGCCCGCTTCCCGGCGTTCGGATGTCCCGTCGCTCCCAGGACATGCTCCTGAGCTGCGATCTCCAGCTGGACGCCGAGACCGATCTCGCCGACCTGCCCGCGGCTCGCGGCGTCGTCGCCTTTGAAACCAGCGAGCGCGACACGCTCTACCTGGCCGTCTGCGCAGACATCCGGCGCACCGCCCGGAGGCGTCTCTCGCCCCCTACACCCGAGCAGCGCCATGACAGAGGCAGAGAGCTCCGCAGCGCGACGAGCAGGATCCTGGCGTGGGTGGTGGGCTCGCCTTTCGAGGCGGACTGTCTGTACCTCGATCTGGTCCGCGATCGCCTGCCGGGCGAGCATCGGGCGGCGATCAGCGCCTGGCAGGCGTGGTTCCTCCACATCAACGCCGATGAACCCTTCCCGCGCTGGATGAAGGTCGCGGTTCCCGGCTGGTCGCATGTGAGCCGGGCGCCTGGCGGCGACCTGATCGGGCCGTTTCGCGACAAGAAAGCCGCGGGAAAATACGCCGAGACGCTGGACGACATCTTCGACCTGTGCCGCTACCACAGCGTGCTGACCCAGGCGCCGCACGGGTCGGCGTGCGCGTACAAGGAAATGGGAAAATGCCCGGCGCCGTGCGACGGCAGCGAGACGATGGCGTCGTACAAGGCCCGGCTGCGCAAAGCGATCAACCTGGCGCGCACCGGGACAGCCCACTACCGGGCGTCGACCGAAGCCCGCATGAACGAAGCCGCGGCGGCGCTGGACTTCGAAACCGCCGAGCGGCGCAAGTCCCGCCTCGACACCCTGCGCACGATCGAGGCGCCTTCCTTCCGCTGCGTCTCGACAATGGATGCGATGGCGTGGATCGTGGTGAGCGCCGCGGAGCGGCGCGGCTGGGTCCGGTTGTCGGTCGCGCTGCCGGGGCGAGTGCGTGCGCTGGCGAGCCTCCGCGCCGCGGACGCCGCGGCGGCGGTCGACGAACTCGCGCCGATGACGTTGGCAGAACTAGCCAATCACACGAAACACGCAGTCAACCTCGCAGAGCTGAGTGAGTCCGAGCGCGAACTGCTCGGACTCATCGGCGCCGCGGCGCACAATCCTGCGGCGGCGAAAGCCGGGCTGGACATCTTCATCGAGCTCCGCGGCGACGATTGTGACGCCTGGCCTCGCGAACGAATCCTGAGAGCAGCGAAGAAGGTGGTCAGATCAAAGCCGGCGCCGGACGATGATGACGATGGCAAGGGCGCTCGCGAATCACTGCGAGCGGATCTGGACGCTGGACACAGCGGCGCCGACGAATCACCATGAAGGATCGAGCTCTTTCACCCATCAACCGATCGGAGCATCGACCGTGAACGTACATCCGTTGATATTCCACCCGATGCTGAAGGAAAAGGTCTGGGGAGGGCATCGGCTGAGCTCGCTGGGCAAAAGGGCGCCGGGGGATCTGTCGGACCAGCCGATCGGCGAGTCGTGGGAAATCGCGGATCTCGTCTCGACCAGCCCTTCCGGCGGGGGCGGCGAGCCGGCCCACTCCGTCATCGGCTCCGGACCCCTGCGGGGAAAAACCATCCGCGACGCGATCAAGACATGGGGCAAAAAACTGATGGGCGATGTGCCGCTCACGGACGAGGGCGGCTTTCCGCTGCTGGTGAAGTTTCTCGATGCGGATGAAAACCTGTCCGTGCAGACGCACCCGAGCCGGGCGTATGCGCAGGAGCACCCGGACGCCCATCTCAAGACCGAATCGTGGTACGTCATCGACGCCGAAGAGGACGCCGTGATCTACAAAGGCGTGCGCGAGGGCGTCACCGCGGAGCAGTTTCGCAGACACATCGAGGACGGCTCGGTGGTGGAGGACCTGATCGCGATCCCGGCGAAGCCGGGTGACTTTCACAACCTCCCCAGCGGCACGGTTCATGCGCTCGGCAGGGGCGTGATGGTCGCCGAGGTGCAGACGCCCAGCGACACCACGTTCCGCGTCTTCGACTGGGGGCGCACCGGACGCGAACTGCACATCGAGCAGGCGATGGAGTGCATCGACTTTTCGCCCCCGGAGCAGATCGATGCGATCCGCCATGACGAGCCTGGACGCAAGCGACTGGTGGAGACGGAGTATTTCACCATCGACCAGGTGAACAAGGCGTCGAACGACCGCGTGCCGGTGGACACCGAGGGCAAGCCGGTGGTGTGGATCTGCATCAGCGGCCGTGCGAGGCTGGCGCCGAACGATGGCTCATTCAACAGCATCGACTTCCGCGCCGGCACGACGCTGCTGCTGCCCGCGGCGATGTCGCCCGGCGTGTGCGCATCAAAGACGCCGATCGACCCGCTGCGGATTCTGGAAGTGCGTTTTCCGGAGGGGTGAGGAAAACGGAAAAGCATCAAAGCATCAAAGCAGCAAAAAAGACTGAACGCCTTGATTTGCTGCTTTGCTGCTTTTCCGCTTTGCTGCTTTCAAGCCCGGTACGCGTCCGCCACCTTCTTCAGCGCCTCGCCGATCGACTGCACATCCTTCTCGCTCAGGTTCGGATGGATCGGGATGCAGAAGAGCGTCTCGGCGAGGCGGTCGCTGATGGGCAGGTCCGTCTTGTATGAAGCGAAGAGGGGCTGGCGCGTCAGCGGGCGGGGGTAGTGAATCGCGGTCATGATCCCCTCGGCCTTCAGAGCGGCGCACAGCTCGTCGCGCGTGCAGGTGAGGGCGTCCTGGTCCATGCGCACGGCGTAGAGGTGATAGGCGTGGACGCCTCCCTCGGTGACGGCCGGCGCATGCAGGCCGTCGATTCCGGCGATCATGGCGTCGAGCGAGCGGGCGTTGTCGCGCCGGCGCTCGGTGAGCCCGGGCAGTCGCCGCAACTGGCTGTCCCCGATGGCGCCCTCGACGTCGGTCATGCGGAAGTTGTAGCCCACGATGTCGTGGACATACTTCTGCGACTCGCCGTGGCTGCGCAGCATTCGAATCTTCTTCGCCAGCTCATCGTCGTTGGTGGTGACCATGCCGCCCTCGCCGGTGGTCATGTTCTTGGTGGGATAGAAGCTGTAGGTGACGGCGTCGCCGTAGGCGCCGAGTCCTGAGCCGTTGTACGTCGCGAGGTGCGCCTGGGCGGCGTCGTAGATCACGTGCAGGCCGTGCTCGACCGCGAGGCCCTCGATGGCGCTCACATCGACAGGATTGCCGTAGAGGTGCGTGGCGGCGATGGCGGTGGTGCGATTGGTGACGCGCCGGGCGGCGTCTGCGGGATTGATGTTGTAGGTGACGGGGCACGCCTCGCAGAAGACGGGCACGCCGCCGCGGGCGACGATCATGGAGGCGGTGGCCACATACCCCCACGCCGGGACCAGCACCTCGTCGCCGGGCTCGAAGAGCGGCTCATAGGCGAGCTGGAGGGCGCAGGTGCCGTTGGCGCACGCGATGGCGTGGCGGGCGCCGGTCATCGCCGCGAAGCGCTCCTCGAACGCCGCGACGCGCTTGCCCTGGGCGAGCATGCCCGAGCGAAGCACTTCGACGGCGGCGTTGATATCGGCCTCGTCCAGAGCGACGGAGATCACCGACACGGGCGTTTCGCTGACGGGCGCGCCTCCGTTGAGGGCGAGTGTGGCGGCGCGATCTTCCAGGGTTCCTCTCGGCATCGTGGCTCTCCGGCGGACTTTGTGTGAAGTCGGACACTGTAGCGAGTCCCTGCTCCCCCGCCCATGGCGGCGCCTATCCGGACCTGCGCCGTGCCACGGAGCAGGATTCTACGACCGATTCCTGCCCAGTCGGCACAGATGGCGCGTCAGAGGGCGTGCATGTCCCGGATCCGGAACCGGGTCACAAGCCCGAGGAGTTCTGGGCCGATATCGCATCGCCGCACAGGAGTCCAGTGAGATGAGCACGTCAAAGAACACGTTCACGCAGGTCCGGGATATTCTCAAGAAGATCGATCAGTCGATCGACACGGCCCGGGCCAAGCGCATCCAGGATGAGAAGGGCGCCGGGGAGAGCGACGCCCAGAGGCGCAGCCCCGAAGAGCAGCGCCGCCACGAGGGCGAGGGCGCGCACACCCGCGACGACGCCGCCGCCCGTCCTGGACGGGCGATGCCCAAGTCCACCGGCGGCAACGGGAGCTCCGAGAACCCGTTCCAGCGCCGCGTCGGCTGAACCATCCCGCGCAGCCGTCGCAGGCGTCATCAACCCGCCCTGTTTCCCCACCTGCCACTGCACTGCGCAGGCAGTCCGGCCGATCTCTCCACCGGCGCGGTCTGGAGACTTCACACACTGGAGACTCCCACATGTTCAGTTTCTCACGCCAAAACTCGCGAGAGGCCGAACAATCCGGCGCGCGTGCTGATGAATCCCCCATCGCTGTCGACGAATCAGCCGACAGCGCCCTTCCCGCAATCACATCACCCTCGGCCAACGATCACCTGGCCACCCTTGAGCGGCTGGGCAATTCAGTCGTGGTGACCATCACGGTGACCGAGCTCTCCGGGGGGGACGCCATGACGCTGATGGCCGACCTGCTCGAGCACGTCGAATCCGCAGGTGTGCGCCACTTTGTCTTTGATCTCCAGAGCGTGAATTACATGGACTCTTCGTGCATTGGCGCGATGGTCGAAATGCTCACCAGGCTGCAGACCTCGGGCGGACGCATCGCGCTGGTGAACGCCGGGCAGTCGGTCTCGTATCTCTTCCGCCTCACCAGGCTGGATCGGGTCTTCCCCATCTGCCGCGATGTCATGACCGCCATCAGCGCCCTGGAGCGCGGCCCCAATCCTGCGCTGCAGAAGAAAGGCCGGAAGCGCTGAGGCGGTGTAGAATGGCGGCGTGAACGACCACGCCCCCACCACACGATCTGTCATCTTCCGCCCGGCGGCGCTCTGCATCGCGCTCGCGGCGGCCGCACTGACCGCCTCCTGCAATGAGGAGGCCCCCAACGCCCGCGCCGATCTCGAAAGTCGTCAGGGCAGCATCTCCCGCCAGCTCGATCGCATCGCCGAGGAGATGGAGGAAGAAGCTCGGCGCCAGCGACACTCGTGGGTGGTGGAGCTCATCGAAGCCGGGCCGAACGACCCGGCGACGCTGACGGTCCTGAAGGCCAGAGCAGGCCTCACCGAGGAGCAGGCTCAGGAGGCCCTGGCGTCGCTCCCCGCCGATGTGGCCCGGGAGTTGACCGAGGACGAGGCCGACGCCCTGCGGCGGAGCCTGTCGCAGACGGGCGCCACAGTGCGGGCCTACTCGACCTACACACCGCCGGAAGACGACCTCTGAACCTCCCGGTGGGGTGTTCAATCCCAATATTTTCTGACCGCTCGCGCCCTGAACCGGTTTAGTATGCGTGGATGGCCGATCCGAGGGGAGATCCGACGAGGATCCTGATCGGCCGCCTTTCAGCAGGAGCCAGGCCCATGCGTGCAGTTCACTGGATCGTTGCGTCCGCCATACTCGGTCTCAGCTTCGCCGCGCCCGCGGCGATCGCCCAGCAATCGAGCGATGTCAATCCCCGCTGGCTCGACGCACGCTTCGGGGAAAACGAACGCGCCTGGCTCGATGAACTGATCGGCTACGCGCCGCCCGCATTCACCGAGAACATCCAATGGCTGGGCGCCGATCCATTGACCTGGAGCACCCTGCGGGGCCGCGTGGTGGTGGTGCAGTCATGGACGAGCAAGACGAGTGTGGGCCGCATGTGGGGACAGCGGGTCGTGAGCCTGCTGCGGAGTTACGAGGTCGATGATGTGGTCCTGATCACGCTGCACACGCCCGACGGCGCCGAAGACGCTCGCCAGTACCTGTCGCGCCGTCCCCTGAAGTCGTTGATGCTGCTGGATCCGGTGGGAGATTTCTGCGACGCCCTGAGCGCGTTCGACAAGCCGGTGAATTATGTGATCGATCGAAACGGCGTCATGCGGTACGCCGGCCTCACGCCGCAGGGCCTTCAGGACGCCGTCCGCCAGCTTGTGGGTGAAGAGCACGATCGCAGCGTGCAGCCGCAGCCTCGCCCGACGCCGGAAGAGACTGAAAAGGCGTCGAACGACTCCCAGACCGAGCCTGTGGAGTTCCCGCCGCACAACACCGAGCGATTGAGCGCCACCGACATGCAGGGACGCCAGGCCCCGCAGATGCAGGTCGCCACGTGGCTGACGAGCGAGCCGGACACGGAGAATCGCGTGGTGGTGGTGGACTTCTGGGCGACCTGGTGCGGGCCCTGCATCGCGGCGATTCCGCACATGAACCGCCTGGCCGCGGCGTTCCGTAATGAGGTGGTCTTCGTCGGCCTGTCTGACGAAGACGCCGGCACGGTGCGCAATTTCATGCGCCGCACCAGGATGGACTATCCCATCGGTGTGGACCAGCGCGGGCGCATGAAGCGGGCCGCGGGGGTCCGCGGCATCCCGCACATCATGATCATCTCCTCCGACGGCGTTGTCCGCTGGCAGGGCCACCCCGCCCGACTGGATGAGCAGCTCATGCGCCGGATCGTCGAGGCGGACGCGGGACGCCGCGGCTTGACAACCGACGCCGACACGCGGCCGAGCTGGTCCGACCTGAAGCGCTGAATCGCACCGCGCCGCCCCACACGGGCAGACGCGAAGCCGCACGGGTGGACAGGATGCAAACCTGCACAGCCGACCGGATCGACTGAATGGCCCCACTTTTTTGACGCCGCACGGGGTTGCCAGAGCCGAATCAGCCGATACCATCCAGACGTTCGACCAACACTGGGGATTGGTGTAACGGTAGCACGACTGACTCTGAATCAGTTAGTCTAGGTTCAAATCCTAGATCCCCAGCTTTCCAGCAAGCCCGCCATCCGGCGGGTTTTTTCGTGCGCCGGATTCGTGCGCCGGACTGATCGGGGCCTGCGCATGAAAAAGGCCGGCCGCGATCTCGCGGCCGGCCCTGGATTCTCAGTGCTGCTCGCTGCGGATCAACTCCGCAGGAAGCCGCCTTGGCAGGCGGGGGATGATCAGAACGCGGGACCGCCGCCGCCGACGCCGGGCTTGCCGTCCCACCACATGTCATCCGTGAAGGCGGCCTGTGTCACGTCGCCGCCGCTGGTATCGATGCCGCGGTGCCAGACGCGAAGAATAACGTTGCGGCGCCGATCGGGCGTCTGAGTGCCGCCCGCACCCTCATTGAGCTCATCGACAAAGATATTGTCGCGACGGGTGGTCTGTGCCTGGTTGTCGAAGAATGTCACGTTGTCCGGGCTGGGGGAGTTTTCCTGAACCACATGACCATCATTGTAAGCGACATTGCCTCCCCAATCTCGCGACCCACCGGCGATGCGCAGTGTGGGGGACTGCTCACCTTCGGCGCCCGTGGCGAGGTCCCAGATCCCACCGGGTGGGGTGTCGAGGAAGATGCTGCCGCTGCCGGCGCCTGACGAGAAGAGCGGACCGCGGTTGGAGAGGATCGGTCGTGTGGCGTCGTAATTGTTGGCCCAGTCGCCGCCGCGTCCGTTGCTGAACATCATAGCAGTGTGGGCATAACTGGAGTGAGCCTCAGTCTCATCTGAGTTGCGATAATACTGACCCTCAACGTCCGCACCTGGCACCGAGCGGAAGGCCGGATCCCACATAGCGCGAGCTGCTCTGTTCGGGAAGCCCTCCTGGCCCTCCTGATTCTGGAGGAAATTGCGTCGAAAATCCTGGTTGACCACAATCTGTCCGTTGGGCTCGGTGGGGCTGACACAGATCTCGGGGACAATGTTGTCGTTGAAGATCAGGATCGAGAACATGGCGCCGCTTCGGTTCTTTGCCCAAGCCATGTCATCGCTGTCGTCGGGCGAGGTGATTAGGTTGCCCTCGGTGAAGCCCTGCCGATCGACCCGCGAGGGGACGGGGTACTGATCGCGGTTGTTGGTGGCCCACACGGCGAGGCCGGCGTGAATCTGGCGCTGCTGGGCTGAGTCGCGCAGGTTCTGGGCGTTGCGGCGGGCCCTGCCCAGTGCGGGCAACAGCAGGCCGATCAGCAGCGCGATGATCGAGATCACGACGAGCAGCTCGATCAGCGTGAAGCCTGCCACTCTCCTCTGGCTCTTAAACATGGATAGCATGGTTTTTCTCCGGGTCTGGCTCATCAGGTCTTCGCTTCTCACGGACGCCCGCTTGCGCCGAAAGTCGCTCGAACCGGATGACCCACCCAATTGTGTACGTGATTGACTCGAAACCGACATCAGGAACAGTGCAGCAAAGCTGCAGATGGCTCAATCTCGCCCTGCGGCGGGGTGCGGGCGTCCATCGAACGACGTGCGGCGCTGAAAAGCGTCGCAAGCGGTTGAATGGCGCGTTCGCCTGTCGCGGGGCTTCAAGATGTCGGTGAGCCTGCGGACCTGGAGATGATCAATCGATCAGCGCGGCCGTGGCCGCATGGGTCCATAAGGGCGATGTGCACTTGCGTGCCGAATACTGGCCGCACACTCACCTGGGAACTACGGAATCCTACATGCCACTATTCGCATGTCAAGGCGGGCAGGTTGCCACGAGTTGGGCGCTGATCTGCTAATTTTTCTGCGAAGCCTCTCACGCCACACCCTGACAGGAGCCTGACATGCCCGGTATTGAAGATCGTCTCGCTGAACTCGGCCTCCAGATTCCAGCAGCGCCGAAGCCGGTGGCGGCGTACATCCCCACGGTCCGATCGGGCTCGCTGGTCTTCGTCAGCGGCCAGCTCCCCTTCCAGGACGGGCAGTTGATGGCGACGGGGCGCCTGGACGGTGAGGTGAGCCTGGAGCAGGCCCAGGCGTGCGCCAGGCAGTGTGTGCTGAACGGGCTGGCGGCATTGAAGGGCGAGATCGGCTCGCTGGACGCCGTCCGCCGCGTGGTGCGGGTGGGGTGCTGGGTGGCCTGCGGGCAGGGCTTCACAGACCAGCCCAAGGTGGCCAACGGCGCCAGCGAGCTGCTGCAGGAGATCTTCGGCGAGAAGGGCCGCCACGCGCGGGCGGCGGTGGGATCCATCGCGCTGCCGCTGGGGGCGCCGGTCGAGATCGAGTTTCTCTTTGAAGTGGAGTGATGCGGTGGAGGAGCAGGTGGCTGACCTGCTGGGGGGATCCTCAACAGCTCAGTGAGCTGTTCCACCTGAGCGCAATTCCACCCACCGCTTATGCCAGCGTCAGCAGCAGCAGCAGCACCACGTTCACGATCACGCTGAGGACGACGATGGTGACGATGACCTGCACCAGCGGATGACTCCAAGGCGAGGTGGGCGTCGATTTGTCGACGGGTATTTCGCCGGTGGCGCGGGCCGCCTCGGCGGCGAGCTTGGCCAGCTCGGAGGCGGGCGCCTCGCTGCGGGCGATGACGGGGCGCTCCCCGGCGCGAACAGCGCGCAAGTCGGTGAGCAGATCCTTGCAGGTCTGGTACCGACCCTTGGGGTTCTTGGCCATCATCATCTCGATGACCTGGCTGACGCCGGCGGTGAGCTTGGGATTCACATGATCCGGTGGCACAAGCTCAGCCTTGAGGTGCTTGTGCATCACGTCCGACGGGTTCTTGCCCTCATAGGGAACGCTGCCGGTGACCATGTGGTACACGGTGGCGCCGAGGGAATAGATGTCGGCGGCGGGCGTTAGGTTCTTCTCGCCGCGGATTTGTTCGGGGCTGATGTAGTAGGGCGTTCCGTAGGCTTTTCCGGCCTCGGCCTCGGCGGCTTCCTTGTCGCTGATGGCGCGGGCGAGGCCCATGTCGGCGAGCTTGGCGACGCCCTCCTTGGTGAGCATGACGTTCTTGGGCTTGACGTCGCGGTGGATCAGGCCCTTCTGATGCGCATGGTCGAGGGCCTCGGCGATCTGGATCGCGATGTCGATCGCATCCTTCTCGCTGTAGCGCTTGTGGCGGACGATCTGGTCGAAGACGGTCGAGCCCTCGACATACTCCATGACGAAGTAATGGAACTCGCCGGACTTGCCGACGTCGTACGCCTGCACGATGTTCGGATGGTTGAGCTGTGCTGCGGCGCGGCCCTCGGCGTAGAAGCGCGCGATGAACTCGGCGTTGCTCGAATATTTCCGCGGCAGCACCTTGATGGCGACCATGCGGTCGAGGCTGAGCTGCTTGGCCTTGAAGACGGTGGCCATGGCGCCGGCGCCGAGCTTGCCGAGGATGCGGTAGCCGGGGATCTGCTGGCCGGTGCGTTCGGCCTCCACCATGCCGCGGAGACGCTCGAGCTGGTTGGGCGTGATGTAATCGCGCTTGACCAGCAGCTCGGCGAGGGAGTCGTGCGAGGGATCGTCGGCGGCGCGGCGTTCATCGGCGCACTTGCGGACCTCCTCGCTGGTGGCGAGGCCCTGTTCGACGACGAGACGACCGAGGATGGTGTCCAGGCTCACGGAGCCGGACTTGCTGCCGGACTTCGAGCCTGATTTCGAGCCGGAGGATGAACCGGATTTGGTGCCCTCACCAGGGTCGGTCTCATCCGGCATCCGGAGCTTCTCCGGCTCCTCAGCTCCAGGATGTGCTGGGTTGTAGCTCATGGAACCGCGAGGCCCACTGACGCGCGCCGGCTCAGGCAAACTAGAGCCCGCGGGCGGAGGTGTCAACGAAACAGTGAGCTCGGGCGATCTGGGGCTAGTATGGGCCATGATCATCGCACTGACCGGCTCGTCCGGATTCATCGGCTCGGCGGCGGCCCGGGTCATGCACGCACATGGACATTCCGTGACCGCCCTCGTCCGACCGACATCCCGCCGGGAGCACTTCCGCTCCTTCGTGGAAAGGTTCGTAGAGGGGGACCAGGCGGATCCCGGAATCTGGCCCGAACTTCTCCAGAACGCGGACGCCGTGGTCCATAACTCGATCGACTGGGCCCCCCTGCAATCCGGCGATGTGGAGACCCACCTGCGGCGGAACCTGCTGGGATCGCTCCTGCTGCTCCAGGCCGCCCACGAAGCGGGGGTGAAGCGGTTCGTCTTCATCTCCAGCGTCGCCACCCACCACGACATCTCCCCCCGCTGGGAGGGCGTGATCGACGAGGACCACCCCCTCCGCCCCAGCGGGCTCTACGGGGCCTGCAAGGCGGCCGTCGAGGCCCACCTGTGGTCGGCCCATTACTCGTGGGGCATGCACACCGTGGCCCTGCGACCCTGCGCCGTCTACGGCGTCGAGCCGGTGCGGCTGGAGCGGAGCCACGGCTACAAGCAGGTGCGAAAGCTCCTCGACGGCGAGAAAGTCTCGAAGCAGGACTTCCCGGGAGGCGGGAAATTCGTCCACGTGGACGATGTGGCGCTGGCGATCGTGCGGGCGGTGGAGCGCGACGAGGCGTCGGGGCGGGCCTTCAACCTCGCCGACTGCTACGCCAAGCACACGCTGCTCGGAAAACTCGCCGCGGAGCAGATGGGGCTCGATCCGGCGATGGTCGAACTCGATGAGGGGCCGCCGGCGAAGAACATGTTCAGCAAGGAGGCGACGCGGGAGATTCTGGGCGTCGAGCTGGAGCGCGGGGAGGCGGGGCTGCGCGATGCGATGGGGGAATTGATCGCGGCGGTTTCAAAATAGCCAAAGCGCCAAATTGCCAAAGCACCAAATGGAATCAGGCGATTTGGCAATTTGGCGCTTTGTATCTTTGGCGATTTTCTCTTCCCTCACCCCTCATCCAGCAACTCGAGCGATTCGAACTTCGCGCCGCCGAGCATTTCGAGCGATGCGCCGCCGCCAGTGGAGATGTGGGTGATTTTGTCGGCGACTTTGAACTTCTCGACGGCCGCGGCGGAGTCGCCTCCTCCGACGATGGAGAGGGCGCTGTTGCCCTCGGTGGCGTCGGCGACGGCCTGGGCCACCTGCTGGGTGCCGATGCGGAAGGGCGCCCACTCAAAAACGCCCATCGGGCCGTTCCAGACGATCGTCTTCGCGCTTGAGATCACACGGACATACTCGGACTGCGACTTCGGCCCGATGTCCATGCCCATGAACCCATCGGGGATGTTGTCCTCGAAGACATCGATCGTGCCGGTGCGCTCGGCGAACTCCGTCGAGCACACATGATCGAGCGGCAGGTGCATGTCGCACGCCTTCTTGGCGGCCAGGTCGATGAGCCGGCGCGCGGTGCTGAGATGGTCGCGTTCCACACGGCTCTTGCCGACCTTGCGGCCCATGGCTTCGAGGAAGGTGTAGGACATGGCGCCGCCGATGAGCAGCGCATCGGTGTCGATGATGAGTCGTTCGACGGTCTCGATCTTGTCGGAAACTTTGGCGCCGCCGAGGATGGCGACGTAGGGGCGATCGGGCTTCTCCAGCGCTTCGGCGAGGAACTTGATTTCCTTCTGCACCAGGTAGCCGCAGACGCGCGGGCGCCCCTCCATCGCCCGCGGCACGGCGACCATCGAGGCGTCCGGGCGGTGGCAGGTTCCGAAGGCGTCGTTGCAGTAGATGTCGCCGTAGGCCGCGAGCTTTTTGGCGAACTCGGCGTCGCCCTTCTTCTCGGCCTTGTGGAAGCGAAGATTCTCCAGGAGAACAATCTCGCCTTCCTTGATCGCGCCCACCGCGTCGGCGGCGTCGCCGTCGATGCAGTCTTTCGAGGGGAACTTGACGGGGCGGCCCACCAGTTCGCTCAGTCGCTCGGCGCAGGGCTTGAGCGTGAACTCGGCCTCGAACCCGTCTCCCTTGGGGCGGCCCATGTGCGACATCAGGATGAGCATGCCGCCCCGCTCGACGACGTTGCGGATGGAGGGCAGCGCCTCGCGGATGCGCCGATCGTCGGTGATGTCGCTTCCGTCGATGGGAACGTTGAAATCCACCCGCATCAGCACCCGCTTGCCGTGCACCTTGATCTGGTCGATCGTCTTCTTGGCCACCTGGACATCCTCTCCGTGGAACACTGGTTTCGTTGACCTGCCCTCACAGCGCCAACGAGTGGCGCATCTGTGCATACCCCTCAATCGTACCGGCGCGACGGCTTCCGGTGCATCCGCGAGGGCGAATGGGGGCCGATCGCTCTACAGTCGGGGTCGATGCGCGCCTTTCCCGTCATCATCGGTGCCACAGCGAGCGGCAAGACGGCACTCGCCGTCGAGACGGCGCTGCTGCTGCGTGAACGGGGAGCGCCGGGGGAGATCATCTCCGCCGACGCCTTCCAGGTGTATCGCGGCATGGACATCGGCACCGCCAAGCCGACGCCCGACGAACGCCGCGGCGTGCCCCACCACCTCATCGACATCCGCGATCCGAGCGAGACGTTCAACGTGGATCAGTGGCTCGCAGCCGCGGAAGAGGCCATCGACGACATCCGCAGGCGCGGGGGAACGCCGGTGGTCGTCGGCGGCACACACCTGTTCATCAAGGCGCTGCTGGACGGCCTCTTCAAGGGACCGGCGCCCGATCCGGCCCTGCGCGAGGCGATCGCGAAGCTGGATTCCCGTGAACGGCGGGCGGAGCTGGAGCGTGTCGATCCCGCCGCCGCGGGGCGGATTCACCCCAATGACGAGCGGCGCACCGTGCGGGCGCTGGAGGTCTACCGCGCGACGGGGCGCCCCATCTCGGAGTGGCAGTCGCAGTGGGATTCGACCGGCGGTCGGCCGGACGCGCTGCTGACGGGGATCCTCTGGCCCACAGCGGAGCAGAACCAGCGCATCAACGCGCGTGTGAAGCAGATGGTCGAGGATGGGCTGGTGGAGGAGGTCCGTCGTTTGTGGAGCGAGGATCGGTTCGGCGCCCAGGCCCGGGAGGCGTTGGGGTACAAGCAGCTCGTCGCCCACTTCGAAGGGCGCTGCGGCCAGGACGAGGCGATCGAGCAGATCAAGATCCAGACCCGGCGGTTCGCCAAGAATCAGCGGACGTGGCTGCGTCGTTTGCTCGGGCCGAACGACCCAAAATCGGATCTATCGAAAGAAAATCGCGCAACGCCCATCCCCCCCGCCGCCCCGCTGGTGATCGACGGGCCGGAGACGGCTCCGGAGGATGGAGCGCAAGTCATTTTTTCAAAGGTGTTTGCGCTCGATTCTTTGCTCACGGCCCGCCCCGCCGACCCGTAGGGCTGACTGGAGTCCACACCGCGTCCGGACCGAAGGCACTGCGGCCCGGATATCGCCGGCAGCGCTTGACAAGCCCCCGGGGCCGCCCTTTCCTCCGCGAACCCCGGGAGAGCCTCCCGGCGACTGAAGCCCCCCTATGGCCAAGAAAAAGACCACCAGCAAAAAATCCGGCGGCGCCCGGCGAAAGACGACCCGCAAGACCAGCAAGCGGAGCGGCGCGGCTGCTTCGGCGTCCGCCGCCGGCAAGCACCTGGTGATCGTCGAATCGCCCGCAAAGGCGAAGACAATCAATAAATACCTCGGCGCCGATTACAAGGTCATGGCGTCGGTGGGCCACATCCGCGACCTGCCCAGCAAGTCGCCCAAGGGCGACAAACGCCCCGTGCCCGGCGTCGACCTTGAGAACAACTTCGAGCCGACCTACGAAATCCTGTCGGGGAAGAACAAGGTCGTCTCCGACCTGAAGCGTGCGGCGAAAGGCGCGAAGGACATCTGGTTCGCAACCGATCTCGACCGGGAGGGAGAGGCGATCGCGTGGCACCTGGCGCAGATTCTCGGCGTTACGCCATCGCAGGCGAAGCGCGTGGTCTTCAACGCCATCACGAAGACGGAGATTCAGAAGGCCTTCTCGAACCCGCACTCGATCGACGAGAACAAGGTGAACGCCCAGCAGGCGCGGCGCGTGCTCGATCGCATCGTGGGGTACCAGGTTTCGCCGCTGCTGTGGAAGAAGGTGGGACGCGGGCTGAGCGCGGGGCGCGTGCAGTCGGTGGCGGTGCGTCTGGTGGTGGAGCGGGAGCGTGAGATCCGGGCATTCGTCCCCGATGAGAACTGGCGCATCAGCGCCTGCTTCGCCCTTGATCCCGCCTCGGCGGATCGCCTGTTGGGCGAGTGGCGCGGCTTCATCGACACGAAGCGCGACGACGGCTCGGCGCGCACTATTAAAGATCAGAACGCCTGGCTGGCGGGGCACGAGGCGATCCGGGCCGAGCTTGTCGACGTCGGGGGCGAGAAGTTCGACATCAGTTGCCCCGGCGCGGCGCCGCGGGACCTCTCCGGCGATGTCGCTGAGATTGCGAAGCTCGCAGGGCTCACGAAGATCCAGACAGACACGGATGAAGACTCCGACGCGAAGGGTCCGGCGCAGCACATCCGCACCGTCCGCGGCGTTGCGGACACGACTGTCCCCTACCGCGTCGTCTCTATCGAGACGAAGCGCACGACATCGCGTCCGGGCGCGCCCTTCATCACCTCGACGCTGCAGCAGGCCGCTTCTTCGCGCCTCGGCTTCGGAGCGCAGCGCACCATGCGGGCGGCGCAGCAGCTTTACGAGGGTGTGGACGTTCCCGGCGAGGGGTCGGTCGGCCTCATCACCTACATGCGAACCGACTCGACGAACGTCTCGCAGGACGCGATTGACGGCGCCCGCGCCTACATCAAGCAGACCTTCGGCGAGCGCTACCTGCCCGAGAAGCCCACCCGCTATTCGTCATCGAACAAGGCGGCGCAGGAGGCGCACGAGGCGATCCGCCCCACCTCCATGCTGCTGCCGCCGGACAAGATCAAGGGCGCCCTCAAGCCCGACCAGCTCAAGCTGTACACGCTGATCTGGAACCGGTTCATCTCCTGCCAGATGACGCCGGCGCAGTGGGACTCGACCGCGGTGCTCATCCGCGGCGGGACGGATCGCAGCCGCGAGGTCACCTTCCGCACCACCGGGCGCTCTCTCGTCTTCGACGGGTTTTACCGCGTCTCCGGCGTGCCGGTGGCGAGCGACGAGCAGACGCTGCCGACGCTGAGCGAAGAGCAGAAGCTGGCGCCCTTCTCGATTGATCCGGAGCAGAAGTTCACTTCGCCGCCGCCGCGGTTCACGGAGGCGTCGCTGATCAAGACGCTGGAGTCGGAGGGGATCGGTCGTCCGTCGACGTATGCCTCGATCATTCAGGTGATCCAGGATCGCAAGTACGTCGAGCAGATCGAACGGCGCTTCTACGCGACGGATCTGGGCGAGGTGGTTACGGACAAGTTGATCGAGGCCTTTCCGCGGATCATGGAGATCGGCTACACGCGCGATCTGGAGCGCCGGCTCGACCTCATCGAGGAAGAGCACGCCGACTGGACCCGCGTGCTGCATGCCTTCTACAAGCCCTTCGTCGAACAGCTCGAAAAAGCCCACGAGGAGATGACGCACGCCAAGGCCGAGACACAACCGGCGCCCGATGAATACAAGTGCGAGAAGTGCGGCGCCGGGCTGGTCTACCGCTTCGGCAAGAACGGGCGGTTCCTCTCCTGCTCGCAATATCCCAAGTGCGACTACGCCTGCCCCATCGACCGCGAAGGCAAGCCCAAGCCGATCGAGACCGCCGACATCGCCTGCCACAAGTGCGGCGGCCCGATGATCAAGCGCTCCGGGCGCTTCGGCCCCTTCTTCGGATGCGCGGCGTACCCCGAGTGCGACGGCATCCTGAAAGCGGACAAGCAGGGACGAGTCCTGGCGCCCTCGCCGCCGCCGCTGGAGACGGACCTGCCGTGCGCGAAGTGCGAAGCCCCACTGGTGCTGCGCTCCGGCGCGCGTGGACCGTGGCTGAGCTGCTCGAAGTATCCCAAGTGCCGCGGGCGGGGGAAGTGGACCGAGCTGAGCGACGATGTGCGCAAGAAGTGGGAGATCGCGCTGGCCGAGCACGAGAAAAAGCACCCGATCCCCATCATTTGCGATCTGTCCGGCGATCCGCTGACGGACAAGAAGGGCAAGCCGCTGGAGCGCGAGGAGGACGCCGGGGACGGAGACACCGGGCTCGGTGAACGCGATGCGAGCTCGGCGGCGGCGTGAGGCAAACGGAATCTGACATGTTTCTCCGAATAGATTTCATTTACGCATTGCCTGACTTCTCCATCGGGGTGGGTTACGTAGTTATGCATGAGGAACTAAGTGACTCAACCATCACTCTTTTTTCCTTTTAGTTCTTCAAAGTAATGCTCGTAGTAATCCAGGGCTTGACGCGGAAGGTCCTCCGGATACTTCATGAATTCTCGTGACAACTCCTCCGTTCGTTCGATCACGAATTCAGGAAGCGTCCCGATGAGAGCCAGATATTCGTGTTCATCCTGCTCACTGGATGTCGCGTGTTCGTCGACAAGCGACTGGCATGCATCGATCAGCTCCGCCATGCGACGGCAGCCGATCTTTTTCAGGGCCTGCGACGCGTACACGTAGCTCTCTCGCCCCCAGTTGCCGAGAAACTGGAGGTAGGCCCCGTTGTTGACATCGGCCTCCAATCGCCACAGCGCCGCCATCTCCCGCTCCCACTCATGTTCGAGTGATGAGAGACGACAGCCGTGAGAAAAGGTCAAGGTGTGCGCGATCGCTGCATGATCGAACCATCGCAAATCGTACCGATCTTCTTGGTCTTCCATACGACCCCCCTCGAATTGTGTCCGGTCAGTATCGCATGGAACTCAATGAGGGACAAGATTGGGGCCGGGCGCCGGGCGCCACGCCCGGCAGTCGATCGAGCGGCGGCCGTTGAAATGGGGCACTGCATGCCGTGCCCCTACCGTTTCCGATGTTGATCTGGCGCGGGCGCCAAAGGACCCCAGCGATTCTCCCGGGGGAAACAACCGGCGTCTGCGCAATGTGTGCGCATCGCCGGTGTAGATGTTCAACGTGCGCACATAGATCTCGTTCGCATCCTGTTTATGAACCAACTGCGTTTTCGGCATCATGACGCGTGTTCCGCGTCAGCGCGCTTCGCACACGACATGCAAGTGCGGCGAAGATTGGAACTCGCCGCATCGGCGCCCGTACATACATGTGGAATGACGACAGGCCGAAGCAGGAGCTCGGCCGGCAGCGGAGCATGATGCAGCGTCATGCACAGGATCAGGAGGCGAGAGGATGATCCAGACTCACAGTTGAACGGCGCTGACGTGTGTTGAGGTCGCGCCCGCCGCGCCCTACGCGGGTTGATCCCGGGGCGCGAGGGCGGATGCACAGAACCACCGGCAATTTCAGATCCGCCCGCTTCGCGTCGAGGCCGAGAGGCCCCGGCTCGGGAATCGAAGTCGCTGCGCTCCCGGCGTATTCCGGGCGCATGGGGAGCAGTGACAGACCGCGTTGATTGTTGATGGCTCCTTCCGGGGGTCCGGGGGAGTGTCAGCAAGAGTCAGATACAGGAGTCAATGCCATGAAACGCTTCGCAACACTGTGCGCCGGACTCGGCGCCATGACTTTCCTCGGCCTCGGCGCGACAGGCGCCGCGCTGTCGGCCGGGTGCGAGGATCGGAACGCGACCCAGGTCCGCACTATCGCGGCGCAGACGGAATGGATCCAGGGCATGATCGAGTCGGTCGACCTGGAAGAGAACGAGTTCACCATGGTCGTGCGCGAGCAGCGCGCCGACGAAGAAGAGAAGGTGACGATCAGCATCAACGAGGAGACGCAGTATTTCCTCGACGACAATCCGGCTTCCAGGGAAGATGCGCTCCAGAAGGATCATCGCGCCAGCGTGCTCCACGAGGACAAGCTCGCAGTCAGCGTGTATGCGTACAGCGCGGATCCTGAGTGAATTCTCCAGTCAGTTCTCCTTCCGCGGCTCCAATTCCCGCAACAGGAGCCGCACCGCCGCCGACAGCCCCTCCGGGGGGTCGGCGGTTTTTCTTGAGCATGGCTCCGCATCGCTCACCTGCCCTTCTTCGGGCCGGATTTGGCGCAATCCGCGCACGGATCGGGCGTGCGCGCGGTGAAGGCGCTGCGCCCGTAGCGCTTCGACAGGCGGGCCAGGATGGTGCGGCGCACGTCGACCTGCACCGGGTCGCCGGAGGGCTCCTCGATGAGCACGAAGGGCAGGCACACATCGACAACGCGTCCGGGCGCGGTGGCCCAAGGCGCGCGGCGCCAGCGCAGCGGACGCACGCGCTCGTCGCGCACGTCTGAGGCGTCGAAGAGCGGCAGGTCCTCGTCGATGATGAACATGGCCGTGACGTACATCCCGGGGCGAATGTCCTCGGGAGCGAGCGTGCGTGCGGCTCGGGTGGTCGTGGGCTTCATGGCGTGGCTCTCGGTCTGGAGGCGATCGGCGCGGAGGGACAGTGCGCTTCGCAGCGACGAAACCCCCCGAACGGTCGGACGGCCTGCCCGTGCGGCGCGGCTGGATCGTGCATCTGGTTGTGTGGTGAGATTCGTGAGACCCAGGGCGGCGGCGCGGTCAGGCGCCAGATGGGCGCAGGCGCCATGCCGGGACGAATCCGTCCCGCCGCTGACGAACCAGGGTGGCGCAGGTGTGAGCGCGCATGGGAAGGGTCTCTGTGTTGGGTGAGGCGGGATTGTGCCCGCGGGATGCGGCGAAGTCAAGGGTTTTGTTGTGATTGCAGTTGTCCCTGTTCGCACGCCCGACTCAGAAGACCTCGCTGGGCGTGGCGCCCGCCGCAGTCGATCGGACGGCGGCCGTGAAAAGTGGCACGGCATGCCGTGCCCCCACCAGCGATCCGCTACCTTGCGGGCATGTCCCGCGCGCTTGTCATTCTCAGGCGGCTTCAGGTCCGGCTCGGGCTGCGGCGGGACTGGTACCTCATCTGCCTGGGCGCGGGGGTCGGGGTGGTGACGGCCTTCGGGGCGATCGCGTTCATGGGGCTGCTGCACTGGGCGGAGGACGGCTTCGCCGATCTTCAGGGGCGGTGGGCGTGGTGGCTGCTGCCGATTCCGCCCATGATCGGGGCGCTGATCACGGGGATCCTGGTGCATCGCTTCGCGCGGGAGGCCAAGGGCGGCGGCGTGCCCGAGGTGATGGACGCGGTGTACCGGCGCGGGGCGGTGATCCGGCCGCGGGTGGCGGTGGTGAAATCGGTGGCGTCGGCGGCGACGATCGGCTCGGGCGGGTCGGCGGGGGCGGAGGGGCCGATCGTGCAGATCGGGGCCGCGATCGGCTCGGCGATCGGGCAGTGGCTGCGGGTGTCGCGGGAGCAGGCGGGGACGCTGCTGGGGTGCGGCGCGGCGGCGGGGATCGCATCGGTGTTCAATGCGCCGATCGCGGGGGTCTTCTTCGTGCTGGAGGTGCTGCTGCGCGATTTCTCGATCCGCACGTTCATTCCCATCGTGGTGGCGAGCGTTTTCTCGGCGGCGGTGACGCAGAGCGTGCTGGGTCGGAACGTGGCGATTTTCGACGTCGGCGCGGTGCGCGAGCAATACGTTTTCACACTGTGGGAAGCGCCGAGCTATCTGGTGCTGGGTCTTTTGTGCGGGTTGCTGGCGGTGGTGTTCATCAAGGCGCTGTACAAAACGGAGGATCTGGCGGACAAGGCGCCGCTGCATCCGATGCTGAGGCCGGTCGCGGGAGCGTTTCTGCTGGGGCTGCTGGGCATCGCGTATCTGGCGATCGTGGCCGCGGCGGGATCGCCGCAGACGCTGCCGGGCTTTTTCGGCAACGGCTACGCGGTGATCACGGAGCTCTTGAACCCGGCGACGTTCGGCGTGGTGGCGGGCGAGGCGGCGGCGAACGTTCCCGCGGCGGCGCCGATGGTCGCCGAGGAGGGCTCGCGCCTGCCGACGGCGTTGTGGCTGCTGCTGATCCTGGTGGCGTGCAAGCTGGTGGGAACGTGCTTCACGCTGGGCTCGGGCGGTTCGGGCGGCGTCTTCGCGCCGTCGCTGTTTCTGGGCGCGGGCGCCGGGGCGGCGTTCGGCGTGGCCCTGGATCATCTGGGGTTGCTGCCGCCGGGGGTGTCGCCGGCGTCGTACGCACTGGTGGGGATGGCGGCGGTGGTGGCGGGGGCGACGCACGCGCCGCTGACGGCGATCCTGATCGTCTTCGAGATCACCCGCGATGTGTACGTGCTGCTGCCGCTGATGCTGGCGGCGGTGATCGCGACGACGGTGGCGCAGCTTTTCCTGCGAGATTCGATCTACTCATTGCGGCTGCGCCGGCGGGGCGTGCTCATCGGAACGGCGGCGGATCTGAGCATTCTGAGACGACTGACAGCGCGGCAGACGCCGCTGTCGCCGCACGTGGCGGTGCATTCTTCCGATGCGCTGGGGCGGCTACTGGAGCTGCACCGCGATTCGAACGTGGTGGACTTCGTGGTGGTGGACGACGCCGGCGAATACCTCGGAATGGTGACGGGGCAGGACCTGCGCACGGCGCTGATCGAGCGAGAGGCGATGCCGCTGCTGCTGGTGGAGGATCTGATGCGCACCGACCTGCCCACGGTGGACGCCGACGAGACGCTGGACACGGTGATGGACAAGTTCAGCCGCCACGATGTGTCGAGCCTGGCGATGACGACCGCCGCGCAGGATCACGCGGGCAAAGCGGGCGAGCAGGTGCTGGGGCTGATCACGCGGGCGAAACTGATGCAGCGGTATCAGCAGGCGTTGCGGGAGATGTAGATGGAACAGTCGTGAGCCGTGCCACCGACCGTTGCTTCAACGGTCGGTGCTCAACATCGGCGCCGGCGGTGTTGCTGAACACACATGAACGGGTGCACCGACCGCTCAGGGCAGCGGTCGGTGGCACGTTGCTGCTTCTTCAAGATTTCGGATCTCAAGAAATGTGGCCGCTACGATCTTCATCGTGGATTCCGCCCCCACCAATCCCGCCCGCTTCACCTTCCGGCGCCGCCATCGGTTGTCGAAGGCGCTTGACTATCGCGCGGCGTACAAGGAGGGGCTGAAGCGCGTGCGGGGGCCGCTGGTGGTCTTCGCGCGGCCGAACGGGCTGGGGCATCCGCGGCTGGGGCTGAGCGTCGGGCGACGGGTGGGGCCGGCGGTGAAGCGGAATGCGATCAAGCGACGCCTGCGCGAGGCGTTCCGTCATCTGCAGCATGAGGTTGGGGCGGGGTATGACGTGGTGGTGAACGTCCGGCCGCACGGGACGCTGGGGGTCGAGGACTACCAGCGGCTGCTGGGCGGGTGCTGGAAGTCGCTGGACAACGAGTGGCGGAGCCGGCTGGGCGAGGGCGGCGGCGCGGGCGGGGATGGAGGCGCCGATGCGTGATCCGGCCAGCCCCACCGATTCGCAGCTCGGCCGCTCGCGGGCCGGGCGTCTTGCGGCGGCGCCGTTCATTTTCGCGGTGCGGATGTACCAGGCGACGCTGGGTCAGCTCGTGGGCGGGCGGTGCCGCTTCTCGCCCTCGTGCAGCGAGTACGCCATCGAGGCGTACCGGGCCCACAATCCGCTCAGAGCGACGTGGCTGGCGGCCCGGCGGCTGCTTCGCTGCCATCCATTCGGCGGCTCGGGCTACGACCCCGTGCCGGAGCGGCGATCGCGGGCGTCCGACTGAGGTTTTTCATCCTTCGGCCGATGGCCGACGCCGGGTTCAGAGCGATTCAGTGGGGAATCGGTGGGGATTCGGGTCGCGCCGGGCCGAAAGTGAGTGTACACTTACCCGGAACGGATTCTCCCACCCGGCCTCCCGATTCGTCGGGAATGACTCCGACGAACCCTCAATCGAATTCAAGGACGATGCGACGACTTCCCGCCGCCGAACGCCGTGAGCAGCTTCTCGACACAGCCGCAAGGTTGTTCGCGGAGCGTGGCTACGCGGGCGCGACGACGGCGGAGCTGGCGAAGGCGGCGGGGGTGACCGAGCCGATCATCTACCGCCATTTCGCGTCGAAGCGGGACCTGTTCATCGCGCTGATCGACCGGACGGGCGCGGAGACGATTCGCCTGTGGGAGCAGCACATCGCGGACGCGAAGGAGCCGGCGGAGCGGCTGCGGCGGCTGATCGGCGTCAACCCGATGGTCTCGCCCAAGGGCCGCGGCGTGTACCGCATCATCGTGCAGGCGATGATGGAGATCCACGACGAGAAGATCCTTGCGGCTCTGGATCGGCACATCGCGGCGCTGCACAAGTTTCTCTGCGGCGAGGTGGTGCGGGCGCAGGAATCGGGGCAGGTGAGCAACCGCTTCAGCCCCGAGATCACATCGTGGCTGCTGATCCACCTGGGGCTGGGCTACGGCGTGCTGGCGCCGCTGGGCATGCCTGGACACGCTCGCGACACCACGGGAATGCACGTGCGGGATGTTGTCGAGCAGTTGATGCTGGGTGTGAAGTAAGGGGGGAATCTGGAATGTGGAATTCGGGGCTGTCGTGAAGGGCGGCCTTTGACGTCCGGATCCGGGAATCCAGATTCCACATTCGACATTCCATATTCCCCTCCCCCCGCTCTTCCCCTACCATTCACCCCATGAACTGCGTTTACCTTGACAGCAACGCCACCACGCGCCCGGCGCCGGAGGTCGTGGCCGCGATCGATCAGGCGCTCACCGACTGCTGGCACAACGCCTCGAGCGTGCATCGCATGGGGCAGGCGGCCCGGCAGCGCGTGGAGCTGGCGCGGCAGAGCGCTGCGAAACTGATCAACGCCCGGCCGGCCGAGATCGTCTTCACCTCGGGCGGCACCGAGGCGGTCGAGCTCGGCATCCGCGGCGCCCTGCTGGCGGCCAAGGCGAAGGCGCGGCGGGTCGTCATCAGCTCGAAGGCGGAGCATTCGGCGGTGCGCGAGCTGCTCATGACGCTGGAGCGTCGCGGCGAGGCGGAGGTGCGCTGGGTGAAGCTGCACCGAAGCGGCGCGGTCGATCTCGATTCGCTGCGCGAGCTGCTCGATGAATCGACGGCGCTGGTGTCGATCCAGTGGGCGAACAACGAGACGGGGACGGTGCAGCCGGTCGAGAAGATCGGCGCCATGTGCCGCGAGATGGGCGTGGCGTATCACTGCGACGGCGTGCAGTGGGTCGGAAAGGCGCCGACGGATGTGTCGAACGCGCCGATGGACCTGCTGTCGTTCAGCGCCCACAAGTTTCACGGGCCCAAGGGGGTCGGGGCGCTGTGGATCCGCCGGGGCGTGCGCATCATGCCGCCGCACCCGGGGGCGCAGGAGGGCGGCCGCCGCGCCGGCACCGAGAATGTGCCGGGGATGATGGGGATGGGCGTGGCGGCGGATTTGTCGGCCCGCTGGCTGGCGGACCCGTCGAACATCGAGCGGATGACGGCGCTGCGCGACCGTTTCGAGCAGCGCGTGATGCAGCGCTGCCCCGGCGCGCACGTCAACGGCGCCGACGCCGAGCGGCTGTGGAACACGAGCAGCATCGCGTTTCCGCGCCTGGAGGCGGAGGGGCTGCTGATCGCGATGTCGGAGCGGGGCCTGTGCGCCAGCGCCGGCGCCGCGTGCGCTTCGGGGTCGCTGGAGCCGTCGCCGGTGCTGCTGGCGATGGGGATTCCGCCGGAGAGCGCCCACGGCTCGGTGCGCTTCAGCCTGTCGCGTGAGACGACTGATGAGGAGATCGACAAGGCCGTCGAGATCATCGCGGCGTGCGTGGAGCGGCTGAAGGGGTCGATGGCGTCGGTGGGGTGAGTTGCCCTGGTGGCACGGCTCTCTGAGCCGTGATTCACTGCGCTGCACTCACAAGTCACACACGAAGGAAACAGCTCGGAGAGCTGTTCCACCTGTCGATTCATGCGTCCGTGCGGTCGACGACCTTGTACGTCTCGCGCTCGCCGCGGCCTCGGAGGGGGTAGTCCTTGCGCAGCGGGTGGGCGGGGTAAGCCTCCCAGGTGAGGATGCGGCGCAGGTCGGGGTGGTTGCGGAAGCGAATGCCGAACATGTCGAAGACTTCGCGCTCTGGCCACTCGGCGCCGGGCCAGATGTCGCAGGCGCTGTCGAGGTAGAGGGCGGGATCCTCGTCGATGCCGTTGGTCGAGATGCTGGGGTCGAGGAAGGTCTTGACGAAGAAGCGATCGTCCCGCGCGTAGCTGCACAGGTTGTAGATGACGGCGAAGCGGCCGAGCGTTTCGACAGGATAATTCAGGTAATCGACGCCGATCACATCGGAGAGAAAGTTGTAGTCGCAGCGGGGATCGTTGCGGAGAAATGTGAGGACGGCGTGCAGATCGCGCGGCTCGACGATGAGCGTGGACTGGCCGCGGTATTCGGTGGCGCGCAGCTTCGCGTTCGGGAAAGCCTGCTTGACGGCGGCGAAGGTGGGGTGATCAGGCGTGTGCTTGGGCGTGGACATTCGGGCTCCGGGATGATGCAAGGCACTTTTCTGAGAGTTGTAGAACTCGGAGGCCGCTGAGGAACTCAGAGTGGGAGAGAGGAGGGATAGAGAAGGGTGGATGGAGATTTCAGAGTTCAGATTTCAATTTTGAAATTTGAAATTTGAGATTTGAGATTTGAGATTTGAAATTTGAGATTTGAGATTTGAGAATTGAGATTTCAGATTTCAGATTTTCGATTTGAAATCACTGGCTCCATCAGGCGTGTCGCCTGATGATTCTGGCGCCTCCACAGTGACTTCTTCTCCAGCTCCTGTCTCCCTGCATTCTCTCTTCTTCTTTCTCCGTGTTCCTCTGCGGCCTCCGCGTTCAATCTCGCTCGGCCGCCGGGCCCGCGCCCGCCGGTGGGACGAGTTTAGCGGGCGGCTTCCACGAGGTCGATTCTCGCCTCGATGTCGGGGGCGTCGGGCAGAATCACGGGCGTCGCCGCCGGGCAGTGGCGGCGCCAGGGGTCGAGGATCAGTTCGGTGGGGATGGCGCCGGCGCCGAGGGGTGTGTGGGTGACGCGGTGCTGCAATTCGTCGACGGCGCCGCCGGCGAGGAGGACTGCGGCGGCGGGCTCGCCCATGATCTCGAAGGCGCGTTCGAGGTGCTCCTCGACGCGATCGAGCATGTCCGGCTCGAGGAAGCCGATGGGGTCGAGGACGATCCCGAAGGGCTCTGCCGCCCGCTCGCGGAGGAAGCTGAGGCAGGTTGTTGGGTCGGCGAGGACGTGGCGCGAGCAGGGGCGGAAGAGGAGCGTGGCGCCGGCGGCGTCGAGGCGGGGGGCGAGGGCGTCGCACAGGTCGGCGAAGGCCCGGCGCGCGGGCGGGAGCCAGGAGCGGGGGTCGCGCTCGAAGAGAGAATCGGCGAGGGTGCCGGACCAGGCGATGATGCGGGGCGGCGAGGTGGTCTTTGGTTTCGTGAGAGCTGCGAGGATGGCGTCGGCGACGGTTGCGGGGTCGGTGGCGAGGGGGTTGGTGTGGGAGATGTGGGCAAAGGATTCGCCGTCGCGTCCGGAGCGCGGAGTCAACGCGTAGTCTGGGCCATCGACCGGGTTCAGATTCAGCGTGAATACAGGCACTTCGCCAGCATACCAATCAGATAAACTGCCATGCATGAGATGTCCCGGCCTCGGTGTCCACAGTGCGATTCGGAGGACACACGGCTGCTCAAGACTGCGTTCAACCTCCTGAAAGGCGCCATGAATCTGGCGACATTGGCGTTTAGCTATGCAGACATCGACCTTCGACTGCCGATTCGTTGGAAATGTCGGCAGTGCGGCGCCATCCTCGCAGCGAAAGGTGATGATGTGGAATGAATCAAGCATTAACATGATTGCAGTCGGAGTCATCTGATGGACTGGCGCGCGTGGTGCAGTGCGATTCGCAATCTGAGGAGGAACCGAGGTTTCCGCGCCATTGTCGCGGCCATCGCGCTCGTCATAGGGTCAATCTTTCTGATCTTATTCTGGAATCACCCTGCTCCGCCGTTGTTCAGAGGAATCATTGTTGCGGTGGGGGTCGGATACTCCCTGATGGCCTTCGCAGCATGGGCTTTCTACTCCAAGCAGATTCTTCGTGATGTTCGCCTGGAGATGAACCGTCGCGGCGCCAAACTCTGTCTTGAATGCGGTTACGATGTCTCTGCACTCCAGCCTGCCGAGAGATGCCCGGAATGTGGGAAGTTGCCCGAAGGGCTGATCGCGGTCGACAGCCATCCTGATAACTGATGCGCCTCGATCCGTCTGCCGTACGCCTGGGGCGTGCATCGCGCCATTTCTGCGCCCCACCGCTGCGCATGGTCCGCAGGAATTACACGTTCACGGCCGGCGCGGGGCGCGTCCGATTGCTTGTTCTTCACGGACGACTGGCAAGATTCACCCGCCGCAACGAGGACACGCACCATGGTCGCAGAAGCCGCCGCAGCAGCCACGCTCACGTTTGACACCGACGCCGATCGGATGAGCCCGTCGCTGAGCCGGGAGCAGCTTGTGGATCGGATCCGGCGTGTGAACCCGACGGCGACGCCGTCGCGGCTGGAGGGTTTCACGGTGGACGCCCTCCGGCTGTATCTGGATCATCTGGCGGTGACGCTCACGCCGCGGGCGGCGGGGGCGGGGTGGCTGCGTCCGGGGGACACGCCGGCGATCATGACGCGCGAGCCGCGGGACTGATCGCCTCGGGCGGCTTGATCAGCCTTTTTCATCTCCGGTGAGCTTCTTCATCTCGCGGAGCGTGGTTTCGAGCTGCTTGCGGAGCATCCGCACGCGGAGGAGCGATTTCACGCGCGTGACCAACTCCAGCTTGTGGACGGGCTTGGTGAGGAAGTCGTCGGCGCCGCACTCGACGGCCCGCTCGATGTCCCCCACTTCGTTCAGGGCGGTGACCATGACGATGGGGATGTCGCGGGTGGCGGGGTCTGACTTGAGCTTGGAGCAGACCTGGAAGCCGCTCATGCGGGGCATCATCACGTCGAGCAGGATGAGGTCGGGCTGGTCGGCCTCGACGGCGCTGATGGCCTCGATCCCGTCGCGGGCGGGGCGGATCTCGGCGCCGATCTCCTCGAGGTAGGCCTGGAGGAGTTCGAGGTTCTGCTCGTTGTCGTCGACCACGAGAATGGCGGCGGTGGTGAGGTCGGCCTCGTCGAGGGCGGCCTGGGCGGTCTGGGACTTCGCAACGTCCTGCCCCGCTGACTGTTGCGCTCTTCGGTTCGTGGGGTCGGACATCGGCGGCTCCTTGGTCTGGCCGCGACCATGGTACGGAGACGCGGCGGCGGCGTCGAACGGGGCTGAACAACCCAAAATGTGTCGCTTGGCGAATTGAGGAGGCCACTGAGGCCGCTGCAGGGGCGTTGAGGGGTCATCGGGTCTGCAAAGAGCACAAAACCCGGGTATAATGACCGGACCCACTTCTGGGACTTCCTTCAGGAGTAGACCCCAACACATGGTGTACGCACCAGCCAAAACTCGCATTCCCTGGGAGGATCGGTTCAATCGCCCCTCTCTTCACGACCTCCGCGAGCACTACAACTCGCAGATGAGTCGCCTGCTGGATCAGGCTCGGGAGCGGTTGCTCAGCTTCGAGGGCGCTCAGGAGGAGATTGCCTGGGAAGGTGTGGCGTGGCGCTGGACGTTCGTCTACAGGCTCGCCAACGACCCCACGCGGGCGTGGGCGTATCTGGTCCCCCACCCGGAGAACCCGCGGCTCGCCATCCCCATGACGACGCCGATGGTCGAGGCCCTGCCGCGGCGCCGGCTCAAGAAGTACATCACCGAGGGCGTCGCCACCGCCAAGCGCGTGGGCGACATCCACTGGGCGAGCTGGGAAGTGGCCAACAAGACCAACCTCGATGAGGTGCTGGATCTGGCCAAGCGGAAATACAAGTTCATCAATGAATCGGCCGGCGGCGGCAGGCACTAGGCGCTGGGCGCCAGGCACTGGGCATTCGGCAATGGGGGTATCAGTTGTCGTGCGGTGACTGTTCGCGCATTGAGTCTGGCTGCGCGACCCATGCGCCCTGGCGCCAGTAGGGCCGGTCGGGGTCTGCGTTCATGAGGGGGGCGAGTTCGTCGGGGTCGAGGTCGCGGAGGGGGGCGCCGCGATCGACGACGATCTGTGCGGCCCAGGAGCGCTGCACGCCGCTGAGCAGAATTGATTCGAATCGCAGGTGCTCGACGATCTGCTCGTCGGTGAGCTGGGGGCCGGGGTTGCCGCCGCAGGTGTAGCAGAGGCGCTGGGCGCCGGCGGAATCGTGCTGCGAGCGCACGATGCGGCGGTTGCGGCATTCGCGGCAGGCGGTCTCGACCTGGGTGCGATGGGTGATCCCGACGATTTCGTTCTGGATGAGCGCGCGATAACGATGCAGCGTTTCGGTGGCTTCGGGGTTGTCGAGGATGTTGCGGGCGCGACGATATTCACCGGCGCGATAGAGCCCCATCGCCTCACTCACCTGGAACGACGCTTCACGTGTCGGGCCGCGGGGCGCGAGGACGCTCCAGTCCACGGGTTCGTCGCGGCGCTCCATCGTGCCGGCGAGGGCGTGCAGCCAGCGGCGCTCGGAGGAGGAAGTGGACAGGTCCGCGAGGGCGAGACAGACGCTGGCGCCGAGGGGTCCGGCGTCGGCACGATCGTGGGCGCGTCGGTCGAGCTCGAAGGCGAGGGCGAAGAGGCGCCTGGCGAGATCGAGACCCTCGGGCGTGTCGGACTCGTACGCGACTTCCTCGGCGAGTTCGAAATAGGCGAGGGGGTTCTCCGGCGCAAGCGCCCCGAGACGCGATTCGAGATCAGGCACATCCTGTGCGCGAGCGGCGCAGGTCGCGAACATGACTGCGAAGAGCATGAACACTGTGATGGAGCGAAGCGGCGACATCATCGTGACGACTCCCCGGCGTCGACGCCGTAACGGATCATCCAGAGTGAGAGGATGGCGTGTTCGGCGGCCTCGATCTGGGCGCCGATGTGGCGGGCGTCGTGACGCTCGCGCACGAGACGATCCAGCACACGTTCGACCTCGCCCACGCGGGTGGGGCGCTCGGCGCCGATGACGTAGCCCATCATCTCGGCCAGACCCGCCTGGGCGGCGGCGAAGGCGTCGACGGGCCCGGTGGCGAGCCTCGACCGACCGGCCCGTCGGCGTTCCAGCGTCGACAGCGAATACAAGGAGCGGTGTGCAGCCCCGTAACGATCGGCCTCAGCGCGCCAGACTTCCCACAGCCTGTCCGCGAGCAAGGCGGGGTCTTCGGTGGCGTCGGGGGCGCCGAGCGCGTGGAGCGAGCCTGCGTAGGCGTCGGCGATGAGTCGGGCGAGGCGATCGATCGCGCCGTGTTCGCCTTCACCCGCCATGAGTTCGAGCTGCTGCTCCACCAGGGCGCGCCGGGCGGCGGCGGGCCACTCGGGATCGCGCATCGGCGGGAGACGCCGGCTGGTGAGCGATTCGACCACTGCTGTGACATGCTGACGTCGCGGCGCCCGCGGGAGCGCTTCGAGCACGCCATTGATCATCGTCGCCTGGTTGCTGTAGCGTCGGATGATGCGTCCGGCGATGGTGCGCACCTGATCGTTGCCCGCGAGCAGCGCGGCCTCGGCGAGGACATCGGCGTCGATGGGACCGATGCGACCGCTCCCCCTGCGATCGAGCGCGGTGAGCGCTTCGAGACGCCCGGCGTGGCTCTGCTCGCTGCTGAGATATCGCAGGGCCCATTCGCCGTCGTTGTACGAGCGCTGATCGACCACGGAGTCGCCTCGACCGGATGGGGAGGATGCGGCCTGCTCCACCGGATCGCGCAGGTTGTGAAGAATTGTCCACGCTTCATCGACTTCACCGGCCCAGCGGCGCGCGGCGGCTTCGTTGAGGCGCGCAAGCACCGCGGCTCGCACAAACGATGTGAGGAGCGGACCGCGTCCGAGAGGGACGGCGGATACACGCTGCGCCTCGCGCATCCAGCGGGTGGCGACGCCGCTCTCAGGCGGTTCGCGGTCAAGTCGCCAGACCGAGGCGAAGCGATCGCGCATACTCGCGCGAGCATCAGCGCCGGCGGAGCGCGGCAGCACATACCCTACGCCCACACCGGGAGCGCCGGAGTCGCGCACCACCCACTCGGTCACGACGGCGAGGTTGTCGATGCGGATGCGCCTGTCGCTGAACCATGCGACAAGCTCGGCGTGGGCGGGGAGTGGGGCGCGGATGGCCGCGGCTTCTTCAGAAAGTTCACTGCGCCAACGGACGGACGCCAGAAGACGCTCGATGATGTCGCGCGTGACGGGCTCACGGGCCGCCGATGGTCCGTTGGCGAGAAGCCACTCGACAGCGCTGAGGATGACGCGCTCGCGCGGCGCTTCATCGGACATTGACGCGTGGGTCGCATCGAGGGCATGAAGCCAGGTTTCCCACGCCTCCAGAATGGCGTCCTCGTCGATGTCATCGTGCGCGAGCGCTGGAATCTGGCTGAACATGGCGCGAAGACCGGCGCGGGCGCCGGCGATGAAGGTCGCATCGGAATCAGGCGGTACGGAGTCGCCGAGGGCGTAGACGAGTTCGCGATCAATGGCGTATTTCACAGCGCCGGTGAGATCGCGTTCGCGTGTGAGACGGGTGAGCACGCCGGTCGACCAGGCGCCGCTCAGGACTTCGCCCGCCAGCAGGGGCGAATCGGCGCCGGCGATGCGTCGGGCCCCGGCGTCGATAACGCCGAGGGCTCTGCGCGAAGACTCGGCGCCCGCCGGGGCGCGGTGGATGTATGCGACGACGGCCTCGACGGCGCCGCTCAGCGTCGCCTCATCAAGCGTGGTCCACTGGCGCGCGAAATGAAGGGCGACGCGTTCGAAGCGCCACGCCGAGTCGCCCGGTCGACTGGCCAGCATGTCAGGGAGTCTGCGAAGCTCCGCGAGTAATTCGGAGGGCTCAAGCCGGCGCTCATCGGGGACAGGCTCGGACTGATCCGAGGGCGATGGTTCGGCGCCATTCCGCCGGGTCGAGATGCGTTCGGATCGGTCAGGTGATGCGTCGGCGCCATCTGCTGGAGGCGGCGTGGCGGCATCCCGGGCTTCGGGCTTCGCCGCTGCACGGCGATCGGCGTCCGATGTGATCGGGGCGCGTATGAAGAAAGTCGCGACCAGCGCGCAGGCGATGACCAGCGCGATCATGGCGCTCGCGGCTATTGCTTCACGAACGCGCCGTCTGGCGCGGGCGGCGTCGTGCACGGCGGCGCGTTCGATGCCGTCATAGACGGAGGGCCTTCGCTCCGCGGGAAGCATGTGGCCGTTCGAGGCCACGGACTTCAAGGCGGGGCCGGCGCCGGAGACGAATTCCGCGCCCATGGCCATGTGGCCCGGCTGAAGGGCGCGGCGGACATCCGAAGTGTTCAGGCCGTGCGCGTGCGCCAGCGCGACGAGCTGGCGACGCGACTGCGCATTGAGGCCGCCGGCGCTGAGAAAGACAGGCAGGGCCGCCTCGCGGTAGGCGACGATCGATTCATCCCGATGCGGTTCGCCGGCTCCTGCCGTTGCAGTGCGCGAACGCCACTGCGCAGCGAGGGCGCTCCGCACGCGCGGATCGGTGAGCTGGGCCGCGGCGGCGTAGAGCGCCAGGCGCACTTCGTCCGCTTCGTGGCCGACGCTGTGCGGGTGATTCTTAAGACGATCGAGTCTACGGGCGAGGGCGTCGCGCACGATGTGTTCGTCATTCACCGATCCCGGCGCGCCGGCGAAGGCGCCGGGCGTGAGTCCGAGCAGGTCGAAGGGGTTGTCGGCGCCGTCGGGCAGGCCGAGCAATCGCTGGATGGGTGAGAAGCCGCTCATCGCGCTCCATCACCTCCTGTCCCGACATTCAGACGCCGCGCCAGGGCGTCGATGCGATCGCCCCACGGCGCGGGGCCAGAGTCGGGATGCAGCGCGATGTGCTGGGTGAGCACCTCGCGGGCCCTGGCGGGGTCAACGCGCGACAGCACCGAGATGAGCCGGTACCGGGCCTCGAACCAGTCGATCGATCCGGTCTGGAAGCCCGCGGAGAGCGAGCGCCAGCAGTCCAACGCGACTTCGAGATCGCCGACGTCCTCGGCGAGTTCGGCTGCGCGGCGGAGGAAGACACGATTGTTGGGATCAACTTCAAGGAGCAGGCGGTAGTGACGCATGGCGAGCCCGCGGGAATCGATGTCCGACGTCAGCTCGTACAAACGCAAGGCCGCCTCAGCGACGGAGGCGCGCACGGTCCTGATCTGCTCGTCCGGGGCCGCAACCTGCTCCAATTCATGCAGCACGCGCACGCCGGAGCGGATGACGCGCCTGGCGAGCTGCTCGGTCTCCCCCTGCGATACGCCGCGGCGGACGCCGTCGCGCCACTGCTCCACGGTGTGCCGGAAGAGGAGTCGTCCGGCGGCGTCGGCGAATCTGCGATTGGCGTCGTCATCCGGAATTGCTCCGGACTCGATGCGGCTGCGCAGCTCCGCGATGGCGCGCTCGGCGCCGACGACATCGCCGCGGACGAGCAGGGTCTGGGCCCGGCGATACTCAAGTTCGGCGCGGATGGAATCGTCTTCGACGAGGCCGGCGTTGACGATGCTGAGCACGGCGTCGAGGGCGCGCTCAATGCGCGATGCATCGGGCGAAAGGACGCCGAGCAGCGCATCGAGCAGTCTGCGGGCCCGCACGGCGGCCCGTGCGGCGGCCTCACGATCGCCCTCCATGGCGCGGCGGTGGTCGGCGGCGAGGAGAGGCTCGGCGACTTCGGCGTAGCGCAGAGCGGCCCAGTCGCGCTCAGACCGCGGCGCGGTGCGATACATGTCGTACAGAATCCGCGCTGCCTGGCGCCGGGCGGCGTCGTAGGCGGGGGTTCCCTCCGGCACGCGCAGCAGTGCGGCGACGGATTCTTCCGCGCGAAGCGCGCCGTCGGTTCCCTGCCGATAAAGCAGGGCGCCGGCCCGCTCGTGTCGGGGAAAACGCGTGAGAAATTCCGCGATGCGCTCGCGGCGCAGCTCGCCCCGTTCGGTGACTCCGGCGCCGCCGAGCGCGATCGCCTCGTCGAGCACCACGATCGCAAGTGACAGCCCATCCGCCGCTTGCTCCGGGTTCTCCAGCAACAAAGACGCCTGGTGAAGCCAGTCCGACGCCTGCGTCAGCCGCTCCGCCGCCGCGCCGGTCGGATCGGGCTCGGTCGGTGCGCTGTAGTAGAGGCTGAGGCCGAGGAGCATGGCGGTGTTGCCGTGCGCGTTGGGGAAGCGATCAACATCGATCGATGCGATCGCCTGCCGCATTGCGTCGATGGCCTGACCGTAGAGTTGGAGGGCTTCGGTGCTGGTGGTGGGCTTCTCAGGATCGGCGCCATCGGACGACTTGTGCGCTGCGCGAGCCTGCTCATAGGAGCGCAGGCCTCGGACGTGATGCACGATGAATCCTTCGGATCCGATGGGCGCGGTGCCGTAACGCGTGGCCATGTCGAGCACATGGGCGAGCTCGCCGTGCTTGACCAGATCCGTCAGTGCGGCCTCGGCCAATTCGCGGATGACATCCTGGCTCTGGCCCGACCGGGCGCCCTGTTCGAGCGTGAGAACGGCGAGCAGCCGCGCCTCTGAGACGGGCAGTCCTCCCACCGCCGCGATGGATTCATGAGCGCGCCGGCGCCGGACGATTTCAGCAAGCTCATTCCATTCACCGGCGCGAGCGAGCACGATGAAGCGCCGGGCGGGGACTTCGCGGCGCACTGCGTCTGGCGTCTCGCTTGCGTTCTCGACCATGTCAAGCCATGACTGGGCCCGCTCGGTGTCGCCTCGAACGGACTCGCACAGGCCGGCGCCGATGGCGGCCCGGGCCACATGTTCAAATCGCATCAACTGGCCGCGGGCCCGCTCGATGTCCGCCATCTGACCTCTGGAGGCATTGAGCAGCCAGCCGAAACTGCGCAGCCCCTCGACGGCCACTTCAGATGCGCCAGTCAATTCGGACCTGTATGCGGCGCACCAGCCGGCGAGATACATGGCCATGGAGCGCTGCCGGCGCGCATCATCAAGCCGCTGCTGGATGAGATCGAGTTCGCCGGCGTCCACGGCCTGCTCCTGTCGCTCAAGCTGCTCTACATGGCGATGGGCTCTTGATCCAAGCGAAGCCAGCTCTGGGCCAAGCGTGGTGAAGACGCGCAGCGCCTCATCTCGCTGGGCGGCGTCGACGAGGCGCAGGCGCCATCGTTCCGCGAGTCGCTCCGCGCGCGCAAATGTAGCGCGATGCAGATGCAGCCGCAGATCAATCGAGGCGGCGTCGGGGACTTCGTCCAGCAGATCACGGCTGCGGCGTTCGAGTTCGGCGCGTTGCGCAGGATCTTCGGCTTCATCGAGGAGTTGGGCGTAGAGCGACGCCAGTCGCTCCGCGATTTCGGTGCGCCCATCGCGCGGGACGCTGCGGAGACGCGTGGTGAGCTGCTCGATCAACAACTCCGTGAGGGCGTGGTCTTCGAGATACGACTCCAGAGCGTAGTCCGCCGCGAGCGCATCATCGGCGGCGTCGGAGGCTGACTGGGAGGCGAGCGGCGACGCTGACGCAATCAGCGCTGCGAGCGCCATGGCCGATTTCTTCAGTGTTTCACTGCGCCGGAACATAGGTCACCTTTGTGAAACCGGCGTCGCGGCAGGCCTGGATTCCGGATGCAATCCAGTCGACGCTCACGCCGCTCTCGACACGGAAAAATACGCCCTGCTCGCGCGGCAGTTCGCGCAGCACGCGCACGAGTTCGAGCGGATCGCGGATAATGCGCTCGCCCAGACGGTAGGCGGGAGAATCCATGACGACCCCCGCTTCGACGATGATGGGCTGAAAGTCCGCCGCGCTTCCGGCGTCGTACTGGGTCTGCAGCGCCGAGCTGAGTTGCGACTCCGGAACGGCCAGCGTGGTCGTCGTCATGAAGAAGATCAGCAGGAGAAAGATCACATCGATCATCCCAGTGATGTGCACTCGGGCGGTGACGCGCATGAACTTGGAGCGGGGCGGCGAGAATTTCATGGGCCGCCTCCTGCGCCGGGCGCCGGCGTCTCTGTTGCGAGGCGCCAGCTCATGACGCCGCGTTCGGTCAGCCCCTCGGCGATGGCGTTGATGACGGCGGAGGGCGCCGCAAGATCGGCGCGCACCAGCACCTCGATCTCCGAGGCCTGACTCCCTGCGATCTCACTCGACACCATGGAAAGGAGCGTATCGAGGGGAACCTCGCGGGCATCGACGATGATCTCGCCGCCGCGCAGCACGTTCACAACCAGGGCGGTGTCGTGCGCGACAATGCCTTCTTCGCCGGGCTCGCGCGGCAGGTCGAGCTCGGCGCGGGTGAGCCGTGCGAACTGGGCGGTCGTCATGAAGAAAATGATGAGCAGAAAGACAACATCGACCATCGGAGTGAGGTCGAGATCAAGGAGACGCTCTCCGCGATGGTCGCGGGAGAACTTCATGCGCCGGGCCCCCGGCCGGGCGCAGCTGGGCGGGCCGACGTTGAGGCATTGTGGACGTCGGCGCCTTCAAGGTGCGCGGCCATCTCGTCCACCTGCTGGGCGATGGAGGATGCCAGTGAATCGATGCGATTCCGGAAGTAGGTAAAGGCCGCCATGCACGGGATGGCCAGCGTCAGACCCATCAACGTGGTGACGAGGGCCTTACTGATGTCGCCGGCGAGCTGGTCGGGTCGGGCGAAACCCTCGGCGGCGCTGAGGGTGTCGAAGGCGCCCACCATGCCGACGACGGTGCCGAGCAGACCCAGCATCGGCGCGATGGCCGCGATGAGGCCGAGGCCGTCTGTAGAGCGATAGAGACGGGCCACCTGCTCCTGCCCTGCTTCTTCGAGTGCGCCTTTGAGTTCGAGAGCGCCGAATGGTGAGCGCCGGCAGCGAAGGAGGCCGGCGCCGATGACGCGGGTGAGGAAGCTGTTGTTGTCATCGTCCTCGCAGTAGCGAACGGCGCCCTCGGTGTCGCCCCGCGCGAGAAACTCGTGGAGGGCGTCGACGGATTCACCCGGCGCCAGCGTTGATTCGCGGATCTGCAGCATGTGCATCACCACCAGCGCCATGGCGACGACGGAGAGCAGGATGATGATGAAGCCGATCGTGCCGCCGGCGAGCATGATCTCGAGGACGCTCACGCCCTGGCGCCCCAGCGTGTGCAGCGGCGCCGGCGAGGCGCCGGCGATCGTGACGAGGACTTGTTGATGCATGATCATTGTTCTGGCTCCGTACGCGCGCGTGCTGTCACGCGTATTGCGGCTCCGATGTGCGGCGCAGCGATGTTCGTTGAATCGGACGCGGCGGCGCCGTGGCGCCGGGTGTCCAGCCAGCGCAGGGCGGGATGCTCGGGGTCAAGTGAGCGCAGCTCGTCGCGCAGACGCTCCGCGCCTGCGTTTTCACCGGAGGCTTCGAGCGCCTGAACGGCCTCAGCCAGAGCCACGCCGGTGAGATAGGGCTGCGTGTCGCCGAAGCGGGCGGGAAGGTGCAGCAGGTGCAGCAGCCCGGCGCGGCGCTCCGCTTCGCCCTGCTCGCGCAGCAGGGATCGGCCGATGCCGACGCGCCGCCACGCTTCACGCCAGCTTCCGAGATCACCGCGCAATCCGGCCTCCAGGGCAGCGCGGGCCTCGCGCCGCTGGGCGCTGTCGCCGGCGCGGGCGAGGACGATCTGATGCACCAGTTGCGCGCCGGGATGCTGGGCGGCGGCGTCGGGAATGCTCGGAACCGGGTCGGTCGAACCCGTCTCCCACGCCGCGGCGTGTCGGTAGAGCGACGCCAACGCCTGCACGACCTCATCATCGCCGGCGGCGCCGATGCGCATCGGCTCATCGGACTCCGCGAAGCCGCGCACCCAGGGCAGCTCCAGCCAGATGGGAGGGAGCGAGGCGGCCAGGCCGCTGTCGCGCTCGATGGCGGACAATGCGCCGGCCCCAATGTCGGCGGGATGCGTGTGGCCGGCCCGATGCAGGCGCAGCGCTTCGAGCCATGGCGTCACCGCCGCGGCGTGGGCGCCGCGCTGGAGTCGACATCGAAGCAGCCCTTCTGCGGCCATGAGCGGCGTCGGGCCGTCGTATCCTGCAAGTCGGGTGAAGAGTTCATCGAAGAGCGGTTCGGCGAGGGGCGCATCGCCTCGGGCAAGGCGATAGCGGGCCCGCCAGGCCATGTCGGAGAGACGGGCATAGTCCGACGCCTGCTGCGCGAACGTGCCTCGCACCTGCTTCACGGCATCCCAGCCGATGATGCGTCTGCCGCCGTCCTCGCTCTCGACGGTGACCCCGGCGGGTGAGACTTCAACGACGGGATCCTCCACGGAGCGCTGCCCGGCGCCGCGCAACTCGACTGCGCCGTACACGGACATCGCGAGTGTGATCGTGATCAGTGAAGCGGCCATCAGTGCCTGGGCCCCGAGATGTGCGTGTAGCTGCCGCCGGACTGGCGGGCGATGAGCCCGAGCAGATCACGGGCGCTGTCGTTCATGAAGGCGATGCAGTGAACGGGAACGAGGGCGTCGCTCGATTCATTTAATTCAGCGATGACGGGGACGGCGGAGGAGTGGAAAATGCCGTCGGTCATGAAGTAGATCGCATCAGGGCGGGGCTGGAGCGCGAATGCATGCTCAAAGGCGGGCACAGGCATGGTGCCGCCACGGGCGGGCACAGCGCGGATCTCCCGCCGGGCCCAGGCGCGGTTTCGATCATTGGCGATGAGCCAGCGGACGCCACCTCCAAGCGGGGTCGAATCGGAAGAGAAAAAGAAGATGGCGAACTGGGCGCCCTCCGTGAGGCCGTCGATTGATGTGGTGAGCTCCTTGCGCAACGTCTCGATGCGTTCGCCGTGCATGGAGCCGGAGACGTCCACGATGAATGCGAAGCGGCGTCCCTGGGCTTCGACACCGAAGAAGTTGGCGGAGGCGCCCGCGGCGCCACCGAGGTCGGCGTCCTCACCCACGCCGGTGGCCGCCCCGGAGAAAGGCGAGACATCGCCGATGTCGAGGGGGGCGAGGGCGACATCGGTCACGGGCGAATCGAAGTCGATGTCGGGGGTCGTTTCGAGGTCCTGGAGATCGGCGGCGTCAAAGGGAACCGGATCTTCCCGCAGGGCCTGCTCGCGCAGATCGGTGAGCTCGATGTCGCTGAGCACGGCCATCTCGATGTCGAGCGGCCTCGAGGCCAGTCGCCCCGGCGAGCGATCGAGAAGCACGCTGGCGGCGATGAGGGCCAGCACCATGTGAATCAGGATCGACGCCAGGGCCCCTGCGACCGAGGCGCGCAGGCACCAGCGAATGATCAGACGCCCCAGAGGCGCCTCACCTTCCTCAATGGGCGCCGCGGCGAGCATTTCCGCGGCGGTTTCGGGGGGCGCCGTCGGCGCGTCGCCGAACTGGGGAGCGGTGGATGTCCGGCTCTTGTCAGCCATATGCAGTGAGTCTAGGCGAGAAGTCTCTTCGTTCGCCCATGGCGGGCGTGCTCTTTCCCATACGCACAGGAGCAACGCGGGTTGCCCCGCTGGCGTGGAGTCAGAGACAGGGATCCTTGTGAATGCGACGCCAATGATGCGACTTCGCCGATACGGTGGTATCGTCCATTCACCCCGGCGCGCTGTGCCGGGAAAATCACATCAGCCTGCGGAGCGTCATGACGAACAAGCGAACGCCCTTCAAACGCGTCCTGCTCAAGCTCAGCGGCGAGGCCTTCTGCCGCCCGGGCGGGCACGGCGTGGATACAAAAGAGCTTCGAGTCATCGCCCATGAGGTCAAGTCGGCCCTCGAGAGCGGCGCCCAGGTGGCGGTCGTGGTGGGCGGGGGCAACATCATACGCGGCGCCGAACTGGCCAGCGCGGGCGAGATCCATCGATCCACCGCCGACTACCTCGGCATGCTGGGCACCGTCATCAACGGTGTCTCGCTCAAGGAATCGCTGGAGAAGGCGGGCCACGCCGCCCGGTGCATGACGGCGATCGACATTCCCGCCGTCGCCGAGCCCTTCATCCGCGGCCGGGCGATGCGGCACATGGAGAAGGGTCGTGTGGTCGTCCTCGCGGCGGGCACCGGCAATCCATTCTTCACCACCGACACCTGCGCTGTGCTTCGGGCGACTGAGCTGGAGTGCGAGGTGGTGATGAAGGCGACCAAAGTGGACGGTGTGTACACCGCCGATCCCAACAAGGACCAGACCGCCACCCGCTACGACGAGCTGAGCTTCTCCGAGGCGATTGAGAAGCAGCTCGGCGTGATGGACATGACCGCCCTGACCATGAGCCAGGAGCGGCGCATTCCCATCATCGTCTTCGACTTCAAGCGCCCCGGCAACATCCGGCGCGTGATCGACGGCGAGCGCGTGGGCACTTTGATTCGCTGTGACACGGGGCAGGATCCGCCTCCCAGCCTCATTTGAATCGCGCCAGCCACACCGGTCGCCCGTGATGCAGCTTTCCGTCCGGCGGCGGCCACCGGACTGGCCCATGCAGGTACGATCCAACGCATGACGAACAACGCAGCCACCGCCGCGGCCGGCATACCCTCGATTGACGCATCCGATGACGCCCACGCCAAGACGCTTGCCCGCATGCGCCTGGTGAACCCGGGGGCCGACCCGCTCGCCGTCCTGCCCGATGTGGATCCGGAGCGGATACCCCGCCACATCGCCATCATCATGGACGGCAACGGTCGCTGGGCCCGCCAGCGGGGCGCCCCGCGCATCGCTGGGCACAAGGCGGGGGCCGACTCCGTCCGCCGCACCATGGAGGCATGCGCGACGCTGGGTGTGGAGGCCCTGACGCTCTTCTCCTTCTCCAGCGAGAACTGGCGCCGCCCCGCCGAGGAGATTGAGGCCCTGATGGGCCTCTACAGCGAGTGCCTGCGGGCCGAGCGGGACCAGCTCATCGAAAAGAACATCCGATTCCGCCAGATCGGCCGGCGCGAGGGCCTCCCGACCCTCGTACTCGCAGAAGTGGACAAGACCATCGAAGCGACCAGCCGTTGCACCGGCCCCACGCTGTGCCTGGCGGTCAACTACGGCGCCCGGGCCGAGATTGTGGATGCTGCCCGGGAGCTGGCCTCGCGCGTTGCCCGCGGCGAACTGAGCCCGGAGGCCATCACCGAGGACACCTTCGAATCGGTCCTCTCCACCGCCGGGATGCCCGAGCCCGATCTGCTCATCCGCACCGCAGGCGAAATGAGGCTGAGCAATTTCCTCCTCTGGCAGATCAGCTACGCCGAGATCCACGTCACCGATGTGCAGTGGCCGGAGTTCGGCGCGGCGGACCTGCACAACGCCGTTCGCGACTACGCATCGCGGCGGCGCCGCTTCGGCGGCCTGGACGACGCCTGAGGCCCTCGCGGTCCGAGCCGGCTCGCCCCCTGCGTGCGCCCAGTCGCTAGCCTGTCGCCCGTGCTGTCCCAGCGGCTGACTCTCGGAACCCTGCTTATCGCGCTCATGGCGGGGCTGGCGTGGGTTGATGAATGGCTCGAAGGACGCCCCGCGCCCGGCGCAGCGCTGCAGGCCCTGCTCGGCGCCGAGACGCTGCCACCGGGCTCAGCGATCTTCTTCATACTCGTGATCGTGTCGGCGATGGCGGCGGCGGAGTTGGCGGCGATCCTGCGGGCCAACAACATCACCGCCTCGACGTGGGTGACCTGCGTCTCGGCCCTCTTCGGGCTGTGCGCCGCGGTCGCCGCTCCGTCCACGAGGCATGCGGAGTTGATCGCCCCCCTGCTGGCGACCGCCGTGGTTCTGGTCCTGCTGCTCTCAGTCGTCTATTACACCCGGCGCCGGACGGTCGACGGTGTGGTGGCGGCGACGGGAGGCGCCCTGCTGGCCTTCGTCTACATCGGGATCCTGATCAGCTTCCTGCTGATGATCCGGCAGCACCATTCGGCGTGGGTGGTGCTCGGCGTGCTGCTGCTCACGAAATCGTGCGACATCGGCGCCTACTTCACCGGCCGCGCCATCGGCAGGCGGAAGCTGATCGTGTGGCTGAGCCCGGGCAAGACCTGGGAGGGATTCTTCGGAGGGATCGCGCTGGCGATGCTGCTGGGCGCTGTGGCCGCATGGCTGACGCAATGGACCGAGACGACGCTGGCGCTGTGGCAGGGCGCCCTGGCGGGCGCGGTCTTCGCGGTTCTCGGACAGGCGGGCGACCTGATCGCAAGCCTGCTGAAACGAGATGCAGGAATCAAGGACTCCTCGCGAGCGCTGCCGGGCTTCGGAGGCGTCCTCGACGTGCTCGACTCCCCACTGCTGGTCGCGCCCGCTGCGTACTGGCTCCTGCTGGCGTTCATGCGGGGATGACCCTGCGCCTCGGATACAGGCCGGGATCAAATTCCATGCCCACACCCGGGGGCGACGTTGCTACACTTGCAATGTAGAACCTTCGGAGCCCTGGATGACCGTCACAGAAAAACTGCTTCGCCTCCATCGCGTCGAGACACAGATCAGAGGTCTGCGCAAACGCATCGACAGCGCCCAGAAGTACCTCGACGAACAGGAACGGCAACTCGCCTCGATCCAGTCACGCCTTGACGCCCTCGCCACTCAGATGCGCCAACTCAAGGCGACCGCGCACAACGACGAGAACGAGATCGCCGAACTGGATGCGCGCATCAACAAGCTCCGCGACCAGCTCAACACCGCCAAGACAAACAAGGAATACACCGCGCTTCTCACCGAGGTGAACACCTTCAAGGCGGATAAGAGCGCCGTGGAGGATCGCGTCCTCGAATCCATGACGCGCCTGGATGAGGTCACCGAGGCCGTCGCCCAGCTCGAGGCCGAGCGCGAGGAGCGATCCAAGATCCGCGACATCGCCGCCGCCGAGCGCGACCAGAGGGCCCAGGAGGTCAAGGACCGTCTGGAAGAGCTGGAGAAGGAGCGGGAGGTCGCCGCCGCCGAGGTGCCCAAGGACACACTCATCCTCCTCGAACAGCTCGGCCGACGACACGACGAGGACGCGATGGTCCCCATCGAAGAGCACAGCCGACGCCACATGGAGTTCTCCTGCGGCGGGTGTCAGGTGCTGCTGCCGATGGAGCTGGTCAGCGCGATCCTCGGGCGCAATGTGGTCACACAGTGCTCAAGCTGCGGCGCCATTCTCTACATGGATGATTCGCTGCGTGAGTCCATGTCGACGACGAAGCGTTGAGCCGAAGGCTCACTCCCCGTCCGGCGCCGCCGAAGACATCAGCACATATCCGACGAAGCGCGGCCCCGAGGGCGACGCCCCGCGCGGCAGCGGCCGCACGGTGGCGTACACCACGCGCTCATCGTGAATATCTGCGCCGGCGAGGCGCTCCAGTGCGCGGCGCCCGGCGCTGACGGCGGCCCTGCGGGCCTCCAGCACATCCTGCCCCAGGGCCTCGGCGGCGATGCGGAGCCGGCCATCGGCGTGGACCGGCCCATCGATCCACCACTCCGGACGCCCGTCCGTGCGGCTCGCCTGCACCAGGATGGCTGTGTCGTCCGGCGGCTGCTCCGCGGCGGCGGTCTGGGCGGGGCCCTGTTGACGGGGAGCGCGGGGACGCTGACCGGCGCCCGCAGCGCCTTCGTCCTGCCCGCGCGATGCGGCGATGGAGGCGACTGGGGGCGCCACGGGGGGGCCGGGGGGCGTCAGCTCCGGCTCGGGCTCCTTCTGCTCGCCTGCGTCGGCGCGTTCGCCATTGAGTGGGGCCGTGGCGTCTGCCTGCGGGGCGTCGGCTTCGAGTGCGCCGCTCCGCTGGCTCGATCCGCAGGCGCCGCTCCACAGCGCCATCGCCAGAGGCGTGAGAAAAACCAGTGCAAGACGAGGGGTTCGCAATCCGTGCATGGGTCTATCTTCACGCCCCGGGGCCGGGACGCAAGGGCGCCGGAAAGAAAATTAACCGGAAGTTCAGTGCTGGCTGGTCGCGGCGACGCCGCACTCCGGACACTTCTCTCCGGGGGCGCCAGCGGTGTCATAGCCGCACTTCTCACAGAGACCAACTCGACGGAGCGCGCGAGGCCTCGCCCAGGTGAGCAGACCCCAGAGCGTGAGGGCGAACCAGAGCAGAGGACCCACAAAGTTCACAAAGTTCTGAAGCGACCAGTATGCCCGGCTTCCGAGAAGCTCCATCAAGAAGCTCTCGGCGCCCCTTACGCCATACATGACAATCGCGGCCAGCAACGCCGCAACGAAGCACCACACCGGTGGCCTGACCGCCCGGGTCACTACGAAAATCACCGCCGCCGTCAGAGCGCCGCTCAGTGCAGTCCCGATCGCACCCACGAGTGCGATCTTCACACCGTCGGCATAGAGCCTTTCTTCAAAGCTCAGATCTCCGAGAAACGCGGCCTCAACATTCGCGAAAATCGCTGCCCCCCAGATCGGAAATAGAAGAATCCAGGCGCCGAGCGCCGCCTTCTCCCAGAGACGGGCGCCGGCCATTGACAACGCATACAAGAACCATGCGGCGACAGCGCCTGACAACAGCCAATCGACAGCTTCAGGCGCCAGCCATCGGCCCATGGCAATGATGAAAGCAGTCCCGATCACCATCACTGGAAAGAACTGGCGTAGCGATTTCGCCTGAGCCTTCGACCAGTCATTCGTCGCCATCACGCACCCCTCCGCGCAGATGTTCACCCATCAAACAGCTTCTGCTGATCCTTCACATCGCGCACGCGCTCGCTGAGCTGGCGGACTGTGTCCATGATGTCGCTCACGCTGCGGAACTGCTCGTGCTCACTGGCGAAACGGATGTAGGCGATCTCGTCGAGGTCGCGCAGGCGGGCGGCGACGCGTTCGCCGATCACGCTGGACTCGACCTCGCGGTCGAACTCGCGGTGCAGCTCGTCCTCGACCAGCTCGACGAGCTGGCGTTTGTCGGTCTCGGGAACCGGCCGCTTGCCGCAGGCGGCGTGAACGCCCCGCAGAATGTTCTCACCCTTGAATGGAACGCGGGCGCCGTCGCGCTTGATGACGACGAGGCGGTTGGTCTCTTCGACGCGCTCGTAGGTGGTGAAGCGCCGGCCGCAGGCGTTGCACTGGCGCCGGCGCCGGATGGCGAGGCCGGCCTCGGAGGCTCTGGAGTCGATCACCCGATCGTCGTCGGCGCTGCAGTATGGACAGATCACGCACTCGCTCCCTGTGGAGCAGGTCTCTGACCTGCTGACTCATCTGACAGACCCGTAGACGACTCGGACAGCCGATCCACCGCTATCATGGGCCTCGACCCGGCCATCCTACGGAATGTTGTTGTGGGGCGCCGGGCCCTGAGCCCCATGCAACCCTCGCTCCCGAACCAATCCCAGCACGGACGCACACGCCCCCCATGCCACGAATCACCCTCCCCGACGGCAGCGTGAAGACCTACGACGGCCCTACCTCGGCGCATCAGGTCGCGGCGGACATCGGCCCGGGCCTGGCGAAGGCCGCCATCGGCTGCCGCGTCGACGGCGAGTTGCGCGATCTCGGCGCACCCATCGAGGCCGATTGCTCGCTCCAGATCATCACCGAGCCGCGCTCCGGCGCCGGCGACGCCGATGCGCTTTTCCTCCTTCGCCACTCCGCGGCCCACGTCATGGCCGAGGCGATCCAGCGCATCATCCCCGGCGTGCAGCTTGCCTACGGCCCGCCGCTGGAGACGGGGTTCTATTACGACATGGCGGTTCCTGAGAGCCGGCCGCTGTCGTCCGGGGATTTCGAGGCGATCGAGAAGGAGATGGCCCGCATCGTCGCCGAGGATCGACCCTTCACGCGGTATGAAACCAGCGCGGAGGAAGGCGTCGAAAAACTGAAGCGCGAGGGGAACAAGTACAAGCTCGACAACGCCGAGCGCGCCCTCGAAGAACAGGGCGCCGCGGGGCTCTCCTTCTACGCCACCGGCGAGCCGGGCAAGGACTGGGAAGACCTCTGCCGCGGCCCCCACGTGCCCAGCACGGGGCGCGTGAAAGCCTTCAAGGTGATGTCCCTCGCCAGCGCCTATTGGCGCGGCGACGAGACCAGCGACCGGCTCACCCGCGTCTACGGAACCGCTTTCTTCTCTCCCAAGGAGCTCGAAGCCCACCTGCGCCAGCTCGAAGAGGCGAAGGAGCGCGACCACCGCGCTATCGGGCGCAAGCTGCACCTCTTTCACATCGACGACATGGTGGGGCAGGGGCTCGTGCTGTGGACGCCCGAGGGAGGCACGGTGCGGCAGGAGCTGCAGACCTTCATCTCGGCCGAGCTGCGCCGGCAGGGGTATCACCAGGTCTTCACGCCGCACATCGGCAAGCTGGAGCTTTACAAGACCAGCGGGCATTTCCCCTACTACCAGGAATCGCAGTACCCGCCCGTCGTGCTGCGCGAATCGCTGGACGCGATGGCGGAAGAGGGCTGCTCCTGCGCCGAGCTGGCCAGCCGCATGAGCGCCGGCGAGATCGAGGGCTACCTGCTCAAGCCCATGAACTGCCCGCACCACATCCGCATCTTCGCCAGCCGGCCGCACTCCTACCGCGATCTGCCGGTGCGCCTGGCCGAGTTCGGCACGGTGTACCGCTGGGAGCAGTCGGGCGAGCTGAACGGCATGACGCGCGTCCGCGGCTTCACGCAGGATGATGCGCACCTGTTCTGCACCGAGGAGCAGGTGGGCGACGAGGTCCGCGGCTGTCTCGAACTCGTCAAAATCATCTTCGGCACGCTGGGGATGGAGGACTACCGCGTCCGCGTCGGCCTGCGCGATCCGGATTCCGGCAAGTACGTCGGCAACCCGAAGAACTGGGACAAGGCCGAGCAGGCCTGCCGCGAGGCTGCGAAAACGCTGGGCGTGCGCTTCACCGAGGAGCCGGGCGAGGCGGCCTTCTACGGACCGAAGATCGACTTCGTGGTGCGCGATGTCATCGGGCGCGAGTGGCAGCTCGGCACGGTGCAGGTGGACTACAACCTGCCGGAGCGCTTCGACCTTTCCTACATCGGGCCCGACAACAAGCCGCACCGGCCCGTCATGATCCACCGCGCGCCCTTCGGCTCGATGGAGCGCTTCGTGGGCGTGCTGATCGAGCATTTCGCCGGCGCCTTCCCCGCATGGCTGGCGCCGGAGCAGTGCCGCGTGCTGCCCATCAGTGAGAAGACCAACGACTACGCCCGCGAAGTGCTGAGCGCCCTGCGCACCGCCGATGTGCGGGCCACGATCGACGAAGGGAACGACCGCGTGCAGGCCAAGATCAAGGCCGCGGCGGAGCTGAAGATCCCCTACATGCTCGTCGTCGGCCCCCGCGATGCGGAGAATCGCCAAGTCTCGATCCGCGCCCGCGGCATCCAGAAGGATCTCGGCGCCATGCCGCTCGACGAGTTCGTCGCCGCCCTGCGCAGCGAGATCACGACCCGCAGCGCCGAAACGGTCGTCGCCCGCTTCAAATCCTGACGGCGGCGCAGCTCTCCGAGCTGTGCATCCCAGAGTCAGACGATCGGCGCCAGCCCCTGCAGGGCGCGAAGCTGCATGATCTGCCCCGCGTGGTAGGCGTGGTGCGTAAGCAGTTCGCCGAGATCGTCGAGCGGCAGCGCGGGATCGGCGATGGCGTCGCGGACCATCTCGCGGACACGCGCGTGGCGCTCCACGGTCTCGCGCCAGGCGTCCCCGGTGATCGCCTCCGGCTCTTCCCAGTTCCGACGTCGGATCTCATCGTCGGGCAGGGCGTCGCCGCCCCGGGCCCGGAGACAGACATACTCACCCCAGAAGGCCAGGTGGTTGGCGATCTGCCAGATGGAATGGCGCCCCGGCGCCGGCCTCCACGCCGCCTGTTCCGGGCTGAGACCGTCGAGAATCTGAGCGAATGGGGTCCAACCCCCTTTGGGGGCCCATGCGTGTTCCCAGAGCTGAATCAGCGTGTCGCGATCATGCATGCGTCTGCTCCTGCATCCCGTGCGGTCTGTGGGGGCGAATGCGGGGTTCCCCGCACGGAAATCGGGCGTTTCTCTCTTGCTCCCCCCATGTTCGCAGGGTAGCCTCCTGTGAGCGTGAGCGACGTTCGCCCACTGCCGGATCACCCACGGAGAGCGCTTCGGGCGCTCTTCAGCCCGGAGCTTCACCCGCGTGAACGACGCAGGATGGCGCCACAGCACGTTCGACCGCGACCGCTGCGGTCGGTCGCTGCCATGATCCGGCCCCGCTCGACGACCGATATGCACTTCGTCTCGACGCTTCTTCGCCGTCGAGGTCATCACTGCGCCGCCACATCGGCGACGCGGCCGCCCGTTTCATTTTCATAAGGAGTCCACTCATCGCCAGACGACGCTATTTCCGGGAAGCCGGACCGGTGCGACGCACCCGCATCAACCACCTGATCCGCATATCGCCCATCCGCCTGATCGACGAGAACAACGAACAGCGCGGCGTGGTCGACACATCCGAAGCCCTGCGCATGGCCATCGACGCCGGCCTTGATCTCGTCGAGATCTCGCCGGAAGCGAGTCCGCCCGTGTGCAAGATCATGGACTACGGCAAGTTCAAGTACGAGCAGTCCAAGAAGGACCAGAAGAGCCGCGCCGCCTCGAAGCAGGCGGAAATGAAGGAAGTCCGCCTCGGACGCTCCATCAAGATCGATCCGCACGATGTGCAGATCCGTGTTGATCAGGCCCGGCGCTTCCTCATCGACGGCCACAAGGTGCAGCTCGTCCAGCAGTTCCGCGGCCGCGAGATGATGCACCGCGACCTGGGCATGGACCGGCTCCGCGCGATCATTGACAGCCTCGGCGATGTCTCCAAGGTCGAAACCCCGCCCAAGCAGATGGGCCGGCGCATGACGCTCATCCTCGCTCCTGATCGGCCCAAGATTGAGGCGATCAAGCGCAAGGCGGAGAAGGAGAAGGGCGTCGCCGAAGACGCCAAGGCCGATCAGCAGATACCACCCGCCGGCGACGACGGGAAGAAGCCGCAGGCCCAGAAGCCCGCGCCCCCGGAGCCGACTGAAGAGCCCTCCGAGCACGCCGAATCCCGCAACTGATTCGTCCGGGCCTCCCGCCGCCCGCACGGGCGGACCCCGCCCCAACGACGCCGCAATCGACGCAGAACGCCGGCGACGCTGCGGCCTGCGCGGACGATTCGCGCGCAATCCGGACCTTGGGGACACCTCCCGATGCAATCGAGCCGGTCAATTCCCACAAACTCCCGCGGACACGCGCTCGGAGCGTGCTGCCCCGGCCCCCGGTGTGCCGATACACCTTCTCCCCGCGGGATTGACTCACCATGGCGCGAATAGCACTTATCGCGGACGTTCACGGCAACCTCGAAGCATTCGAGGCCGTGCTGCGCGCTATCGGCGAGGCGGATGCGGACTGCATCGTCTGTCTGGGCGACGTTGTGGGCTATGGCCCCGATCCCGGCGCCTGCGTGGATCTGGTGTACGAGGCGTGCGACGCCGTGGTGATGGGCAACCACGATGAGGCGGCGATCACGCCCGGGCTGGGTGAGAACTTCAACCCCGCCGCGTTCCACTCGCTCTGCTACACGCGCAACGCGCTGTCGCTGGCGCAGAAGTCTGCGATCCGCTCGTGGCCGGCGAACTTCGAGAAGGCGGGCGCCGCCTTCACGCACGGCTCATTCGGCGCCCGTCGGTACACCTACATCACCAACCGGCAGACCGCGGGCGATGCGCTCGACGCGCTGCAGCACGACATCGGCGCCGTCGGCCACACGCACATCCCCTCCGCCTTCGTCGCGCCGCTGCTCGATTTCCGAGGCGCCGGCCAGACGCGGAGCCTCCAGCTCCCGACTGATGTCCGCTTCGACATCCCCGACGGACATCGCTGCATCGTGAATCCGGGTTCGGTCGGCCAGCCGCGCGACCGCAACCCCGACGCATCGTGGGGGCTGCTCGACACCGAGAGCCGCACCTTCCAGATCCTGCGCACGGCGTACGACATCGACCTGGTCGAGTGGAAGATCCAGCGCGCCGGCCTGCCCGACTTCCTGGGCGAGCGGCTTCGGATCGGGGCGTGAGCGGCGTCGAACCAACACCGAGCTACCGCTTCGGCTCCTCATTGTCCTTGTCGTCGTCCTGACGATCCCGATCACGGCGCGAGCCGCCCAGCAGACCCCCCACCGCATCGCGGGCGCGGTCGCCGACGGCGTCGCGGGCCCGGTCGGTGGCGCGGTCG
>RECQ01000051.1 GCA_007693965.1 Phycisphaeraceae bacterium | reverse complement strand
ATTCTACGATTCGCGACTCGCACAAGCCCCCAAGACGCCTCGACGCGACTCCCAAGCTCAGCCTATCACAACACGATCTTCTCACCCGCTCACCCACTCACCCACTCACTCCTCCACATGCTCCCGCATCCGGCGCAGCGCATCGAACGCCTCCATCGGCGACATCGTGTCCAGCTTCAGCTCCTTCAGCTCGTTCACCACCGGGTGGGGCAGGAACTCGGTGAAGAGGCCGAGTTGGGCGTCGTGATCGCGCTCCGCTCGCCGCGGCGGACCGGCGCCGTCTCTGCTTCCTCCGCCCCGCGCCGCCTCTCCCGCGCCCGGCCCGTGCGACACCGACAGACTCTCCAGCAGCTCATTCGCCCGCTTCACCACGCCCGCGGGCAATCCAGCCAGCCGCGCCACGTGGATGCCGTAGCTGCGGTCCGTCCGCCCCGGCAGGATGCGGTGCAGGAAGACGATCTCCTCGCCCCATTCCCGCACCGACACGTGCAGGTTGGTCACGCGCCCCGGCAGACGCTCCTCCAGCTCGGTCAGCTCGTGGTAGTGCGTCGCGAACATCGTCCGCGGCGTGCCTTCCCGCGCCGCCAGATTCTCCGCGATCGCCCACGCCAGGCTCAAACCGTCCAGCGTGCTCGTGCCGCGACCGATCTCATCGAGCGCGATCACCGAGCGCTCCGTCGCGTGGTGCAGGATGTTGGCCGTCTCCGTCATCTCCACCATGAACGTCGACTGCCCGGCATGCAGCGCATCATCGGCGCCGATGCGCGTGAAGACGCGGTCGGTCAGGCCGATCACGGCCCGCTCGGCGGGAACGAAGGAGCCCGTGTGCGCCAGCGTCACCAGCAGCGCCGTCTGGCGGATGTAGGTCGACTTGCCCGCCATGTTGGGCCCGGTGATGAGCGCCAGCCGCGCCGGCCGCTCGCTCGTGCCGAGCTGCGCATCATTGGGCACGAAGTTCTCGCCCAGGATCTCCTCCAGCGCCGGGTGGCGCCCCTGCTCGATGTCGATCACCGGCTCATCCGCGATCTCGGGGCGAACCCATCCCTTGCGCGCCGCCCGCTCCGCGAAGCAGAGCAGCACATCCAGCTCCGCCACCGCCTCGCCGAAAGCCGCGGCCTCGCGCAGGCGTTCGCCCACGCGCGCGCAAAGGTCCGTGAACAGCTTCTGCTCGCGCGAAATCGCCCGCGCCTCCGCCGTCGTCACCTTCTCCTCGAACTCCTTGAGCTCCGGGGTGATGTAGCGCTCGGCGTTCTTCAGCGTCTGCTTGCGGGTGAAGGCCTCGGGCGCGTGCCGCGCCTGCGACTGTGTCAGCTCGATGTAGTAGCCGAAGACCTTGTTGTAGCCCACCTTCACGCCCGGCAGGTTGTGCGTTTCGATGAGTGTCTTCTGGTACGCCGCCAGCCAGCTCGCCCCGTCGCGCTGCAGACTCCGGGCCTCGTCCAGTTCGGCGTCGACGCCGTCGCGAAAGAGCCCGCCCTCGCGCAGGTGCGCCGGGGGGCGCTCGACGCAGCTCGACTCGATCTCCGCCGCCATCGGCGCCAGCGCCTCGCGCACCGACAGCAGCCGCTCGCGATGCCCCGCGAAGGCCGGCGCGTTGTCGATTGATTCCGCGATCGCCTCCAGCTTCGACAGCGAGCGCCCGAGCGCCGCCAGGTCCCGCGGCGTGGCTCTTCCCATCCCCAGCCGCCCCGCGATGCGGGCCACATCCTGCACCTCGCGCACGCGCTCCCCCAACCCCTCCGCCGCCCGCCGATCCTCGACCAGCGTGGCGACGCAGCGCTGCCGGGCCTCGATCGCGCCCTTCTCACCCAGCGGCCGGCACAGCCAGTCGCGCAGCAATCGCCGCCCCATCGGCGTGCGGCAGCCGCCCGTCCGCGCAAAGACGCCCAGCAATGAACCGTCCGCGCCCTGCCCCGACGCCCCTGCCGCGGATCGCATGGTGCGCTCGATCTCCAGCGCCCGCAGACTCGCCGCGTCGATGAGCAATGAGCCTGTGTCGAGCTCGCGCTTCGGCGCCGAGAGGTGCGCCAGCGAACGCGCAGCGCCCTCCCCGCCGCCCCCGCCGCCCGGCGACTGCGTCTCGTGCAGATACCGCAAAATCGCCCCCGCGGCGGGCACGGCCGCGTCGTCCTCGCTCAGCCCGAACCCCGCCAGCGACGCCACTCGGTACTGCGTGAGCAGCGCCTCCATCGCCTCATCGCGCCGGAACTGCCACCCCGGACGCCCCGTCCCCGGCACGCCCAGCGCATCAAGCAGCCGCTTCACCCGCGCCGGGGCAACGCCGTCGGCGGTGTCGGCGTAGACAAGCTCGTTCACGCCCCGGCGCGTCAGCTCGTCGATCGCCTCGCGGGCGGCGCAGTCGAGCAGCGTGAAGGCGCCGGTGGAGAGCTCGACGATGGCGATCGCCACACGCCCGTCCGGTTCATCGCCCGAATCAAGGAAGCAGACGCACGCCAGGTTGTTGTGGGCGTCATCGCGCAGCAGCGAATCGTCGACGAGCGTGCCGGGCGTGAGCACGCGCTGCACATCGCGATCGACGACGCCCTTCGCTTCCTTCGGATCCTGCACCTGTTCGCACACGGCGACGCGGTATCCCTGCTCGATCATCCGCCGCAGGTAGTTCTCGACGGCGTGGTAGGGAACGCCCGCCATGGGCATGCCCTTGGTGCGCTCGGTGAGCGTGATGCCGAGGGCCCGGTGCGCGACGACGGCGTCGTCGTCGAACATCTCGTAGAAGTCGCCCATGCGGAAGAAGAGAATGCAGTCCGGGTATTTCTTCTTGAAGGCGAAATACTGGCGCATCGCGGGCGTGTCGCGCGGGTCGTTGCGCTTCTTGCCCGTCGTGGTGCCGGTGTCCTTCGCCATAGGGCGTCGAGGATACGGGAAGCGCGTGTCGCCAGAAACGCCCGCACGTCGTCACGGGCGTTTTCTGTTCGTCGCGACGCCCGTCGAGACGCCGAGGCTGCGTCCTCGAAGCCTCGGACGCCGCGCCAAGTGCGCGCCGATGACCAGCATCGGCCCCGGAGGGTCCGCACCGCGTCAGGCTTTGAGCAGTGGGGGAGAAAAGTGGAGCGGAAGGGGATCGAACCCTCAACCTCCTCGATGCGACCGAGGCGCTCTCCCAATTGAGCTACCGCCCCAAATTCAGCCGACCCGGGCGGCCGACGGGTGCGAAGTATACGGAGACGGCGCCGGGTTCGCCCAAACCGGCGTCCCGTCTACAATGCTGGTGCGGGCTGGGCGATCCCGGAGTTCGAGGTGAATGGCCCAGTTTTGAATGTCTCATGCACTAGAGTTGCAATTAGGGGTCGGGCCGACGATAATAGTTTCATGAAGACTGACGGCGGGACAACCAGGCTCGGGTCGGCTTCGCCTCAGGCGGCGGCGCTGTGCCTTGCGTTGCTCTCGCTGCTGGCGTCGCTGACGCTCAGCGGGTGCGACCGGGCCGATCGCGCATCCCGCGCCGAGGGGCCGCTCCGCATCGGCGTCACCATCCCGCCCCTGAAGGAGTTCGCCCGCGCCCTGGCCCCGGACGACACCGAGGTGAGCGTGCTGCTGCCGCCCGGCGCTTCGCCGCATGGCCACGAGCCCACGCCGGGATCGATCGCGCGCCTGGTGCGCTCCGATGTGGTGGTGATGGTGGGCCTCGGTCTGGAGACGCGGGCCCACGCCGCCCTCAACAAGCATCCGCGTCCTTGGCGCCGCCTGGTCACATTCGCCGAAGTGCTCGATCACGATGATCTGGTCGGGTACCAGGAGGCGATCAAGGAATCCGAGAGCGCCCATGACTGCGGCCACGACCACTCCTCCCACAAGCACTCGGACGGGCACGATCATTGCGAGCACGATCATGGCCCGGTCGATCAGCATCTCTGGCTCGATCCGATTCTCGTCGAGCGCCTGATTCCAGCCCTGCGGCGAGAGATCGAGGCGGCCCTGGTTGAGTTGAACCGATTCGACGACGACGCACGGGCGCGGCTGGATGAGGCAGAGCACAACCTGATCGATCAGGTCCGGTCGATTCACAGGGAATACGAGATCGGGCTCGCCGATCTGAAGCATCGCACCATCGTCACCCATCACGACGCCTACAGCCGCATCGCCGCCCGCTACGGTCTGCGGGTGGCGGCGGTGATCCGCCCCATCGACTCGGTGGAGACGACGCCCGGCGCCGTTCGAAACGCAGTGGACTCAATCCGAGCGTATGAGGTCCCGGCGATCTTCATCGAGCCCCAGTTCTCCGCCGGAGCTGCGGGAAGAATCGCCGAACACACCGGCGTCCGCGTCCTGACGCTGGATCCGCTGGGCGATGGTGACTGGCAGGCGATGATGCGGCGCAATCTGGAGTCGCTGCGCGATGGACTCGGCGCCGAGGCGTCGGGGTCGAGCGTCGCCGCGAGCCGGCATCCGGAAGACTGAGGCGGCAGCGCGAATTACAATCGTCAGCGGCGCGCCGGCCGCAGCGCGCCGGGAGGCGCCATGACCGATCACGCCGCGGTCGAATTTCAGCACGTGAGCTACACCTATCCCGGCGCCGATGCGCCCGCGATCGAAGATGTGACGCTGCGCGTCGAGCCCGGCGAACGGCTGGGCGTGCTTGGCCCCAACGGGGGAGGCAAATCGACACTCATCAAGATTGCCCTGGGCCTGCTGCGCGGCTATTCCGGGCGCGTCCTCGTTCACGGCCAGCCTCCGGAGCGTGCCCGGCGGTCGGGCATCATCGGCTACGTGCCTCAGCGCTGCGAAGCGGCGCTGATGTTTCCGATCAGCGTGAGGCAGGTCGTCGAAATGGGCGCAGTCGCTCGTCAGAAACCCTGGCGCACCACGAGCGACGAGGTGCGCGATCGGGTGCAGCGCTGCATCGAGCTGGTCGGCGCCGGGGCTTTCGTGGACAAGCCCATCGGCGAGATCTCCGGCGGCCAGCTCCAACGAGCCATGATCGCCCGCGCCCTCGCCGCCAACCCGAAAATCCTCGCCCTCGATGAGCCGACCGTCGGCATCGACGCCGTCGGCCAGCGCGGTTTCGCCGAACTTCTCGATACGCTGCACGAGGAGCTGAAGCTCTCGATCCTCATCGTCTCACACGATGTGCGCGTGGTGGCGGCGGGGTGCGATCGCGTGGCGTGCATGGCCCGCACGCTGCACTTCCACGACGCCCCCGGCGGGCTCACGCCGCAGGTGCTCGCCGAGGTCTTCCGCCACGACGTCTCCAGCGTCTTCGGCGATCTGCACATCGATGCGCACGCCGCCGATGACTGCCCCGGCGACCATGTGCATGCGCCGACTGCATCCGGCGCGCGCAACGAGGGCGCCGACGACCACGAGGGGCGGGTATGAACGCGTGAGCATTGGTGAATACATCCGGCTCTTCTCCGATGGTCTTGTCGCAGGCGTTGCGGTGGCGATTCTCTGCGCCGTTTTGAGCGTGCTGGTCGTGCTGAAGCGACTGGCCTTCATGGGGCAGGGGATCAGCCATTCGGCTTTCGGAGGCATCGGGATCTCGATGCTGCTCGGGCTCGGCGCTGCGGGCACGTTCGGCGTCGTCGCCGGCTTTTGCGTCCTGATGGGTCTGTGCATCGCATGGATCGCCGATCGGCGCACCACCAGCGCGGACACGGTGATCGGTGTCTTTCTCGTCGGATCAATGGCGTTGGGAGCGATCCTGGTCTCCATCAGCGTGCGCGTGCGCCCCGGTCCCGCCCCGGGGTGGGAGGATCTGCTCTTCGGCTCGCTGCTGGCGGTCGGACCGGCGGACGCGGCGATCGCGTGGATTGTCTGCGCCGCCGTGCTTGTCACGATGGTGTGGACGCGCCGACCACTGTTGTTCTGGGCCTTCGACGAAGCTTCGTCTGAAGCCTTCGGTGTGCCGGGGCAGCGCATGAAATTCCTGCTGATGGCGATGCTGGCGGTTGCGATCGTGGTGGCGATGAAGCTGGCGGGCGTGGTGCTGGCGACGGCGCTGCTCGTGCTGCCGGGCGCGACGGCGCTGCGTCTCAGCCGGCGCATCGTCCCGGTCTTCGCCATCTCGATCCTGGTGTCGCTCATCGGTGTGCTGGGCGGACTGGCCGCGTCCTTCCGACTGGATCTGCCGCCCGGCGCCTGCGTGGTGGCCGCTCTGGTCCTTTTCTTCGCCGCCACCTGGCCGGTGGAACGGCTGCGCCATCCGGCGACTGGTCGCGGCGTCGGCGCCGATGCAGCGGGGTGATTGCTTCGGATGGCGTCGTCTGAGAATGCGGAATATGCCCACGACGGCAGGAAAATGACCCACGAAGCGATCTTTTTGATTGCCTCCGGGCATATGGGGACGATAATGACCTGTCTTTCGCGGATGGACCCCGCGGCCCAGCGTCGGAAAAACCGGCGTGAAACCGCACGGGCGCCGCGACGACCGCTCGGAAGAACCTCTTCTCCGGGCGGGCGATGTGCCTCGGGCGACGGTCCGGGGAAAAGGAGCTCGGCCGCAGCCTTGTCACGGCTGTGAGATTGAGGTGGCCTTTGGTAAAGGAGGTGATCCAGTGCTATTTGGTGACTGTATGAGAGGGCTGCACGCTTAGCGGCAGCTCGACGGGGTACGCCGTTGAGTGCGGCCCACTTTCAAACTTGGGCGTCCGGTCGTTCCGCGACCGGACGCCTTTTTTCTGCGCTCGTGAAGTCTCTCGTCCGAACCGGATCTGATCACGGAGGCTCCAAGAATCGCGCAACATGGCAAGTCGACGGTTTGTATTTCCACATACTTGTCGCCCAGTTAGCCAAGTCGTCAAACGCGTCAGATTTCGCTTGTGGTGAAGCAGTGCGGAGGGTATAAACAATTAACGCGTTCGGGAGGGCGCGCTGAATGCATCAGGGAGGCGCTCCGGTGGGGCGTCTGGGAGCACCTCTTTAAGGGAAACACGTCATCATGAAATCTTACATCTGTACAGCCGCCGTTTTCGGCATTTGCTGTTCCTATGCGTCGGCGGGAATGATCGTCCAGAGCGGCTCGCTGCCGCTGTCCTCGACCAACTGGAGCGAGGACTTTCAGATCAACCAGTTCGACGACATGGGCGGGCTGCGAATCCTCGAAGAAGTTTGTTGGACGCTCACCGGCTACGTCGAGGGCACGGCGGCCGCCGAAAGCATGGACGCCGCCCCCGCGACGATCAACCTCACACTGTCGGCCATCGTTTCGCTCTCCCTCGGGATGACGACGCTTGATGTGGTGCTTCCACTGGTCATGACCAGCTTCAACGCCACTGCGTTTGACGGCGTTGTCGACTTCGCGGGCACATCCGGCGCGACATTCTCGGGTCTGTCCAACACGGACTCGGTGATGAACTCGACGATGATGGTCGCTCCCTTCATCGGCCCGGGCATGGTGACGCTGACCGGCGCCGCTGAGGGCGCCTCGACGGCGTCTGGCGCCGGCAATCTGGTCGCTTCATTCTCGACGAACGCATCGATGGAGTACGAGATCGTGTACAAGTACTCACTGATCCCGACGCCCGGCGCTGCGGCGCTCTTCGGTATCGCGGGCCTGAGCATGATTCGCCGCCGACGCGCCTGATCCGGTCGACGTCTGATATCTCGTTTGTGATTTGCGCGGGCCCCGTCTTCCGACGGGGCCCGCTTCTTTTTTGACAGTCGAGTTCTGTCGTGCTCTCCAGGGTCGGCGCGTCCGAGAGTGACGGGCCCAGGCTCGTGCGCAGCGTCGCATTATCGGCTCAGGAAGAAGCTTTGAGAACTGCTTGACTCTCCCCGGATCCGCAGCATCCTTCACACATGCGCAGGGCCGCGAGTGCGGCGCAATCGAACTTGTGAAGTCGGATTGCGAGTGCAAATTCGTTCCGGGGAGCAATGGACATGCTGAAGATCAGTGCGGCGGCAGCCATCCTCATCGCGTCAGCGACAGCGGCGCATGCAGGTGAAATCGTGCAGAGTGGTTCGCTTCCATATGCGCCCACCGACTGGTCGAACACCGTCATGATCGATCGGTTCGACACGATGGGAGGCACAAGGGAGCTGGTCGAGGTGAGTTGGTGGTTCTCCGGATCCATCATGGGCACGGCCGAGCTGGAGAGCCTGGACCCTGAGCCCTCGACGATCTCTGCGCTGATGCAGCTCGATCTCAACGCGACGCTCGCGGGAGTGGGCCTCGGCTCGATCTCGCCGCAGCTCATCGCATCGTTCGACGCCGCCCCCTTTGACGGCGCCATCGATTTCTCCGGGCCATCCGGCGCCATGTTCGGGCCGCTGACCACCTCGATGTCCACCCAGGGAGACCTGCTGGACATCTCGTCATTCGTGGGCGCGGGTGAAGCTCCGATGTCGTTCGAGGCGATCGGCGTCGCATGGACGACCGGATCCGGAAATGTTGTTTCAAGTTTCTCGACCTTGAGCTCTGTCGAGTACGAGGTTGTGTATCGATACACGACTATTCCGGCGCCAGGAGGCGTCGGGCTGATGGTGATTACAGGCATGGCGCTGGCGCGTCGGAGTCGTCGCTGAGAGTTCACTCAAGGCAGTTGAGTGGTTCAATCCGGGGAATGGATTCGCAGAGTTGCACGGAGGATTGTGAAGTACGAGTCAAATAACAAGGCGTTGCGCATCAGGGCGGGATTTTGCCGCACGCATCGACGCCGCAGGAGCGGAAGAGGGAGAAAGCGAGAGATGAATAGGCACATCACAGGCGCGGGAGTCGCGTCGCTGCTTGCGTTCGCGGGAGCGGCGCATGCGGGAACCATCGTTCAATCAGGAAGCCTCGGGCCGAACACGACCAACTGGTCTCAGTCATTCCAGATTAATCAGTTCGACGACTTGGGTGGAACCCGCCAGCTCGATGAAGTCATCATCGATCTGGTCGGCAGGCTGGAAGGCTCCGCCGGCGCCGAGAACCGCGATGAATTCGCCAAGTCGGTCACGCTGGATATGTCCGCCATGTTCACGATCAGCCTCGGCAGTGAAAACTTGGTGTCCAGCTACACTGCGATCAGTGAGAATTTCTCACTCGACGCCTACGACGGCACGATCGACTTCGCAGGCCCATCCGGCATGATGTTCGAAGATATGAGCGACACAGCCTCAGCTCAGCAGGCCTACGACGGCCTGACGCGCGACATTTCGCCCTGGATCGGCGATGGCGAACTGACGCTCGAAGCCTTCGCCAATGCCGGAAGCTTCGCCAGCGGCGGGGGGAACATCACCTTCCTCTTCCAGAGCCAGGCATCGATTGATTTCACGATCTCGTATGTGCATAGCGCCGCCGGCGTCATCGTGCCCACGCCGACCGCGCTCGGCTTCGGCCTCGCCGGCCTCGCCGGAATCGCGGGCGGGCGTCGACGCCGCAACTGAGAAGCATCGACAGGCGGTTCCGGTGGTCCGGGCCGCAGACAGTCTTCTTCCGAGAAGCCCCGCGCCAACCCGCGCGGGGCTTCTCTTGCGCGCTCACCACTCGCCGCGTCCTCTGCCCAGCGGCGCCCGCCCGCAGCCTTGTGGGATTGCTACCATGCCCACCCCGCATCCCGACCGTGGAGCGGCGGCAACTCACACAACTGCGAGCAGGAGGTCAGCGAGCGATGCGACGGGCCAAAATCAGCGTCATCGGAGCGGGCAATGTCGGCGCCACATGCGCCCACTGGGCGGCGGCGAAGGAGCTGGGCGATGTCGTCCTCCTCGATATCCCCGACAAGGTGGGCGTCGCCCAGGGTAAGGCACTCGACCTGCTCTGCTGCGGCCCCATCGAGCGGTTCGACTCGATGATCACCGGCACAAGCGAGTACCGCGACATCGCAGGCTCCGACGTCGTCATCGTCACCGCCGGCATCCCCCGCAAGCCGGGCATGAGCCGCGACGACCTCATCCAGACCAACGTCAAGATCGTCAAGAGCGTCAGCGAGCAGATCCGCGAGCACGCGCCTGAATCGATGGTCATCGTCGTGAGCAACCCGCTGGACGCGATGGTCTACACCGCGTGGAAGGCCAGCGGCTTCCCCACCAACCGCATCATGGGCCAGGCCGGCTGCCTCGACGTCGCCCGCTTCCGCACGTTCATCGCCATGGAGCTGGGCTGCTCGGTCGAGGACATCTCGGCCCTCCTCCTCGGCGGCCACGGCGACGACATGGTGCCCCTGCCGCGTTACACCTCCGTCCACGGCATCCCCGTCACCCAGCTCATGTCGAAGGAGAAGCTGGACGCCTGCGTCGACCGAGCCAAGGTCGGCGGCGGCGAGATCGTCAAGCTCATGGGCACCAGCGCCTACTACGCCCCCGCCAGCGCCAGCGTGCAGATGGCCGAGGCCATCATCCGCGACAAGAAGCGAATCCTGCCCTGCGCCGTCTACTGCGACACCCAGTTCGATGTCGGCGGCTACTTCGTCGGCGTCCCCTGCGTCATCGGCGCCGGCGGCGTGGAGAAGATCGTCGAGGTCGAGCTTGACGGCGATGAGGTCCGCCTCATGCAGGAGTCCGTCTCGCACGTGAAGGACCTGGTCAAGATCGTCCGCGAGATGTTCCCCGAGCTGGCGTGAGGTCGTAGGGGCACGGCACGCCGCGCCCCGTTGTGTGATGGAAATCGAAATTCATCGGACGCAGTGATCTGGGCACGGCGTGCCGTGCCCCTACGACGCCGGCAGCAGGAGCCGGAAGTTGCTGCCCTTGCCGATGGCGCTCTCCGCCTCGACGCGCCCGCCGTGAACCAGCGCGATGTGCTTCACGATCGCCAGTCCCAGCCCCGTCCCGCCCTGCTCGCGGCTGCGGGCCTTGTCGACGCGGTAGAACCGTTCGAAGATTCGCTCCAGGTGCTCCTGTGCAATTCCGGGACCCTCGTCCATCACAGTCACCTCGATCATCGCGGGCGTGTCGTGCGTGGCCGGCACGGCCATAGCGCTGATGACGACCCGGGTCCCCTCCGGGCTGTACTTGATCGCGTTGGAGACCAGATTCGCCGCCGCCTGCTCCACCAGCGGCCCGTTGACCATGAAGAACAGAGCCTTCGGCGAGCGTCGCTCCAGGCGGATCTGCTTCGCCTCCGCCACCGGACGCATCTGCCCCATCACCGAGTCGAGCACCTCCGCCACCGGAGTCGAGGCGACGACCAGGCTTTCCTCTTCCGATCGCTCCAGCCGCGTGAGCGTGAGCATGTCCTCGACGATGGCGCCGAGCCGATCGGCGTTGCGCGCGATCGTCTCGATGAAGCGCATGGCCTGGCCGCGGTTGTCGAGGCCCATCTCCAGCAGTGTCTCCAGGTAGCCCTTGATGTTGGTGATGGGTGTGCGCAGTTCGTGCGACACGTTCGAGGCGAAGTCGGTGCGCATTGTCTCCAGGCGTCGGAGCTGCGTGACATCGCTCAGCACCACCAGCAGGCCGACGCGCTGACCGTCGGCGTCGCGGAGCGATCCGCTGGCCGCCCGCACGGTGATGGGGGAGGTTCCGGAGAGCTCGAACTCACCGCTGGGCAGGGCGGGGTCGGACATCGCCCGTTCGACGAACTTATTGAGCTCCGGCTGGCGGGCAACTTCCTGCAGGAGCCGGCCGCGCACATCGCGGCCCACCAGTCCGAGCATGCGCTCCGCCGCCCGGTTCAGCCGCAGAACCTGCTGCTGCAGATCCAGCGCGATGACGCCCCCGTCCATGGACTGCAGAATCGCCTCGAGCTGGTTCCGATGCGCCTGCAGCGCGCCCACTTGGCCGGTGAAGCGGTCCGCGGTCTTGTTCAGCGAGTCGATCAGTGGGAGAAGCTCCGCCGCCACGCTGGTCGTGAAGCGGGTCTGCAATTCGCCGGCCCGCAGCGTCAGCGCCTGCCGTTGCAGTTTCTCCAAGTCCGCTCGCAGCCAACGCGAGGCAAGCAGCGCGCCGGCGAGCGACACGCCGATGATCAGACCCGCGCCGAGGAGGATCGCCAGCCGGGCCTGGTTCTCCCACGCCGCCGCCGCCGCCAGCGGCATCGACAGCCGAAGAATCGCGCGGGGTGGGCTTGCCTCCGGAATCGGGGCGGCCAGGGAGATCGCTTCGGTCTCCAGACGTCGGCTGGTGCGGATGCGCCACGACACCTCGCCGCCCGCGGCGCCTGTCACTTCGGCGAGCTGCGCGTAGCGATCATCACCCGCGGGCGCCGCCAGTGAGTCGGCGAGAATGCGCCCGTCGGGCGTCAGCAGCGTCATCCGGATTGAGGTAGCAGCAGCCCCGGCGAAGAGGTGATCATGCAGCGCCGCCGGATCATCCAGAGAGTCCAGAAGCGGCTCGACGCGTGGCCTGAGCAGATCGACCGAGTGCAGCAGCATCGCGCGGGCGCTGTCGCGTTCGTGTTCGCGCAGGCGATCCATGGCCCACCAGCCGCCCGCGGCGGCGATCGCCGTCTGGACGAGGAGAAGGCCGAGGGCGAGCTTTCGAAACAGCGGGCGGGGGCCCATGAGCGGCATGGTAGCGGTCAGGCGCTCTTCACGGTCGCCTCTTCACCTATCCGGTATCCCACGCCCCGCACCGTCTCGACGATGGCGCCGAGCGAGCCGAGCTTCCGCCGCAGCGCCGCGACGTGCACATCAATGGCTCTGCTGGAGAGCACCGTGCCCTCGCCCCGCACGGCGGAGACGATCTGGTCCCTGGTGCGCACGAACCCGGGCCGCAGCGCGAGGTAGTGCAGCAGGCGATATTCGGTGAGGGTGAGGCTGAGCGTCTCATCGTTCATGCGGACCACATGGCGCGATGGATCGATGGTGATGGCCCCACCTGCGAGCGTGAGCGATTCGTTGTCGCTGGGCTGGCCGCCCTCCTGACGCCGCAGCACCGCCCGGATGCGCGCCATCAGCACGCGAGGGCTGAAGGGCTTGGTGACATAGTCATCGGCGCCGAGTTCGAGGCCGACCACGACATCGGACTCCTCGCCCCGGGCCGTCACCATCACGATGGGGACTTCGCGCAGAGCGGGGTCGCGCTTCAGGCGACGGCACACCTCGAGCCCGTCCAGGTCAGGGAGCATGATGTCCAGGATGATGAGGTCGGGCGTCTCGCGGTTCACCGAATCAAGCGCGCCGCGGCCTGAGCCGGCGATGCGTGATTCGAAACCCTCTCGAGAGAGATGAAAGGCGATGAGTTCGGCGATGTCCGCCTCGTCCTCAACGATCAAGACGAGCGTCTTGCTGCTCACATGTTCGCTCCTTCTGCCCGGATGAAACAGTATGGCGCGCCGAGCCCTTTCAGGCCGGACATCCCTGATTAAATGTGCGCTAAGTCGCCCCGCACATGGCCCTGGACCGAGAATTTCACCCGAACGCCTGCGTCTGTCGGCGGGCTTCTTCGGTCGAGAAGCCGGGCTGAACCCGTGAATCGGCGCCACCCGCAGAGACCCCTTGAACGCCCCAGAATTGTGGCTCTCACGGGGGTACGGAAGGGGCGGCATCTCATGTCCATCCTTTGAGGGGCATGGAGGGGTGCGGCATGCCGTGCCCCTACTCTCCCCCCCTGAATCGGTCGATGATGGATGAGGGTGGAGCGCCGCTGCATCTGTCTGATGGGGGCCAATGTCATGAGAGCTCGAGTCTTTGCAGTCGTGGGGTTGGCCTGCATCATCGGAGGTGCAGCGCTTCTGGTGCGTCACCCGCCCGAGCCCGAACCCGAGTCGGAGCCCTCTGTCCGCAACGCCGAGGCGGAATGGCCCGAGGTGGTGAATTCCTTCGATCAGTGGATCGAGAGCGGCCCGCGCCGCACGGGCTTCACGCTCATGCTCGCGGGAGGCGTCTGCGCGCTGATCACGTACTGCATGGGCTCTCGAAGAGGCTGACCCCTTCCGGGGGCCGGGGGCGGGGCGGGAGCCGGGGGCTTCGTTCTGAGTGCTGAGTTCCGAGTACCGAGTACCGAGTACCGAGTACCGAGTACCGAGTTCCGAGTTCCGAGTAATAAGTGCCGAGTGGCGAGTCGCGAGTCATGCACTGGGTTTTGTTCGGCGGGTCAGGAGCTGGGTCTTCGTGGTGGGCTGTGGCCACGAAGACTCCGGAACGGCGCACCTGGCGCACACGAACCGGGAGCCCCCAGCGGCTCAGCGGCGCCAATGCCACCGGACACATGACTGAGCACTCAGCACCCAGAACTCAGCACTCAGCACTCGGGGACTCCACCCTAGGCCCCGGCAGGGAGTAGGCTGGGGCTGGATGCGTCCGACCCCGCAAAGTCGCTGGTACCCGGGATATACGATCGGGGCGGTCTCCTCGATCGCCTACATCGCATCGGCGCCGGGGCAGACCTTCATCATCTCGCTGATCAACGTCCCGGTCTCTGAGACGTTCGGCATCGCGCCGCTGACGCTGAACACGGCCTACATGGTCGCCACCGTCGCCGCGGCCTTTCCGCTGGTCTACATCGGACGCATGACCGACCGCCTCGGCCCCCGCCGGGCCCTTGCGCTTGTGGCCGGGCTGTTCGGGCTCGGCTGCCTGGCCATGGCGTCGGCGTGGGGGGCGCTGGGCGTCTTCATCGGCTTCTTCCTGCTGCGCTTCCTGGGGCAGGGATCGCTCTCGCTGGTGTCGCAGCACGTGCTGGCGATGTGGTTTCATCGGCGTCTCGGCTCGATCCAGGGCATCAAGCAGGTCGTCGTCTTCGCGGTGTGGGTTCCGCTGCCGCTGATGGCGGCGTGGCTGATCGGCGAAGTCGGGTGGCGATGGGCCTATGTGATCTTCGGCGCTGCGGTGGCCCTGTCGGTCATTCCGCCGGCGCTGTTGTTCGTGCGCGATCGACCGGAGGATCTGGGGTTGCGCATGGACAACGATCCTGCGCCGGCGCTGAGCGAGCCTGACGCCTCGTACGCCGAACCCGAGGCCGACCCACCATCAGCGCCGACTCCAGAGCATGCATGGACGCTCCGCGAGGCGCTGCGAACGCGCGCCTACTGGATTCTCGCCTCCACCTTCTTCCTCACCCCACTGATCGGCACGGCGATGCTCTTCGACATGCAGCCGCTGCTGCTGTCGCGCGATCTGTCCGCCTCCGGGGCTGCGGCGGCGGTGAGCGCCTGGACGGCGACCATGGCGGTGATGGCGCTCCCTGCGGGGTTGCTCACCGATCGCGTGCGCGCCTCAGCGCTCATCAGCGCCGGCATGACGCTGATCGGCGTCAGCTCCATCATGCTTCTGCTTGGCCAGTCCATCGTCGCGGTCTGTGCTGCGATGGTTGTTTACGGTCTGGGGCAGACCGTGGTGGCGGCCTGCGGAAGCGCGGCCGTGGCGCGGTATTTCGGACGTGCGCACCACGGCGCCATCCGCGCCTCGATCACGCGGATCGCCGTCATCGGAACCGGTCTTGGGCCGCTCTTCACCGGCCTCAGCGTCGCGATCACGGGCGCCTATGTCGCCGCCCTGATGGCGTTCGCGATTCTGTGCCTCCCCCTTGCGGTGGCGAGCATGGCCCTGGCGCCGCCTGTCTCCGGGCGCGGGCATGAGTCGACCTGAACCGCCATGCAAACCGGAATCTCACATCTGATGTGTTGACCACATCGGCGCCGAGGGATAGATTGTCTCCCCGCGACGATCGGGTCCATCGACATGTTTCACACGAAAGAGCACATCCAGTTCTCTCTTCACCGGCGCCGCCCGATGCTCAGCGCTGCGAGTCCGTGTCGAATCTGTCGAGGCTGTCGAATGTGAACGTCAGGCCAAATGGCCCGACCCGCTCGATCGCATTACTCCCCAACATTCTGAACACGTTGTTGTAGACATCCGCGCTCCCACCGCGCTTCCCGCGCTGCAACTCGCGCTGAATTTCCGGGCCTTCGCCCGAACGGAGGGATCCCCATGATCACCTACACCCTCATTCTCCAGACCGTCGGCTCGCTCACCGGCGTCGCCACGTCCACCAGCCTCATCATCGCGTACCGCCATCTCCGCCTGGTGAACCGGAACAGCCAGATCGCCTTCGAAGATGCGCTCTCGCGTGAATTTCGACAGGTCGTCAACCGGCTGCCCCTCAGGGCGCTGCTCGGTGAATCCCTGACCGATGCCGAGTTGTCCGCATCGTTGACGAGTTTCTACTGGTACTTCGACCTGACCAACGAGCAGGTCTTCCTCCGTCGGCACGGACGCGTTTCTGCCCTGACATGGCGAAACTGGTCCGAGGGGGTCGAACGCACAATGCGCCGCCCCGCCTTCGCCCGCGCTTGGAGCGAACTCGACGCCGGCGCCGTCGGAGTCTTCAATGATCTGCGCCGATTTGTCGATGAAGGCTTCGGCGCCGATCCGATCGAGTGGCGGTCATCTCGAGCGCGCGGAGGATCGAAGGACAGCGCTGGCCTGTCGCGAAGTCCAGTGCGCACGCGGCAATCTGTCCGACTCGGCCGGCGCCTGTCCGGGAGCATCCCGCTGGCGCCATGGCGTCGCCGCTCGCGCGGCTGAGGCAGGCGGCGTCATGGCGCGGCCTGCACGGCCGGGGCCGACGCCGCTCGACTTCCGATCAGAAGCGTCCGAGCCCGATCGGACCACGTGTGCACAATCAGATAGAGACACGGGACGACGAAGAGCGTCAACAACATCGAGACAAGCAGGCCGCCGATGACGCACAGCGCCAGCGGGCGCATGATCTCGGCGCCTGACCCCAGGCCCAGCGCCAGCGGCGTCATGCCCAGGACCGTCGTCAGCGTGGTCATCAGGATCGGGCGCAACCGGATCGTCCCCGCCTCGATGATCGCATTGCGCACGTCCAGATCCTGCTCGCGCCGGCCGATCTCGATGTACTCCACCAGCAGGATGGCGTTGTTGACCACGATGCCGATGAGCAGCACGGCCCCGATCAGCACCGGCGCGGAGAGGGGCGTGTTCGTCAGCCAGAGCATGAGCGCAGCGCCGAAGAGCGCCAAGGGCGCCGCGGCCAGGATCACCAGGGGATTGCTCAGCCGCTCGTACTGCGCCGCCAGAACGACGAAGACAAGGAACAGCGCCAGCAGCACCACCGCCCGCAGCTCACGGTTCGTCTCCTGGATCGTCTCCCACTGTCCGCCGAGGATCAGGCTGTACTGCTCCGGCAGATCGAGCCCGGACATCCGCGCCTCGACTTCCCCCATGATCGCGCCGACATCGGAGATTTCGGTGTTGATGTCGCCGGTGACGGGCATGGCGCGGGTCTGGTTCTCGCGCACGATGTGGGCGGGCCCCTCGCCAAGTTCGAAGCGCGCCACATCGCGCAGCAGGATCGGCGCAGCCGGATTTCGAGAGAGAAGCACGGCCCCCAGCGCTTCCGCATCGCTCACCGCCTCTTGGGGCAGACGCACGCGCACGTCATACTCGCGGCTGCTGGTCAGATACCGCGTGGGCACGGCGCCGTCGATCGCTTCCCGGATCGCCTCGCCGACCTCGGCGATGCGCAGACCAAGGTCCGCGGCCCGTTCGCGGTCGACCACGACCCGCATCAGCGGGCTCTGGTCCTCGCGCCCGACCTCCACGCCTTCGAGCCCCGGGATGTCCTGCAGCCGCCCGCTGATGTCGCGCGCGATGTGCTGCAGCGTCGGCATATCTTCGCCGACAACGCTGATCGCCAGATCGCCGCCGCGCGTGCCGAACTGCAGCCCGCGGATCTGGGGCGGTCTCACGCTCAGGCGGGCGCCCGGCAGATCAAGCGCCTCCAGGCGCTCCTGCGCCTGAACCACCCACAGCCCCGCAGGCGTCCCGGGGCGCTCTGAAATGGGCGTGAGCTGGATTCGGAAGCTGGCGGTCGCGGGGCGCTCGTTCACCACGCCGCCGCCGAGGTGTCCGCCCACCAGCGTGAACAACGACTCGATGTGCCCGAGCTCGTGGAGGGCCGCCTCGATGCGCCTGGCGGCGGCGTCTGTCTCGTGCGGTGGGGCGCCGCGCGGCAGCACCATGCGGGCCGATACGGCGCCGTCGTCCACCTGGGGCAGAAACTCGTTGCCGAGTCCACTGGTCAGCATCCAGCCCCACGCCATGGCGCCCGCAGCCAGCGCCAGCACGACCCAGCGCAGCCGCAATGTCCACGGCAGCATGCCCCGGTAGCCCCGGCGCAGCGCATCGATCAATCGATCAAACGCCAGCAGCGGCGCTGAGCGGTGAAGGCCGCTCTCGAAACGCACCTTTCCCAGCAGGGCCGCCAGCATCGGCACAAGCGTCAGCGCTGAGGCGAGCGTGGCGACGATCGCGAATGAAATCGTGAGTATCAGGTCGCGGAAGATCAGCGCCGCCAGGCCGGTGATGAGCAGGAAGGGAACAACCGCGGCGAGGTTCGTCAGCGTGCCCGCCACGATCGCCGAGGCGACCTCCGCCGACCCGTCGTGGGCCGCATCTTCCGAGGACTTGCCCAGCTCGTCGCGGTGCCTGTAGATGTTCTCCAGCATGACGATGGCGTTGTCGAGCAAAAGCCCCACGCCCAGCGCCAGCCCCCCGAGACTGATGATGTTGAGCGTCAGCCCGCCCAGGCCCATGAGGGCGAAGGTCGCCAGCAACGCGATGGGGATGGACAGGCCGATCACGAAGGCCTTGCGCAGGCTGCCGAGAAAGAGGAAGACGGCCGCCATCGCCAGCGCCCCGCCGATCAGCGCTGCGACGCTCACGCTCGTGATGGCGCTGCGGATGAAGAACGACGGATCGCCGATCACCTTGTGGCGGATGTCCTCGGGGAAAAAGCCCGAGCGCTCCAGCCTCTCGATGGTCGCTTTCACTTCGTCGACGACGCGCACGGTGTTGGCGCCCGGCAGCTTGTACACCGCCACCTGCGTCGCCGGAACGCCGTCGAGCCGCACGAACATGCGCTGCTCTCGATGCCCGTCGCGCACCTCGGCGACTTCAGAAAGGCGGATCCGCCCGCCGGGCGATCCGGGCGTCGACAACAACACGTTCTCGATGTCCTCGACCGAGGTGAAGAGCCCTTCGGTCTTGGCCATCACGTCAAAGGTGTCGGAAGTCACCCAGCCACCGGCGATGTCCACGTTCTCCTCGCGGAGCGTGTCGACCACATCGCGCATGGAAAGCCCGTACGAGCGCAGTCGCTGCTGATCGACCACGACCTCCATCTCGCGCACCAGCCCGCCCGCCGCCTCCACGCCGGCGACGCCGTGAATCGCCAGCAGTTGCGGCGTCAGCCGGTCCTCGATCCAGTCAAGCACCTCCACCTCGGAGCGCACGCTCGAGCTGAACCCCGCCAGCCACACCGGATCCTGCGATGGATCGATCTTGTACAGGCGCGGGGGCTGGATGTCCGGGGGAAGCTGCGTGCGAGCCAGCTCGAGATGGCGCGAGGCGTCCTGCAGCGCGATGTCCAGATTGGTTCCGTATTCGAAATGCAGGTTGACGTTGGTCCGACCCTCAGAGGCGCGGCTGTCGATGTGGATCAGGTTCTCCGTCGCCGCCAAGTTGCGCTCCAGCACGCGCGTGACCTGCTCTTCCATCACCTCCGGCGCCACACCGGGGTAGTTCACGGTGGCGCGGATCTGCGGATATTCCACCTGGGGCAGCAGATCGATCGGAAGCCGGTCGACGAAGAACGTCCCCAGCACCACGATGACCGATGCGATCGCCAGCGTGCCGATCGGCCGGCGGATGCATCGGTTCGTGATGCCCAATCGCAATGTCCTGCGCTCGATGCCCATCGACCTGTTCAGCCTCTCCATCCGACGATGCGCACCGGCATGCCGCCGCTCATGTCGATCGGACTGGTCGCCAGTATGACCTCGCCGACCTCAAGCCCGCTGACGACCTCGGTCCACCGGCTTCGCGTGACGCCCGTCTCGATTTCGCGCCGAACCAGTTTTTCATCCTCGATGACATAGACATAGCGCGTCGAGCCGTCCTCGCCGATCGCCGCGGCGGGCGCGGCGATTACGTCCGGCCTCGGATCGATGATGAAGCGCACCCGACCGAGATAACCCGGGCGAATCCCGAGCTCATACGCATTTGAGGGCAACTCGACTTCGACGGTGATCAGCCGGCTGACGCTGTCGGCTGTCGGGAAGATGCGCCGGATGCGCCCCTCCAGCGAAAGCTCCGGCATGGCGTCCAGACGCACCGGGGCGTCCTGCCCGGCCCTCATATGAACCACATCCATTTCAGAGACGCCCAGGCGAATCACGAACTGATCCATCGAGACCAGCTCGAAGAGCGTATCGCGCGCCTCGACCGCCTCGCCCGGCTCCACGGAGCGAACCGTGACAATGGCGTCGTGCGGCGCGTTGATGCGCCCGAACGCGACACGTGTCTCGCGCAGCTCGCGCTCGCTTCGAGCGACAAGCATCGTCGCCCGGGCCCGATCGTAATCGGCGTCGCTCACGATCCGATTGCGCAGCAACTCGCCAACACGTTCGTACTCGCTCTCTGCAATCTGCTCCTCGGCCAGGGCCCGCGCCAGCTCGGCCCTCTCCTCGGACATGTCGAGGCTGACGAGCGTCTCACCGGCCTCCACGCGATCGCCTTCCTCGAAGTACACGGCGTCCACAGTGCCCGAGGCCCGACTCGCCAGCCGCGTCGTCACCCGCGGCGCCACGACGCCCGAGGTCGAGAGCTGCCGGGAAAGATCCCGTCGCCCCACTTCCACGGCCGCCACAGGCGTGCGCGCCGGAGCACGATCGGCGTCGGAAGTTTCAGCGGAGGCTGGCGATCCGGCCCGGTCGCATCCGCACACCGTCGCGGCCGCCAGCAGGCAGAAAAACATCATCAACGCTCTGCCTGTCGCCTTCGTCAGTGTTGTGAAACTTCGAGGCAAGGAATGCTCCAGCAAGACCACAAGCCGCCCTTGGCCGCCCAACGCCCCGAACCGCCGAACTGGCGCACAAACACCGCGGCGGGCCGTGACAAAATCACAAAGGACACTCTATGGACAAGAACGAACGGGGGTGGCCAAAAAACACCAGACGAACCCGGACTAGGGCCCACAAAGCCTGCTTCGCAACTCCCTCTCATGGAAAAGACAAAGCAGGGGCCGAAGTGACGCCCCGGCGTCGAAGCCGTCGCCAGCGGCCAGAAAAAGCCCTCTGGGCGCCCCCGAAGCGAAGTGGCGATGCCCGGACTCGAACCGGGGACCTGAGGTTTATGAATCCTCCGCTC
>RECQ01000024.1 GCA_007693965.1 Phycisphaeraceae bacterium | reverse complement strand
AGCGCTGGACCTCGTCCAGCTCCATCCCGCTGATGAATGCGACGGTGTTGAGCAGGTTGCTCCGGACCTCCTTGAGGTCGCCGACGTACCCCCAGTTCCGCTCGACCAGTCCGGCGGCGAGTTCATGGTGCTTGTCGAGCTCCATCTGCAGGACGTCGATCAGTCGGGCGATGTCGTTGCGGGCGCTGGCGTACTGCGCCGCGTTGGCCTTGCGTTCGCGCTTTCTTCTGGTCCTCTTCATGGCGTCGTCCTTTCGTATCTGGCGGCGGCCGGCATGGCCTTCGCACATGCACATGAAGCGGCATCTCACGAAGAACATCCAGTCGAAAACGCTGCAATTCCAGAGGATTCCGAACTTTGTTCCGGATGTGGACGCGGCTGTGAATGTGGGGCGAGTCGGTCGATTGCGGCGAGGTTCGCGCAGGTTGGCCCGTGTGGCGCCCGAGCGCGCATGGCCCGAAGTGGCGCCGCCTCGCCACACTTGGCCACACGGGCCAACGTGGGCCGCCGTATGGCGCCCGGGCGGCGTAGATGGCGCTGCGGGTGGCGCTGCAGCGCGGAGGCGGCGTGACATGTCCGAGCGGGCGTCCAGTCAATCAGCGCTGAATCCCGCCGCCCTGCCCGTGGAGGCTGCGGCGGCGCTGCTGGCGCGCTCCGGAGGTGGAGGTGTGACGGTCGAGATGCTCCGCGCCGACATCGAGGCCGGCGCGCCGACGAATGCGGACGGGACCATCAACCTCGTGCACTACACCGCGTGGGTGGTGCGCGAGATCGCGCAGGGAGGTCCGTCCGTTGGCGATTGACCCCCGGAAGATTGATCCCCGCCGCCTGCGCCCCGGCGAGCTGTGCCGCCTGCTGAACTCCACGCCCCTGGGCGAGGTGATCAGCGAGCGGCAACTGCTGCGGCATCGCACCCGCGCCGGGATGCGCATCTGCGCCGATGGCGACACGCAGCGCGTGGATCTGCTGCGCTACGCCGCGTGGCTGGTGAGGGAGCGGCATGCGCGCCTGGCCGAGCCCGAGATCTCGGAGGCTGAGGAGTACGAGCGCCATCGCGAGCGGACGCGGGCGCGGAGCGTGTCCCTCAGCCGCGCCGGCCGCGACATCGGCCCGCTGCCCGAGGTCGTGAACCCGCAGCGCAAACAGGATTGCGAGCGTGACTTCCGGGGATTCTGCGAGCGGTACTTCCCGGCGACGTTTCACCTGGCGTGGTCGGAGGATCATCTGAAGGTGATCGCGCGGATCGAGCGGGCTGTGCTGGAGGGCGGGCTGTGCGCGATGGCGATGCCGCGGGGAAGCGGGAAGACGAGCCTCTGCGAGACGGCGTGTCTGTGGGCGCTGGTGTACGGCCACCGGGAGTTCGTGGCCTTGATCGGCGCGGACGAGGCCCACGCCGAGCAGATGCTCGACGCCATCAAGGCGGAGCTGGAGAACAGCGACGTTCTGCTCGAAGACTTCCCCGAGGTGTGCTTCCCGATCCGGGCGCTCGAGGGCATCCACCAGCGGGCGGCGGGGCAGCTCTTCGAGGGCGCTCAGACACACATCGGCTGGACAGCGCGGGAGATCGTGCTGCCGTCACTGGGCGGCAGCCCCGCCAGCGGCGCCACCATCCGCGTGGCGGGGATCACCGGGCGCATCCGCGGCATGAAGCACAAGCGGCCGGACGGATCCAGTGTGCGCCCGTCGCTGGTGCTCATTGACGATCCGCAGACTGATGAATCGGCCCGCTCGCCATCGCAGTGCGTCAACCGCGAGCGTGTGCTGGCCGGGGCGATCCTGGGTCTTGCCGGGCCCGGGCAGAAGATCGCCGGGCTGATGACGCTCACCGTGGTGCGGCCGGACGATCTGGCCGACCGCCTTCTCGACCGCGACAAGCACCCGGCCTGGCAGGGTGAGCGCACGAAGATGGTGTATTCGTTCCCGACGAACGAGGGATTGTGGGCGCGGTACGCGCAGCTCCGGGCCGAGGGCCTGCGATCCGACCGCGGCATCGTGGACGCCACCGCCTTCTACCGCGAGAACCGCGCCGCGATGGACGAGGGCGCCGCCGTGGCGTGGGACTCGCGCTTCAACCACGACGAGCTCAGCGCCATCCAGCACGCGATGAACCTCAAGCTCCAGGACGAGGCCGCCTTCTTCGCCGAGTACCAGAACGAGCCCCTTCCTGAGGCGACGGGGATCGACGACGATCTGCCGGATGCGGAGACGATCGCGGCCCGTGTGAACAACCACGAGCGCGGCCTCGCGCCGCACGCGGCGACGCGGATGACGATGTTCATCGATGTGCAGGGCAAGTGCCTCTTCTGGCTGCTGTGCGCGTGGGAGGAGGACTTCACCGGATTCGTGGTGGACTACGGCGTCGAGCCGGATCAGAAACTGCGCGATGGCGCCTACTTCACACTCCGGGATGTGCGGCGCACGCTCCAGGACGCTTCCGAGCATGCCGGGCTGGAGGGCGCGATCTACGCGGGGCTGGAGCGCCTGAGCGAGCGGACGATCGGGCGCGAGTGGAAGCGCGATGGGGGCGGGACCATGCGAGTCGACCGCTGCCTCATCGACGCCAACTGGGGCGCTTCGACGGATGTGGTGCACCAGTTCTGCCGCCAGTCGAAGCACGCCGGGATCGTGATGCCGGCGCACGGCAGGTACGTTGGGGCCTCGAGCGTGCCCTTCGGCGAATACCGCCGCAAGCGCGGCGAGCGGGTGGGACTCAACTGGCGCGTGCCGACGAACACGGGCAGGCGTGCGGTGCGGCACATCCTCTTCGACGCCAACTGGTGGAAAACATTCACCTTCGCCCGTTTTGCCACGCCCATGGGCGATCCCGGGGCGCTGTCGCTCTTCGGGGCAAGGCCAGAGCGGCACATGCTGCTGGCCGAGCACCTGACCAGCGAGCGGCGCGTGCGCGTCGAGGCGCGGGGGAGGTCGGTGGATGAATGGCGATTGAAGCAGCCGGGGATGGACAACCACTGGCTCGACTGCCTGGTCGGCTGCGCGGTGGCGGCGTCGATGGAGGGATCGGTGCTCTTCGGGACGGACACGAAGCCGATCGCAAGGCCGCGCATCAGGCTGTCGGAACTGCAGGGGGGAAGGCGATGACGCAGGGATCGCGCCATGCGGAGAGGAACGGGGCCGCGGCGGAGGAGCGGCGGGGCGTCGTGTGTCCAAGTTGCGGTTGCGCGCATCTGCCCGTGCAGTACACGCGCCGGCGCAGCGGCTTCATCATGCGTGTGCGCCAGTGCCGGCACTGCGGCCGCCGCATCGTCACGCGCGAGCGGTGACAGGCGCGCTTCGTCCAGATGTGGACGCATTGCCGCCTCGATAAAGCCATCTTCATGGATTCGCGCCCTGAGCGCGCACGTACATGGTGGATGAACGCCGCGATCCCGCCATCGGCGACGCCGGGCAAGGTCGCGCTGGAGATGCGCTTCGTGCGCCCCGGCGACCGCGAGGACGCTGCGCAGGAGGCGTGGCTGGCGCACCTGGAGGGGCGCGACGCGGCCAGGGCCGTCAGCGCCTTCCGCCACAGGGAGCGACGGCATCGCCTCCGCGAGACGGCGGCGGGCGAGCTGATGTCGGTGGTGGTCGCGGCGATCGGGGGCGTCGGCGTGGGAGAGGTGAAGCATGCCTGAGCCGCTGGAACAGTCCATCGCCGACAACGCCGCGGGACCCAAGCGCGCCCAGGGCGACTCGGGCTCCGTCGAGCAGCACGGCCTGCGCGATCAGGTCGAGGCGGACCGGTACCTGGAGTCAAAGAAGGCGACGCGGCGCAAGGGCGTGGGCGTGAAGCTCGTCAAGCTCGAGCCGCCGGGGGCTGACTGACGTGCTCAAGCGACTCTTCGCATCCCGAGGCCAGGACAAGCCGCCATCCGCGAGGTCGCGCATCGTGCGCCCCGTCGTGCGGGCGCGATTCGATTCGGCCCAGACCACGCCCGACAACCGGCGCCACTGGGCGGCGGCGGACGGGCTTTCGCCCAACGCCGCCATCAGCCCGCAGGTGCGGCGGACGCTGCGCAACCGGGCCCGCTACGAGGTGGCCAACAACAGCTACGCGCGCGGCATCATCCTCACGCTCGCCAACGACACCATCGGAACCGGTCCGCGGCTGCAGCTGCTCACTGAGGATTCCGAGGCCAACGACCGCGTCGAGCATGCCTTTGAGCGATGGGCCTGCGCCGTCGACCTGCCCGAGAAGCTCCGCACCATGCGCATGGCCCGGGCCGACAGCGGCGAGGCCTTCGCGGTGCTCACCAGCAACCCGCTGGTGGATTCGCCGGTGAAGCTCGACCTGCGCCTCATCGAGGCGGACCAGGTGGCTTCGCCGCGGGCGGCGCTGCCTCGTCCCAATGAGATCGATGGGATCGTCTTCGATGAATACGGCAATCCCGTCGCGTACCACGTCCTGCGCCACCACCCCGGCGATTCGGGGGCGTTCGGCGTCGGTGGGGCATCGGGTGTCTTCGACTTCGACATCATCCGCGCCGAGTCCGTGATCCACTACTTCCGCGCCGACCGCCCGGGTCAGCGCCGCGGCATTCCCGACATCACGCCCGCGTTGCCGCTCTTTGCGCAGCTGCGCCGGTACACGCTGGCGGTCATCGCCGCGGCGGAGACGGCGGCGGACTTCGCGGCGGTGATCTACACCGACGCCCCCGCCAACGGCGAGGCCGATCCCCTCGAGCCCATGGACATGGTCGAGCTGGAGAAGCGCCTGGCCACGGTCCTCCCCGGCGGCTGGAAACTGGGCCAGGTCCACGCCGAGCAGCCGACGACGACCTACGGCGAGTTCAAGCGCGAGATCCTCAACGAGATCGCGCGCTGCCTGAGCATGCCCTTCAACGTCGCGGCGGGGAACAGCTCGGGCTACAACTACGCCTCGGGCCGGCTCGATCACCAGACCTACTTCAAGAGCATCCGCGTCGAGCAGCGCCACCTCGAGCTGGCGGCGCTGGACCGGATCCTGCGCGCCTGGCTGGATGAGGCGGCATTGGTCGAAGGGCTGCTGCCGCAGTCGATGCGGCGGACGGATGCGCATGCGCCCCACGCCTGGTTCTGGGACGGCGTCGAGCACGTCGACCCGGCCAAGGAGGCCAACGCGCAGGCGACACGGCTGGCCAACCACACCACCACGCTGGCGGCGGAGTTCGCGCGGCAGGGGCGCGACTGGGAAGAAGAGCTCAAGCAGCGGGCCAAGGAGGCGGCGCTGATGCAGCGGCTCGGATTGAGTCCGGCGCAGGCGCCCCCGGAAGCGCCCGCCGAGCCGACACCAACACAGGAAGAGGACGAAGAGGATGCCGAAGAACGCCAAGGCGCGGCCGCCCGCGCGGCCTGATGCGCCCGACATTCCGACCAGTCTCAATCTGACCGCCGAAGCAGCGATCGAGGTCGAGGCCGCTGCGGGTGAAGATGGCGGCGCACAGCGCCTGCCGCGCTTCAGCGCTGTGGCGTACACCGGCGGCGCCATGCGTCTGGCCGGTTGGCGCTTCCCCGTCGTCGTCGATCTTGCCGGGATGGCGATCCCCTCGCCGAAGCGCCCCATCCGCTTCACGCACGATCCAAGCGCGGGCGTCGGGCACACCGACGCCATCCGCGTCGAGGGGGGCAGGCTTGTCGCCAGCGGCGTCATCTCGCGCGACACGCCGGTGGCGCGCGAGGTGGTGGCGTCCTCGAAGAACGGCTTCCCGTGGCAGGCGTCGATCGGCGCGAGTGTGGACGAGTTCGAGTTCGTGCCCGAGGGGCGCAGCGCGATCGTCAACGGCCGCAGCTTCGAGGGGCCGCTGAACGTGGTGCGGCGCTCGACGCTGGGCGAGATCAGTTTCGTGGACCTGGGCGCGGACGGGCAGACGAGTGTGAGCGTGGCGGCAGGGAACAGTCCGGAGTCTGGAGTCCGCAGTCTGGAGGAAGACACGATGGATCTGAACGACAATGACCGTCTCGAAGAGACGACTTCGAACGACAATGCTTCGGCCGCGACGCCGGAGAGCGCTGGCGGCGCTGATCGCGCGAGCAGCGCCAATCTTCCGGCTGCAGACTCCAGACTGCAGGCTGCGGACTGTGTCCGCGACATCCGCGCCGAGGCGGCGGCGGAGTCGGAGCGGATCAACACGGTCCGCAGGCTCTGCGCCGGGCGCCCCGAGATCGAGGCGCAGGCCATCCGCGAGGGGTGGGACGCCACGCGCTGCGAGCTGGAGGTGCTGCGGGCCGGCCGGCCCAAGGTGGCCGGCGCGCCGGCGATCCACGCGCCCGACAACACGATGAGCGCCGGCGTCCTCGAGGCCGCGTGCATGATGACGGCGGGATTGAGTGAGCTCGATTCGCTGTATGAGCCGCGGGCACTGGACCTGGCCGCCAAGCGCTTCCGCGGCGGCATCGGCCTGCAGGAGCTTCTGCTCGAGGCCGCGTGGGCCAACGGGTACACGGGCCGGTCCTTCCGCGACAGCCGGGCGGTGCTGCGCTACGCCTTCAAGCCCGAGGCGCCGGACGTGGCCGCGGGCTTCTCGACCATCGACATCGGCGGCATCCTCTCCAACGTCGCCAACAAGTTCCTCCTCGAGGGCTTCTTCAGCGTCGAGCGGACGTGGCGCAACATCACCGCCGTCCGCAACGTCAGCGACTTCAAGACGGTGACCAGCTACCGCCTCATCGGCAAGGATCAGTACGAGATCGTGGCGCCGGGGGGCGAGCTCAAGCACGGGACGCTGGGCGAAGAGCAGTACACCAACAAGGCCGACACCTACGGCCTGCTGCTGGCGATCGACCGCCGCGACATCATCAACGACGACCTCGGGGCCATCACCACCGTGCCCCGCAAGCTCGGCCGCGGCTCGGGCCTCAAGATCAACGACGTCTTCTGGACCACCTTCCTGAACAACGCCTCGTTCTTCACCGCGGGGAACAACAACTTCATCGACGGCGCCGACACGGCCCTCTCCATCGACGGGCTGACCCGGGCCGAGGTCGCCTTCATGGACCAGGTGGACTCCGACGGCAAGCCCATCGGGATCATGCCCGCCATGATGCTCGTGCCCACATCGCTCTCGGCGATCGGCACGCAGCTCTTCCGCTCGCTCGAGCTCCGCGACACCACCGCCAACACCAAGTTCCCCGTCGCCAACCCCCACCAGGGCAAGTTCCGCGTCGAGGTGAGCAGGTACCTGGCCAACGCGCAGTTCCCCGGCTTCTCGAACAAGGCGTGGTACCTGCTGGCCGAGCCCGCGGACCTGCCGGTGATCGAGACCGCGTTCCTGAACGGCCAGGAGTCGCCCACCATCGAGACGGCCGAGGCGGACTTCAACGTGCTGGGCGTGCAGATGCGCGGCTACCACGACTTCGGCGTCAACCTCCAGGACTCCCGCGGCGGCGTGAAGGCCAAGGGGGAGGCATGAGCGATGGCCGAGGTCACAACGTGGCTGATCTTCCAGAACGCGCAGGAGCTCGACGAGTTCCACGCGTCGTGGACGGATGCGGACAACATCCTGGCCTTCGACAGCGCGGAGGCGGTGTCGGGTTCGCTGGGACTGTCCTCCTTCCACACGGTGACCAACCGTCTGCGGGCTTCCGATGCGCTGAGCAACGGCGCGCTGCCGCCGGCGGGACAGTTCATGCTCCTCGGCGTCGAGGTCGAGGTGCGGGGCCGCTGGACGGGCAATCCCGATGGAACCCGGATCGTGGATGTCGAGGCGGTGGTGAATGGGTCCGTCCGAGCCGATCTCGGCGCGGGCTCGCTTCCGATCGACACGCCCGGCGTCTTCATCCTCGGCAGCGCCGGGAACGACATGAACCTCGCGCCGGCGGACCTCTTCGATCCGTCGTTCGGCTTCCAGTTGCGGGGGGAGAGCAGCACCACGCACTTCCAGGGCAACGTCCTGCGCATCGACAGCGTGCGATTCAGAGTCCACTGGGACGATCCGCCACCGCCCACGGGAGGCGGCGCAGCCCGCTCTCGCGGCAGATCACGCGCGGTGATCATGAACGGGGTTCATGCGTGAAGGAGTCAGCGTAGATGGCGCGGCGGAGCAACCGCATCTCGATCGCCGCGGGGCCGAGCTGGACGGATGTCTTCCGCTCACAGGATGCGGGCGGCGCGGACGGCGCGGGGGCGCGCGAGCTGCTGCTCACCTGCGCTGCGGACTCGGCGAACGCGCTGGAGTACCGCCTCGAAGCGCCCGCAGATCCAGAGGACGAACAGGCCGAACTCAAGCCGGGCGAGGCGGCGCGGATCACAGGATCCAACCAGTTCATCCGCCACGTGGTCATGCGCGGCGTCGGCGGCGCGGCCACCGGGGGCGTGGAAGAGATCAGGTTCTAGAAGAGAGGCGCCGGGCACTGGGCATCAGGCATCAGGAGGTTGAATCATGGCGACGGCGATCTTTGTTCATGAGGGCGGGATGGTGGACTACACGCCTTCGTCCAACGTGGCGGCGGGCGATGTGGTGGTGCAGGGCGAGCTGGTGGGTGTGGCCAAACAGCCCATCGCCGCCGATGCGCTGGGCGCGCTGGCGGTGCAGGGCGTCTTCGACTTCCCCAAGGCGACGGGCGGCGCTACGGCGATCGCGGCCGGGGCGCTGCTTCACTGGGACGCCGCCAACGAGCTCGCGACCACAGACGCCGATGGTGGCGCCAACAAGCTCATCGGCAAGAGCGTCGCCGCGGCGGGCGATGGCGACGCCACCGTGCGCATCCGGCTCGACCAGTGAGGTGATCGACGTGGCGGACCTGCTCGAACAGGGCTCGGCGTTCCTCGAAGACCAGCGGCACGCGCACATGACGCGGCCGGTGGTGTATGCGCGGGGCGTGGTGAGCGTCGAGGTGCAGGCCACGGTGGGGCGCACGATCTTCGACCAGCAGGATCAGTTCGGCGTGATCCATCGCAGCGAGATGCGCGACTACCTCGTGCGCGCTGCGAATCTTGTGCTGGATGGCGAGCAGGCGACGCCGCGGGCGGGCGACCGCGTGCGCGAGAACGTGGACGGGCGCGTGCTGGTCTACGAGGTCATGGCGCCGGGTGCGCAGGGAGGCAATGAGCCGCCCTTCCGCTTCAGCGATCCATTCCGCAGGACGCTGCGGATTCATACGAAGTTCATCGGAGAGGAGTCAGCGCCGTGACGAAGTCCGCACACAATGGCGATGGCCGTGTTCACCGGGCGGCGCTGGGATTGACGGCGCTGCTGGCGCTGGTCGCGTTCACCATCCAGTGGGGCGTGGTGAGCGCCCGACTCGACGGTGTGGAGAAGCGCCTCGACGAGATCATCGTGGAGATCCAGTCCATGCGCCTCGTCTACACCGACTTCGACCGGCGCCTGTCCTTCCTGGAGGGCCTCACCTACGGGAGCGGGAGTTCAGGCCTTGAGAGGGGGACCAGGTGAGCGCCATCGTCGAACTCGCCGACGCCATTACCGCGTCCCTCAACGGTCAGACCTTCGATCCGCCGGTGACCGCTGAACGGTCTCACCTGCCGATCTTTGACCTCGGCAAGGTGGGCGACAATATCCAGCTCAGCATCGTGCCCCGCAGCGCCACGGTGAGCCCCGCCTCGCGCGCCAGCAACTTCTTCGACCTCGCCATCGACATCGGCGTGCAGAAGCGCATCGACCCCGAGGCGCCGGCGCAGATCGACGCCCTGCTCGACCTGGTCGAGCAGATCGGCGACCACCTGCGCCTCAAGCGCCTCGACACGATGCCGGAGGCCCAGTGGCTCACCAGCGAGCACGAGCCGGTGCTCGCCGCCGAGCACATCGAGCGCTTCAGCGTCTTCACATCCGTTCTGACCGTCACCTACCGCATCGCGCGGTAGGGACAAGGAGGGAGGAGATCCACATGGCCATCCAGGGCATGTTCGCGGTTCTCAGGTACAAGGTGGGCGGCTTCGACTCCGTCGGTTCGTGGGTGGATCTCACCAACGTCCGCGATGTCACGGTGTCCGCCGAGGCCAACGAGGCGGATGTCACCACCCGCGGCAACCAGGGCTGGCGCCAGACCATCGCAGGCCTGCGCGAGGCCACCATCGAGTTCGAGATGGTGTGGGAGCCGGGCGATGACGGCTTCGACGCCATCAAGGACGCCTTCCTCACCAGCGGGATCATCGGCCTCGCCGCGCTCGATTCACCCGGCGCGCAGGGCAACGGCCCCGTGGGCGACTGGTCCATCACCAACTTCTCGCGCAGTGAGCCGCTGGAAGAGGGCATCACCGTCAGCGTCACCGCCAAGCTGGCCGAGTTCGACCAGTGGACCGAGAACGGAGTCTCCTGATGAAGCAGTTTCATGACAACGCGGGGCGCGCATGGACCGTCGAGATCAACGTCGCGGCATTGAAGCGCGTCAAGGGGCTGACTGGCGTCGATCTCCTGGAGGTTCTCGACGGGACGCTCATCGAGCGGCTTATCCGCGACCCGGTGCTGCTGTGCGATGTGCTCTACGCCGCGTGCAAGACCGAGGCGGACGCGAAGGGAGTCACCGATGAGGAGTTCGGTTGCGCCATGGCGGGGGACGCGATCGAGCACGCCACCGAGGCGCTGCTGGAGGAAGTGGTGGGTTTCTGCCCGAGCCCGAGGGACCGGGCCGCCCTCGGGCGGGTGCTCAAGGCCACGCGGACCGCGATGGAGAGGGCCCGCGACCTGGTCGAGGCGCGCCTCGAGAGCGGCGAACTCGATCGGGCGATCGACGAGGCGCTGGAGCAGGCGACACTTCCGGGGGCGCATGGTCGCTCATCCATCGCTGCGCCGGCGTCGTCGGACTCGACCCCGCCGCACTGACACTGCGCGAGCTGCTGGCGATGGCCGAGCAGCGCGAGAGGAGCGAATGGGCGCGGACGAGCTCTCTGCTGGCCCTGATCGCCAACGTTCACCGGGATCCGAAGAAGACGCGCGCCTTCAAGCCGGGGGATTTCGACCCATTCACGAAGCGCACGGGCCGGAGCGACATGATGGAGCTCAAGACGCTCTTCACAGGCGCGAAGCCTCCCGCGGCGAGGACAACCAGCGACGACCGGAGCGAACACTGATGGCCTCGCCCCTCTTCGACATGCGTGTGAAGAACATCTTCCTCGACCGCCCCAAGGTGCGGCGGGCCGTGAACCGCGCCAAACTACGCGCCCTCTCCAGGGCCGGCGCCTTCATCCGCCAGCGGGCCCGGACGAGCATCCGCCGGCGCCGAGGGTCATCGCCTCCTGGATCACCGCCGCACTCGCACGAGGGCTCGCTGCGCAGGCTCATCCTCTTCGGCTACGACCGCGCCTCGGACTCGGTCGTCGTCGGGCCGGCGAGGCTGAACAAGCCGGGCGAGGCGCCGAGCGTCCTCGAGTTCGGCGGACGGACCAGAGTCGAGCGCCGCCGCACGCGCCGCGGCGGGGGCCGTGTGATCGAGTCCAAGCGCGTCCGCATCGAGGCCCGTCCCTACATGGGCCCGGCGCTGCAGAAGGAGCTGCCGAACATCCCGAAGGCGTGGGCCAACAGCGTGCGGGGAGGATGAGCGATGCCGAATCCCAGGGGAATCCGCGCCGGCCGCGCTTTCGTCGAGCTGGGCGTCTCCGACCGCCTGAGCGCCGGCCTTCGCCGGGCCCAGCGGCGGCTCCGCGCCTTCGGCGCCGGTGTGCGCGCTGTCGGGACGCGCCTCGTCGCCGCGGGCGGCGCGGCTTTGGCGGCCTTCGCGCCGATGGTGCGCGTCTTCGCCCGCGCGGGCGATGAGCTCGACAAGATGTCGCGGCGGACGGGGATCTCCGTCGAATCGCTCAGCGAGCTCGGCTTCGCCGCCGAGCAGTCGGGCGCCGATCTCGGCACGCTCGAAAAGGGCGTGCGCACGCTGCAGCGCTCCATCATCGACCTCGAACGCGGCCTCTCGACGCAGACCGATGCGTTCAGCGCCCTCGGCCTCTCCATCAACGACCTGCGCGATCTGGCGCCGGAGGAGCAGTTCAAGCTCGTCGCCGAGCGGTTGAGCAATATCGAGGACCCGACGCGGCGGGCGGCGGTGGCCATGCAGATCCTCGGCCGCGCCGGCTCGCAGCTCCTGCCGCTCATGCAGGAGGGGGCGCGCGGGATCGAGGCGATGCAGGAAGAGGCCCGGCGGCTGGGGCTGACCATCTCCACCGAGACGGCCCGCGACGCCGCGCGGTTCACCGACGCGATGAACATTCTGCGGCGTGTTCTCCGCATCACCGCCGTCGCCATCGGCGCCGCCCTGGCGCCGGCGCTGGAGGCGCTCGTCGAGCGCGTGACGCGCATCGCCGTGGTCACCAACGACTGGATCCGCCAGAACCGGCAGTTGATCGTCACGGCTGCGAAGATCGCCGTCGGCGTCGTCGCCGTCGGCGCAGCGCTGCTCGCGCTGGGCGTGGCGATCACGCTCATCGGCGCCGCCTTTGGCGGTCTGGCGACGATTGTCTCCGCTGTGGGCGGCGCGTTCGGCCTCGTTGGCGCTGTTCTCGGCGCGCTCCTCTCCCCCATCGGCCTCGTGGTCGCGGCTGTGGTAGGCGCGGGCGTCGCCTTTCTCCGCTTCGGCGGGTCCGGATCGGCGGCGCTGGAGTTCCTGCGCGATCGCTTCGCATCGCTGGGCGCGGTGGTGGGCAGGACGCTGGGCGGGATCCGTGACGCCCTGGCCGCGGGCGATCTGGCCCTGGCGGCGCGCGTCCTGTGGAATGGCCTGCGGCTGGTCTTCCTCGAGGGCACGCGCGAGATCCGCGAGACCTTCACCGAGGGCCTGCTCGTGATGCGCCTGGCCTTCGTGGATGTGCTGGGCGGGATGTCGAGATTGTGGACGCGTTTCGCCTCGGGCGTGCAGGGCGTGTGGGAGCGGACGCAGAACTTCCTCGCCAAGCGCTTCACCGAGCTCTTCGGACTCTTCGACGAATCGCTCGATGTCGAGGCCGCCAAGGCCCAGCTCGACGCCCGGTCGCGCAGCGCGCTGGAGTCGCTGGCCCGCGAGACCGAGGACGCACTCGGCCGCATCTCGCGCGAGCAGGACGAACGCACGAGGGGGATCCTCGATGGCGCTGCGGAAAAGATGGAGGAGCGGCGCAGGGCGCTCGAGGACGCCCGCCGCGAGCTGGACCGGGCCCTCGATGAATCCCGGCGCCGGCGCGAGCAGGTCGAGGCGGACGACGCCGGACGCCCGCCCGTCCTCGACCGCTTCCGCGATCTCATCGCGGAGCTGGACTCGGTGGGCGAGGGGATCGCGCGCCGCGTCGAGGTCCGCGGCACGTTCAACCCCGCGCTCATCCAGAGGCTTCTCGGCGCCGGGGGAACGGGGCCGGCAGATCGAACGGCCAAGGCGAGCGAAGAGACAGCGCGGAACACGCGGCGGCTCCTCGAGAGCGCCCAGCAGGGCGGATTGACGTTCACGTGATGAGGGAAGCAGACTGACCCATGGCGATCACAGTCGAGGAAAAGTTCGAGAGCCCGGTCATCCAGACCGGATCCCGCGCCTTCGTCGAGCGCCGCTATCTCATCCTCGGCTCCGACGATCCACAAGAGGTGCGCGACGAGCTGCTGGCGGAGACGTATCACCACTCGCTGGCCTTCGTCTATTCGCGCGAGGAGTTCGTCGAGCAGGTGGACATGCACACGGCGCGGATCGAGGCGCTGTTCGGCGTCACGCCGCGGGTGTTCCGCAACACCGAGCTGATCTACAACAACGACCTGGCGCACTTCGTGAACGGGATGAAGGACGCCTCGGGCGGGCCGCGGTTCAGGGGGGCGCTGACGGAGGGGGTCGAGAGCGTGCTCCGCGGGCGGACGCCGGACCTGGTCTATCGCCCGCCGCATACTGGGGTGGGGTATGGCGGGCGGCCGTTTGCGCTGCTGCTGAAGAACCACCGATTGAGCGACGACATCGCGTTTCGCTTTGCGAACCGCTCGTGGAGCGAGTGGCCGCTGACGCCGCAGAAGTTTGCGCGGTGGATTGATGGGATCAACGACGCGGGCGTCGGCGGCGGGGCGGCGTCGGGTGCTGTTCCCGAGGCGCAGGAGCGCGTGTGCTGCCTCTTCATGGATTCGGAGACGTTCGGCGAGCACCACTGGGAGGACACGGGCGTCCTGCGTTTCCTCGATGAGCTGCCGGGGGCGGTGCTGGAGGCGGGCGCCGGGCGGAACGATTTCTGCACGCCGTCCGAGGCGTTCGACCGCTTCGAGGCGCGGGCCGTGTACGACGCGCCGGCGATGATCTCGTGGGCCGATACGGAGCGGGACCTTTCGGCGTGGCTGGGCAACGCGATGCAGTCGAACGCGCTGTACGAGCTGCACAAACTGGAGCGACGCATCCGCAGAGCCGCGGCGATCGACCCCGCCGAGGCCGCGGGGCTGCTGCAGGACTGGCGGCGCCTGACCACCTCGGACCACTTCTACTTCATGTGCACGAAGGAGTCGGGTGACGGGGCCGTTCACCGGTATTTCAGCCCGTATGAATCGCCGTACGAGTCGTACATCAACTTCATGAACGTGCTGGACAACCTGCGGACGCGTGTGGGCGCGGTCTGACGGGCTGGGATTCTTGCGCCGCCGGCACAATGCCTCGACGCCGCCCCTTTCCGGCCCGGGGAGCTATCCTTGCGCATCCGGAGAGCGCGACGGGCCTTCCGGGGTCGAACGTTGAAAGGAGCGGGCCGTGTCCGGAAAGAGCATCCTGATGATCGTCGGCGACTATGTCGAGGACTACGAGGTCATGGTTCCCTTCCAGGCGCTGCAGATGGTGGGCCACACCGTGCACGCCGCGTGCCCGGGGAAGAAGTCGGGGGACACCGTCCGCACGGCGATCCACGATTTCGAGGGCGAGCAGACCTACAGCGAGAAGCCGGGCCACAACTTCACACTCAACGCGACCTTCGCCGATGTGCGCCCCGAGAAGCACGATGCGCTGGTGATCCCCGGCGGGCGTGCGCCGGAGTATCTGCGCCTGAACGACGATGTGTTGCGGGCGGTGCGCCATTTCGCGGACGAGGGCAAGCCGATCGCGTGCATCTGCCACGGCGTGCAGCTTCTCGCGGCGGCGGGCGCGGTGAAGGGGCGGTCCATCTCCTGCTATCCCGCGTGCGCTCCGGAGGTGACCGCCGGGGGCGGGAAGTTCGTGGAGAAGGACTGGGCCGAGGCCCATACGGACGGCTCGCTCGTCACCGCCCCCGCGTGGCCGGCGCACCCGGCGTGGCTGAAGGCGTTCCTGAAGGTTCTAGGCTAAGCGCCGAGCGCTGACCGCCGCCTCTGCGTCGGCGGATCGACCGGGTCTCCGGAGTTCACAACACATGCGCGACCACTTCATCACACTCTTCGAGTACGAGGCATGGGCGAATCAGCGCATCGTCGACACGCTCCGCGGCCTGCGCGGATCGCCGCCGGAGCGGGCGCTGGAGCGCATGACGCACATCATCGACGCCCAGCGCATCTGGCTCTTCCGCCTCGATCCCGGACGAGCTGCGCCGGAGGACGCGCCCGGGCGATGGACGCTGGACCAGATCGAGCATCATGGTGAGCGCATCGCCCGCGATCTGATCGAACACATCGGGGCGCTCTCGAATCAGGATCTGCAGAGGGTGATCAGTTATTCCGGGCGGGATGGCGTTTCGTTCCGCTCGAAGGCGGCCGATGTGCTCACCCATCTCGCCGTGCACGGCGCCCACCATCGCGGGCAGATCATGGTGGATCTCCGCGGCGTGGTGGAGGCGCCGCCGTCGATCGGATTCATCGTCTTTACACGTGAAGAGCAGCGGACGCCGGCGGTGTGACGGCATGATTGGTGGAGACGCCGCGGACGTCGCGGCATGTGGGGAGTCGATATGAGCGCATTGAAGCAGACGATCATTCTGGGATTGTTCGTGGGCGTGTGCCTGCTGGCGGGCGGCATCGGCTCGCTGGCCACGGCCTCATCCGTCGGGACGTGGTACGCGGGGATCGAGAAGCCGGTCTGGACGCCGCCGGGATGGGTCTTCGGACCGGTGTGGACGCTGCTCTACATCATGATGGGGACCGCGGCGTGGCTGGTGTGGCGCGAAGGGCCGCTGCGGGGCAGGGCTGTCACGGGCGCGCTTGTTGCGTTCGCGGCGCAGCTTACGCTGAACATCGCCTGGTCCTTCATCTTTTTCGGCGCTCGGGCGCCGGGTTGGGCGTTCGTGGAGATTCTGATCCTGCTGAGCGCCATCGTGGTCACGACGGCGCTCTTCTGGCGCATCTCAACGGCCGCGGCGGCGCTGATGGCGCCCTACCTCGTGTGGTCGATTTTCGCGGCATTCCTGAACTTCACCATCTGGCGGATGAACGTCTGAATATCAACCGCCTGCTGCGCGCGGGCGCATCGTTCGTCCTTGGCTGCCTCACCGCCCGACCCGCGAGCGACCGATGGTGCAGACGCGATCGCTGGAGGCGTGATCCCGCCGTCGCCCACCGACCACGACCGCTCGACAGGCCAAAGGCCTGTGGGAGGGGCTTTGCCAGTCGCTGACATAAGTCATAAGGCTGCAATTGGTTAGGTGCTGTGCCCGGGTGGGGAATCGCCGGGCTGGGACCCAGTCTCCTTAAAGAGGTTGGGTACGTCCGCGCGACTCCGAACGACAGCTTCCTGAACGGCGCAAGGGGGAAGGCTGGTTGGGCGGGTGTGGACTCAGGTTGACTGTCACGCCAGTCGCTACGATGCCGACATGCAACCAACTGGCAATGTACATGGGTGTTGTCCTCACCCGTGTCGACGCGATGCGTCGCCCGCAGGGACGGTGTGGAAGTGGATCGCGTTCGGCATGCTTTGCTGGCTTGGTCTGGCGTCGTGCTCGGAGCGGGTGGAGCGGGAGGAGCCGGTTCGCCCGGTGCGAGCCATGGCCGTGGGCGACCTCGCGGCTTTCAGCGGACGCCAGTTCCCGGGTCGGGCGGAGGCGATTCAGCATGCGGATCTTTCCTTCCGCGTCGCGGGCACGCTGATGTCGCTGCCGGCGCCGGTCGGATCGGAGGTCGAAGAGGGGCAGGTGGTGGCGCAGCTCGATCCGCGCGATTTCGAGGTGCGCGTCCGCGGCGCCGAGGCTGCGCTCGCCCGCGCCACCGCTGATCTGGCCCGGGCCCGTGAGGAATTCACCCGGGCGTCGAACGCCTTCGAACGCGGCGCCGTCTCTGAGATCGAGATGGTGCGCGTCCGCGAGGCGATGAACATCGCCAGCGCCACCGCGGACGCGATCGGGGCCGATCTGCAGTCGGCGCGCGACGATCTGGCCGACACCATGCTTCGGGCGCCCTTCGGAGGCGAGGTGGCGTCGCGATTCGTCGAGAACTTTGAGGATGTGCAGGCCCGGCAGCGCGTGCTGCGGCTGCTGAACGATCAGCGGATCAGATTCACAGTCTTCGTGCCCGAGAGCATGATGGCGATGGCGATCTATGTCGAGGAGATCCTCTGCGAGTTCGACTCTTTCCCGGGGCGCGAGATCGTGGCCGAGATCGATGAGATCGGCCGCGAGGCCGACGAGGTGACACGCACCTTCCCCATCACGCTGGTGATGGAGCAGCCGGAGGGCATGCGGATTCTCTCCGGCATGAGCGGGCGGGCGTGGGTCTCGAAGTTGGCCATGCCGGATGAGGAGGCGGACGCCTTCGACATCCCGCCGGGCGCCATTGTCGAGGAGGCCGGGGGCGGGCGGCACGTGTGGATTATCGACGGCGCGACGGGGATCGTCTCGAAGCGCCCGGTGACGACGGGCGCCATCTCGCCGGCGGGCGTGCGCGTGCGCGGCCTGGAGCGTGGCGACATCGTTGCGACGGCCGGCGCCGGATTCCTGCGTGAGGGGCAGCGGGTGCGCCTCATGACGGACGCCGCCGCGATGGAAGGCGCACCCGAATGAAGATCGTCGCGAAGGTCTTCGAGAAATCCACGCTGACCGTCTTCACGATCGCTGTCGTGATGCTGGCCGGCGCCATGTCGTATTTCGGGCTCGGGCAGCTCGAGGATCCGGAATTCACGGTGAAGGTGGCGGTCGTCGCCACGCCGTACCCCGGCGCCTCGCCCGAGGAGGTGGAGCTCGAGGTCACCGACATCATCGAGAAGGCGGTGCAGGAGATCGCCGTTCTCAAGGAGATCGAGTCGTATTCGAGCGCCGACCTCTCCACGGTGAAGGTTATCATCAAGGCCGAGGTGCTCTCGCACGAGTTGCCGCAGGTGTGGGATGAGCTGCGCAAGCGGGTCTCGGACGCGGCGCGTGAGCTGCCGCCCGGCGCCGGCCCGCCGATGGTCTTCGATGACTTCGGGGATGTTTTCGGATTCCTCTTCGCCCTGCAGTCGGACGGCTTCACGCCCGCGGAGATGGAGCGCTACGCCGACGACATCAAGATGCAGCTCTCGCTGATTCCCGGCGTCGCCACGGTCGAGTTGTGGGGTGTGCAGCAGCAATGCGTGCATCTGGACGTCTCCGAGGCGCGGCTGTCGCAGCTCGGTCTGTCGATGCTCGATGTGCAGAACACGCTGGCGCAGCAGAACACCGTGGTGCAGGCGGGCGCGATGGACCTGCACGGGATGCGCATGCGGTTCGAGGTCACCGGCGAGTTCACCTCACCGGAGGAGATCGGCGAGCTGGTCATCCCAGGGCGCACGCTCCGCGGCGAGGGCGAGGGCCGGCTGATCCGCATCCGGGATGTCGCATTGGTCACGCGGAGCTATCTCACGCCCTCCCGCGAGGAGATGCGGCTGAACGGGCGCCCCTCGATCGGCATCGCCATCTCCAATGCGTCGGGCGTGAACATCGTCACGCTGGGGCGCGCCATCGACCGCCGCCTTGAGCAGATCATCGCAGACCTGCCCGTGGGCGTCGAGATCGAGCGCATTTCATGGCAGTCGGATCAGGTGAGCGGCGCCATCAATTCGTTCATGATGAGCCTGATCCTGGCGATCGCCATCGTGCTGGGCGTGCTGTGGCTCTCGATGGGGCTTCGATCCTCGATCGTCGTCGGCCTGACCGGCCTGCTGATGGTCATCATCGCCACCTTCCTGGTGCTGAGCATGATCGGCGAGGATCTGCACCGCATGTCGCTCGGCGCCCTCATCGTCGCGATGGGGATGATGGTGGACAACGCGATCGTGGTGGCGGACGGCGTGCTCACTCGCATGGAGCGGGGCATGGACCGTATGAAGGCGGCGATCGAGGCCGCCTCGCAGCCTTCGATCCCGCTGCTGGGCGCGACGATCGTCGCGGTGATGGCGTTCTACCCGATCGCCGCATCGACGGAGAACGCGGGAGAGTACACCCAGGCGCTCTTCTCGGTGGCGGGCATCGCCCTGCTCGTGTCGTGGCTCTTCGCGATCACCGTGGCGCCGCTGATGTGCGTGGCCCTGCTGCCGACGCCGAAGGGCGAGGCCAAAGATCCTTACAGCGGCGCGATGTACCGCGGCTTCCGGCGCCTGCTCGAGCTTTCGCTGCGGGCGAAGCCGCTGGTGGTCCTGATCTTCGTCGGAGCGCTCGCGGCGAGCCTGTTCTCGTTCCGCTGGGTGGATCGCATGTTCTTTCCCGCGGCGGACCGACCGCAGTTCATGGTGGACGTGTGGCTGCCCGAGGGCACGCGCATCGAGACGACCTCCGCCGCGCTGCGCGAGATGGAGGAGTATTTCCTGAAGCTCGAGGGTGTGACGGCCGTCAGCGCCTTCATCGGCCGCGGCCCGCCCCGCTTCTACCTCCCCGTCGAGCCAGAGGGCCCGAACTCGTCATACGCCCAGCTCATCGTCAACACCGTCGACGCTCGGGCGGTGAACCAGATGCTGCCCGCGGCACAGGCGTGGGCGGACGACACGATGGCCGGAGCGGTTGTGATCGCGCGCAAGTACGGGCTCGGGCCATTCAAGTCGTGGCCCATCGAGGCGCGCATCAGCGGCCCGGCCTTCGCGGATCTTGACACGCTGCGCGAGCTTGGCGAGCAGGCCGCGGATGTTCTGCATGAGAGCCCGCACGCCATGGCGGTCCGCACCAACTGGCGCGATCGCACGCCGCTGGTCACGATGCACTTCGACCAGGCGAACGCGCGATGGACCGGCGTCTCGCGCTCGGACGTGGCTTCGGCGCTGCGCCGCTCGCACGACGGCACGATCGTGGGCCTCTATCGAGAGGATGACAAGCTGCTGCCCATCGTGCTGCGCAGCTCGGAGCGCGATCGGGAGCAGGCGGCGCGGAACCTCGACATCCTCCAGATCCGGCCGCTGCTCTCCAGCCGCTCGGCGCCGCTGTCGCAGGTGACATCGAGCATCGAGACGGGCTGGCGCGACCCGTTCATCTTCCGGTTCAACCGCAAGCGAACGATCTCAGCCCAGGGCGTTCCGGTGGGGCTGGCGACGGACTTCCAGGAGAATGTGCGCGCCAGGATTGATGCGATCGAACTCCCGCCCGGCTACACGCTGAACTGGGACGGTGAATATCGCTCGTCGCGGGATGCGCAGAAGTCGCTGGTCCCCGGCGTGGTCCCCGCCTTCATCGTCATGGCGATCGTGATCGTCGCCCTCTTCAACAACTATCGCCAGCCGCTGATCATCCTGTGCATCGTCCCCTTCGCGCTGATCGGGGTGGTGGTGGGCCTGCTGGTGACGGGCCAGCCGCTGGGCTTTGTCGCGATCCTCGGCGCCATGTCGCTGGCGGGGATGATGGTGAAGAACGCGGTGGTGCTGCTCGACGAGATCAATGCGCTGAAGAAGGCGGGCGAGCCCGAGTACGACGCGGTGGTCAACGCGGCGGTGGCCAGGTTGCGCCCCGTGGTGCTCGCCGCCGGCACCACCGTGCTGGGCGTGATCCCGCTGCTGGGCGATGTGTTCTGGGTCTCGCTGGCGGTGGTGATCATGTTCGGGCTGGCGATCGGATCGGTGATCACCATGATTCTCGTTCCCGTGCTGTACGCGCTGTTCTACCGGGTGCAGGCGCCGCCCTCGACCGCTCCGACCTCCTCCTCTGCTGCGACCGACTGAGTCGGCGCGGGCCTGTGTCCACCTGCCTCACCGCTTCACCACCCGGGTGTCAGATCGCATGACGGCCGCCGAACCCAGATCCCAGGACACCGGCGAGCTGCTCGAGTTCCTCTACAGGCTCGGGCAGGCGTACCTCGCCTGCGGCGAGCAGACGGCGCATGTCGAGCTGCTGCTGCGCCGTGTCTCCACCTCGTACGGGGCTCGTCGCCCGCGCGTGGTCGCCTTCCCGACCGCCATCTTCATCAGCCTGCACGACGGCGAGTCGGAGCGGGTCACGCTCGCCGAGGGGCCGCTGCAGTCGATGCGGCTGGACCAGATGGCCGAGGTGTACACGCTCGGCGCCGAGGCGCAGCGCGGCGACATCACAATCGCCGACGGGCTTCAGCGCCTCACCGAAATCAACAAGAGGCCCGCCCGCTTCGGCGTCGTCGGCACGCTGATCGGTCACGTCGTGCTGACGGTCGGCGTGGCGATGGTGCTCAATCCGGCGCTGGTGAACATCCTGGTTGCGGCGGGGCTGGGCGGGGCGGTGGGGATGATGAAGCTGTCGATGCGCGAGCGGCCGCTCTTCTCGGTGCCGCTGCCCGTGGTGGCGGCGACGGTGGTCTCGACGCTGGTCTTCCTGGCGGTGCGCTACGGGATTCCGGTGGACCCGCTGCATGTGCTCGTGCCGCCGCTGGTGACGTTTCTGCCCGGCGCCATGCTGACGTTCGGCATGATCGAGCTGGCGTACGGCGACATGGTGAGCGGCACCAGCCGGCTCGTGTCGGGATTCGTGCAGCTCGTGCTGTTGACGTTCGGTCTGGCGGCGGGGGCGGCGCTGGCGGGGGTGGGGCTCAATGCGACGCTGGCGCCGGACGTGATCGTTCCGCTCGTGACATCGCCGTGGATCCCGTGGGTGGGGGCGATGGTCTTCGGGGTTGGTGTGTTTCTGCACTTCTCGGCGCCGCGGAACGCGTTGCCGTGGATGCTGCTGGTGTTGCTGGTCGCTTTCACGGCCCAGCGGGTCTCGGCGATGTTCTTCGGCAACGAGTTCAGCGGCTTCTTCGGCACGCTGCTGGCGACGCCGCTGGGATACCTGATCCAGCTTCGCTTCAAGGGCCCGCCCCCGATGGTGACGTTCCTGCCCAGCTTCTGGCTGCTGGTGCCGGGAGCGCTCGGGCTACTTAGCGTCAAGCAGATGCTGAGCGACACCGCCGCGGGCGTCGACGGACTCATTTCCGCGGTCTTCGTCTTTGCGTCGATCGCGCTGGGCACACTGCTCGGCGCCTCGCTGTACAAGTGGCTGACCGAGCGCTTCGGCCCGTGGCAGCTCCAGATCGGGCGGTCGGGTCACAAAAAGTAGCGGCGGGCGGGTTTGTGATCGGGGGTCGGGGTCACATCTCCAGCGTCGCCAGGGCCACGGCGAGTCGGCAGCCATCGGTGAACTCGGAGAGCTCGACGTATTCGTTCACGGTGTGGATCTCGTACTGGCCGGCGCCGATGGTGACGGTGGGCACGCCGTGGCCGGCGAGCCAGTTGGCGTCGAGGCCGCCGTTGGAGAAGACGGTCGTCGGCTTCATGCCCAGCGACTCCGCGGCCCTCTTCGCGTGGCGGACGGCGGGCGAATCGTCGGGGAGGTTGAAGGAAGGGTACTGGGCGGCGCCGTCGAACTTCAGCTCCCCCGCGGCGCCGTCCGCGGTCGTGACCTGGGCGACGGCCTTTTTGAGCGCGTCGCGGTAGGCGGCGGTGATGGCGGCGGCGAAGGTCGTGTCGGGGCTGCGGGTCTCGCCTTTCAGGTAGACGAAGTCGGTGACGACGTTGGTGGCGTCGCCTGCGGGCTTGCGGTCCTTGCCGCCGAAGATCCCGACGTTGCTCGTGCCGCGGCCTTCGGGCTTCTCGACTTTGCCGAACCAGCCGCCCTTGTGCGCCTCGGCGATGGCGATCGAGGCGATCAGCGTCGAAGAGATCCCCTTCTCGGGGGCGACGCCGGCGTGGGCGGCCCTGCCGCGGATCTCGGCCTCCCAGCGCTCGGCGCCGACGGCGCCGGTGATCAGCTCGGCGGGGATCTTGCCGTCGACGTTGAAGCCCATGACGGCGCCCTTCAGGTCGGCGGGTTCGATCTGGTGGGCGCCCTGCAGGCCGCTCTCCTCGCGCACGGTGAAGAGGAGCGTGATGGGCGGGTGCGGCAGGTTGTTCTTGAGGAGCGTTTCAACAAGGGTGACGAGCACGGCGCAGCCGGTGCGGTTGTCGCCGCCGAGCGCGGTGTTTCCTTGGGGGACGATGCGTCCGCCCTCGCGCGTCGGCTTCGCGCCGGCGCAGAGGGGCACGACGTCGAGATGGGTGGAGAAGAGCAGCCGCGGCCCGGGGCGCGTGCCGGGCAGGTCGGCGTAGAGGTTGCCGGTCTGGGTGGGGACGTTGATGCGCTTGTGGACGGTGTCGTAGCGGATCGCGTCGGCGGGGACGCCGAGAGACTTCAGGTCGGCGGCGATCGCCTCTGCGATGGCTTTCTCCTCGCCGCTGACGCCCTCGATGGCGAGATAACGCATCAGCCGGTCTTCGGCGGCCTTGACGTCGAGGGGAATGTTGGTGGCGCCCATGATTCTCTCTCCGGGTGTCGGTGTGTGAATTGTTCAGGCTTGGATGTCAGCGGACGGTTTCAAATTCCCCACGGCAGGCCGGCCATGTGCCACACGACGAAGAGCGCTGTCCACACCGCGAGCAGGACGACGACGTAGGGCAGCATCAGGGCGACGACCGTGCCCACGCCCGCGTTCTTGTCGTACTTCTGGCAGAAGACGACGACGAGGGCGAAGTAGGCGTTGAGGGGCGTGATCATGTTGATGGGGGAGTCGGCCACGCGATACGCCGCCAGCACCGCCTCGGGCTCGACGCCCAGGCGCATCAGGAGCGGCACGAAGATGGGCGCGAAGAGGGCCCACTTGGCGATGGCGCCGGTGATCAGCAGGTCGAGGATGGCGACGACGAGGATGAAGCCCAGCAGCAGCCACAAGGGCCCGATGTTGGCCTCTGTCAGCAGGTCCGCGAGCGAGACGGCCAGGATGGTCGCCATGTTCGAGTAATTGAAGTAGGCGATGAACTGGGCGATGATGAAGAGCAGGAAGATGAGGCTGCCGAGACTGGAGGTGGCCTTCTCCATCGCCTTGATGACATCCGACGTCTTTCTCATCGTCCCGGCGCCGATGCCGTAGGCGAAGCCGGAGACGAGGAAGATCGAGGCGATGGCCGCGATCAGGCCGTTCATGAAGGGTGTGTTGCCGATGAGTGCGCCGCTCTCCACATCGCGCAGCGGGGCGCCGGAGGGGATGGTCAGCAGCGCGAAGAAGGCGAGCACGCCCAGCAGGCCAACGCCTGCGAAGAGAAGGCCGCGTTTCTCTTCGCTGCTGAGGGCGCTGCTGTCCTGCAGCGGGTTCTCGCCCTCGTACTTGCCCAGCCGCGGCTCGATGACGCGCTCGGTGATGAGCGCGATGATCACGGTCAGAAAGAGCACCGAGACTACTGAGAACCAGAAGTTCGAGGCCAGGTCAATCGAGGTGTCGGGGTCGACGAGTGCGATGGCGTCGTTGGTGAATTCGACCAGCACGGCGTCCAGAGGCTTGATGAGCATGTTGACGGTGAACGCGCCCGCCACCGCGGCGAAGCCCGCGGCGATTCCGGCCATCGGATGGCGCCCCACGCTCATGAAGGCGGCGCCGGCGAGCGGGATCAGCACCAGGTACCCCGCGTCCGCCGCGATGCTGGAGAGGATGCCCACGAAGACCAGGATGTAGATGAGCAGCTTCGGCGGCGCGATCACCACCAGCTTGCGGATCAGGGCCTTGATCAGCCCCGACTCTTCCGCAACGCCCACGCCCAGCATCGCCACGATGATGAGCCCGACGGCGGTGAAGCTCATGAAGTTGGGGATGAGCGACGTGTACATGAAGCGGACGCCGTCGGCCGTGAGCAGGCTGTTGATCGTCGCCGTCCGAGTTTCGATGACGATCTTCTTCTCATCGATTCCCGCGTACCCGGGATAGGAACCGATGCCGGTGAGCATGGGGTCGGTGGTGGGCGTGGTCTCGAGCTCGCGGGCCTCGGGGACCATCACGTCATATTCGATGCTGACGCCGGTCCAGTGCAGCACGTGGGAGAGCACGACCACCGCCGCGACGAGCAGCAGGAAGATCACCGCAGGATGAGGCACCTTGTTGCCCACCACCTCGACGATGTCGAGGAATTTCTGCATGAACGTCTTCTTGGCGCCGGGTGATGTGTCCATGACGATGTCCTGCGATTGGTGTGGCGCGCGTTGCGGCTCAGAGCGGCAGCACGAGCGGGACGAGGAAGACACAGACGATGAGCGTGATGACGGCGAACGGGCCGCCGATCCTGACGAAGTCGCCGAACTTGTAGTTGCCCGGCGTCACCACCAGCGTGTTCACCGGCGACGCGACGGGCGTGACGAACGCCGTCGAAGCCGCCAGGGCCACGATCATGGCGAAGGGAAGGGGCGAGGCGTCCATCTCGCGGGCCACCGCGATGGCGACCGGCGCCAGCAGCACCGCGGTGGCGGTGTTGGACATGAACATGCTCAGCACCATGGTGAGGGCGAAGATCGTCGCGAGCACGACGTGTGGCCCCGCGCCGCCGGTGACGGCCGTCACCGCGCCGGCCGCCAGCTCCACGCCGCCCGTCCGCTGCAGCGCCAGAGAGAACGGCAGCATGCCCACGATCAGCACGATCGTCTTCCAGTTGATCGATCGATACCCGCTCTCGACGCCAATGCACCCTGTCGCGCCCATGATCAGGCAGCCGATCAGCGCCGCCTGCACATTGGGGATGAGCCCGCTGATCATGAGGCCGACGGTGACGAGGAGCGCGATGATCGCGTACGGCGCCCTGCCCGGCGCGGCGAGCACCTCGCGGATCTCGACCGGCAGCCGCATCAGCACCACGCCGATGTCGTCCGCCTGCATGCGCTTGATCTGCTTCCAGGGCCCCACCACCAGCAGCGTGTCGCCGATGCGCAGCGGCTCGGTCAGCAGCTCCTTGCCCAGCGCATCGCCGCCGCGGCGGAGGCCGATCACGGTGAGGCCGGTGCGCGAGCGGAACTCCGACTCCAGCAAGCTCTTGCCGAGCAGATGCGACTCGGCCGGCACGATCACCTGGGCCATGCCGATCTCCTGAGCGCGATCGTTGAGATAGGCGCCGGTGAGAGGCAACTTCTCCAGCGCATAACGCTCGCGCAGCGCCTCGACATTCGGGCATTGCTCCAGCAGGTCGATCAGCAGCACGTCGTCGGCCTGCAGGATCGTCTGCGGCGTGGGCTGGATCAGGGCGCGGCCGAAGCGACGGCTTCGCTCGATCGCGAGAATGTTGACGCTCGCTCCGCCGCGGAGATCGATCTCGGAGAGCGTCCTCCCCACCAGCTCAGAGTGCGAAGGGACGCGCACGCGGTGCTCGCGGTCGGCGAGTTTGAACTCACGTATCCAGTCCGCGAGGCTGACGCTGGCGCCGGAGCCCTGGCCCTCGTCCTTCGCTCCCGGAAGCCAGCGCCGGGCCACGAGCATGTACAGAATGCCGAGGATGAGGATTGGGATTCCGAACGGGGTGATGGTGAAGAATCCGAAACCCTCTTCGCCCTGGCGGACCAGCTCGCTGCTGACGACGAGGTTCGGCGCGGTGGCGACGAGCGTCATCATGCCGCTGATGAGGGCGGCGAAGCTGAGCGGCATCATGAGCTTGCCGGGCGCCGATTTCGTGCGCATGGCGACGCGCAGAACCACGGGGATGAAGATCGCGGTGACCGCGGTCGAGCTCATGAGCGAGCCGAGGCCGCAGGCGCTGACCATGAGCAGCACGAGCAGGCGCACCTCGCTGTCGCCGGTCTTGCGGATGATCAGATCGCCGAGGCCGCGGGCGACACCGGTGCGGACAAGCCCCTCGCCGATGACGAACAGCGCCGCGATCAGGACGATGTTCGAGTCGCTGAAGCCCGCCAGCGCCTCGCTCATCGAGATGACGCCGGTGAAGGGCAGCGCCGTCATCATCATGAGCGCCACGACGTCCATGCGAGGCTTGTTGAACCCGAACATGACGATCGCGCTGATGAGGAGCGCCAGGACAAGTGCAAGCTCGGTGTTCATATCCGTATGTCGCCGCTGGAGAGTGAGCTCTTAGGAATCCCTGTGCCGCGGGAGTCGGCTGCGCCAGCTGCGAACGCCCCGGACGCAATGCCGTCGAAATGTACAGAACTCCAGCGCGGAAAGCGCGTGAATTCGCAAGGTCATCAGAAAAAAAAACCGCCGGGTGAATCGGCGACGGGCATGCAGGTACCATGCCGGTCACGCAGTCCCGGGCGTCGGGGCGGCCTGGAGAGGGAGCCTCGCATGTCCCAGCCGAACCTGCCCAACCCGTCGACAGACGCCGCAGTCATTGAGCTGCAGGCCACAGGCGTCGAACAACTCTTTGCGCGTTTCGATCCTGCCCCCGTTGATCAACGGGCGATCGCTCCCGAAGCCGAGGCGTACATACTGGCCCGGGTCGCCCAAGTCCCGAACGGGAAGCCGCTGCGGATCCGGATCCTGCTGCCGGGGAGCGAGGAAGCGAGCTGCGAGGCGGTGCAGAGCGCTTTCCGCAGTCATTTCGCGGCCGCGGCCGCCAGGCGGAAAGCCGAGTTCCGGCAACACTTTACGTGCGGTTTGCGGCTTTTGTTGCGCGGCGTGTTCATCGCGCTGGCGCTGATCGCGATTGCCCAGACGATCGCGGCGGTCTCGGAAAGTCTGCTCATGGAGAAGATCGCCGCCGGGCTGTCGTTGATCGTCTGGGTGACGCTGTGGAAGCCCGTGGACATGCTGGTCTACGAATGGCGCCCGCTCGGAGACAGTGTGAAAATCTTCGAGCGGCTGGCCGACGTGAGCGTCGAGAGCCGGGCCGCGGACTGATTCCGGACTCGCCGTTCGAGGTCCGGAAGACTTTTTTTCTTAATTCATGAATCCGGCGACGGAACTCGGTGAACGCATCCCGTCCGGGGACGTGGTTGTTTCTGCGCGCTTGAGCATAAGGTGCGAACGGAAGCCGTATTCGGTGCGTGCCTCTGTTTTCAATGTTAGGCCATGAGGGTCCTGAAGCTGTTTGACAGGATGATCCGCTCCGTCATAGCTTGCTCCACATTCCCACAAGCTCTGTGGGCCGGAGGGCGACGAGGATGTGTACTCAACAGTGGATTGAGCGGCGTAGTTGGAACATCTCTGCGCGCATCGTGTGCGCGCCGTTCAGGGCTTTGCTTCTCCTGTCGCTCGCGCTCGCTGTGTTCGGCGCAGCGCCATCGGCGGCGCAGACGTCCCGGCCCGACGAGCCGGCACGGCAGGGTGACTCTTCGGAAGTGGTCTGGGAGGGCGAGATTGTCGGGCGGGTGTATGAGCCGTACCAGCGCTGGGTTCCGGGCGAGTCGCCGGCCAGCGCCACGTCCGAGCTGGACGCGATCTACAAGCCCGCCGAGGCGCTGCTGGAGGCGCCGCCGCTGGACGGACCGATCGACAGGTTTCTCGAGGCGACCGCTTCGCTCGAGGAGGCGACGGGTCTGCGGCTCGGTTTCGCCTACACCATGATTTTTCAGCAGGCCAGCGGCGGGCCCGGCCGCCGACGCGGCGCCTCGGGCGATTTCGACATCATCGGCGCCTGGACGCTCCTCGGGCGCGACACGCCCGACACCGGCACGCTCGTCTTCTCCTTCGAGGAGCGGCACAAGATCGGGCCGCTCTCCGCCAACGCCCTCCGAGGCGAGCTCGGAACCCTCCATCCCCCCACCAACGGCTTCAACGATCGCGGCTTCGTGGTGCGCGACATCTACTGGATCCAGCGCCTCTTCGAGGACCGCTTCCGCTTCGCCTTCGGCCGCGGCGACACGTCCGACTTCTTCGGCGCCCACCGCATGCAGAGCCTGAACGTGTCCTTCTCCAACCGCGCCTTCTCGGCGAACACCGTCGTGCCCTCGCCCGGACACGGCCTCTTCGCGGGCTTCTCTGTGCGCCCCAGCGATCAGTTCTATGCCACCATCGGCGGCGCCAACGCCTACGGCCAGACTTCAATCAACGACATGAAGTATCTCAGCGAGGGCGATTTCTTCACCTTCGGCGAGTTCGGCTTCACACCCGAGATCGAGGGCCTCGGCTCAGGCCGCTACCGCGCCGTCCTGTGGCACATGGACGCGCGCGGCCGGCGCGACATTCCCTCCGACAAGGGCTTCTCCATCATCCTCGATCAGGACCTCGGCGAGCAGCTCCTCGCCTTCGCCCGCTACGGCTACGCCGACGAGGCCATCACCAGCATCCGCAGCTCGTTCGAGATCGGCGGCGGGATCCGCGGCCTCCTGGGAAGCCCCGACAACATGACCGGCGTCGCCTTCGCCTATTCAGAGCCGACGCAGGGCAGCGACGAGAAGGTCATCGAGGCCTTCCAGCGCTGGCAGCTCACCAGGCACTCGCAGTTCACGCTCGGCGTGCAGGGCATCTTTGATCCCTCGAACTCGGACGCGGACTCTCTCGCCGTCTTCACCGTTCGATACCGAATCACGTTCTGACGCGCAGGCGACGGCGATGCTCCCGCGGCGCGGCCGGGCGCCGCGGCAGCTCGCATCGACAACAGAAAGGCTCCGCATGGCGACCACGCAGACGACGGACCTCGGAGCGAACGAGGTGCGCGCATCCTGGGTTCCGATGATCGTCATCGGCATGGCCCAGGCGCTCATGTCCTTCAACGTGGCGGCCATCCCCGTGTCGATGGCGGGCATGGTCAAGAGCTTCGACACGCCCCCGACCACCGTCGGCACGGCCATCGTGATGTATTCACTCGGCGTCTCGGGCTTCGTCATGCTCGGCGCCAAGCTGGGGCAGCGATACGGCGCCAAGCGGATCTTCCAGATCGTCATCGCCATGTTCGGCGCCTCGGTGGCGGTGGTCGCGCTCAGCCCCACGGCCATGATCATGGTCATGGCCCAGGCCACCTGCGGTCTGGCGGCGGCGGCCCTCGTGCCCTCGCTCGTCGCCCTCATCGCCAACCACTACTCGGGCAAGCAGCAGGCGGAGGCGGTCGGATGGCTCGGCTCGGCCCGCGCCATCGCGGGCGTGCTGGCGTTCCTGATCGTGGGCTCGGTCGCCACGTTCATCAGCTGGCGCCTGGCGTTCGGGCTGCTGGTCATCCACTGTCTGGCGATTCTGTTTCTGAGCACGCGCCTGAAGGCGTCCGAGCAGCGGCTTGATCTGAAGATCGACGTTGTGGGCGTCGTGCTCGCCGCGGCGGGCATCATGCTCATGACGTTCGGCTTCAACAACGTCCGCGGCTGGGGGCTGACGCTTGCGAGCCCGGCGGCGCCCTTCGACCTGGTGGGCGTCTCGCCGGCGCCGCTGATGATCGTCGGAGGCGTTCTCATCGTCGCCGCCTTCTTCCGATGGTCGCACCGGCGGGCCGCGGCGGGCAAGCCGCCGCTCCTGGCGCTGGAGGTGATCGATTCGCACCGGGAATGGGCCGCGGTCATCGCGCTCTTCCTGATCGTGTCGATGGAGGCCGCGATCAACTTCACCGTGCCGCTCTACATCCAGATCGTGCAGGGGCGCTCCGCCTTCCAGACCTCGATCGCGATGATGCCCTTCCTGGTCACGGTCTTTTTCACCGCGATCCTGATCGTGCGCCTCTACAACCGCTTCACGCCGCGGCAGATCGCGCGGGGCGGCTTCTCGCTCGTGCTCGTGGGGACGCTGTGGCTGGCATTCGTCGTGACGAACGACTGGAGCACCTTCCCGGTGATGCTCGGCCTGGTCGTGGTCGGCCTCGGTCAGGGCGCGCTGGTGACGCTGCTCTTCAACGTGCTCGTCACCGCGGCGCCGAAGGAGGCGGCGGGCGATGTCGGCTCGCTCCGAGGCGTGACGCAGAACCTCGCGGCGGCCGTCGGCACGGCCATGGCCGGCGCGCTGCTCGTCGGCGTGCTCAGCGCTGTCGTGCTCTCGAACCTCTCGCGGGCCACCGCCATCACCCCCGAGTTGCAGGCCCAGCTCAACCTGAACAACATCAATTTCGTGAGCAACGACCGGCTGTATTCGGTTCTCGAGGGCGCCTACGCCACGCACGAAGAGGTCGAGGAGGCGGTGCGCATCAACACCGAGGCCCGTCTGCGGGCGCTGCGCGTCGGATTCCTGGTGATGTCCGGGCTGTCGCTGATCGCATTCATTCCCAGCGGCTGGCTGCCCGGCTACAAGCCCGGCCAGATCCCGCCGAATCCGCACCCCGATGAAGATCCGGCGCATCTCATGGAGCTGGCGGGAGAGGACGCGTAAGCATGGCCCGGCCCCGATTGCTCATCCTGTCTCTCGGCGGCACCATCACCATGGTGAAGGACGACTCCGGCGGCATCGCGCCCAGTCTCGGCGCCGAGGAGCTGGTGCAGTCCATCCCGCAGCTCGGCGAGGTCGCCGAGCTCGACGCCCGCTCGCTCTTCCGCCTGCCCAGCCCGTCGATCTCGCTCGACAACATTCTCGAGGTGGCGCAGGTCATCGAGAAGGGATTCTCCGAAGAAGGGTTCGACGGCGCCGTCGTCATCCAGGGCACCGACACCATCGAGGAATCCGCGTTCCTGCTCGACCTGCTCGTTGGCGGCGAGCGGCCGGTCGTCGTCACCGGCGCGATGCGCGGCGCCGAGGCGCCGGGCGCGGACGGGCCCGCCAATCTCCTCGCGGCGACGCGGCTCGCGGTTTCGCAACAGGCCCGCGGCTTGGGCGCGCTGGTGGTGCTGAACTACGACATCCACGCCGCCCGCTTCGTGCAGAAGTCGCACACCGCCGTGCCCTCCGCCTTCACATCGCCGCTGGTCGGCCCGCTGGGCGTTGTCGCGGAGGGGCGCCCGCGCCTGTACGCGCGCGTGGAGCGCTCGCCCGTCTTTCCCACCGGCCGCGGCTCCCCGGCGCCGATCGCGCTGCTCAAGATGGCGATGGGGTACGACGCGCGCATCCTCAAGGCGCTCCCCGACACGCTCGGCTACGCGGGGCTGGTCGTCGAGGGCATGGGCGCGGGGCACGTGCCCGCGGAGGTGGCGCCGATTCTCGGCGAGGTCGCGAAGAAGATCCCCGTCGTCCTGGCGTCGCGCTCGATGACCGGCCCGGTTTTCACCAGCACCTACGGCTATCCCGGCTCCGAGATCGATCTGATCAGCCGCGGCCTGATCCCCTCGGGATATCTTTCAGGGCTCAAGGCCCGCCTGCTGCTCGGGCTCTGCCTGCGCCAGGGCGCCGACGCCGCGCAGGCCAAGACGGCGTTCGCGCCGTACCAGTGACCAGAACCATTCCGGAGGGTGTTCCACGATGAACGACAGCCGCCACAGAAAACCGGCGACGACCGTGACGCAGAAGAAGCTGGCGATGCTCACGAAAGTTCCCGTCGACGCCGCGGCGTCTCGTGCCGCGATCTCGACCGGCGCGCTGCCCAAGCCCGAGATCGTCCGAGCCCTCATCGCCGAGGCGCACGCGCTCTTCAAGGACGTCGATGAGGGCGTGGTCGCCGATTACATCCCCGCCCTCGCCAAGACCCCGGCCGATCTGTTCGGAATCTGCGTTGTCGGCGTCAACGGCGCGGTGCACGAGGCCGGCGACATCGCGCACGAGTTCTCGATGCAGAGCGTCTCGAAGCCCTTCGTCTTCGCGCTGGTGTGCCAGGCGATCGGCGCCGAGGAGGCCCGCAAGAAGCTCGGCGTCAACAGCACCGGCCTGCCCTTCAACTCGGTCATGGCGATCGAGCTGAACCGCGATCGCACCATGAACCCGATGGTCAACGCCGGCGCCATCGCGACCACCAGCCTCATCCCCGGCGACACCGCCGAGGACAAGTGGAAATACATCCTCGACGGCCTCTCCCGCTTCGCGGGGCGCGAGCTGTCGATGGATGAAGAGGTGTACGAGTCCGAGGCCGCCACCAACCAGCGCAACCGCGGCATCGCCAAGCTGCTCGAGGGATACGGACGCGTCTACTTCGACGCCCTCCAGGCGACCGATGTCTACACGAAGCAGTGCGCCATCAAGGTCACCGCGAAGGACCTCGCCGTCATGGGCGCCACCCTCGCCGACGGCGGCGTCAACCCGATCACCGGGCAACGCGTGATCGATGCGTCACACTGCAAACGCGTCCTCGCCTCCCTCGCCACCGCGGGCCTGTACGAGCTCTCCGGCGACTGGCTCTTCGAGATCGGCCTGCCCGGCAAGAGCGGCGTCAGCGGCGGCATCTTCACGGTCGCGCCCGGCAAGGGCGGCCTGGGCACCTTCGCGCCACGCCTCGACGAGGCCGGCAACAGCGTGAAGGGCCAGCGCGTCAGCAAGTTTCTCTCGGAGCGGCTGGGGCTGAACCTCTTCGCATCGAGGCCGTTCGAATGATGCTCGCCGTGACGCACTCACCTGCGCGGGGCGGGGACGTGCTGATCGATGAGGATCGGATTGCCGTCGGGGTCGAGCAGGAAGATGTAGGCGGGGCCTGTCGATGACTCATCGGTCTCGGACTCCAGGGCGACGCCGCGGCTCCTGAGCGTGCGTTGGAGCTCGCGCACATCGTCAAAGTCGGCGAGTGCGCTCCCGGATCTGTCCCACCCTGGGTTGAACGTCAGGGTGTTCCGCTCGAACAGCCCCTGGAAGAGTCCGATCGTGGCGGTCTGGTTCTGAAGGATCAGCCAGTTCTGCGCGGGGTCGCCGCCGATCGCGCGAAATCCGAGCTTCTCATAGAATGCGCGCGAAGCCTCGAGATCGCTGACGGCGAGGCTCACGGAGAAGTTTCCCAGCCTGATGCGCTCGTCCCCGCGCTCCTGCTCTCCTGCAGAGCCTCCGGTGTGCGATGAGGCGCAGCCTGTCATGATGCACAGGATGACGAGCGTGAAGATGCGGATCATGTCTTGCTCCTGATTCAGTCTGCGGTGGATTGTCTCACGCGAGCCTGATGCTCGGGGTTCATCACGCCGGCGGCGCCGCCTCACGTCGGCCGAGTTGCTTGTAATAGAACACTGCATCGTGCATCGCCCCGCCGTCGGGGTCGAGCGCATAGCCGGGGATCGCGCCGGCACACGTCCAGCCCATCCGATGATACAGACGATCCGTCGTGGCCATGCCGGAGGCCGATCACCCTCTTTCTCTCTGTTGGCCGCACACGCATCGACTCCCCCGGTCTTCAGATATCCTGCCCGATATGGACATCCCCCCCATCACACCCTTCGATGCAGAAGGCGGCCTCGTCTTCGCCACGCGCATGCCCGGCGAGCCGGGCGACTTCGATGAGAAGAAACGCGGCTGGAGCGATCTGGGGTATCCCGAGTCCGGCCCGCCCCTCTGGGTGCATCTCGACCTGACGCGGCCGCACTCCCAGTCGTGGCTCCGCTCGGAGTCCGGTGTCGATCCGATCGTCGCCGAGTCGTTGCTGGCGGAGGAGACGCGCCCGCGCGTGCAGGAGTTCGGTGAAGGCGTGCTCGTCATCCTGCGCGGGATCAACTCCAACCCCGGCGCAGAGCACGATGAGCTGATCGCCATGCGCCTGTGGCTCGAGCCGACCCGGATCATCACCCTCCGCGAATACCGATTCCAGACCATCGCCGCCCTCCGGGTGCGCGCCCAGAAAGGCGATGCCCCCACCACCGCCGGCGGTTTCCTGGTCGCGGTCGCGGGCAGCCTGGCCTCCAACATGAGCCCCACCATCGTCAACCTCGAAGAGCGGCTGGATGAGATCGAGGAGCGCATGCTCGAGCACGAAACCGACGACCCGCGCTGGAGATCCCAGCTCGCCACCATCCGGCGCCAGGCGATCTCCTACCGGCGCCACATCGTCCCCCAGCGCGACGCCCTGGCCCGACTGGTGCACAACGCCCCCGCGATCCTCTCCACCCGCGACCAGGCGGAGCTGCGCGTGGCGATGGAGCAGTCCACGCGCGTCGCCGAGGCTCTGGAGGAAATGCGGGACCGCGCCGCCGTCACGCAGGAGGAGATGCGGGCGCGGCACGACGCCCGCGTCGGCAAGACCGTCTACATGCTCACCGTCGTCGCCACCATCGCGCTGCCGCTGGGCCTGATCACCGGCCTGCTCGGCATCAACGTCGGCGGCATCCCCCTGGAAGGATCGGTCTGGGGCTTCGCCATGGTGTGCCTGATTCTCGTGCTCATCGCGATCGGGCAGATCGTGCTCTTCAAGTTCATGAAGTGGCTGTAGCGACGGCCGCCGCGGCCGGACAATGCATCCAGCCGCGCCACGTCCGTGCGCACAGGCGCACCGATGGCGTAATCATCTGTTCGAACAAAACCCGGGACGATTCAGCGGCGTCCGCCGCCGGCGCCGGAGCCTGCGCTCCGCGGCCCGCGGTTGCCTCTGGGGTTGTTGGCGCGTCCGCCCGCGAAGGCGCCTCCGGAGCGCTTGTTGCGCGGCCGGTTGCGGTTTGAGCCCTGCCCCCCGAAGGAGGGGCGCTGCGGGCGACGGGTGGGACGGTCGTCCTGCGGCGTCGTGGCCGGCGCCTGGTACACCAGCTCGGGCGCATCGTCGGCGACCTCGATCTGGATCCGGGTGCGGCGCTCGATGTCGCGCAGGCCCTTGATCTCATCACGATCGCAGAAGGAGATGGCGACGCCGCTGGCGCCGGCCCGAGCGGTGCGCCCGACGCGGTGCACATAGGTCTCGGCGTCCACCGGCATGTCGAAGTTCACGACATGCGTGATCTCATCGACGTCGATGCCGCGGGAGGCGATGTCGGTGGCGACGAGCACGCGCGTCACGCCGGAGCGGAAGCCCGCCATGGTGCGCATCCGCGCGTTCTGCGACTTGTTGCCGTGGATGGCCTCGGCGTTGACGCCGGCCCTTCGCAGATGCTTGGTCACCTTGTCGGCGCCGTGCTTGGTGCGGGTGAAGACCAGCGTGCGGCCGACCTTGTCCTGCCGCAGCATGTGCTCGAGCAGGGCGGGCTTATTCTTCCGGTCCACCATGTAGACGCGCTGGGTGATCAGCTCAACCGTGGTCGATTCCGGCGTCGTCTCAACAAGGACCGGGTCCGTCAGCAGCGCATTGGCGAGGCGCCGGATTTCCGTGGAGACGGTCGCGGAGAAAAGCAGCGTCTGCCGCTTGGTGGGAATCATGCCGACGATCCTGCGGATGTCGGGGATGAAGCCCATGTCGAGCATGCGGTCGGCCTCGTCGAGGACGAGCGTCTCGATCTTGCTCAGGTCGATGTAGCCCTGGTTGATCAGGTCGAGCAGGCGTCCGGGCGTCGCGACCAGCACATCCACGCCCGAGCGGAGGGCGCGAACCTGGCGAGCCTGGTTGATGCCACCGAAGACGACCGCATGCCGCAGCGGCAGGTGGCGCCCGTAGGCGACGAAGCTGTCCATGATCTGCATGGCCAGCTCGCGCGTCGGGCAGAGAATCAGGGCGCGGGGAGCGCGGCCGTGCTGCCCGCCTCGACCGCCGGCGTTCGCCGCGGACTCGGTCAGTCGCTGCAGAATCGGCAGGGCGAAGGCGCAGGTCTTCCCGGTTCCGGTCTGGGCGGTTCCGAGGACGTCGCGACCGGCGAGGGCCTCGGGGATGGCGCGGCCCTGGATGGGGGTGGGGATGGTGTATCCCTCGTCAGCCACCGCGCGAACGATAGGCTCGATAAGCCGAAGATCATTGAATGTCATGCTGGTTCGATCTCGATATCCGGTTTGTTCAGGCGTCCGGCGCCTCTGGAAAACCGGAAATCTCCGAACGCAGGAAGCGTTCTGGAAAGCCGCGTTGGTCGATACATTCGACCGCGACCCGATCGTCCACAGAGTTGAATCGGCAAGATTAGGGCGCCCGGCGAGAAAAATCCAGCCGGAGGGGTGATTCCGAGGTCATCTGGACAAGATTTCACCGTTTCCACCCATTCCGGACGGCCGCAGCGACGCAGACATCGCCGATGAACCTTTGACACGCCAGCGATTGCCGGCGAACTCCCGCCAGGCTTCAGAAGTCCCGCACGGCCCTTGGCCCGGGCGGCTTCTGGGCGGCGTGAAGGCCGCAACAGCGCCGAGGGAAGCCCACGTTTGAACAACGTGCGGGTGAACCATGCGGTCGAAGCCGCGATTGCTGCGGGATTCGTCACAAGGTGGACGCGCTGCTCACGCCCGACCCATGTGTCGCTTTCGGTCTCGCCTGTCCCTGACGCCTTCAGAAACGCTACGCAGTGTCAAGTGCGCACGCCCCCAAATTTTCAACGCTCGCGCTGCAAGGCGCTGCGAGGCGAGGCCAGGCGAGGTGGTATCTGGTCGGTCGCCTTCGCCCCCAATCCGCCGGTGTGGCCGTGGGACTTGGTGGACGCCGAAGATGGCTGCTCATTGGCCGCGAAAGACCAGTTCAGGAATGGCGCAGTCCTCAACTCGGCCCGGATCATCAAAATGTGCCTCAAATGAGAATGTCGGCGAAGCGGGGGGTATGAGTCCGCCGTGTCTCTTCGCCGCGGCGGCGAGGCATGACCGGCGCCGCATGTCAGGCAATCCTGCAAATGCGTCGGAATATTGTTGCCGGAGCCGCGGCGAGGCGCCATACTGACCGCCGCCTTCGTGGGAACGTCTGATCAGAACAGGCAACAGACAAATCATCATGCATGAGGAACAAACTGATCGTGCGCAGTCGCAACAGGACGGTGTCGCAGACCTGCACGGAAATGAACTCTTCGCCACGGTGTATCACGAGCTGCGAAGCGTGGCCAGGATTCACATGGGCGCCGAACGTCCCGACCATACACTGCAGACGACCGCGCTCGTCCACGAGGCATACGTGCGGCTGGCGAACGAAGGAAGAACGCAGTGGGCGAACGTCGGCGAATTCATGATCGCCGCGGCGGAGGCGATGCGACGCATCCTGATCGATCGGGCCAGGGCGAGGAAGACGAAGAAACGTGGCGGCGACCATCGACGCGCCTATCTGAACCCCGATGAAGTGCTCCTCGAAGATCGCATCGATGAACTGCTCCACCTCGATGAAGCCCTTGAAGCGCTGGAGGCGCACAATTCGCAGTGGGCGATGGTGGTGAAGCTGCGCTACTTCGCGGGACTCACCCACGAGCAGACGGCGGAGTCGCTCGAACTTCCGGAGCACAGCGCCCGGCGCAAGTGGCACACCGCGCGGGCCTGGCTGCACGCGGAGATCAAACGGCGTCATGGACCACAGGACTGAATCCACTACGCTCCTGGAGTTTCTCTTCGAGCGCGCCATGGAGATGCCGGCGCCGGAGCGGGCCGACTTTCTCGACCGCGAGTGTCCTGACGGTGCGCTGCGAGACTGCGTTGAATCGCTGCTGAAGTCTCATGACGACGCGAGCGGCTTCCTCGACACGAGCGATCGCACCAGCCTCTGGCCGCTGGCGGAGGACCAGGCGGGGCCGTCGCTGATCGGACGCCGGCTGAAACACTATCACGTCACGCGCCGGATCGGCGTCGGCGGCATGGGGGTGGTGTACGAGGCGGAGCAGTCCAGCCCCAAGCGGAGGGTCGCGCTGAAGGTGCTGCGGCAGGGGCGGCTCTCGCGCTCGGCGAGCAGACGCATCGCGATCGAGGCCGAGGCTCTGGGGCGGCTGAATCATCCTGGCATTGCGCAGATCATCGAGGCCGGCGCTGCGGATCTCGGCGAAGGTCCACAGCCGTTCTTCGCCATGGAGCTGGTCGAAGGCGACACGCTGCTTGATTATGTGAAGAAGCACAACCCTTCCCGGCGCGATCGGCTGAAACTCTTCGTCCGCATCTGCGAAGCGGTGCATCATGCGCATATGAAGGGCGTGATCCATCGCGATCTCAAGCCGGGGAACATCCTGGTGGTGGAGCGAAGGGGAACGGGCGATGACGGTGAATCCGAACCGCAGCCGAAGGTGCTCGATTTCGGCGTCGCCCGCGCCACCGACTCTGACATCCAGCACACCACGGTTCACGGAGACTCCGGCGCCATCATCGGAACGGTCGCCTACATGAGCCCTGAACAGATCAAAGGAGAGTTCAGACAGGTCGACGCCAGATCGGATGTCTATGCGCTCGGCGTCCTGCTCTTCGAGTTGCTCGCAGAACGGCTTCCATTCGATGTGCGCAGCAAGCCGATTCCAGAGGCGATGCGCATGATCAGCGAGGACGATCCGACGACGCTGGCGTCGCTCGATCACACGATTCCCCGCGATCTGGACATCATCACGCACAAGGCAATGTCGCGAGACCCGGCGCGCCGCTACGACTCTGCCTCCGCGCTCGCCGACGATGTCCGCCGGTTTCTCGATCACCAGCCCATCAACGCCCGAGCCCCAAGCGCCCTCTACCGTTTCGGAAAACTCATACGGCGTCACCGTGTGCTCGCGGCGTCGATCGCGATCATCGCCGCGCTCCTCTTCGGCGCCGTCCTCGCCATAAATCGAGAGCGCGTCAGGGCCATACACGCCCATCTCGAAGCCGAAACACAGTACGACGAGGCAATCCGGCTCTCCAATTATTTTCTCAGCGACGTGGTCACACGCCTGGAGCGTGTTCCCGGCGCACTGGAAATCCGCCGTGACCTGCTTAATGAAATCCTTCGACAATCCAGCGCCCAGCTCAAGCAACGCCCCGACGACGTCACGCTGCTCGGCAATCACGCACGCGCTCTTGAAGCGGCGGTCTCCCTGCTGACCTATGACGAGGAGCAGAATCGCGAGGCGTATCAAGCGATCGACAGCGCCGTCCGGATTCGCAGCAGGCTGACCGAACTCCGCCCGGACGATCCATGGCAGCGCATGCGCTACGCAGTCGCAATCGTGATGCGCGCCCAGGTCGGCGCCCGCACCGGAGACGTTTCGGATCCCATCCCCGACTTTCTCATTGCGCACGATATCGACGCCGAACTCGCCGACGAACACCCGCACGAACGCCGCTTCCTTGACAACCTGTTCTGGAGCAAACAACGTATCGGAATGCATCTTCACCATGGAAACGCTGCCGCAGCCAAACCGTGGCTTGATGATTCGCTCGGAATCGCAGATCTGCTCATCGAGCGCTTCCCCGATCACTACCTCACTTTGTTCGCTTCCTGTCAGGCGCACTACGCACAGGCGCTCTACGCATGGCGTCACGCGGGCCGCGACGATCCGAATCTGAGGCCCGCGCTTGAGCGTGCGGCGCAATACGGCGAACAACTCCTGCTCGAATATCCACACTCACGCCAGTTCACCATTCACATGGCGCGCGTGCTCCAGCTCAAGGGGCTGGAGGCTGAACACCGGGGCGATATCGACGCGGCGCTGGCGCACCTGCGCGCATCGCGGCGCCTTATCGAAACGATCTCGCCCTACGAAGCCAGACTTACCGATGTCCGCATGCTGCTCAACCAGCTCCCCAGTCAGATCGCCCGCGTCGAAGCCGCACGAAAGGCGCCCTCGCGCCCGCCGGAGCCCGAGCTTCTCCATCTTAAACCATCCCCACCGAACGACAACTGAACAATTCCGGCAGGACCGAAAAAAACTGCAAAATCGGCCACTGCGCCGGAGATTTCACTGTTGCTCGCAGCGTCGACTCGCCATCATGTTGAGCTCACCGCTCGGCGAAACCGCCACCGGCCCCTGACCGCGCCGGACCGGCCGACACGTCTTGCGGCATGAGGCCATCTGCCGATTGACGACGAGGAGAGGTTGGAGAGGATGCAGAGCAGTCGCACGGACGGCGCCTTGGAGGCGCCGCCGAATTGATCAGTTTGCAGACAACACCGAAACAGGGTGTTGGCCGCTCGTGCGTTCCGGCGCACGCGAACGATGTCGCACGCGCTCACCCAGCGACCGGCGGCGCCTCGGCCGCGGCGAAGGCGCCCAGGCTCCCCAGCCATCTCGCGGCGCGCGATGCGCAGCGCTGTCACCCGATCGAACTTCGAAAAACTTCACGACGCACCCGCCTGCCCGGAGCCTTGTTCCGGGTGTTTTCATCGAACAATCGAGGCGAATTGAGCCGTTCTGGATCAAAACCGCCACTGTGTCCGATCTCGCCGATCGGTGTTGCAACCACGCTTCGAACGCTGCGTATGTTCTGCCGATTTCCCCCCCACCGCCCGTGCTTTGCACGTGCGGCATTCATCTCTTGTCGAACCGGCGAAGGAACCACACGATGATGTCAGTACTCCGATTGATGCTGTTCACTCCACTGCGCCGGCCCGGTCTCGCCGCGAGCGTCGGCGCAGCGATTGCGGCCGCACCGCTCTCGTCCGTTATGACGCCGCCGTCGCTCGCCCAGAGCACACACCATATGGAATGGTACAGAGGCCCCGGAAACTCTCAGGCGATGAGCGTGCTCTTGCAACTCTGGGGCGAAGCGGATATTGTCATCCAAGTTCGTCGAGATTCGACCCCTGAAGTAGAGCCTGATAATTTCTGGACCGACCTGCCTCGTCATCCCGACGCCCGTGCGATCCACGTGCCCGCGGGCGAGTCGCTCGCCGACGCTTACGCCCAGTTGCTAGACGGAATGGGGGACCACATTCTCCTCGAACGAGGCGGCGTCTGGAACGAATCACTGCCGCGCCTGAACAAATCTGGCCGCAGCCTCCAGTACCCACTCGTCATCGGCGCCTTCGGTGACGGCCCCCGCCCGATCATCATTGACAATTTCCCGATCCGCACAGCTAACAGCGGCAATCCGCTCAACCACATCGCCATCGTTGGTCTCCACCTCCGCGCGCCCGATGACTGGGACGGACAGGGCGGCGACGCAGTTGGCGTCTGGGTGCAGCGCACCGGCGAGAACCTGCTCATTGAGGACTGCCTCATCGAGGGATTCGCCAACAACATCGCCGTGCAGGGCATGGCGATCGGCGGACGCAAAGACCTGCGACTCCGCAGGACAATCCTCGCAAATCCGCGCCGGTTCGACTCCGGATGTACAAACATCTACATCGAATCCACCGACGGAATCACCATCGATCAGAGCGCCTTCATCAATGTGATGGCGAACGAACTGAACGGATCCAAGGTGTCCCACAACGTCTACATCCACGAGAGCTGCGGAATCGATGACGTTACAGTCACCGACAGCATTTTCTACAATGCTCGCACCAACCTCACCATGCGCACCGGCGGCCGCGCCGAGGGAAATCTTCTCATCCGCGGCGGGCAGGGCATTGCTGTAGCCGTAAGCCGCACCGACGAGCAGAACGCTCCCGCTATCGTCCGCGGCAATGTTATCACGCATAGCCGCAACCACTGGGACGGCCAGCAACTGGGAATTGGCATCGATCTCGGGCGGAGCAGTGCGTCTCTCATCGATGACAACATCATTTTTCATGGCACTGACGGCGGCTATCACAACGGGATCATTATTCAATCCAGTGCGAATGACACGCTGGTTTCAAACAACATCATCTACGGATGGGGCGCCAAGAACGAGGCCGACTGGAACCCGGCTTTCCGCATCGGCGGCTATACCGGACACCTCAAGGTCGTGAACAACACCTTCATCCACACACAAAGCCAGTGGATCACGATGGCCTCGGTCTCGCTTTCAAACGTCATATTCCAAGGAAACCGCTACCACACGCCCCGCGGCATGCAGGCGATTCTCGACGCCGACGCAGGCTGGCAGATACCCGTCTGGCGCGCACATCGCGAACCCGACGCGATCTGGGTCTATATCCCCCCCGCCACCTGGCCTACATCGCTCAACACAATACTCGGCGAAAACGTCGAGACATGGCTCAACCGCGTTCACAACCGCTCCCCCGGCACGTGGCCCGCCGACATGACCGCGCCCCACGCAATCGAACAAGTCCGCACCGCATTCAACTAACAAATAACAAACTTCACCCATCCCCCACCTGCTATATACTTGACCTACCTCCAAAAAAATGACCCCAACGGGATTCGAACCCGTGTCTTCACCTTGAAAGGGTGATGTCCTGGACCAGACTAGACGATGGGGCCCAGTTGTTCGCCCCAATTCCGGCTTGGTCCCGGCCGGGGCTTCTGACGATCGAGGCGATCGATTCTAGCGGCCGCGGCGGAGGCCACAACGTCCGAAATCCGCCGCGGCTCAATAAAGAGCCGAATCGCTCCTCTCCATCGGTTTTCGGCCCGTTTTCCCCGCAGCCCCGGGCCCGGTTGGCCGATGTGAATTGCATGAAGACCGGAATGCTCGGCAATGCGCATCCCTCACGGACACTCGTCCGCATCCTGGTCGCCCTGGTTGTGGCGAGCGCCTTCCTCTATACCGCCAGCGTCATCGACCCCGGCCCCACCGCCGCCGACGACATGGCCGGCCCCGGCCCCGCCCCGCGCCCCGGCTACGGACCCGGCCCCGGCAACCTCGACACCTACACCCCCGGCGCCCCCGGCGCCCCCGACTCCGACGACGCCCGCCGCGGCGGCCGCGCCAGCCTCGGCACGCTCGAAGGCTCGCGCTACATCCTGCAGATCCACGCCACCACCGAAGGACCGCGCTATACGGTGACCGACATCACCGGCGCCGTCCTCGCGGAAGATCTCAGCGCCGATGAAGTCGACTCCAAGTTCCCCGAGATCGACATCGAAGGCATGATCCTCCCCCCCTTCGCCCCCGGCTCGCAACTCATGATGGTCACCGACCACTGAAGCAGCGCCCGCGGCCGCACCCCTGAACAACTCCAGCAGCTCGCATTCGCAGCCCCCTCCCCGGCGTCGACCCCGACTACCACGGAGGCGGGCGGGCGGCCCCACACATTGTCAGTTTCGGGCGCCACACCCGCGTTCAAATCTGTATCATTATTATCGAGGAAGGCTCCGGGATGCAGCAGAGGCATGCCGAAACTCAGGCGGCCAAGTGAATCCCTGGGACAACAACCCCCAAATTAGCCTTGCAATATGACTACTCGCAGTCGTAAACAGATTGGAATTCGCCTCCTGTGTTCTGTTGGGATACTGGCTGCGCTTCTTATTCTGATTGGTATCCCCATCGCAAATACCTTCTTTGTCTACGATCATAGGCCTCACAATTTACCGCTGTCCGAACGGCTCTTGCATGATAGCGAATCTGTTCGCAAATGGGCATTGATTGACTATTCTTATAAGTCCCATTCACTTGTTGAAGGTGACATTGAAAATCTACTGAGTTATCTGTACAAATTTCATGATGCCGAAATGGATGATGCCCAGCATGGTGTGGTTGTCCGTATTTTTCGCGAATCCGGCCTATTGTCGGAATACGTAATTGTCCGCAGGGTGTGCAGAGAATTGTCAAGTGGCGTTGATGAAAGAAAGGTGGCATTTGCCAATCGCTTGCTCGATATATTGATCGAAATGAGCGAGGCGTATGTGGACACTACGCGAGACAGTTCGGTCATGTGTGAAGAGTTGTCGCTGATTTATAATGCTCGCTATGACGCCATGGTGCAAGAATCGCGGCAGGTGCCCATTGAAGATTAGCGGGCGGGTGGCCTCACTCATTGTCAGATTTTGGGTGCCACGCCCAGCGAGGTCTTCCGAGTCGGGCGTGGCTTCGCGCAGGATGCGCCGGAGTTTCTACCGATTTTCGAGCCTCCTATTGATAACATGTGTTGGTAAAATGCGCTGTCCCCATTCGCACGCCCGACTCGGAAGACCTCGCTGGGCGTGGCACCCGTATGGGCACGACAGGAGGCGCCATCCGCCCCATAGGGCCAGATTTTATCCAGAGGGAGCAATGGCATGCTGTCTGAACTCCGCCCTGAATCAGGGGCGATTCGAATCATCACGCTCTCGAAGTGTCGCGAGACAGCTCTTGCGCTGTGTCGGCGCTCCACTTCCAAAATGAATCTAGTGAAGAACAGCTATGACTCAATCGCTTTTTACATCTTGGCGTATGCATTGGCTGCCTGTTTGTTCACCTGTACGGCGTCAAGGGCTGACGCAGCTGAAAACGCAGATGTCTCTCTTGCAGTGCTTCATTTCTCAAGCGAATCTGATGAGGCTGTTCTTCTGCGTACGACAGTGCCCGACGATTGGGGTGATCGCGGGGGGATCTTCTCAGAAGTCTTATGGTGGCGAAGCGGGCGGGTGGAGCAGCGGCGGTCGCTCGGGATTATGTTTGGGGCGGTGTACTGCGAAATTCACCGTGCCTTGTACGTGATGAAGCCGGATGGAATCTATTCTGTCGTACGAAATGAAGATGTCATTACTGTTGAAAATGTATCGAAGACAGGGTGGCCGCTACGATGGTCGATATCGAATGACAACGAACTCATGGCCGTTTACCATCACGACATGAATCTCAATCGTGGTTCAGTCGTATTCTACAGGGTGGCCAAAGATGGAAAATTGGTGGAAACGGTGAGGACTGGCGTGGATCGACTTCCAAAAGCGCTCTGGCTCTCCGGCGACCCCGTTCGATACCTCGCATATTTGGAATTTCTTGACGACCCATCTTTGATGCGGTTGGAATATGTTCCGCCGGGCAATGCCGACGGCGGTCCCGTCGTGAAGCGTTCGGACTTCGAAATGGGTCGCATTGTAGGAGTTGGAGACAGGGGGCTGTTGTTCAGCGATGGCGGTAACCGTTTATACGAAGAAGGTGTCGAGGAGCCCCTGGCTCAACTTCCGTTCACTCTCACATATGCATTGAAAGAGGGCAATGTCATCGCGCTGTTCAGCGACGAAGGTAATGTGTATGAACTCCGAATGCCCGACGAAGCGCCTCAGAGTGTCAAAAGGTTTGCAGGAGATGTGTCCGCACGTGGGGTTTGGGCACGAGGTTTGTATATCTCTACACTGAATCACGATGTGTATGTTGTCACAATCCTGGACGGTTCAGTGCGGCTAGTTTCCCTCGGGAATATTGATCAGTAGTTGGTCCACTGAGCAACCCACCTGATTTCGTCGTAAAAACGGCGAGCGACCCGAGCCTGTGTCAGATTTCGGGCGCCTCGCCCGTATGGACACCTCAGTTGAGGCCCCCGCCCCCTCCACAGCACACCCCCCCGCCCCCCTGTACCCTGCCGCCATGACTCCGCGCATCGTGGTCCTCTGCCCGCTGGAGTTCGAGCGCGCCGCCATCGCGCGTCGCCTCAGGAAGTCCGCCCACGCCCCCGCGATCCTCGTCCGGCGCACCGGGCCCGGCGCCGAGGCCATCGAGGACGCTCTCGACGCCCTCGCCGACGAGCCGCCCGAGCTCGTCATTCTCGCCGGCCTCGCCGGCGGCCTGTCGCTCACGCCCCCCTCGCCGCGGATCGGCGAGGTGATCGATCCCGTCGGCGGCGGGCGGTGGTTCCCCACGCGCCTGCCCCCGGGGAACGAGGAAACCGTCTCCATCGTCGGCCTGCGCTCGCCCGTCTTCACGCCCAAGGCCAAGCGCATGCTGCACGAGGCCACCGGCGCCGCCCTGGCCGACTGCGAGTCCCACGCCTTCGCCCGCGTCTGCGAAGAGCTGGCCCTGCCGTGGTGCATCGTCCGAGCCGTGAGCGACGGGCCCGGCGACATCCTGCCCGAAGCCTCCGTCGACTGGGTCGACGACGACGGGAACACGCTCGCGCTGCGCGCTCTCTGCGGCATGCTGCTGAACCCAAGGCACATCCCCACGATCATGCGCATCCGCAAGCGCTCGCGCCCCGCGCTCGAAGCCGCGGCGGGGAGAATCATGGAGCTCGCCGGCGCCCTCGACCGGAAGGGCGCCGCCCGTGTCCGAGCGTCATGACGAGCGCCCGCCCCGACATCCCCGTCCCCGACTTCGTGAGCACGCTGCTGCTCTACGGCGGCGGGTTCGATCCGCCCCACCGGGGCCACATCGAGCTGCCGCGGCAGGTGCGCGGGGCGCTGGGGGCGGACTGGCTGCTCTACATCCCCGCCGCCGCCCCGCCATTGCGCGATTCCGGGCCGGTGGCGAGCGAAGCGGACCGCCTCGCGATGGTGCGGGCCGCGATCGATGGCGACCTGCGCGCCAGCGCCACCGATCTCGAACTGGTGCGAGGTGGCACGAGCTACACCATCGACACCGTGCGCTCCCTGCGCGAGGCCCTGCCCTTCGTCAAGAAGATGCGTCTGCTCATCGGCGCCGACCAGGCGGCCCAGTTCCACAAGTGGAAGAGCGCGGGCGAGCTGATCGATCTCGCCGAGCCGGTGGTGGTGCTGCGGGCACCGATGGAGACACGCTCGGCCCTGCGCCAGGCCATGGCGGACCACTGCGATGAGGCCGAATGGGAACGCTGGCGCGGCCGCATCGTGCGGCTGCCGACCATCGAAGCCTCGTCGACCCAGATCCGGCAAATCCTGCGCGAACGCGGCCCCGATGATCCGGCCCTGCGCGAACTGCTGCCGACGCCGGTGCTGGAACTCATCCGCGAGCGGGGGTTGTATTGCGATTGAGGGGATGGAACGCGGAGGTCGCAGAGTGCGCGGAGGAAGACGGAGGAGGGAATTGTGGGCAGTGGATGCGGACACGATTCGGCGCTACGGAGGCCTGTTGCGATCAATTGCGGTTCTGATCACTCTCTCTTTCCTTCCGACTCCGTCTCACTCAAAAACTCCGCGCACTCCGCGTTCATCCCTCCCCCGGCGCCCGCCCCCTGACATGAATACGATGGAGCCATGCCCCCGATCGATCTGAAGGACAAGCCAATCTGCATCACCGGCGCCAGCAGCGGCATCGGAGCGGCGACGGCCCTGGCCTGCGCCCGAGCGGGCATGCCCGTGCTGCTGGCCGCACGGCGCGAGGACAAGCTTGCTGAGATCGTCGAGCGCATCCGCTCCGAAGGAGGCGAGGCCGCGGCGGAGGTCGTCGATGTCGCCGACGCCGAGGCGTGCGAACGCATGATTGCGCGCGCCATCGAGCAGTTCGGATCCATCTACTCCGTCTTCGCCAACGCAGGGTACGGACTGGAGAAGGCCGTCCACGAGATGAGCGATGAAGAGATGCGCCGCATCTTCGAGGTGAACTACTTCGGCACGCTCAACACGCTGCGACCCGCCACGCCACACATGCTGGAGCGGGGCGCCGGGCACCTGCTGATCTGCTCGAGCTGCCTGGCGCGTTTTCCGATTCCTTACTACAGCGCCTACAGCGCGACGAAGGCGGCCCAGCACCACATCGGCCGCGCCATGCGTCTGGAGCTCGAACCCCACGGCGTGCACGTCTCCACGGTCCACCCCGTCGGCACCAAGACCGAGTTCTTCGACCAGGTGAAGGGGCACAGCCGGCGCACCACGCTGGTCGAGCACTCGCCGGACTTTTTCATGCAGACCCCGGAGCGCGTGGCGCGGGCGGTCGTCCGCTGCCTGCGGCGGCCGCGGCCGGAGGTGTGGACCAGCAAACTCACCCTCTGGGGCATGGCCTTCGGCGCCGCCACCCCCCGCATCGCCGACATGGGCGTCCGCCACATGGTCCGCAAACGCCAGGCCGAGCTCGAACGCCGGGGCAGGGAGCGCAGCGCGAAACCCGCCGGCGCCGAAACCGAAAAAGCTCCCGGTTGACTCCTCCGGCTTCCGGGGGGATGGAACGTGGAATCCCCGGAGAGGGGATGAACGCAGAGTGCGCGGAGTTTTTGAGGAAGACGGAGGGGGGAATTGTGGGCAGTGCGGGCGGGCGCTTCTGGACGCTGCGACGTTCATTGGATGCCGATTGCGGTTCTGATCACTTTCTCTTTCCTTCCGACTCCGTCTCACTCAAAAACTCCGCGCACTCCGCGTTCCATCCCCTCCCCCGTCCCCAGGCGTAGAATCACCCGCCGATGACGAACTTCCTTCTCATCCTGGTCTCCCTGATCGCGGGCGGGCTGGCGACGCTGCTGATCCTGCGCCGCTTCGGCGCGAAGGCGCCGGTCGAGCGCATCGAGTCGCAGATGATCTTCGAGCGTGTCACAGCCGTCGGGCGGCTTGTCGGCCTTGAGGTGTGCGCCAAGGAGATCGCCACATCGCGCAAGGGCTGGGGCTGGCTGCCGCCGATCCTCCTCAGCCAGGCCCGCCTCGCCATGATCTTCAACTTCGAGAAGCAGTATTCGATCGACCTCGCTCGGCTGCGCCGCGATGATGTGCGCGAAACCTCGCCGGGGCGCTTTCGCATTTCGCTGCCCGCCATCGACGGCGCCCTGCGGCTGATTGATGTCACCCCATACGACATCCAGGCCGGGCGCGTGCTGGGGCTGCTCGACATCATCCAGGTCGACGCCCCCACGCAACAGGACCTGATGAAGCACGCCCAGAGCCAGGCCGCGAGCTTGTACGAGACAAATGAGCAGCGCTACCTCGCCGAGGCGCGGCGGAGCATCGAGCGCCAGCTCACGGCGCTGCTGTCGCTCTTCGAGGTCGAGGTCGTATTCAACTGGCCCGAGGGCGAAGAGGCCCAGAACAAGCGGGAGATGCTGGTGGGTTCGGAGGGCTGAGCCCACGCCGCCTTCCGCTCCGGTGTCTCTCACTCCGGCTTGAGCATGATGGTCCGCCAGATGTAGCCGTTGTCCATCGGGCGGACTTCGCTGACAACATCGCCGAGAAAGCGGCTGAACACCTCCGCCGACGGCAACTGTTCGGCAATCTGCTCCTGGGCCCGGAAAGCCTCGTCCCAGTCTTCCAGCATTTCATCCCGGACTTCGGGATCCAGGTCGGCCATCACCTCGCGCATCTGCTCGCGGAAGATGGCTCTGGCGTTGCGCGCCGACCACATGGCATACTCAATCCGCTGGCGCGTCTCTGACCAGGAGAAGGCCACGTTGCGATCGCCCAGAACGCCCAGAGCGCGCCGGACGCGCTCCTCATCGGCGAGTCGCAGCGCATCGGGCCTGCCGGCGGCCCGCAGCGCCTCCTCGACGCCATCGCGCATGCCGATGAAGGCATGGCCCGCGCCGACGCCGATCGCCGGCATTCCCATGCCGGGGCCGCCGAAGCCCTGGCTCTCCCAGATCTGCAGGCCGTCGAAATCACGGGCCTGCATGCCGATCATGGGTCCCCACTGCGCCAGCAGGTCGGTCAGGATCTGCGGCTCGCGAAGGCGCACGGCGGACATCATCCGCCGGCTGTCATGCGCGAAGGGGCGCCGGATGACGCTCCAGACATACACCTCGGGCCCGATGTTGCGCAGCAGCGGCTCGACCGCCGCCGCCGCCATCCCGACACCCGCCTGCGCCTGCATGCGCTCCTCGGCGGGCAATGACGCCACCACGCGCTGCACGACCTGGAGAATCCGGGGAAAGTCGATGCGGAAGGCGTTCACGCTGGCGGCGTCGGCGCCGATAAAGGGCGCCGGCGCCGGGGCCGCGGGCGTGGTGTCCATCAGCGACAGCAGGCCCTGCTTGCCCGAGGTCAGCATCGACATCGTCACTTCGCCCACATGTCCCCCTTCGCCGAGGCGGGCGCCGAAGGAGACCGAGTTGATGTCGGTGAGGCCGAGCGCTCCGAAGAGCGGCGCCGGCGGCGTGGGGAACACGAAGCGGATCATGTCGAACTCGCCCGCATCCTCATACATCCGCGTCATCATGTCGAGAAGTCGCGGCGCAAAGATCATCAATGACGCCTGGGCGTCGCCGACCAAACGGTCCGCCGCCCCGAAAGCGGCTTCCCCGGCGATGGTCCGCAGCCGCTCGCCGCCGGCGGCGTCGATGGCGCGCTCCATCGCCTCCAGGTCGCCCGCCATGATGAGCTTGCCGCCGACGCGCGCCATGTGAAATCGGTTGGGATCGAGCATGCCGCCGCGGCCGACGAAGGGCGTGGGCCCTTCCCAGTCGCGCCATTCGTCAGCCCACTCGTTCGCTTCCTCTTCGATTTCGGCGAACTCGATGGTGTGGATGCGCACATCAGCGATTTCGGTCTCATCGAGCTCCAGGCGCCCGTCGCGCTCGGCTCGATCGATCATGTCCAGCGCAATCTCCTCCATCATCGCCGCCTGATCGCCATACTCGGCGACCGCCATCCATCGAATGCCGAAGCGGCGCCGATCAGGATCGACATCGAACCACGCCGCGGCGCCCGCCATGCCCTCGGGAAAGCCGACATCATCAGGGTCGACGCCGATGTCCTCCATCGCCTTACGCCAATCGAAGTCGCCTTCTTCACTCATGTATCGGAGCCATCGCTGCAGTTCCGGTGTGTCCATCATGGCGCGCAGCCCGGATCGCTCCATGCCGTCCTCCAATGCGGACCAGTCATTCATGGAGATGAGCAGCATCGTCTCCGGCGGGGCGAAGTCGGCGATGGTGAGACGTTCGGCGCCGGCGTCCGGCGCGATCGCAATGGCCGCGGCGAAGGCCGCCCCGATCAGCATGTTGCGTGCCATGATTGAAGATACCTCTCGTCACGTGTGAAATGGATGCGGAAGGATCCGGCTCACGAACCGCTCGAACCATCGCGCAGAATCGAGGGCTCGTCGAACTCGACACGCTCCGGCGCCGGGTTGTAGATGTGCCCGCTGTTGGGGTTGTCCTTGTCGTAGGCGAAGGCCTCGCGGTTGCGGATGAAATCTCGCATGTACCGCGCTGGGATCGCAAAGCCGAGGCCCTCGCCGAAGGGGATCTTCATGTTCGTCACGCCGATCACCTCGCCGCGGTAGTTGAAGAGCGGCCCGCCCGAGTTGCCGGGGTTGATCTGCGTCGTCGTCTGGATGTAGGTCATTCCCTCGAAGTTCCGCTGCGTCGTCGCCACCACGCCCTGGCTCAGCGTGCGCTCCAGTCCCAGCGGCGCTCCGATGGCGAAGACCTCCTGCCCCGACGCCAGATCCTCGGCGCCCTGCACATACACATACGGAAACGCCTCGCCCTCGGGGTGGGTGATCTTGAGCAGCGCCAGGTCCAGGTGGTTGTTCACCGCGATGATCTCGATGTCCTCGAGCTGACGCCGCCGGAAATCCAGCTCGCCCTGCTGATACACCGTGCAGCGGATGCGCGTCTCGCCCTGGATCACGTGCGCGTTGGTGATGGCGTAGCCGTCGGGATGAATGATGAACCCCGACCCCAGCCCGCTCGGCGTCGAGACCTTGATGACCGCCTCGCCGAACCGCCGGGCCAGATCCTGCGGCGTGCGCTCGGCCAGACCCGCGCTCACGCGGTAGAGCGCCCCCGCGTCGGCTCCATCTGCATCGGCGTCATCGAAATCGGCCCGGACGATGCTCTCGATGCGATCCCGCGGGATGCGCAGCACATCGTGGCCGAGGTCCAGCCACAGGGCCTCGGACGTCTCCTTGAGGATCGGCGCCGCTATGGTGCGCCCGTCGGTGAGCGTGATCGAATCCAGCGCCGCATCGTCCGCCGCCGCCGTCCCGGCGCCCGCCACCACCAGCGTCAGCGCGGCGAACACACCTCTCATCACTCGATCCATGCAGAACCCCCTCCAGGTCGTGGGTTTTGATCGCAGGCCGTCCCGTCCGGTTACAGTAGCGGCGGCCGCGGCCCGCGGCGAGAGCCGGAGGAATTCATGATGCAGCGATTTAGAGGACACCACCACGCCCGACGCCTGCTCGCAGGACTCTCGGGAGCCACCCTTCTCGCCACGGCGCCTGTCTCGACGGCCCAGCCCGAGACCGCCCTCGCCCGCCACTTCGGCTTCGACCCGCCGCGCATGCTCGTCATCGATCCCGGCGCCGGCCCCGCCATCGCCGCGGACTTCGACGGCGACGGCCTGATCGATCTCGCCGTCGTGAACAACCGCAAGAGCCGCATCGAGCTCTACATCCAGCGCTCCACGCCCCGCACCGAATCCGAACTCGAACGGGGCCGACGCATCAACGAGCTGGCGCCGAACCCCTGGTTCGATCGCCACGATGTCAGCGTCTCCCACCGCGTCGGCGGCCTCGCCGCGCACGACTTCGATGGCGATGGCCGCATGGACATCCTCTACGCCGGCCTGCCCGCGGAAATCGTCACGCTGCGCCAGCACGCGCCGCTGGAGTTCGAGATCGCCTCGCGCCGGCGCGTGCGCGAACTGACGCCGACGCGCGAAGGGTTCGCCGTCGCCGATGTGCTCGGCGACGATCGCCCTGAGGCCATCGCGCTGGTCGGGGGACGCATTCATGTCTTCCCGATCTCAGAAAGCGGCGTCCTCGGCGACCCCGTCGAGCTCGGCGCCGGCGCCGCCAATGAACAGATCTCGTTCTTCCACGTCGAAGATTTCAACGGCAACGGGCTGACGGACATCCTCGCCGTCATCCCCGAGAACTCGGCGCCGCTGCGGCTGTGGATTCAACACAATTACACGCAGGGAGAGTTGCAGGGTTCGAACCGGGAGAATCTCAAGCTCGGCGCCCTCGGCCCCGAGCTGCGATTTGAGTCACCAGCGCTCCGCGAAGTCATCCCCGTCCGCTTCGCCGAACGCGACGCCGCGTCCATCGGCGTCATCGAGCGCGCCTCGCGCCGCATCGTTTTCTACGACCTTTCGACAGAGCCGATCGGGCAGCGCGCCGCATCGGCGACGGGATCGGAGCGCGAAGCACAGGCCGAGATGTATGCATTCTCCGGCGCCACCGGCGATCGCTCCGTCGCCATGACCGATCTCACCGGCAACGGTTCACTCGAACTGCTCACCACCGACCCCGCCTCCAACCGCATCCAGATGCGCCGGCAGGCGCGCCGCTCCGAATTCGGCGCTGTTGAAAATTTCAGCGCCTTCCGCGAACCCAAGACCATCTCCACCGGCCCGTGGGATTCCGATCGCCCCAGCGTCTTCGTCCTCAGCGAAGAAGAGAAGACCGTCGGCGTCAGCGCGTTCGATCCCCGGACCAACCGCCTCGAATTCCCCCAGCCCATCCCCCTCGCCACCGGCGGCGCCACGCCCGTCGCCATGAGCCACGTCGCCCTGACCGACGGCCCCGCCGTCGCCATCGTTGTGCGCGATCGGCGCGATCACACCCTTGAACTGCACCGCCCCGACGGGCGCGAACCGGTGACGATCGCCCTTGAAGGTGTGCGCCGCCCTCCTCAGTCGATTCTCCCCGCCGACATCGATCACGACGGCGCCATGGATCTGCTCCTCTTCACGCCGGGTGAGCCGATGGTCGTCGTTCGCCTCGACAGCGAGGGGGCGCCGATTGATGTGCTCACCGAGCGCACCATGGGACAGTTCGGACTCGTCCAGGCCGCGGGCCCGAACAACACGGCGCTCTTCGACATGACCGGCGATGGTGAGAAGGAGCTGCTGATCGCGCACCGCAACTTCGTGCGCGCCTGCCGCTTCGACCCCGTCGCCGGCTGGCGCGTCGTCGAGCAGATCACCATGCCCGACGCCTCGACCGAGTTCGCCGCGCTCGCCATCATGCAGCAGCGCTACGCCGAGCGCATCGGCCTCGGCCCGACCATCGTCGCGACCGACCGCGCCAACGGCCGCATCGTCCTGATGTCGCCGGATGGACCGCGCCACGGCGCGCCGGAATGGCGCATCGTCGACACGTTGCGGCTGCCGGGCGTCACGGTCAGCGCTGTGCACGCCGGCGCCTTCGCCGGCGATGGCGAACCCGGGCTGCTCGTCATCGGCGACACCGGCTTCGGCGTGGTGCGACTCGCAGGCGAGCGGGCGGCTCTCGAATCGTTCGGCGCCTGGCGCTCCGACCGCGATGATCGCCTCGAGCACGAAATGGCTGCGGGCGATGTGAATGGCGACGGCTTCACCGACGTGGTGATCCTCGACGCCCGCGAGCAGATGTGCCAGATCCTCACCTTCTCCGAGCAGCGCCGCATCCACGAGGCGATCGAGTTCCAGGTCTTTCAGTCGCGCCTCTTCACCGCCGGCGACACTCGGCAGTTCGAACCATCGCAGATCATCATCGAAGATCTCACCGGAAACGGCGCCAACGACCTTACCCTCGTCGTCCACGACCGGATCATCATCTACCCCCAGATGCTCGGCCCCTGACGGTTTGAACCGGCGCGGAGCAGTCGGAGGAACGCGGAGGAACACAGCGGAAGACGGAGGGAAACGGAGTCAGAAAAAAGAGAGTGTCGTGATTTTGACATCGGTGCAGCGCCGCCAGTTCTCGTGTGCGCTACGCATTCGAAAGCCACTCTTACTTCTCCGACTCCGTTTCCCTCGTCTTCCTCCCTCTCACTCCGCGTTCTCCCCCTCCCTCCGCGACCACTGCGTTCAAGCAGGCACACCACACCCATGGCCGCAACAGCAAGGTCATCCCGGCTCTGGCGAACAGCCGCCGCCGTGGCCGCGCTCGCAAGCGCTCATGCCGCCGCTTCGCCACCCGAAACCCTCGAGCTCGAACACGCCACATTCCGCCTCGAGCGCCTCATCCCCACGCCCGCCGGCCCCCACGGCGTCGCGTTCAGCCCCGGCGCCGACCGCGCCTACGTCGCCTGCGCCGCGGCGGACGCCGTCGCCGTCATCGACATCGAAACCGGCGAAGTCATCAATCGCCTCGACGGCGGCGCCTCGCCACTCGACCTCTACTTCGCCCGCGACGGCGCCCTCATCATCACCCAGTTCCGCGAGAACAAGCTCGCCCGCGTGCGCCCCCGCGCCGGAGATCGCGCCATCAACAGCAGCGCCGTCGGCCGCGGCCCGACGCTCTTCTCCCGCGCCGTCGCCGGACGTCGCGCCCTCGTCTGCGAGTTCGACGGATCGGTCGTCGAGATCGACGCCGACACCGGCCGCCCCGGACGCTCCTGGCGCATCGGCGCCCGCCCCTACCCCGCCGACTTCACCTCGGACGGCGTCCTCCTCTTCGTCCCGGCGCGCGACGACAACCACCTCGTCGTCATCGACACGCTCAGCGGAAGCGTCCGCGCCCGCGTCGGCGTCGGCGCCCAGCCCGAAGGCGCCGCCATCACGCCCGACGATGCGCACTGCATCGTCGTCTGCGGCGGGTCGAACGAGCTCCACCTCGTCAACACCGCGACCTTCGAAACCACCGCGATCATCCGCGAAGATGTCGGACCGCGCCCCTTCTCCATCGCCATGATTCCGAGGCCCCCCGCCGCGACCGGCCCCGACTACGCGGTCATCGCCAACGCCGAGGCCGACACCATCTCCATTCTCGACCTCGATGCACGCGCCGTCGTGGGCCGCCTGCGCATCGGGAAGCGCCCCGTGGTCGTCCGCCCCCACCCCGACGGCGAGCGCATTTTCATCTCCTGCGAGGGCGACAACACCGTCGCGGTGGTGCGCATCGAACGCCCGACGCCGACGACGCCGACGATGCGCCCGGAAGTCCTCATCCTCGGCGCCCTGCACGGCGCCCACATCACGAGCGAACGCTACGGCGTCGACGTCCTGCGCCGCGCTGTCCGCGACTTCAACCCCGGCCATGTCCTCGTCGAGATCCCCCCTGCCCGCCACGAGCACGCGCTGCGCGACCACCGCGCCGGACGCGCGATCGCCGACCCCCGCGTCTCCCGCCTCCCGGAATACACACGCGTCGTCTTTCCACTGATGGATGAGCTGGGCTTCGGCGTCACACCGTATTCATCATGGACCGCCGAGATCGGCGCCCATCGCCATGCGCAACTGGCGGCGATCGCGTCCGACCCCGATCGGGCGCCCGAGTGGCGGGCGCGGCAGGAAGATTTCTCAGAGATGAACCGCCGCATCGACGCCCTCGGCGCACCCGACGACCCGCGCGTGATCCACAGCGATGCCTACGACCGCGCCGTGCGCGATGGCCACGCATCGTCCGACCGCTTCTTCGATCGCGATCTCGGCCCGGCGTCGCGGCCCGCCATGATCGAGCGCGATGTGGCCCGCATCCACCGCGCCCTGGATCGGATGATCGCCGAGGGCGCTCCGGAGCGCATCCTCGTGCTCACCGGCGCCGCCTCCCGCGGTGAAGTGGAGCGCCAACTGCGATCGCGCAGCGACATCGCCATCAAGGACGCGGGACGCGCTGTCGGCGCGAACGATTGAACATGGAAAACAAGGAGAAGACCGTCTGCGTCATTCGCCGTCATCGCCCGGAGGCGGGGGCGGCGGAGGCGTGATATCCGGGAGCCTTCTGTAATACCGGCGGATCAGATCGCGGTAGCGCGGATGCAACGGCTGATCCTCCACGGCTCGCTCCGCCGCTTCCGCCGCCTCGCGCAGCAATTCGGAAGGATCGCGCCGGCTCACCGGGCCATCCTCCGGCGCCTCCTCATCTGAGAACCACTCAGCGATCACGCGCTCATCGTCGCCGGGGCCATCGGGGCGGCGCAGGTCGACCGTCTCGGGCCGGTCGGCTTCGCGGTCGCGCGGCCTGGGCGCCGGCTCGGGCATTTCGCCCTGTTCCTGCGCCATCTGCTCACGCCACCGCCGCAGACGCTCCTGCTCCTCCGGGCTCATCTGCTCCATGAGGCGCTGCGCTTCCTCGCGCACGCCCTGGGCGTCTTCGCGATTCCTCTTCAGGCGATCGCGCTCGCGCTCCAGCTCCTCGATCTTGTCGCGCACACGGTCCAGGCCGCGGCCGGTGCGGCCATCTTCCCCGGTCGCTCCGTCCTGATCTTCAGCAGCGCGCTCGCCTTCCGCTTCGCCCTCTCCCACGCCGTCTTCGCGTCCTTCACCATCAGGCTCGCCCTCGCCGACGTCCTGCTCCTGCTCGAACTCCTGGTCGCCGGATGACTCACCGGGAGACGGACGCTGCTCGCCGTCGGGGTCCTCTTCCCCGGCCTCCGCCTTGCGCTCGGCCTCCTCCGTGCGCTCACCGGGCGGCGCCGGATCGGCCTCCTCACCCTCGCGCTCCTCCGGACGTTCGCCGGGCTGTTCATCCGTTTGTTCCTGCGGCCGCTCTTCCTGTCCCTCCGCTTCGCCTTCGCCGTTCGGATCGGGCGTGGGGCGCTCACGGTCTTCGTCGCCCGTGTCTTCAGAAGGTTCTTCCGACGGCTCGGTGCGCGACGGGTCGCGCTCGTCGCCAGCTTCTGAATCGCCGGGCTCATCAGCGGGGCGATCTTCCGTGTCCTCGGTCGTGTCCTCGTCGTCGCCTGGTCGTTGTTCAGGATCGTCACCCGGCTCATCCGGTCGCCGCGGCTCATCGTCGGACGTCGGCTCGGGTTCTGGCTCGGGTTCCGGTTCGGGCCGGGGTGGCTCCTGCTCGCGCATCTCCTCGGCGGCGTCGCGGAGCGCATCGGCCATGTCGCGGGCGTCCCGCTCGGCCTGCTCTTCCGCCTGGCGGCGCCGGTTCTGATCGGCAAGCCGATCCGCCAGCCGCTCCGCCGCTTCTTCGTCCATGCCCTGGTCGCGCAGCGCATCGCGGATGGCGTCGCGGTTGGTCTCTTCGAGCAGGCGATCCGCTTCCTCCTGCGTCATGCCCTGGTCGAGCAGTTGCTCCCTGCGCCGATCCTCTTCACGGCGCGCCTGGTCGTCCTGCGCTTCCAGCCGCTCGGCGAGCTGCTCCAGCTCCTCGGCGAGGCGCCGGCGATCCTCTTCATCCATCTGCTCCAGCTCGCGCTGCATCTGCTCGATCGCCTCGCGGGCGGCCTGCTCATCGCCGCCACGAAGCGCATCGGCCAGCGGCGAAGCAGGCGACTCCGGCCTCGGACGATCGAGCCCGGAGAATCGCTCCGAGAGCGCATCGAAGCGGCGTTCGGAGTCCTCCGACTCACGCTCAAGATCGCTGGCCAGCTCATCAAGAGCGCCGGCGGCGGTGGAGCGAGCGGAGTCCGGATCGCTCCGGCCTTCTTCGAGCTGGCGCCGGATGTCCTCAAGACGCTGCAACTGCTCCTCGCGCCGCGGATCGCCGAACGTCTCCGCCAGGCGCTGCTCGATTTTCTCCTTCGTCTCCTCAATCTGGCGCGACGCCTCGGTCACCTCGCGATCACGCTCCTCGGCCTCGGCGATCGCCTCCGTGTCCCATCCGATGCGCATCACCGGCATGAACATCGCCGTCGCCACCGCCATCGCGCCGAGCACTGGCCACACCCACCACGATTCACCCAGCCGGATCGGCATCGCGCGCCGCAGGCGCACATCCCCCGCCGCCCGCTCCGCATCGTCCGAGGCGTACGCGACGAAGGGATCGTCCGGCGCCGTCTCACTGAGCGCATACGCCGACGACAACCGGTCCCGCAGCCCCATCGCAAGATCAACCTCGCCCAGCGCCGACACCGGCCCCCGACGCGCCCGCCACGCCCCGGCGATCGCAATCACCACCCCCGCCAGCGCCGGCGGCGCCACCAGCAACCACCCCGGAAGCCCCGGGCCGAACAACCGATCCGCCAGCGCCAGGATCAACCCCACGCCCAAGCCGATCGACAGCCACGGCCCGAGCCGCCCCAGCAGCTCGCGCAGGAACCATCGCCGAGTGGCGGCCATCGCGAGTCGTCGTGTCACCTGCATCCCACAATCCTACGCACCCCGCACGCCGCGCTCCGAACAGCCCACCGCTCCCCACCAATGCCCGATGCCTGATGCCCGATGCCTGCTTCCCACGAACCACCTACAGTCACGCTCCCCCAACCCCACGGAGAACCACCCATGTCCATCGCGCGCGACGTCATCATGGCCCCGGCCCGCCTCACGCTCGGCTACGGCGAAAGGCTGCTGACCGACATCAGGCCCGACCAGTTCGCGCGGACGCCGAATGGCGTGCAGACCAACCACCCCGCGTGGGTTTTCGGGCACCTCAGCGTCTACCCCGACGCCTTCATTCTCCCCCTCATCGGGCGTCCCGAGTTGGCGGCGCCCGATGAATCGCTCCACCCGCTCTTCGGGCACGACTCCCAGTGCCGCGACGATCCGAACGGCGAGATCTATCCCTCGATGAAGGAGATCACCGCCCGCTATCTCAGCCGCACCGACGCCGCGCTGACCGCCCTCGCCGAAGTCGACGATGCGGCCCTGCTCGCCGCCACGCCGGAGAGCAATCCCCTCCGCGAGCGGCTTCCCACCGTCGGTTCCGTCGTCAACTTCATGCTCGGCCCGCACTCGATGATGCACCTCGGCCAGGTCAGCGCCTGGCGACGCATGATGGGCCTCGGCCCCTGCATGTAATCGCCTGCGTCAATCCGGCGACGGCAGATCCCGTAGAAATTCGATCAGCTCATCCAGCTTCGGCGCCTCGCCTCGACGGACGTAGAAGCCGCTTACGCCCACCGCCGCCGCCAGTCGCTCCTCAAGAGGCAGTCCATGCGCCGCGCTGAAGGTGAATCCGGCGTTGAAATGATCGCCGGCGCCGGTCGAGAGCTTCGGATTCCGCGTGTAGGGCCCGAGCATCGAGGCGCTCCCATCATCCTCCGCGGCTGAGGCGCCGCGCTGGTGGTGAATCACCACGGCCCTCAGCCTGATCTTCTCACGCAGCGATGCGGCTGACGTCTCCAGCGCCGCATCGTCAGGCTCGTCGCCCTCATGGCGCTCAGCGCCCACGATCTTCGCCATGCGCACACTCTCGGCCATGTTCAACCCCAGCGTGACGCGGGCCCGGGTGTTCATCGCGCCCAGCCTCGCCGCGGCGGCCTCAAGATCCGCATCCGACCGCTTGGCCGGATCGGCCAGGTCGACGAAGACGTGCCGGGCCTCCGGGCCGTCATCCAGCTTCGCCAGCACATCCTCAGTCAGGCCGCGCCAGATTTCGTCCATCCCCTCGAGCATGGTCCAGTTGCCGGTGGCGATGATGCGCGCCTTGGAGACCAACTCGCGCATCGATTCGACGCCTCCAGCCGCCTCGAGCGCCGCCTCCCATGTGACGCCCTCCAGCGATTCGAGCTTGCCCAGCATCAGCTTGCCGTCGTTGAACTCGACGGCGTCGGTGAAACCGGCGGGGCCGAGGTTGTAGACGCGCCGGCACGCGCCGGCGAAAGACTCGAAGACAGGGTGCAGCGACTTCGAACCCTGCGATCCGCCCAGGTTGCCGAAGTAGGTCACCGGGGCCCCCAGCGCCGCCAGCCCCGACGCCATCAGCACCCCGTTGCCCCCCGCCTTCACCCGCTGCACCGCCAGCTCCAGGTTGGCGCTTCGCCCCGCCGCCTGCTCGATGCGGCGGGCCAGCTCCTCCATCCGCTCCATCGGCTCGTAATCGTCGTACCCGGATCCCCCGCGGCTGCGGACCATGCGCACGATGGTGTCCACGAAGCCGTCGAACCCCACCACCGCGCAGGCGTCGTCGGGCCGATCTTTCGCCGAACTCAGCGAATCCGCCGCGGCTTCCGCCCGCCGCCTCGATTGTTGGGCCTGATCGCTCATTTCCCCATTTCACTCCCCCGGGCTTCGAAACGCCACCCGGGGGGCCGCCCGCCGCTCTGAGGCCGCCGCTGCTGCTACACTTCCGGGATGCAGTCCGGGACGTATGACGAAGCCACATGGCGTCAACGGCTGCGAGAGACGGATCTTCGGATCACGTCCATCCGGCTTGACGTCATACGCGCCATGGTTGAGCGGGTCTCACCCATGAACGCTCAGGATGTGCTCGCAGCGCTGCCCGAAGGCGCCGCCGACAGAGTGACCGTCTATCGGACGCTCAACACCCTCGTCCGCGCCGGCCTCGCCCATCGCACCGATCCCGGCGATCGCGTGTGGCGCTTCAACCTCGTCGAAAAGAGCCACGACGAACATCCACACCTGGTCTGCGACGCCTGCGGCGCCGTGCGCTGCCTCGACGACGCCTCCATCCGCATCGCCTTCGACGACACGCACAAAGAACGCGAAGTCACCATCACGCAGAGCAATGTTTACCTGCATGGCGCCTGCGACGATTGCTCAGCAGACGACGATGCAGCGGAGCGAAGCGCCGACTGAGGCCGAAGCCTCGCAGCGCTTCCGCTCGAGAGAGGCTCACGCCGCGCTGGGCGGCCAGTCCTCGGGGCCGGGGAAGCGGTACGCCGCGTCCATCTCTTCCTTCACACGATCGAGGCGCCGCTGCAGATCATCCAGCGCGCTCTCGATGTGACGGGCCATATCAATCGAGTCGATGCGCCCGTCAAAATCGAGCGGCGTTGACCTGGCGCCTTCGGAACGCTCGGCGTCTCCGGCGGCAGGGAAAGGATAAACCTCCGGCTCGTTGTCGACGTCAGAATACGCACACAGCTTGAGTTCGGTCATATCAGGGACCTCCACCCGGGGGGACTTCCGGGCTCCATCCCTCACTTTCGACACGAGAACGGCGTGAAATAAGCCCCCATCCGTGATCGGACCACGCACGCTCCGCGCAGACAGAACCACTTGCCCGCCTCGCCACCTGTTGGTCCGGTTTCAGGGAACCTGCAATTCCGCGGCCGATTCAGGCCCTCACCCCTTCCCGAACCAATCCGAGAACGTCCGAGAAAGGTTTTCCCTGTGCCGCCAGATCACGAGCGCGGCCAGCGCCCCGGAGACGATCAGAAACGCCGCCTTCGCGCCCCCGCTCAGATCGCCCAGCAATCCCCCCGCCTCCATCGCGAGGAAGAACACCGGGAACAACGCCGCCGCCACACTCGAACTGAAGCCCACATTCCTGGTCAATCGCCTGCACACGATCCACACCACCAGCGCGCCGAGAGCGGGAAGAGCCATCGCGGGCCAGACGCCCAGCGTGGCCCCGAAGCCGGTCGCCACACCCTTGCCGCCGCGGAAGCGCAGCCACACCGGATAGATGTGCCCCACGATCGGCGCGCCCATCACCGCCAGCCACCACCACGCCTGCGCCGGCGCCAGTCCGGCGCCGCTGAGCACCGCCCCGAGCGCCCCCATTGTCCATCCCGCAATAAAAACCGGCGCGAACCCCTTGGCAAGATCAAGGGCGAAACACAGCATCCCGAACGGACGCCCCACCACGCGCCACACGTTCGTCGCGCCAATGTTCCCCGAGCCCACAGCCCGCGGATCCACACCGCGCATCAGCCCGATGATCAACCCGAACGGGATCGACCCTGCGACATAGCCGACCACGATCCACAAAATCCAGCCCGCCTCGGCGCTCACGCGTCGTCCCCTTCGCCGGCGTCATCCCGCTTCGCCGAGGCGCTGCGCGTCTCCTCCAACAAAATAAGATGCTTCATCAGCGTCGCCGCGGCGGTCGCCGACGCCGCCGACCACCCCCGCCATCCATCACGCCACGCCTGCCGCCCCACCATCTGCTTCAGCCACGCGCCCACCGGCGATGTGATCAGCTTCGACACGCTCGCAGTCCGCCCCATCTCCACATAACTCTTCGCCGCCAGACGCGAGTGCGAGACCTGCCGCGACAGATGCTCCGACATCGTCTCGAACGAATCATGGCGCAGATCGCCGCGCAATCGCCCGACCCGGTCGCCCCCCCCGCCATCCTCACCCGGCACAATCTCCAGCGCATCATGCGGGTCATACCCGCCCCACTTCGCCCGTCCGCGCCGCACCAGCCGCAGCCGCCACTCAGGCTGCCACGCATATTCCAGGAATCCACCCGCCCACCAGATCTTCCGGTTCAGCTCCCACCCCGCGAACTGCGGCTCGTCGCGCTCGACCGTCGCGCGCACCGACCGCCGCAGCTCCGGCTCGAGCGATTCATCGCTGTCCAGACACAGGATCCACGGCCGATCGCACGCCACCAGCGCCGCCTGCTTGGTGCGCACATACCCCATCCATTCGCGCTCGATCACCTCGGCGCCGTGGTCCCGCAGCATGCCGATGGTGCCGTCCGTCGAGCCCGAATCGATCGCCACGATCTGATCCGCCAGCCCGGCGACGGACTCGAGCGTCCGCAGGATCGTCCGCTCGCTGTTGCGGCAGACGATGGAGACGGCCAGGGGCAGGGGCTTCTCATCTGCCGGTGCGTTCATGAAGCGTGGATCGTCCGCCCGCCGCCGCGGGCTGTCAACCTGATGCGCCCGCGCACGCGCCGCATCGGTACAGTGACCCCGTGCACGCCCTCCACGCCACGCACATCCGCGTTCTCCGCTCGCTGGAGCGCCAACCCCAGTGCGATCTGGCGTCCCTCCTCTCGCCGCAATGGCTCGACAGCGCCGAGATCCTCAAGCAGGACGACCGCGACGCCGTCCTCGCCGGCGAATTCAACGGCCGCCCCGCCATCCTCAAGATCCACCGCCTCTCCGGCGCCGGCGACGCCGCGGCCAGGCTGCTCGGCGGCACGCGACTCCAGCGCGAATGGAAGGGCTACCTCGCGCTGCGCAACGCCGGCCTCCCCTGCGCCGAACCCATCGCCCTGCTCCGCGCCCGCAGCGCACACGGCAGCGCCATCGAAGCCCTCGCCACCTACCGCCTTCCCGGCGAAACCCTCCTCCGCCACGCGGCCCGCGCAGCGACCACGCCCCGCGACGAACATGAACTGTCAACCGAACTCGGAGTCCTGACCGCGCGCATCGCCCTGGCCGGGCTGCACAACCGCGACCACAAACCTTCGAACATCATCATCGACGCCGGCGCCCCGGCAGGAAAAAGACTCACGCTCATCGACGCCGCCGGAGTCCGCCGCCGCCGCCCCCGCGGCGACGAACGCATGCTCGCCAACCTCACCATCGAATTCCTCGGCGCCCGCGCCCTCCCCCGCCGCGCCCTGCTTATGCGCTGCCTGCGCGCCTGCGAAACCGAACCCGGCGCCGACCACGATCACAAGGAACGCTGGCGCCGCATCTCCGAAGCAATCCGAAACCACGGCGACCCCACGCCGAAGATCGATCCGCTGACGCACTGACGCGATCACCGGGCCGGCCCTCATTTCCGAGACCTTTCGCGCCGGCTTCATCAACGAACTTCCCAACAGGATCGACGATTCGACGGCCGAGCGAGGCCGCCGGATCCGCGAGCGCATCCGCCGCGAGCGGGAAGGGGTGTCCGACGGAGAATGCGGAGCTATCATTCTCAGATGGAGGGGTGGTGCGCGCCGGTTCGGAACCGTCTGATCGGCGCTCAGCCCTTGGGGATCGCCATGTGGATGGTTCAGAAAAGAGCGCTGAGTCTTGCCCTTGCCTGCCTGCTTCTCTCCGGCGGCTGCGACCGCTCCGAACCCGTTCAGCTTGAGCAGTTTCCGCTCGTCGAGAAAGCGCTCACGTTTCAGGCGCTGCACCAACTGGAGAGCCCTGCGCATGAACGTCGCCGCAGTCTGCACGAAGAGGCGGAACGGTCGCTTGGGCCGAATGCTCTGTTGAGCGACGAGTTCTTTCGTCAGGCGGCGATCTACACCGCGCAGCACGGGGACGAGGTCATTCCTCCCGGAGTCACGCGGGAAGAGATGGTCGCACACTCGCGTGTTATGTATCTGTTGCGGCTTTTTGATCTACTCGGCGACGAAAGGGCGGCGCCGGCGCTGCTCAAGCTGCTGTACGCCGACTCGAATTACTCCATTGACTCGTTCTATCTCCTGGCGGAACTGGCGCCGAACGACCCTGCAATCGACGAACGGATCGCCCGCGGCGTCGAACGCGTCCTCGAAGGGCCGCCCTATCCATATCTAAGTTTTCAGCCGAGGATGCTCCACTACCAACGCTCTGAACTAGCCATCGAAAATGCAAAGAAACTGCTTGATTTCGCCGAGAGTGAGCTTGAGCGCATCGGTGTGCCTACTGGAGAAAATAGAGAAGAACGAAGGCCGCTTTATTTCTTGAGAACCGGCGTCAGAACCGCGCTCACAATCGCCGAGGAATATGCTTGGGCCGATGAGGACGACCCCGCCGTCGTTGTACAGAGCGTCTTTGACAGGCGGGAATCGGACAGAATTGGCTTGCGAACCGCCAATGTTCGAACGCGGATTTACCAGGCCATGCGCCGCCGCGGCCTGGTCGACATGTTCGCCGAACGCGCACGCGAAGAGATCATGGCCGAAGACCTCGGTTCAGACAACATCTACAGGCTCTCCTCAATCCTCGAAACCCTCCGCGCCGACATCGACGACGAACTCCGCCGGAAGATCGACGATTCAATGGCCGAGCGAGGCCGCCAGATCCGCGAGCGCATCCGCCGCGAGCGGGAGGCGGCGCCCGACCCGCCCTGAGGGGAGCCTGTCTCGCCCTGCAGGCGTACGATATTGGGTGTGGTCATACGCGCCTGGCCGTATCACCCGTGGCGGGATGGAGGCAATCGGCATGAACAAGATCGCGACTGTCATTCTGGCGACGCTGATCTGCGGAATATGGATCCATGGTGTCACCGCCCAGGGTCCGACGTATGGAGCTGCCGAGCGGCCCCCGCTCATCGAAAAGATCATCGCGTCGCGGGGGGTTGTGCATGGGCTTCA
>RECQ01000006.1 GCA_007693965.1 Phycisphaeraceae bacterium | reverse complement strand
GGGGCGGGGGGGCCCCCCCCCCCCCCCCCCCGCGACAACATCACAACAGTCCATCGCATCCGGCGCCGTCGAACGCTCGGAAGCGCAGGTGTCTGACTCCCCCGGGGCTCTAGCGGCCGGCGCCCGGCGCCTTCACCGGGATCTTCCGGCGCGATTCCTGCTCGGTCTTCGGCAGACGGATCGTAAGCACGCCGTTGGTCTGCTCCGCGGCGACCTTCTCCACGTCCACCGTCGAAGGCAGTTCGACCATGCGCCGGAAGGCGCCGTAGCGAAGCTCGGTCATCCATCGCGTCTTGTCGCGATGTTCGGACTCCTCCCGCTTCTCGCCCTCGACCGTAAGACGGTTGCCCGAAACGCTGACGGAGACATCCTTCGGTTCGATCCCCGGAACCTCGAAACGAACGATGAACTCTTCATCGGTCTCGGAGAGCTCGGCCTCCGGCGACCATTCAAGAAGGCCTCCGCCCTCGTGACCCCCGAGCCACGAAGGCGTCGCACGCTCGAACAGCCGATCCATCTCATCCCGCAGACGGGCCAGAGGAGAGATCATCTCCCCCTCCGCCGATCCGCCCCAGCCCGCTCGCGGTTTTCTCTTGGTCAGTGTCGTTGCCATGGCTGACACTCCTTTCAATATTCGCATTCAAATGCAATGTCGGCGCGCCCGCCATAGGAAGACAACCCCGTTCAAGAACCGCCCCCGCGCAATGCGTACGACACGTCCCCGATCCGATGCACGAATCCGGGGTGGTTTCCTCATCGACACGCCCCCGACCGGAAGCGAAAATGAATATGTGGCGATACGCCACCGCCCGCCCCCCCGGCGTCCCCCTCTCCCCGGAACAGCGCCATGCGAAAAACGACACACTGGTTTGTGACCGCGGATGACCGATGCGCGAAGCTGTACTCGCTCCGGGATGTTCGGGGAGGCCGGCGCCGCGTCAGTGAACACGAGTCGGTTCGGAGCGACTGGGAGGATTACCACGAGCGCGGCCGCCCCAACCCGCTTGGCCGTGGCCCGTCCGCGAACGCAGCCCAGGGCTTCGCCGCACGAGGACACCAGGATCAGGAGGAGCGCAACCGCTTCGCGCGCGATGTGAAGGCCTGGATCGAATCCCGGATGAAGGAGCGCGAGATCAACCGGATCAGCGTCTTCGCGGCGCCGCGGATGCTCGGCGCCCTCCGCGCGGAGTTCGGCGATGACCCGCCCGGAGTCAGCCTGCACGAAGGGGAATTCACACCCCTCCATGCCCACCAGCTCGCGGAGCATCCGGCCATCGCCGAAGCCATCGCCTGAGCAGACTCACATGGGTGCGGAGGCGCGAACAAGCCCGAGGACACAGCGCAGCGCCGCGCAGACAGACAACCTTCTCTCACACGGCGCACGCGGACCATTAGCGGCCAAGGGGGCCTGCAACGAACGTCCCGGATCGCCCCCTTTGTTACCCGCTCGCCTGACCGAGTCGGATCTGGAGCTGTTCGATCAGTTCCGACGCCTGCGCCTCATCCAGGTCTTCGAGCTCGTCGTTGCGGACGCCGGTCCGAACGCCCTTCGCACGCGCCTGATCGATCAAGGATGCAAGCAGCTCGATCTGCTCCGGCCCGGCCTGGGGGGTGTCATTGTCATTCTGAGGCATCTCTCGCACTCCCGAAAAACTTTGCTGCGCCGTGCGTCAGAAAGACGTCTGCGCGGCGCGCAGGGATGAAGGATCAGATCCTCATGGTATCCGCTCGCGGCGGTCCCCGCCCGCACACAGCCGCACTGCGTGTGAGGCCGGCGCGATTGTCAGGAGTCACCGGCGCCGAAATGAAACAGGAACCACTCGCCGGCGAGCTGCGCGACCGCCTCGAGCGCGCCCGGCTCCTCGAAGAGATGCGTGGCGCCCGGAACGACCTCGAGCCGCTTCTTACACCTCAGCTCTTCGAACGCGTTGCGATTGAGCTTCAGCACTTCATGATCTTCGCCGCCGACGATCAACAGCGTCGGCGCCCGCACCTGAGCGAGCCACGCGCCGGCGAGATCCGGCCGCCCTCCCCGGGAGACCGCCGCGCGGATCATCGGCTCCTGCGCCGCGACAACCAGCGCCGCCGCCCCGCCCGTGCTGGCGCCGAAGAGGCCGATCGGCATGCTCGCCGTCGCCGGATGCGACATCGTCCAGCGGGCCGCGGCCAGAAGCCGCTCGCTGAGCAGATCGATATCGAAGACGTTGCGGCGATCGGCGCCCTCGGGCTCGGTCAACAGGTCGAAGAGCAACGTGCCGACGCCCCGGCCGTGCAGGGATTCGGCGACATCCCGGTTTCTCGGGCTGGATCGACCGCTTCCGCTTCCGTGCGCAAAGATCGCAACGCCAGCCGCGGAGTAGGGGAGCTCCAGTGTTCCAGGGAGCGAGGTCGCGCCGGCGGGAATAGCAATCTCCATGACTTCCAGATTCGATGTCTTCATGCCGCCGCCTCCACATCATCGTATGCGCGAATCGCCGCGGCGGGAGCGAACGGGTCGACCCTCCCGCGGCGCTCGACCGTCCATCCGTACACACCGCGCCAGCCCGCCAAGGTGCAGACCGAGCCGAGTCTCTGGAGAAGACTCCGCCACGCTGATGCATGCGCCGTCCGGCGCCCCCTCCGGACCACGCTTCCCCACTAAGCATGATCAAAAGCGCATTCCGAGCCGATCAGGCGGTCGCGGCGACCAGCGCGGTCTTGTTCAGGCTCTCCGCGAGCCGGGACAATTTCTCATCAGCCTCGCGGGCCTCAGTGAGCGACGCCTGAAGCATCGAAGCAAGATCATGGTGGCCGAGCAGATCCGCCCACGTGCGAGCGCAGCCGTAACCGGCGATCTCGTCGTGCGCAACATGCTGAGCAGCGGCGATGATCGCCGCATCACGGACATGCGGCTCCGCCTTGCGCATGTTCGCCAGCTTCAGACAATCATCGAGCAGTCCCTTCATCCCCCTGCTCTCGGCCCTGGATGTCGGACCCGGCTTCATCTTCAACTCCTCGAAAATCGCCTCCAGGCGCGACTGTCTCTCCTTCGCCTGCTCAACATGAATACGAAAATGCCTGGCGAGCTCCTCGCTCGAGGCTGCATCCATGAGCTTCTGAAGTGTTCCCGTGCTGTGCTTCTCGGCAGCATGCAGCTCATTGAGCTGCTCGTACAGCAGATCCTTCATCGTGTTCAGCGGCATCTTGATTCTCCTGGAACTGTGGTGAAGCCGACACAGCCGATCGCCAACGACAGCGCTGCCTCACGACCGGCGAATGGCCATCGTCATCAGATGTTCTCTGCGGACGGCGTTGTGCGATACAGGAAGATCGCCTTGTTCCAGCGCGTGAATCGGTCAGACAGGATGTGGGAGATCGCGGCCGGGGCGACCACCTCTCCGACGATGGCCCGGGTTCCACCCGCGGATACGAGGCAATCGGCCGCCCGCCGAGCACTCGAGCGACGTGCGCCAGCCCTACCCCGTGCGTGGCGAGGATCACATCCCCCGGCCACTGATGCGCATCGCCGACCTCGGATGCGGGGCGGATCGGCGTGTACAACGCTGGATCAAGCGTCGGGCAGCGATCGCCGATGGCGCTGATCCGCATGAGGCGCTGCGTTCGTGTGGCTCGCTCGCCAGTCTTCGCCCGATGCTGATAGCCGGGGAGGATCATCGTGATTCGATAGAGGCTCGCGTGGACAGTCGTCATGCAATACCGCTGGGCCCCGCGGCGTTCGTTTCACGGGATGGAGCTGGGCGTTATGCGGTAGGTGTAGTCGAAACGCATGTCGCCATGGCCACCCCGGCACAGGTCCAAGGCGCGCAGACACTTCACTGGCCACATCAAGCTGTGTAGTTCACGACGTTACGCGCCGCCCCATATCAACATCCTCTAGCACGTAGGCCCACTACGATTCTGAGATTGAAGACCCGGCCGGGGCGAAGGCCCGATCAGATTCCAAGTGGATCGACGCCGGTTCTGTACCATCGCGGTCATGAGTGACCTGGGTTTCGATCAGCTGGATGCCGTCGCCGAGGCGGTCGCCTCCCTCCTCCGCTCCATCCCCGAGCGATGGACAACCTTCGATGAAGACGCCCTCACCGCCGTCGAGCAGCGGGCTCTCTTCCTGCTCGTCGCCGCGGGCCTCGTTGAGCGACGTTTCGCGCTCCGCGTCGAAATGGCCGGCCAGCCGGGCGCCATCGATGCCTCCGCCTCCGCCACCGGCGAGCGCGGCCTCGCCGAGGCGCTCGAACCGCTCCTCGCCGAACTTTGGACGCGCTGGAGCGACGCTTTCAAGTCGTGGAAGTCGGGCGAAGCCGCCGACGCCTCACCGTTCCGCGTTTCACGGGATGGGTCGGGCGAATGGCGACTCACCGAACACGGCGTGATGGCTCGTGCGGATCTCGATGTCGAGACGCCGAGCGAGGGCGCCTCGGCGTTTGTCGGGTGCCGCCAGCGAACGCTCGATTTCGTGCTCCGCACCGGCCGCCAGCGTCATCGCCCGGCCGTTGACGGCGCCGGGCGGCTCATCCGGTTGGCGGATGTGCGCGCCGAAGCGGCGCCCGAGCAGACCGCCCCCGCCGCGCCAACGCAGGTCTCACTCGCCAACGCCGGCGAGATCGCCGCCGCATTCCGCGATGCGCTGCTGCCCGAGATAGTGGAAGCCTTGCAAAGTCAGCGTCACACTGACGACGCGAATGCAAATGCGCAAGCGCACGACGAAACCGATGCCGACACGGAACTTCCACCCTCGCTCAGCGAGAACCAGATAACGATCATGCGGACGATGGC